>NZ_JAPZPY010000039.1:0-518 GCF_027529605.1 Mycobacterium hippophais | reverse complement strand
GTCGCAGGCCTTCGCCGCCGCATCGGCCGGCTTGCCGCCCGCATAGATGTCCTGGAACATGGCGACCTGCGCATCGGCAAGCTCGAGATAGCGCGGCGAGAGCGGCCGTGCCTTGGCATTGTCGAGATGCGTCATGATCGTCTGCGGCTCCTGGCGGTTCTTCGCCAGGAAGGCTTCGGCAGCCTTCTTGTTGGCCGGGATGAGGTCGACGACGTCGCCGTTGACATCCTCGCGCACCATGAACTGGATGAATTTCCAGGCCGCGTCCTTGTGCGCGGAGGTTTCGAAGACGGCGAGGTTCCAGCCGCCGAAGGTGCCGACCGGGGTCTTGCCCTCGGGCGCCGTGCCGTTCACGAAGCCCCAGCTGAGGCTGCTCTTCTGCAGGGTCGGCTGCTCCAGCGCGGGCCAGAACTCGATGGCCAGCGAGCCGTTCAGGAACAATTCGCGCATGTCGCCCGACGAAGCGTTCAGGATGCCGCCGGGCGCGAACTTCGAAAGCTCCTGGAGATAGGCGAGCG
>NZ_JAPZPY010000038.1:0-521 GCF_027529605.1 Mycobacterium hippophais | reverse complement strand
GCGATGCGGCGGGGCTTCACAATCTCCTGAGTTGCCCCAGGGCGGATGGCTACGGATCCAATGGAAGCGATGAACGGCAGTTTGCATCAGACTGGATCGACCGCGCCTATGGTCATTCAAGGATCGATTTGGAGGCCCGAGAGGCGGCAGAACAAAAGCAGCGTCTTAGGGACGCCGAGCTAGAAGACTTTGCAGGCATTTTGGATGATTTTATCGATGCGGGCGGTGACGCGGGATCCTTTGTGCAAGCTGTAGCATCGCTTGCAGAAACCATGGCCCCTGATCAACCTGGCGGGAGCCACTGATATGCGGGATCCGCTGGATAAAACGACCTTGGAAATGTCATTGCCGGGCGGTGATGCCAAAGAGAGCGCAAGACCTGATGAGCAAGGGCCTCTCAGTCAGGGACGTGGCAGCGACGCTCAGGGTCAGCAAGAGCACGATCTACAATGCTCTTCAGGCGCAGGAAACGAGAAGGTAGAGTTATGGCACCTACGCTCGGGATTTGCCTTCGAGTGGCA
>NZ_JAPZPY010000037.1:0-525 GCF_027529605.1 Mycobacterium hippophais | reverse complement strand
TCAGGATCAGCCCCTGGAAGGAGCGCGTCGGGTGCATGTGGTCAGTGGGCGTCATCGGTCCGGTCCGGGCATCTTGGAAAGCTGGCGGACTGGTGCCACGAGGCGCCTGCCCGCGTCAATGGCTTTCCAGCGAGCGGAACAGGCTCGAGCCGGCCGGCTGGGTGACGGCCTGGATGCGACGGGGCGCCAGCGTCGGCACATGGCGGAGCTGGCGTCGCAGGCCGGCGGGAATGCGGGCGCCGTACCAGGCGGCGAGCGCCGGCAGTTCGCGGGCGAGCGTGCTTTCCGGCCGCCAGCCGAGCGTCCGGAGCTTCGACGTGCCGAGCGGCGGGCGGCTCGCCTGGAAGGGCCGGCCGGCGACGAACTCGACGCCCGCCGTCGGCTCCGGCACCGCGTCGAGCACCATGCGCGCGACGGTGAGGATATCGTGCGTCTCCTCGCCCGCGACGTTGTAGGTGGTGTTTTCCGCGCCGTGCACGATGACCGCGCGCAGCGCCGCGCAGAAATCGCCCATCGCCAGGAAGG
>NZ_JAPZPY010000036.1:0-540 GCF_027529605.1 Mycobacterium hippophais | reverse complement strand
GAATGCGCTCACGGCGTTCACGCATCGCCGCAAGCTCCTGTTCGACATGAACTTTCCGAGCATCCTCCATCGCCACGGCAATGGTTTCGCTGATCACGCGGATGCTGTCTTCCGAGATGAGCGGCGATGCCTCGTGGCATTCCGCTGCATGCAGTTTGCAAAGCGCGCTGGCAAGCAGCCGCGCATAGTCTTCCGGTTTGCGACCCATGTTCCCCACCTTTTTTGATTAGAGCCACAGAAAACCACACAATAATGCAAAAAGCCACATATTTCTCACATGCCGATGGAAAAAATTGCGAGCATCACGACGGGGCTGCCCGCGCGCGAATGCTGCAAAACGAGACTGTTCGGAAATGAGGCGCGGACATGCCCGCCGGGCGTCATCGCGCCGCGGGAAACACGATGTCTGCCTGGAAACCGTCAACACGCCCGGCAACGGGCGATGTGAGGACGAGGCTGGCGCGCATCTGCGCCAGGAGCCGGTCGGCGATGGAAAGCCCGAGACCCGAGCCTGCGGCGAGCGTCCTGCCGCGGGAAAAG
>NZ_JAPZPY010000035.1:0-570 GCF_027529605.1 Mycobacterium hippophais | reverse complement strand
ATGGCATGGATCTCGCCCGCGCCGATGCCGATCGACACGCCCTTGAGGGCGTGGACGACGCCGTAGGACTTGGTGATGTCACGGGCCTCGAAGATGGGGTGCGTCATGGCCGGGCGTCTCCTGAACGGGGCGCGCCTTGCGCGCGCGCCCCGCCCGTCGGGGGTTACTTGCAGTCTTCCTTGGTGATGAAGCGCGAGCCGGTGTCGTGGAAGAGCGGCGTCGTGTGGTTCTCGTTCATGGCGACGAGGTACTTCACCGCCCAGTAGCCCATGTCCCACTGGCGCTGCGCCTTCAGGGCCGTGATCGTGCCGTCGCAGACGGCGTCGACCGCCTCCGGCAGGTCGTCCATGCCGACTATCGCCACCTTGCCGGCAAGCCCGGCGTTCTTGACCGCGCGCGCCGCGCCGATCGGGTTGGAGGCGTTGGAGCCGAACAGGCCGGCGATGTCCGGATGGGCCTGCAGCGCGTTCTCGGTCAGCGTGACGGCTTCCTCGAGGATGTCGTTGTCGGGCTGCTCGAAGACGATCGTCATGTCCGGATGGCTTTCCAGCGCCTTCTTGAAGCCCTGGA
>NZ_JAPZPY010000034.1:0-571 GCF_027529605.1 Mycobacterium hippophais | reverse complement strand
TGGGCTGAAGGACGAGCCTGAGGCTGGATGTGAACTTCGTTACCATGGTTAAATATATAAAGCACTTCATTAGTGCTTTCAAGGCCGAATTTGCAGCGACTGCCTATTCAACGGATGAGGCCGGCAGACTCTTCGGTTGGCCGACTGTCGTTTTCGCGAAACGCCTGTTGCGCACGAAAGGCGCGGTGCCATCTTGCGCGGCCACCGGCCGCCTGCGAGGCTCGTCCGGTCCTGCAATTGTCGGGGAGCGAGGGGATGGGCCGTTTCGTCGATATCGCTGTCTTTCGCGCGCATCGCTTCAGCCTGGGGCGGGACGCGGAAACGGGTGCCCTTTACCTTTCAACGCCCGTCAGCGGCTTCAACCGCGCCGCGGAATACGAGGCCTATTTCCGCATTAGCGCCGAAGCGTTCGAGCAGTTTCGCGCCGACCCCGATGCGGCCGAGGCGTTCCTGGAGGCCTGCCGGAACCATGAGCATGAAGACCGGCGGCTGGCCTGACCGGCCGGCAGGGTCGTCAAAAGCGAAGACCGGCATGCGTTTCGGCCTTGAATTTGAAATAAGCCGGTTATGT
>NZ_JAPZPY010000033.1:0-583 GCF_027529605.1 Mycobacterium hippophais | reverse complement strand
GGTCAACCCCGACCGGCCCACATAGCCGACCGCAACACCGCGACCCGCCACATACAACTCACCGACCACCCCGGCAGGCACCCGCCGCAACCACGAATCCAGCACGAACAACGCAGCCGTCGCCACCGGCGCACCGATCGGCGGCACCCCGCAGTCCGCCGCCAACGCCGTAGTACGCGACGCGCAGATCGTGGTCTCGGTCGGACCGTAGGCATTGATCATCACCCGGCCCGGCGCCCACCGCGCCACCACCTCGGCCGGACACGCCTCACCGACCACCAGCACCGCCACCGAGTCCAGACCCTCAGGCGACAACATCGCCAGCGCCGACGGAGTCTGGGTCACCACACTGACCCTCTCCCCGATCAAGACATCACGGAAATCCTGCGGAGAACGAACCACCCACTCGGGAACGATGACCAGCCGGCCACCGTGCAGCAACACCCCCCAAATCTCCTCCACCGAGGCATCAAAGGCATACGAATGGCACTGCGCCCACACCGCGGCAGGCAAGCCGGACTCCAGGGACTCCATCAACTCGGTCACGTTGGCGTGGGTGACCGCAACACCTTTGGGCACCCCC
>NZ_JAPZPY010000032.1:0-583 GCF_027529605.1 Mycobacterium hippophais | reverse complement strand
GGTCAACCCCGACCGGCCCACATAGCCGACCGCAACACCGCGACCCGCCACATACAACTCACCGACCACCCCGGCAGGCACCCGCCGCAACCACGAATCCAGCACGAACAACGCCGCGCCGGGGACCGGCGAGCCGATCGGCACCATTGAACCCGGTGTGAGCGCCGCACTGATCGCCACACACATGGTGGTCTCGGTCGGACCGTACGCATTGACCATCACCCGACCCGGCGCCCACCGCGTCACCACCTCGGCCGGACACGCCTCACCGACGACGACCAGCGCCGACGACGTGAGGTGTTCCGGTGAGAGCATCGCCACGGCCGACGGGGTCTGGGTCAGCACGCTGACGCCTTCGTCGACCAGCAGGTACTGGAAGTCTTCGGGTGAGCCCGTCACGATCTCGGGAACGACGACCAGACGGCCGCCCCGCAGCAGCGCGCCGAAGATCTCCCACACCGACACGTCGAACGCCAGTGAATGACAGAAAGCCCACACCCCCGCCGCCGGCAGCCCCGCGTCCAGGGACTCCATCAACTCGGTCACGTTGGCGTGGGTGACCGCAACACCTTTGGGCACCCCC
>NZ_JAPZPY010000031.1:0-621 GCF_027529605.1 Mycobacterium hippophais | reverse complement strand
ACACCTCGATTTGTCATCCAAACGAGAGGCCATTCGGCCCCGTGAGCGCGTTGCAGCGACTTGATTTCGGCGATTGCCTCTTTGTCAGAGACCGCCACGAAACTGAGAGCCAGAGGCCCAAGCCCCAGCTCGAACAAACGCCGTCCCAGCGGCGATTTGTAATAGTAATGACGCTTGTACTGCGCTGACTTCAGCACCTGAATTTCCCGGTGGTTCAGGCCAAACGCCTTGTACAGATCCGCTGGACCAGGGTTTTCTTTGGTGCCTTCAAGATCGGCTTCCTTGTTCGGCAAGAAGATCTTTGTGGGGCATTGTTCTAGCAGTACATCGAGCAGTCCCGAATGGATGGCATCGGACAGGCTTTGTGTCGCAAGGATTACCAGGCAGTTTTTCTTACGCAGTTCCTTCAGCCATTCCCGCAGCTTCTCGCGGAACACCGGATGGCCAAGCATCACCCATGCTTCATCCAGGGACAGAATGGCGGGCTGGCCTTGCAACGATTTTTCGAAGCGGCGAAACAGATACAGAAGAACGGGGATCGCGTTCTTGTCGCCCAGCTTCATCAGCTCATCGATTTCAAAGACGGTTGTAGGCGTAATCTCAACGGAATCGGAGTTTCCA
>NZ_JAPZPY010000030.1:0-623 GCF_027529605.1 Mycobacterium hippophais | reverse complement strand
CGCATCGAAGCCGCCGCCTGCGCACGCAAACACGCCGCCATGGCCGAACTGTTCACCCGCCGCACCGGCTGCCACACCGCCCAGGACCGCAACACCTGGTGGGTCGACCCCGACGCAGCCGTCGGCGCCGAGATCGGCGCCGCCCAGAACATCAGCAGCGGCCTTGCCCTGTTCCAGACCCACCGCGCGGTCGCCCTGCGCGACCGCCTCCCCCAGGTCGCCGCCCTCTTCGCCGACGGCCAGATCACCGAACTCCTGGTCCGCACCCTGGTCTCGCGCACCAACCTGATCACCGACCCCGACGTCATGGCCAAAGTCGACACCGAACTGGCCGCCCAGGCCCACCGCTTCGGACCACAATCAGCCAAGAAAACCGAAGCCGCCATCGACGCCGTCGTCGAACTGCACGACACCGGCGCCGTGCGCCGCGTCCGCACCGCCATGCGTCGCCGCGACGTCATCACCAGCACCGACGGTGAAGAGCCCGGCATGGCCTCGGTCTGCGCCCGGCTCTACGCCGGTGACGCCGCCGGCCTGGCGCACCGCCTCGACGAGATGGCCCGCGCCGTCTGCGACGACGACCCCCGCACCCTGAGCGAACGACGCGCCGACGCCCTCGGCGC
>NZ_JAPZPY010000003.1:302350-598653 GCF_027529605.1 Mycobacterium hippophais | reverse complement strand
CCTCCCAGATTCGCTGGGGCCCGAAGGACTTCGTCAGTCCCTCAACCTGAATGCCAATGCCCATGAGTTCCTATTTGATCGTTGTGGCGACGTCGTTCGCCATCGCTGCCAACTGCCCACCCCAGGTCGACCAACCGTGGTCACCCGCAGCGGGAAAGTCGAAGTGCCCATTACCTCCGCCGACGCTTCGGTACTGGCTGTAGAACGTGCGATTACTGCCCTGCGCCTGGTCCGGATACCCGATCATCGAGGCCGGATCCGACGCGGTCAGCGTGCCGGGACTGAAGATCCACAACCGCGTCCTGTTGTCGACGAGTAGCGCCGCGTGGACGTTCGGGTCGTGCCACTTCCAGCGCCCCAGTTGCGCAGCTCCCCACATTGCTTGGGTGTTGGCGCCGCCGTACTGCATCATCCCCGCGGTAATCGCCCCGTTCAATTCCGTCTGCGACGGGCTCAAGAATCCGGACATGGACCCCGCATACCGGAACCGATCGGGATGGAAGGCGGCCAGGGCGAGCGCTCCGTAACCTCCCTGTGAGGCTCCGACGACCGCGTGACCACCCGGCGCCAGCCCCCTGTTTGCTGCCAGCCACTCGGGTAGTTCCCTTGATAGGAACGTGTCCCACTGCTTGCTGCCGTCCATCTCCCAATCGGTGTACATGCTGTACGCGCCGCCTGCGGGTGCGACCGCCGAAACTCCCTTACCAGCGAGCGTGGTCATCGCGTCGCCTTTAGTGACCCAGTTGCTGACCTTGTCTGCAGCATTGAACGCGTCGAGCAGGAATACGGCATGCCGTCCGCCTGCGAGAAAGAAGACCGGGATGTCGCGCCCCATGGCCGCAGACGGAACCATGAGGTTCTCGACGGGGGACGCCTTCGCCTCTCCGACCGCGAACCACAGCGACCCCACAGCGACGAGTGCGAGGAAGACCCGCAGGAGTCCGATCCTCAGCGCGGTCATCGGGTCCCCTCGGTGTGCTGCTCCAGGTAACACTTGGCCTCGTCGAGCAGATTTCGGTGGGGCTCATCGACTGGCGATTCGTTCAAGGACAGCACAATCCGCGCAAAGCGACGCCGGAACTGTTGAACGGTCATGCCGAATCCCGGGTAGATGTCTTCGTCGTAAAGCGCCCCGTGCGGACCCCAGAGCACCATGTGCCGGAGGATGTCGCACTCGAACCGCCCCACAGCTGCCCACCTCACGAGCGGTTCCTGGGTTGCCGTCACATCCCACCTCGCTTCATTGAGGTCGTCCGTACACCGCTACTACCACCGTCCGGTCCAGACTGTTCGCCGACCAGACACCGACTTGCGTGTAGGCGCAGTCACGCATGATCGACAGGTAGGCGGGGTTGGAATACCACTGGCGTAGGATCTCGATGCCGCTGATGGCGAGCGCCGGGTTGATCGCAACGGATTCGGCGACGGTGCCTCGATACCCCGCGGCGTTGGCGCGGTCCTGCACCGAGGACCCGTCGGAACCCGTATCGCCGTTCAGTGCACGGTTATTGAGTACGTCATTCGTGTGCCATTCCGCGGCGAGTTGTAGCTGCGGGTTGACTACTACGTCCTCCGAGCAGTTCTGCTGGCGGTGAATCGTATGGACGTTCACCGCAACCCCGTCGTTGAGCCGCTTGTTGTCCGCGCCCGCTGGCGGGCTCATCAGAATCGAACCAGCCAGTGTCAGCGCGCAACTCAGAACCGCAGCCGTGCGCCACGACGTGGCGACTGCCCGGTCCGCAAAGGTTGGTACTCCGCCGATCATCGAGGCTCGAAGCCTGAAATCAACCAGCGGCCTTCGATGTTTTCGAGGTCCAGTTCAACGACAGACGCCGTTTCCGTCGGGCCATCGCCACCCACGGTCACGCCCTGGTTCACGAAGAGCAACACCTTCGCCGTGTCACGTGTCGCCGACACCGAAGAACCCGCCGGCACCGTGGCATCGGCGGAAATGCTCTTCTGCTTCGCTCCGGGAATCACGGTGTCACGGACGAGCGTGAGGTACGAGTCCTTGAAGGAGCCGGTGAGTCGCTCTCCAGCAGAGTTGAGTTTCGCCTCGACGTTGTCGGGCGTGTACGACAGCATGTCGATCGTTCCTTCGGTCGCGACCTGAACCGACTGCGCACGAATCGCATCGACCTCCTCCGCGGTGTCGGCGTGGTACCTGAAGTACGCGGCGGCGGCGGTTAGGCAGGTCACAAAGACCAGGAGGACCGCATAGCCGGCGAATCGCATGAGAGGCGACGCCGTAAGTCGGTCTCGCGTCGGAGTCGGATCGTCGTTTGAACTCGAGCTCACCGCACCTTCACTGTTCAATTCGACGCCGGTGTCGTCTGGGCCGTCACCACCTGCTCCGGCTTCTACACCAGTCGACTCACCATTCGACGGTTCGACTGCGTCGTCAGTCATCTCGATCGATGACATCCGGCCCGTCACGGAACGAACTCCACGTTCGACACCTTCATCTCATCTCCCTGCTTGTGCACTGAGATCCTCATCCGCCACGAGCGAGGAGTCGGCGCCGGAGTTCCCGACACAGTGGTCGTGACGTTGACGGCGACGAGTACCTGTGCTTGGTCGTCAGATCCGGACTCCAAACCAGCTTGAGTGATCGATCCCACCGATTTCGATTTCGCTTGCTTCACGACCTCGATGAACGGCTGCGATCGTTGCGCGAAGTCGTCGTAGAACGATCCCGAAGCAGAATCGAGTATCCGCGTCACGTCCGCGTCGGCGTGTTCCCAATCAATTGTCGTCAGGTTCAGGGCACCCTGACTGGCCACCTGCACGAACTTCCCTTGGTTTTTCGCGGCTTCGTCGGCTTGGTGTGAGCGGTAGGCCAGCCATCCCGTAGTTCCTGCGAGGGCGATGACCACGCACAGGCCGGCGACGAAGGTCAGCTTGGCGGCGGTCCACTGCGGCTGGTACCAACGGCGTGCCCCGGCTTCCGAGGGCGTTGTCGGTGATTCGTCCTCGGGTGTGTGTTCGCCGTCGAGCGCGGCTTCATCGAGGTCGTCGGGTTTGTTCGCGATTGCAATCGTTCGCGATGATTCGAGGTGTTGGGTCGTCATGGCGCGTCAGTTTCCTTTCGTCGGCGGGGAAGGTCCTGCCATTTCCCGGTTCCACGCCGCCGCCACAGAGGTCGGCGTGTTCTGCTGTCCATCAGGGCCGGTGAAGAAGCCGGTCGTCGTGTCCACTCGGGCCCGTGGATGCCCGTTAACCCGGCGGTGGCAGCAGCATCGTCTGCCATGTTCGATCCCCGTTCGCCGTCTGGGCCAGATCAGATTGTTGGTAGCGCTTGCCATCAGGACCGACGTATTCGCCAGTGGCCGGGTCGTACTGCGCGATCGCGACCGGCGGCGTCGCCGGAGGCGGCGCGGCCACTCCAGGCGGCAACTGAGGTATGGGCTGGCCGGACAACGTAGCGTTCGGATCGCCCTTCCAACTCATGCCATCGTTGAGTGGAACGTACTGTTCGTCGGACTCACACATCGCCGCCGTCGGAGCGCGTTTTCCTGGCACGGTTGCACAGGGGATGTTTCGTGCTCCGCGCACGTTGAACGGCGAATCCTGCGGCACGCGACAATACAGATCGCCCTCGGGCCGCGAGGGAGCGTCTACATCCGACGCACTGCGCCGCTGCTGCGCGGGAAGGAAGCCTGTCGGACATGCCGGCGGCAGGTTCAGATTCAGATTGAAGCCGAACCGCTGACCCTTGTAATCCTCTTTGGTATCGAAGCTGGTCACAACGCCGGCTTGGTTGATCGCAACCAACTGTGGAAACAGTACGAGCATCTGTTCGAGGTTGGCCCGGTAGCTGACCGCCACACGTCCGACGCTGGTCAGGTTGGCCAGAAGCACAGGTAGGGTCGGCCGGATCCGGTCGACGAGTTGACGGGCCTGGTCCGCTGTCGCGCCGGTGTTGTCGATGACGCCAGCGACGGCGCGGTCGTGGGTCTTGAGTTCCTCGGTCACGGTGGAGAGATTCTTCGCCCATGCAGCGATGGCGTCCGAGGAGTTGGTTTGTGAGTCCAGCACCGGTTGGGACTTGTCGATCAGCGCAATTATGGGATCAAGGTTGGCGCGAGCCTTGATAGCCAGGTCCGATGTGCCTGTCACGATTCGCGACAGCTCGGGACCTAAACCGCCTACGGCGGTGTAGGACTCGTCGATGACTGTCTTGAGATTGTCCTGCGGGATTGCCTGCAAGCCGACGTTCAACTCGGTGAGCAGCGTGTTTACGTCGGGCGGCACCGAGGTGTTGGCTCGCGCGACGACGTCTCCGTCGCTCAGCGGGCGGGCATCGCCGTTGCGCGGCTGCAGTGCAACGTATTGTTCGCCAATCGCCGACTGGCTATGCACTTCGGCTCGCGAATCCGAGGGCACGTCGATTCCGGACTTCAGCGCGAGCACCGCCTCGACCCCGGTCGGGGTAAGCCGCACGGCGTCGACCCGGCCGATCTCGGTACCGCGATAGGTGACGTTGCCACCGCTGTAAAGCCCGCTGGCCTGCGGCAGCTCGACAATCACGCGGTACGTGCCGATCCCAAACAACATTGACGGCAACCGCATGTAGTGGACCGTCATCACCATGACCGCGATGAGCCCGATCACCGTGAACAGCGCCAGCTGAACCTTTACTTGTCTATTCAGTCGCATCTACGGCCCCTGGTTCCAGTTGTAGGGCGCGACTAGTGGATTGCCCGCGGTGTACGGGCTTGGGAACTGGCCGATGGTCCGACCCCATTGCATTTCAAGCTCGGTGAGGTCGCCTTCGAACCGGGTTCCGGTGAAGAAGCCTTGGTCGATCCGGCTCAATGTGAGATCGAATATGGCGGTCAAATTGGCGCTGTCACCGCGTTGCCACTTCTCGAGCGTGTCATTTGGGAACGGATAGGTCGTTATCAGGCTCAACGCCCGAGTCAGGCTTGGCCCGGCGTTGGCCAACGATTCCAGAACCGGTCCTAGATCAGTGAGTTCGCGGACCACCTTGTCCTTCGTCTGATCCACGGTGTCGACGGTCAACGCGCTGAATTTGCTGAGTCTGTCGGCGAGCTCGACGAGGTCTTCACGTTCGCCGTTGAGCACTGCGAGAGCGTCGGGGATGGTGCGCAGAGCCGCGTCCAGCACCGGCTTGTTCTCGGCGAACTTGCCAACGAGCCTGTTGAGGCTGTCGGTTGCAGCGATGATGTCGCCGGTCTGTTCGTTGAGAGTGCGGGTGAACGTGTCGAGTTCGCCGACCAGGTCACGAAAATCCTGCTCGCGACCCCGGAAGGCGGTACTCAGCGCCTCCGTGATGTCCTGAATCTGACCCAGTCCGCCGCCATTGAGCACCAACGACAACGCCCCGAGAGTTTGTTCCGCGCTGGGGAAGGCGCCCGCATTGGAAAGCGGAATGAGCGACCCCTGATGCAGGCGCCCCTGCGGAGCCGCGTCGATTGGTGGCGCCAACTCAACATGCATCGATCCCAAAAGGCTGGTCAGTCCGGCCTTTATGGTGGCGTTGGCGGGCAGTTGCACGTCACCGTTCAGTCGCAAGGTGAGCAGGGCGTGCCAGCCCTGGAGTTCGATCTTCCTGACGATGCCCACGTCGACGTCGCCGACCCGCACCCGTGTATTTGGCTGAATCGTGCTCACATCCGGCATCTGTGCCTGGACCTCGAACGAACCTGGCCCGCTGCCCTCAGTGCCCGGCATGGGCAGTGAGTTCAATCCCTGCCAGTTCGCGCAGCCGCAGACCGACGCCGTAGCGGCGATGACAACGGCGCGAGCCACGAATCCGCGCCAATGCTTGCCGGTCACGAGCCGCCACCCGTCGCAATTGAGGGAACCATCAGGCCGGGCAGACCGGCTCCCGGATCGGTGGGCGTCGCCGTCGACCGGTCGGACGGAGGCGTGCCCGTCGGTGCAGCATCCGGTTGCGCCGGCGCCGGCGGAACGAAGTCCGGGCGCAGCCAGGGTTCACTGTAGGTAACTTCGTTGGGTCGAGCCTGGGCGCCGACGACCAGGTTCGCCCCCAGTGGGGGGAAATTGTATTGCCGGTTCTTCATGATCGGCGCCAGGTACTGCGTGCAGAGTTTCGATGATTGCTCCGCGCCGAGCCGCGACGCGGCCTGTACAGCGCCGCAAATGAAGCTGACTGGATTGGCGAAGTTGCTGAAATCGAAATTGACCGTCAGTGAACCGCTGGCGGGTTCGTAGATGTTGTAGAAGTTCTGCATGGTGTTCGGCAGGACGTGCAGAGTCTGCTTGAGGTCATCGAGGCTGGCCTCCAACGCGGTGCTGATCGACCCGACCTTGTCGGTCGCGGTGCCGACTGCATCACGGTTGTCCGCGACGAATGTCTCCAAGTCGCCGACGACGCTATTGAGATCTTCGAACGCCTGCCCGACCTTGCGTGGGTCGTCGGCGACCAGTCCCGACACTGAGGCCAGGTTGCCGTTGAGCTGTTCGAGAAGGTCAGCGCTATCGTGCAGCGCCGACACGAGCGTGCTCAGGTTCTTCACCGTGCCGAAGATGTCGTCGCTGTGGTTGCTGAGCGTCGAAATAGTCTGTGAGAGTTTGACGATTGCGTCACGGATGTTGGATCCCTGCCCGCGTAAATTGTCTGCCGCGGTGTCGACCAGACCGCCCAGCGTGCTAACCCCCCCGGGTTCTGTGGGCTTCAGAAGCCCCGCCAGCCGCTTGAGCTGCTCGCGCACGTCATCCCATTCCACTGGGACCGCGGTGTGGTCGATCCCGATGACGGCGCCCGTCTGCATCGCCGGTCCCCCCCGATAGACGGGGGTGACTTGAATGGCGCGTCCGGTCACCAGCTGCGGAGACAGGATGACGGCCTTCGCGTCGGCGGGTATGCGGTACTTGCCGTCGACCCAGAACGTCACCTTCGCCCTGGTGGGTTGGGGTTCGATCTTGTCGACTCGGCCCACGGGCACTCCGAGTATGCGCACATCGTCCCCGGGGAACAGCAGATTGCTGTTGTCAAAGTAAGCAACCACCCACGTCTTGGCGACGTGCTCGACGTGGCGGATGATCGTGATCAGTCCGCACAGCATCGTTACTGCCAAGACGGCCGCCAACACCACGCGGCCGCGCCGCCGCACCGCCGCGCTCACTGCTGTGCTCCTGGGTCGCTCTCGCCGGGCGCGGGCTCGAATACCGGGCTAGGCGTGGGCGACGGCGATGCACCCGCGGCAGGTAGCGCAGGCGGCCCGGGCGGCCGGCCGCCGGGTGACGGGGCCGCCGGCGGTTCGCGGTAGGGGTAACAGCCTGTCGGGCCGGGCAGCGGCAAACCTGGCGGCCCGCATCCTTCGTCGCCGGGCTTTCCGGTGATCGCATCGGGCAGCGTCAGCCGCGGTTCGCCGCCCTGCCCGGTGCGCGGATACGGCACCGGCAGAGGAGGCGTGCCTGGTTGTCCAGTCTGAGGATCGTTCAGTTGTGACGGCAGTAGCGTGCTCGGGTCGAGCCCGAGGTCGGAGAAGGCGGCATCAATGAACGGCTGCACGAACTGCCCGGGAAGCAGGTTGGCGACGTAGCCCTTGAAGAATGGTCCAGAGCCGATGGATTCTCCGAGGGACATCACGTACTTGTTGAGGAGTTTCACTGCCTCTTGCAGACGTTCCTTGCGGTTGTCGACGATGGCCAAGACGCCGTTCAGTTTGTCCAACGCGGGACGCAGCTGCTCTCGGTTCTCGCCAATGAATTCCTTGAGCTGCGTTGACACTGAGGAGATGCTGTACCAGATCCGGTCGACAGCACTGCTCTGCGATTCCAGCTGCACGAGAAGGGCATTGGTATCGCGAACCAAGGACACCACCAGGTCGCTGCGGTTTGCCAGTACTTTCGTCGCTTCTGCAGCGTTGGCGAGCAGTGCGCGCAATTCGGTGTCTCGCTGGTTGAGGGTCTGCGCGAAGCGCGACACCCCGTTCACCGCGTTCTTGAGTGATTCAGGGGTGTCGGCAAAGGTCTGCGACAGGGTGGTCAGCGAGTCCGAGAGTTGACCGGTGTTCAATCCGTTGATCGTGTTCGCCAGTTCTCCAAGGGTGTCGGGCAACTGGTAGGGCGTCGTGGTGCGTGTTGCCGGGATGGCGGCGCTGAGTTCTCCGCCTCCGCGCGGCGAAACGTTCAGCACTTTGGTACCCAGCAGGCTCCGGGTCTTGATCGCTGCCTCGGTGTCCTTCCCGAGATGCAACGTCTTGTCCACTGTGAAGGTGACCAGGACCTGATCGCTGTCAAGTTCGATGCTCTTCACTTTGCCCGCGGGGAATCCGGACACTTCGACGCTCGCCCCGGACAGGAGGCCGCCGGCGTCGGTGAAGTACGCCGAGTGCGTCGCGCGCTGGTTCAGGTACGGCAGGTTCTGGAATTGCAGCGCGCCCACCACCAATGCGGCGACTGCGGCGATTCCAGTGGCGCCGATGGGCCAAAGCTTGCGTTCGGAGAAGGATTTCATTTGGGAGTACACCGCCCTGAGGATTGGCCTGCGACCTTGACATACACCGGTTGACCGCCCTTGCCGTTGACCTCGAACACGACATCACAGAGGTAGAAGCTGAAGAAGTCGCCATAGATGGCCTGGCGTCCCAGCGTTCGGTACTTGTCGGGCAAAGTGTTGAGGATGTTGTCGAGGTACTCGTGGTCGGCGACCGCGATTGCCGCCACCCGATCGGTCTCGCGGACCACTTTCTGGAAGGGCTGGCGGGCCTTGGCCAAGAGGTCGGCGAGCGAATTGGCCGCAGCGTCGGTATAGCCGACCGCGTTGGAGATGTCCGTCTTGCGCGCGGCGAGGCCCTTGACCAATTCCGACAGCGAGACAACCGCGACGTCGAGTCGATCGGACTGGTCGCCGAGCGAGCCGAGGACAGTGTTTAGGTTGACGATGACCTCCCCGATGAGGCTGTCGCGGTCTGCCAGCGCGCTGGTCACCGCCGAAGCTTGGTCGAGAAACGACCCGATGGTCCCCCCTTGCCCCTGAAGCGCATTGATCAACTGGCCGCTCAATTCGTTGACCTTCTGGGGATCCAGTGCGCGGAACAACGGCTTGAACCCGCCGATCACCGAATCGAGATCCAGCGCCGGTGCGGTCCGCGTCGTCGGTATCGTCTGGCCTGGTGCCAGGATCTGCACGCCACCGGCACCTTCCTGCAGCGCAAGATACCGATCGCCGAACACGTTCTCGTATCTGATGGCGGCTCGGGAACCGGTGGTGAGCGACACCGAGTCGTTGGCCGCGAATTTCACCCGTACGGTCGCATCTGACTTGAATGCGATGTCTTCCACCTTGCCCACTTCGACCCCGGCGATACGGACTACGTCACCGTTCTCGAGTCCGGACACGTTCGTGAACTCGGCGTAGTAGTCCTCGCCTTTCCCGAAGCGGAGGTCCGCGAACACGCTGAACAAACCGAATGCGACGACCGAGCACAGCGTCAGGAGGATACCGAGCCGCCATGCAACCGTCTTGAAGTCATCCCTCACGCTCGCTCCTTTCCTAGCTCTGTGGCGGTCATGGTGTTGGCGCCAGCACACCTGGCGGCGGTGGTGGCGCGGCGGGCAATGTCGCTGCCTCGGCTGGCAATACCGGCGGTGCCTCCGCTGGCAATGTTGGCGGTGCGGCCGGTGGCAGTGCAGCGCCGTCCGTGTGTACAGAATTTGGCTCGGCCGGCGGGACTCCGGGCCACAGCGGAACGCCGCCGGGGCCGTAGAGCGCGGCTCCGTAGGGCGGCGCGCCCGGATACGGGATGGGTCCCGGCGCTGGTCCAGGCAGACACTGGCGGATGCTCGGCGGCTGCGGCACGGCGCGGGTGACCGGGAGATAGTTGGCGTAACAGGGTTGCCCGAGGCCGGGATTCGGCCTGATGTCCAGTCCAGTGCCCCAGCCGGTATTCGTAATCATCTGTCGCAGTGGGAAATTCTTGGAGACGTCCGGCAGTGATCCGCAGCTGGGCGCTCCGCCGGGTCCCCCCTTGGCGGCCACGATCGGCAGATTGTCGGGGTATTGATAAGGGTCGTTGCCCAGCAGCAGTCCGGCATCGAATTGAATTGAACGCCCATCGTGTCCACCCCACGCGTCGAACCCACCGTGGTTGAGGTAGTAGGTGGCTCCCTCCAGCGTGCAGGCGTAGGTGGGACTGTACTCACGTAGCAATTGGGTGGTGGGTTCCAACGTGTCGACCAGTCCGACCAGGTTCCTACTGCTTGCGCCGAGCAGGTCGGTGCCCGAAGTGGACAACCCAGTGACGCTCGCCAGCAGCTGGTCGAGCTGAGCCGAGTGGTCGACGACAGTGGTCGCAGTGGTAGCGGCGTTGTTGAGAATACTGACGATGTCGGAGGCCGCTGCGGCGTAGGTATCGCCGAAATTCCTCAATGACCGCCAGTCCTGACCGATGGTGTCCTTGCGTGAATTGAGCACGGCCAGCACCTCTTTGAGGTCCGTAGTAGCCTCGCCCAGCTTTGGTCCCTGTCCGCGGACACCGTCGGCTACTGCCGTCAGGATCGCGTTGAGTTTGGCCGGATCGATCATCTTCAGAAGATCCGACACGTTCTGAAAGATCGTGTTGACCTCGGTGCTGACGTTCTGTGAACGCAGTACCGCACCTGCAGCCAGCGGCTGCGGGCTTGGGTCCGGGGGGTAGTCGAATTCGACGAACTTCGCTCCGAAGACAGTCGTGGCCTGAATCCGCGCCTCGACGTTGGACGGAATGAATTGGATCTGGTCTGGGTAGATATCCAGTTGTAGCTCTGCAGCGCCCTGCCGTGCGGTGACGGCCTTGACTCTGCCGACCTCGACGCCTCGAAGCTTGACTCTGGCGTTGGTCTCCATCACCAGCCCGGCGCGCTCGGCGGTCAACTTCACCGGTATGTAGGACTGGAAGACACCGCCAAAGATGGCCGCCGTACCAGAGACGAATCCCACGATGATGACGAGCAGGATCGCTGCCCACCATGCGTTGTGCAGTCGCTGCTCACCAGGTCTGTTGTCCATGACTAACCCGCCAGATGGAAATCGCCGGTCTGGCCGTACACCGCCAGAGAAAACATGACCTCGACCACTGCTGTGGTGATCATCGAGGTGCGCACAGCACGTCCCACTGCCTCGCCGACCCCTGCTGGACCGCCGGAGGCGAAATAGCCGTAATGAGTGTGGATCACCATGATCTCAAGGGTCATCACCATGGTGAGCGCCAAGGACCATAGAAGGTCGGTCGGATTGAGGAACGTGTTGAAGTAGTGGTCATACACGCCGGCGCCCTGCCCGTAGATGAGCGTCGTGCCCAACCTGGCTGACACGAAACCCATGATCATTGCTACGCAGTACAGCGGCACGACCACCACCAGACCAGCCACGACCCGAGTGGAGCATAGATAGGTCACGCTGCGGATCCCGATCACCTCTAGAGCGTCGATTTCCTCGTTGATCCGCATGGCGCCCAATTGGGCTGTGGCGCCGGCTCCGATCGTCGCCGCAAGCGCAACCCCGATGGTGGAGGGAATGATGAAACGCGTGTTGAAGAACGCCGAGGCGAACCCCGTCAGTGCCTCGAAGCCGAGCGACCCCAGTTGGTTGTAACCCTGCACGGCGATGATCGCCCCGGTGGTCATCGTCAAGAAGCCGATGATGACTACCGTTCCGCCGACGACGGCCAAGGCACCGACGCCCAATCCCATTTGGGCGATCAAGCGCAATACTTCGCTGCGGTAGTGCACCACGGCATCGGCAATGTTCGACAGTGTGGCGGCGTAGAAGCGCGCGCGGCTGCCGAATTCGTTCCACCGACTGGTGACCTGTGTGCCAGTGCTGCGCATTCTGGCGAACTGACGACTGGGGGTACTGGTGCTCATCGCGTCGCCCTCACTTCACCGTGAACTGAATGCCAACGGCGGTCACGATGATGTTGATGGCGAACAGCGCGATGAACGCGAACACCACCGTCTCGTTGACGGCGTTGCCGACCCCAGCGGGACCACCCTTGACCGAGATGCCCTTGTAGCAGGCGATGAGCCCAGCGGCCATGCCGAAAAGGGTTGCCTTGACCATCGCGACGATGACGTCGCCGCCGCCTGTCAGCAGCGTTATCTGCGAGGTGAACGCGCCAGCTGAAACGTTCTGAACATAGACGCAGAACAGGAACGCCCCCGCTAGCCCGATGCTGATGACTGTCGCCGACAGAGCCAGCGCAACAGTGGTGGCCGCGAGCACCCGCGGTAGAACGAGGGTTTGAATCGGGTTGATCCCCATGACACGCAAAGCGTCGATCTCGTCACGGATGGTCCTAGATCCCAGGTCGGCGCAGATGGCCGTGGCGCCCGCCCCCGCGACGACCAATACCGTGACAATAGGTCCGATTTGGTTCACCGTCGAGACGGCCGCACCGGCCCCCGAGAAGTCGGCGGCGCCGAATTCGTTGAGCAGGACGTTAAACGTAAAGGTGATCAGAACCGCATAGGGCACGGTGAGCGTGAGGGCCGGCAGCACCGAAACTCGTGCGACGAACCACGTTTGGACGACGTATTCGTGCCATGCGAACGGTCGCTTGAACATCATGACGAACGTGTCCAGCGCCATGGCGAAAAACCCGCCGAGGCCGTTCAGCGGTTTCGTCAATACCTGGACGTAGGCGCTCATGAGGCCGTTCGCCGTGACGTCGAGTTCGGACAATAAATCGTTGGACCGGCCGCTGCGCTCGATGACCCATCGCATCGCGATCTTCGTTGAGTTGCGCGCTCAACGCTGGGTGCGGGCATCATCGCCTCTTCTCGGGTCTTTCGGACAAAAGTTCTGTAGCGCTTTAATCAGTTGTCGTGCACTTCCTTCGGGGCCGTCAGTCAGGCCGTCCGCTCGCTGGGGCAGAGGGAGCAGGGGTACACGGGGTCGCGACCGCCACGGATGGCCGTCTTGTCGAACCAGGCGATCAGGCCTTTATACGATCGCCTGGTTCGACAAGAACTGATCAACGACCGCCGAGAACTCGCTTGCCCGCTCGACCTGCGTCCAATGACCGCAACGACTGAAGACGTGCAGATCGGCGTTGGGCAACGTGGTCATCAGTTCGATTCCCGCCTCGACCGGAATCACGCGGTCTTCCCGGCCGTGGACGATCAGGGTCGGGGTGGAAATACAGGCGTAGTCCCCTGCCTCGATTCCGAGTTCGCTGGCCCCGGTCTTCGGATTGATCTCCATTTTGCGATATGTCTCGAAAGCCCCAGGGGCGACGCTGGCTTCGTGCCGAAGTTGGACGAGTTCGGGGGTGATGATGGCCGGATCGACGGCGAAGTACTCGATGAGCAATTGCTCCATCGCCTCATACGAAGGCTCATACTTTCGCAGCGCGGCCAAGCCCTCCGTGGGTTTCATTCCAGGGCTGGGAGTTCCCAGTAGCACCATGCGGTTCAGACGCTCGGGGCACTTGATAGCCAAGGCCAGAGCAATAAATCCGCCCAGCGAGTTGCCGACGATCGAGGTGCGCTCGATCTTCATCGCATCGAGGAACCCCAGGACGTGATCGAACCACGCCTGCGAGGAATAGCGAATGTCGGCGGGGCGCTGGGTGTCGCCGAAGCCGACCATGTCGGGCGCCACCACACGGTGATGCTTGGCGAGCACCGCGATGGTGTGCTGCCAGTTTGCCCACGCCGACACCCCGGGTCCGGAGCCGTGCAGGAGCAAAACGGGGTCGCCCGAACCTGCCTCGTGGTAGTTCGTGGCGATGCCGTTCACCTCGATCGTGGAGCCTGGCTGTTCTGTCGCCACAGTCATCGGCGGTCCCTTCGGTCGGTCACATTCATGTGCGTCTGTGATCCAGTTAACTGGTTAGGGCGCTCGTCGAGCATCCGTGAAAACTACGGATGTTCGGCACCACCTTGACGCCGTATGTCCCGACAGGCACGCGAATGTTGCGAGCCAAGACTCTCGAATATGTTGATAGGCAATATTATTGACGCGAACGGCAGTTACGCGTCAATAATATTGGCACCGCACCGCACCGCGACTGCTCCTGCGGCGATCTAGTCCAACAGGCCCGCGTCTCGGGCGACTCGGGCAAGTTCGGCACGCGTCCGAATCAACAGCTTACGTTGGATGCTCGCCCGATGGCTCTCCACAGTCCGTGGTGAGACGGAAAGTTCCTCGCCGATCTCCGTATTGGTGAGGCCGGAGGCGATGAATTTCATAACCTCGAGTTCTCGCGAAGACAGTGCGTCGATGTTGGCCTCGAAGGGTTTTCCGTGACTTCCCGTGGCGGGCGGCGGTGCAGGGAAGGAGACGAAACCTTCATCCCTCATCACCGCATGAAGGACCGACACGAGTTCCTCGTCAAGGCATTCCTTGGTGATGTACCCACGTGCACCCCGCGACTTGGCCTTGTCGACGTACCCCTTAGCGCCGTACATGCTGAGCATCACGACCCGGGTTTCCGGTGCGACGATGGCAATCTGCCCCAACAAGTCGAGACCACTGCAGTCGGTTAGTCGAATGTCGAGGACGAGTAGGTCCGGCTTGAGGTTCTGCAACGTTTCCAATAGACGCGCCCCCGTTGATGCAGACGCCATCAGTTGGAAGTCCGGGGTTGTCTCGAGGATGCGCGCGATCCCAGAGCGGATGATGCCGTGGTCGTCGCAGACTATGACACTGGTCATCGGCCGATCGGCACCTCCACCATGATCGTCACGCCCTGCCCTGGAAGGGATTCGACGCTCAGGCGTCCTCCGGCAAGCCGAGCCCGCTCGCGCATTCCGATCAATCCGAGCGAACGACGCTCGCCGGCGATCTCGAGATCGAAACCGGTGCCGTTGTCTTCGACCACGACACGCAGGGCATCACCGGAGTTCACGATCGTGACGCTGGCCTCGCTGGCGCCGCTGTGTCGGCCGACGTTGGTGAGTGCCTCCTGCACGATCCGGAAGATGGAGGTAGCGACTGCAGCCGAGACTGCCGGCGGCCGGGTCGGCGTGATGAGTTCGATCCGGATCGGGTAGATCTGACGGCAGTCCTCCACATATTGTTCGACGCACCCGGTGAGCCCGAGGTCGTCGAGCCCTGAAGGCCTCAATGACCATGCGACGGATCGTGCAACCTGAATTCCTTTTCGAACGATCTTCCGGACGTCGGCGGCAGTCTGGCGCGCTGTCGGGCTTTCGGAGTTCTGTAGCGTGCTCAGTCTGTCGATCACCGTGGCGAACAGGTGACCGAATTCGTCGTGCAGATCCCGTGCGATCCTCCCGCGCTCGGCTTCCTGCACGGCAACCATCTGTTCCACGGCCTGCCGCCGAAGTCCCTCCCGCTCGATCACGGCGCCGGCGAGCGCGGTCAGAACCTCCACAGTCGGCCGGTGGTACTCCCCTTCCCCGAGCGGGAAGGCGGCGATGATCGACCTTTCGGCGTGTCCGTCTACGGGGATCAACTCAGTGATGCGGTCGGTCACCCGCATCTCCGGGCCTTCCCCTAGCGTCCTCGAGGTTCCGAACATTGGCGTCGGCAGTGGCTCGTGAACCCCGACCAGGTCGCTTGGCGCTGGCCCATCTGCGATTTCCACCCGCCGCGCGGTCGTCGTCGCGAAGGTGGCGTCTCGGAGCTTGTCAAGAACCTCATCGGGATCATCGGAGGCAACGATGGAGTTAACGGCGTCGAGTAAGGCACGGTGACGGGCCGGGCCCCCGCCGACGAATGGGTCACGCGCGTGCGCCGATTCGACGATTGCACCGTCCACTCGTATGCCGAGCGATCGGCATTGTTCGGCCAGCGGCGGCAGGGCGCGCAGCGGCCCCCGTCGGGGCTCGAGTCCCACCAAAGCCGCCACCAGGGCACATGCCGCGAGTTCGCCCTGCGCTTCCTGGCGATGTGCGCTGCGGCAGGCGGCGCCCAGCAGGATGCGCCCACGCCAGTTGTGTCGCAGAGAGAACGATCCCAGTGCCCATTCCCGCAATACCGCGGGCCGCTCACTGCCGAAGACGACCGCCAGGCGACGAGCGCGGCGAAGCAGGCGGCGGGCGGTCCTCGCCTGATCACGGTGTTCCTCGGTCCACGGGTCGGGTCCTGCTGCGAGCGTGAGCCGGAGAACCTGGAGATGCGAGGTGAGGATCGGAACCAGGAAGTGGTTCCGCAAGCCAGCGGCACGGATGATCTCGTCCGCCTGCCGAAACGCGTCGAGGGCCGGTGCGTACTGCTTGGTGTGGAACAGTCGCCACGCCCGCGCCGCGTGCAACATTGCCAGGGTGTGATGATCGCCAGGGTTCGTCAACCGTATTTCGCGGGCAATCGTCTCGACATTGACGTCACCGGGTAGACACTGAACCCAGATGGCAAGGGCAGTTCCCGCGCCGATTCGATCGCCTCTGCGCTTGCCCTCCCAGTACGTGTCCCGCGCCAGCATTCCCGCTTCGTGTAGCTTTCCCTGCCGTGCCAGACACAGCGATTTCTGCCACATCGCGGCTACCTGTTCCCAACGATCACCAAGTACGTCGAAGCCGGAGTTCGCGGTGTCGAAAGCTGCGATCGCGGCGTCATACCGGTTCGCGGCGTAGAGGGCGAATCCTCGAAAATGGTGCGCGTGGGCGATCCCCCAGTCGTCGCCGGCGGTCTGGCTGAGTCGCAATGAGTGGTCGGCTAGCCGCAACGCGAGCGGCGCGAGGATGGGAGCGATCCCGGAAATCACGGCGGCGCCGCAGTATGCGTGCGCCCGCTCACGAGTGCCGCCCGCGGTATTCGCGAAGCGCGCGCAACGCAGAATCGCCAACGCCACCCAAATCGGCGACTTGATGAACCACAATTGGTATATCAGCCGGTCATGAATCAGAGCGGCCAGACGGCAGCGCTCCGTGTCGACGGTCGCCCGGCCCAAACGCAGTCGGCGAGACAACCAACCCCATGCGAGGAGACTGACCTCGCCAACGGCCAATAGACCGGCATGGGCCGAACTTCGGGGCATCCTCAGGTCGAGGCCTTGCATACCCCGCTGCATCCAATCCGTGGCGTCGTCGAATCGGCCTGTCTTGAAGGCGAGTTCACCGAGCAGAGCGGCAATTCGAGCAGCGTCAACTCCCGAATGCGTGCTGGTCAATTCATGTGCGCGGGCCAATTCGTGCGCGGCCAGGTCGTAGCTCCCGATCAACATGTGGACCGTACCCAGGCCTTCGTACAGGCGAAACCTCGCGATGTCGTCGGCCGATTCGCACAGGGCGAGTCCCGTCTCGGCGATCTTGAAATTGCGCTCGGCTACGTCGAGTGCGTTGCGCCTCAGCCCCGCCTCGCCCGCGCGCAGAGCAAAGGGCACGGCAGAGGCGGCGCGCCCGGCTCTGTCGAAGTGATAGGCGATGTCGTAGTCGGGTCGAACTTCGAAGTGGCCTTGTAGTGCATGCGCCGCGCGCAGATGCAGCTCCCGACGGGTGGCGTCTGTCAGATTTCCCAGTACGGCTTCCCGGACCCGATCGTGTGCGAACTCGAAATCGTTGGGGTCGCCATCGGCGACGCGGCGCAGGATTCCGAGCTGCGCTGCTTCCATCATGAGCTGTTCGACGTCCGTCGGGCCGGTCGGCAGGCACATCTGTAAAAGCCGCGAGGAAAACCGGCGGCCCAGCACCGAGCCTTGACGAACGGCCCACTCAGTTTCTGGCGACAGCAGGCCCAACCGCGGCGAGATGAGCGCATCGGTTCGTGCGCCGCCGTTTCCCGGCGCAGTCTGCGAATCTCGGGTGTGGGACTGCAACGCCAGTGCTGCCATCGCGCTCTCGACCCGGACCCAGCGGTCGGACTTGCTGGTCAGCGCGGACGAATCTTCCAGCGCCTGGACGGCCAGCAGTGTTTCGAGCGGATTGCCCTCGGAGTACCTGGTGACGTAGGGGATCACCTCGTCGGGGATGCCATCACTGATGGACCGGATCAGTGTCTCTGTGTCCTCGTCCGACAGGCTCTTCAGCCCGAGAAACCTGATGTCGGTGACGCCCCAGGCCAACACCTGCGGGACCGCTTCCGCTCGGCAAGAACAGATCAGCGAGACATTCGCTTCGGACCGCGTCCTGTCCCTCGATATCGTCGCGGCCAGCCTGGCGAGCACTTGCCAGCTGAGATCGTCTGCCCACTGGCAGTCGTCGAGCACGATCACTCCCGGGCGCTCTTCGTCAAAGACGGACAGAAGTAGTCGGGCGATCGACGTCGGACCGGCGGGCGCCGTGTTCTTGGTGAACGACCGCTGCGCGCCATGCGCGGCGGGCCGACCTTCTCCCAACGCTTCGGCTAGTTCCGGTACTTGTTCAAGTGCCGCGGGAAGAAGGTCAGCCATGTGTTCGCGCACTCGCTGTGCTGCGAGATGGTTGGCCGTCAAGTAGGCAACCACGTCGCGTAAAGGACCGGCGAAGAGTCCGAGTGGACGTGCCGGCGCGTGGTCGAACGCACCCGCCCGCATCAGGGTCACCCCGGCCTCCGCGGCGTGAGCGACCACCGCGTCCAGCAGGCGGCTCTTGCCGACCCCCGAATCACCACTCAAGCACGTCACCGCTCCCTGCGACCGGGCTGCGTCGTCGATGCTTGCGGTGAGTGCGGCCAGTTCGTCACTCCTGCCTACCAGCGGCGGCTCCATGTAAGCGAGCGAGCCGTGGTGGCCGGGCGGCGCGCCGGCGGATCTTGGCCTCGTACTTCTGCTGCCGGTCGCCACGACCGCTTCGGCGGCCGCGAGCACATCCTCGGCGGTTTCGAATCGCTGGTCTGCCCGCGGATCGAGCAGCTTCAGGAATATCGGGCGCAGCGGGGCTGGGACGCCGACGATGTCCACGAGGTGGGACGGCTCGGTGAACGCATCGTCCTGCGGTTTCACCCTGCGGAGGGCGCTGGCCGTCCTATTGGTTTCTGCGAGCGCCTCGAGCAGAACCCAGCCCGCGGCATAGATGTCGGCAGCAAAGCCCGCCGTCGGGTGTGCCAGTCCATGTTCTTCTGGAAGAAGATATCGGCTTTCGGTCAGATCGGCCGGATGGGTCAGGCCACCGAGTTGACTGCGCGTCACGCTGGCGTCGAGGAGCACGAGTTCGTTGCTGCCCTCGGTGAGCATGATGTTGGCTGGCCTGACACCGCCGTGGGCGATGCCCATACGGTGCAGGCGTGCCAGCGCATAGAACAGGTTGCACATCAGCTCGAGCTCGGCCTCGCTCGACATACGCGGCTCTTGGGCGTGCCATTCCCGAATGTCGAGACCGGCGACAAACGGCCGGACCAGCTCGACGTAATCGGGGCCCTTGCGGACGATCCGGGTGGAGATGATGTGCGGTAGCCGAGCCCTGCAGGTGGCCTCGAGCTCGCCCTCCAACCACTGCGCACTCCACGGCCGCTCCATCGACAGGTCGAGGCGCCTCACCACGAACCGGTCGTGAGCGTCGTCCGCCAGGGCGAGTGTGGTCGCGATGCCAGGACTGTCACGGAGGACCCTGACGGTGTCGAATCGCATGCCGTACTCCACATCGGTGGCATCGTCGCCACCCAGGTCATTGTCTCCTACGACGGACCTTCACCGCCACGACATGCGACAACCTGTGGCGCAGGCCTAGTGACTCCCTACGAATTTGTGACCCCACATGCTGATCCTGTCGTAGCGCACCACCGACCATCCCGGTTCAACTTGGCGAGCTCCCCAGCCGTATTCGACAGCAAATCCTGATGGGGTCGCGCCGTAGAACGAAAGCATGTGGTCGTTGGTGTGGCGACCGAGCGTCATGACCACCGACTGGTCCACGTCGAACTTGTCATAGGCGAAACCGACGTCATCCATCAGTTCTGTCTCGAGCATGAAGTGATGCATCTTCTTGGTCTCCGGAAGACCGACGATCGCCAAGCTGTGGTGGCGACCATTGCAGTGCAGGAAGTGAAGTTTTGCCGTCAGGTCCTCGCGAAGCGTCCAGTCGATGATGTCGGACAGATTCAAGCCCAGACCCTGGACATAGAACTCCATGGCAGCATCGATGTCCGGCACGGCCATCACGTAGTGACCCAGCCCCTGGTCGCCGGTGAGGAACGAACTGACGCCGGTGGGTGAGACGAACGGCTTCTCGAACAGCTCGGTCGCACCGAAGTAGATCTCGACTCGGGTGTCCATCGGATCCACACACGAGATCAGCCCGAGGACACCCCGCTCCGCCGCCAATTCGCTGCTCTCCGAGGTCACCTTGACGCCGTGCGATTCGAGACGCTCGCCGATCGCGAAGAGCGCCTCCTCACTGTCGACTTCGAAGCCCGCGAACGAGATGTCATCCGCCGGCCCCTTTTCGACCAGTAGTCGCCAGCTGCGGCTGTCAGTCCTGAAGCGAGCGGAGTACTCATCTCCGCCCGCCTCCATTGCGCCCAGCTTTTCTGTCATGAAGGACCGCCATGCCTGCACATCCGACACTTCGAAGCCCAAGTAACCGAGTCGTTGAACGCTCATGTCTAACCTTTCTGGGTGCGGCTTTCGCCGTCGACAGGGGCACCAGTCGCCGTGTGGCGACGATGGGAAACACAACCGACGGTTTCTTTCGGAGCGAAGTGTTCGTCGAGCAACGAGCCCCGGTTGGCCTCGGTGAAGCCGCGAACGCCCATGCCGCCGTCGTAATTCAAGATGCTCCCGGTCAGCGGTACGGTTTCTGCCCGCGTGGCAAAGAAGACGTAGGCTCCTGTACTTTCTGTCGCGGTGGCCATCCGGCCTGTCGGCAGTACCCCGGCGAGCATGTCCGCTAGCGGAACAGTCGAGATGCTGGTGTCCTGAAGATCTAGCGACTTGAGGCCGCGAAGGTCAGTTCCGCCTAGGCCGCCCGGCGCGATGCCGTTGACTCGGATATGCGGACCCAGCTCGTATGCGAGCTGTTTGACTATCCCCACGATCGCGTGCTTGGCGCCTGTGTACAGCGCGCCACCGCCGGCAGGATAGAAGCCCGCGTTGGAGACGGTGAAGATCATCCTGCCCTTGCTGTCGTACAACGCAGAAAGGCAGGCCTTCGCCGCAAGCACGTACCCCTTGACGTTGATGGAGAACATCTCGTCGAATGCCTCTTCGATCCGATCGTCTGGAATGTCGACTAACGCGGTCGAATAGTCCCAGACGCCCGCGTTGGCGATGAGGCAGTCGAGTTTCCCAAAGCGCTCAACGCTTTTCGCAGCTGCTTCACGATGGCTGTCGGGAAAACGTACGTCGCCCTCAATGACTGCCACCGCGTCACCATGAGCCTCTTTGAGCGCTGCCAACCCGTCCGGGGATCGGTCTAGGACCGCGACGTACGCGCCTTCTGATACGAAGCGATCGACGATCGCCCGCCCCAAGCCGGCGCAACCGCCGGTCACCAGCGCAACTTCACCCTTGAGTCGCACGGTCACCCTCCCTCACGTCACGGCCGCTTCGCGGCGAGCCGATTTATAAAGCTGACGGAGTTCCACGCCGGTATCGGCGAGAGCTTCCTGGTTCACCTGAACGCCAGCGTCGACCAGGCGGGTCGCAACGGCGAAGTCACGTTGCGCACCTACTGCGACCGCTCCCATTACGCAGCCGTCGTCGACTCGGAACAACAAAGCTGACCCGTCGTCGAGATCGCCTCGCGCAACGACATTTCCTGAGCCCTCAACATCCCCGGCCATCTGAATGTAATGGCCAGCTATCTCGGTCCAGGACAAAGGCATTTGAGGTGAATGTACGACGCTGCCAAGCATCGCCGACGCAGCTGTGGCGGCTTCCTTCTGGCTGTTGATGTACGTCTCGAGCGATCGGCGACCGCCCGTGCGGAGCGGCCACGACGCAGCGTCGCCGGCGGCGAAGACTCCCTCGGCGTCGGTACCACCGAAGTCGTTGACGACGACGCCGCGGCTGCAACGGAGCCCAGCCTGCTCGGCGATCGTGGTCTCGGGCTCGGCGCCCACGCACACGATCGCCGAGTCCGCGGACGATTTTCTTCCTGCAGTGTCGACAACCCCGGTAAGCCGGCTGGAGCCCGTGAACTCGGCGGCTCCCGCGTTCAACTGAACCGCGACACCGAGTTCTTCCAACCGCTGTCGGCACCATCGACCGACACGTCGGCCGAGCACACGTTGGAGCAACTCTTCCGATGCTTCCAGGATGGTGACGTCAAGGCCGAGCTTGCGGGCGGTGGTGGCAACCTCGCACCCGATCAGACCCCCTCCTACTACGACGAGGTGTTGCCCGGGACGCCACTGCCGACGGAGGTCGTAGACGTCGTTGACGTTCCGCAAGGTGGCAACGCCGGGCAGTTGCGCACCGGGAATGGCAGCCGCGCGCGCACGCGCTCCGGTGGCCAGCAAGACGCGATCGGCTGTGAGCGAAGTGCCGTCAGCGAACTCGAGTTCGCCTTGACCGGCGTCCAACCGCACCACCGTCTTGTCCAGCACCATCTCGACCCGCAGATCAGCGATGCATTCCCTCGACAACAAATGCGGAGGGTGTTGCTTTTCTCCGCTCAGGACCGATTTCGAGAGCGCGGTGCGGTCGTAGGGCTGATCCGCCTCTTTACCCACCAGGTAGAGACGCCCGTCAAAACCCTCCGACCGCAGCGCCTGCACCGCAGCGACACCCGCCACGCCACTGCCGACGACCGCGATATCCGAGATCATCAGGTTGTCGCTTCGCCGCCCAGGTCGACGAGGACATCGTCTCCCTCGACTTCGGTCGCAAAGGTACGGAGCGGCACTGTCCCGGGCAGGGCTTTCACCTTGCCTGTTCGTACGCAGAATTTCGCCCAGTGCAGTGTGCACTCGACCACGTCGCCCTCGAGATCGCCTTCGGCAAGCGACCACTCGTCATGCGAGCAGGTGTCCTGGACCGCGTAGTACTCTCCGCCGACGTTGCACACCAAGATCGGCTCAGGGCCACCTTCGAAGCGCAGCATGTCACCTGGTGCAATTTCGCTAGAGCTACATATCCGTGTGAGAGGCATCTGGCTCCTAGAAGAAGAAGCTGAGGTTGTTTGAGAGAAGGGTGCTCTGATCCAGCAAGATCGTTCGCCGCACGATCTCGAATCCGCTGTCGCTGCCCGTTCTCCGCAGAAGGTCCTTCCGCTCGCCGGCGAAGATGTCGACCTGACGCTCCAGGCGGTTTCGGTAGACCACGAAGACGTTCGAAGTCTCGTACTCGTCGGGGCGATCCCCCTTGACGACCATGACATTCGAGATGATGTGCCGCGTGCGCGAGGCAGGATTTTCCGACCAGCTGACGTCGGACGTGATCTTGCGCAGACGCTGACGCATCATCACTGCATCTTCATCGAAATGCGCGTAATCGTTCGGCCCGGTGTACTCCTGGTCGGCTTCCCGCATGATGCGCGTGGTCCGTATCGGCATCGAGTAGTGGATGTCGTCGGACAAGAGCGCGAACCATTCTGGGTATCGACGATCGTTGAGGAGCTTCGCCTCCCAGTAGTAGAACTGCTCGATCTCCTGCTGTAACGCCACGTCGATAGGCCGTGGTTTGGCAAGAAACGGAGTGGTTGGTGACTTTGTTTCCATCATGGTGGTCCTATTTGTCAGCTGGAGATCCGTTGAGTACGAGACCGTTCGAGTTCCCAGTTGTGGTTACGTGAGCGCTGCTTCGACCTGCGGGGGGCGAGTGGCGTTGAGGGCGGACCAGTCAGGAGACGTCATCATCCGCACCCAGTGCGAATACAGCCCGCGGGCCGCTTCTTCGCTGTAGACGTTGCTGATGGTTCCCGGATAATCGGGGTGCAATTTCGTCTCACCCAGCCCCATCTCCGCATTGAAGGGGCGGCTACGAGCCATGTGCCCGCGCAGCACGTGCTGGATCTCGACCCAATTCTCGCCGTCATCTTGTTCGAAGACGCCACCGGCCGAGAAGCTTCGCATGGACTGTCGGCGGAACTCTTCCTTGATTTCGTGGGGCGCGTCGGCATCCACGATGGTGAACGCCCACACTTCGATTTCGTGCGGCCCGCGGGGGTGCCATGCCCTCACGGTGTTCAAGCCCGGCAGGAAGGAACAATTCGGGAAGATGGTCATGTGCTCGGCGGTCACCTGGGCGCCACGCTCGACGCTTCCCAGCCGCTCGGATGCCTTTTCGGCGGCGGGCCCCTGGGTGTTGTACTGCGCGATCTTCGGTCCGGTGATGGCAAGAAGTAGTGCGGGATCGTTGATGTAGAACCCTGTGCCATGGCCGCCCCACGGAGCGCGGAACTGAATGCCGGTGGTCGGGGGCGCGACGTCGGTGATCTCCACGCCTTCGGGTAGGCCCGCCAGAATGCCCGAGAGATGCGCGGTGGTCGCCGCGTGATACATATCGCTGGCGAACTGTTCGGCGGCTAGTTTCCAGTTACATGGAATAACCCACTTCTGAACGCCTGGGATGGCTTCAGTACCCGCTTCTGTCCTGTCCAACATATGGTCCATGTAGAACTTCGCCTCGCCCAAATAGGTGTCGAGGTCAGGGGCGTCGGCGTCCCAGTTCGCAAAGATGAGCCCCTTATAGGTTTCCACGCGCGCTTGAAGTGGACCCCACTCTTCCTTCCGGAGGTTGGGGAAGGCCTCCTTCTGCATTGGCACGCTCACCAGGTTGCCGGCCATGTCATACGCCCAGCCGTGATAGCTGCAGGTAAGCGACTTCGCGTTGCCCCCGTCCGCGCGGCAGATCCGCATTCCCCGGTGGCGGCACTGGTTGAGGAAGACGCGGATGTTTCCGTCTTTTTGACGGGCGACGATCACGGGGTCTTCACCCATGTAGTTCGTCATGAAGTCGCCGGCTTTCGGGATCTGGGTCTCGTGTCCCATCAGCAGCCACGAGCGAGCGAAGACGCGCTCCAGTTCCTGCTCGTAGATTGCCTCGTCGGTGAAGATTCGAGGATCGATACGCCCGTTGGTCTCGTCTACGAGTGCCGCGATGTCGCTGTCGGCCCACCCACTTTTTCCTGGTGGCGTAGATCCATTTTTCAAGTCAGTCATCGGGTTACCCTTCCCGTCGGCAATGGATATTCGTTTCGATCGTCAATCAAGCGTGGAGTCAGAGGATCCGCTTCGTGGACGGAGAAAGGCGGCGATCCGTGTCCCTCGTCACTGACTGGGTCCATCGTGTGGTGTGTGCCACTATCGAGGCATCCGGGAAAACTACTGAAACCGCAAAAGGACCGGTCAGCGGCCCTGATCTGAGCGTTTCGGCAGCGCCGGCGCAGAGGCGACATGACGATCGCCCCGGCTGGTGTGGGTGGCCACCTTGGGCAATCCTCAGCACACGCTTGTCCCGTGTCACTTGGCGCGAACCGCAACCGCGACCGCACCGTGCAGGCATGGGCGTCTCGGATGAGCGTGTCGCACCCGCGACGAGTTCAGGTGCGATGCAACGGTGTCACCAACGGTGCACCTCGAGTCCACCGAAACCGTCGCAAATAAGTGGGCGAGCCTCATCGGCATTGCCAGTCGGTGCTCCCAGTGCGTTCGTGTGGTCGCTACCGGGATCCGAAAGGCGTCTGTCCAGCATCAGCCGCCAGGACTCTGGCGATGCTCAATGCCGCGGTGTGTACCGCCGGTCCCACTCGCCGTATGTCGACCTTGCCTATCCACCCCGACGCCGAAACTGCGGCCACCGGAGGCCCGTTGCCGACACGGATTGCGCTGGCGACGCAGGCCACTCCCGCAGCCGACTCCTCGTGCTCGTACGCAAGACCGGTCGTCGAGATCCGTCTCAGCTGATTCAGCAACGAGCCGGGCGCGGTAATGGTCCTTGGGCCGATCCGGCGTAGTCCCGCGGCGACTACGGCCTCGATGACGTCGTTCGGAGATCCCGCCAGCAGCGCCTTACCGACGCCTGTTGCGTGCGCAGGAAGACGCCGGCCGACCGCCGAGGGAAATCGGGGAGCGCCACGTGCCCGCAGTATTTCCACGTACACCACGTCGGTGTTGTCCAAGATCGCCAGATGGATCGTCTGCCGAGTAGCTTCTCGCAGATCCGCCATGAAGGGCAGCGCCACCTCGCGGAGCGAACGACCGCGAGACGCACACTCTCCCAACTCGAATAGCCGCAAACCAAGGCCGACCTTGGTTCCGCTGCGTTCCAAGAAGCCGATCGCCTCCATCTCCTGGACCAGCCGAGAAACGCTCGCCTTCGGTATTCCAGTGCGGCGGGCCAGCTCGTTCACCCCTAGATGGGTGTCGCGTAACTCGAATGCTCCAAGCAACGCCGACACGCGTCGCACGACGGATGTCGGCTCGCCACTGAATCGAGATGTGTTCCGTTCTCCGGGACCCATGGGTTGAGTATGGGCGAGCGCACCGGCGGGGTACAGACAAATCGGTGTTACACACACGGCGACACAGCGCGGTCCCGACGGCGAGCGGGTCAGTACGCCTCACTATCGGTCGCAACACGCGTGCTGAATTGTCGCTCCGTCGTATGCCATTCGGCGATATGTCCGACATTGCACACGCCGCGTGGACGTAACAGCCCGGCCACACTGTGGACGACGGTCGGGTCGCGCTCGGCGTAGAAGTCAGAAGTAGTGTCCAGCATGAAGACTGCTCGACAGCTGGTGCGATCATTTCCGAAAAGGTTTACTGCTCAGCCGTGTCTCGACGATTCGACCAGACTCGCAGCGCGACAGCCGCGGCGTTCAGTAGTGGGACGTCGACACCCAGCGCCCGACCGCGCCGCACCAAGTCGCCGAGGATGGGTTCAGCCTCCGCCCTGCGTGCGCTGCGCACGTCGCGATACATGGACGAGGTCAAGTTCGACGTCGGGTCATGAAACAGCTCCGCGATCGAACTCGGATCCAAAGGGAAGCCGGCAGCGGCGCTGATCGATGCCGCCTCCTCAATCAGGCCGGTAGCGACATCCGTGCCACCAGCGACAGCCGCGATCTCGCCAGCGGTACCGCCGAGCAGGCAGTTCGCTGCTCCGATGCTGGCAATGAAGACCCACTTATGCCAGAGATCACGATCGATGTCCTCGCTCAGTGCGAACCCGACACCTTCGACATCCAGCGTCACGGCAGCGCGATCAAAGCGGACCGGATCCGTCCCCTCGGCGCGCTTCCCTATGGTCAGACTCGCGCCTTCAGCGAATTGGTGGATATCGCCATCGTCTGTCAGTGAGGTCACCACCTTCGCGATGCCACCGAGCACCGCGTTTCGACCAAACAATTCATCCAAGACGGCAAAGTGGCTCATCCCGTTGAGGATTGGAACGAGGAGGGTGTCCGGTCCAACTGCCGGCCGCGTGGTGTCAATCGCCGTGTCCAGGTCTGTCGCTTTGACTGCCAGCAGGATCAGGTCATAGTGCCGATCAATGGCATCTGTGGTGAGTAGACGGGGTTGCACGACTTGCGTACCGGATGGGCTGTGTAATCGCAGGCCCCGTTGTCGCAGGGTCTGGGCGCGTCGTGGGCGGACAAGAAAGGTCGGCGCCCGATCGCTTTGGTGCAAGCGGGCCCCAAAGTAACCACCGGTGGCGCCTGCTCCCACAATCAGCGTGTCCATCATCAAAAAACCTCCAGCCATGAGTCCAGCGCATGCGCCGAACGTTGGATGCTGTCGTGGCGTAGCGTCTTCCGCAGATCACTGACGTCTTCGCTAGTAGCATCAGCTCGATCCTGACATGGAAGCCGGCGCAGGATAGGCGCGCCTCGGCAACTGCCCTTCAAAGCGCCGCATCCCAGTCGATGCCTACCGTCGCTGGAGCGCCCCGAGTCCGTCTGGCCAAAGCTCGCTGCTGACACCCGACCAACGAGCAGACATCGCGCGCACGTTAAACAAAGAGTTCTGGTTCAGCTCGACGGGATGAATCGTGCGGCGTAGCACCGTCGGTGTCAATCCGTAGTTTCCCCGGATGCTGCCGGAGCGTTCGACGGCATTGACTTGAGTTGCGATTAATGCACATGCTTTTCGCGGGAAGGCGCAGCGGGTGCCGCCGCACAGCCGAGGTGGCCGTCTGACTAGAACGGGAAGTGTTCCGTTCTACGAGACTCGCATGTTGAGTTTGGTGAGTAGACCGGAACAGTACAGCTCGAAGGTTGCACAGTGATCGTCGTCATTAGAAGCGATGTCGGCCGCGGCGGTGACTATGCCGTTGCCAATAGAGCATGATGTCTGGCTCCGAAAACTGGTCCCGCCGGATTTCGGGCTCCCCTTCCCGCGCTTCTCATCAATGGAAGGCCACCTATGACTACAACCACCGCCGGGGTCGGCACTTCTGCGATCGCCCAGGCGGCCGCACGACTGCTCGCCGCACAAGAGCAGTCGGTTCCCTGCCGCCCAGTGCGCGATCTCATCGGTAGCAATGACATCACGGCTGCCTACGCCGTCCAGAGGCAGATCGTGGACCACTTCGTCACACAAGGCCGTCGCGTCGCGGGTCGCAAGATTGGCCTGACGTCGCCCGCCGTCCAGAAGCAGTTGGGTGTTGACCAGCCCGATTTCGGGGTGCTGTTCGACGACATGAACTGTCCCCCGGGATCGCCTATCGATATGGAGCGATTGCTGCAGCCGAAAGTGGAGGCCGAGATCGCATTCGTCCTCTCCAGCGACATTGACGTAGCAGTCACCGCACAATCGGTACGGCACTACGTCGAGTGTGCGGCGGGAGCACTGGAGATCGTGGACTCGCGAATCGAGCGCTGGGACATCACGCTTGGCGACACCGTTGCCGACAATGGATCCTCTGGGCTATACGCCGTGGGCGACGTCGTCATGGTGGCCGATCTGCCGGATCTGACCGAAGTCACGATGTCGTTGACCGAGAACGGCGAGGCCGTCTCCCAGGGCGTCGGCTCAGCCTGCCTTGGTAGCCCGTGGGAAGCGTTGGCGTGGTTGGCCAATACTTGCCGCGCGGTCGGCGCGAGACTGACGGCAGGAGAAGTCGTCCTCTCAGGTGCTCTCGGCCCAATGGTCGCGGTTCAGCCGGGCAGCACGTACACGGCCACAATCAGCGGAATCGGTGTTATCGAATCCACTTTCACCACAGGAGCGCAGCAATGAGCACCAAAGTAGCCATCATCGGTCCGGGCAATATCGGCACCGATCTATTGATCAAAATCAAGCGGCTCGCCGCGGACGAACTCGAAACAGTTGCTCTGGTCGGCATTGATCCCGAATCCGACGGCCTGGCCCGCGCGAGGCGACTCGGAATCGCTGCCATCGCCACCGGGGTGGAGGGGCTGATCGGACATCCGATGTTCGACGACGTCGACATCGTCTTCGATGCGACATCGGCGAAAGCACACGAATACAACGAAAAGATGCTCCGCCCGTTCGGAAAGCGACTGATCGATTTAACTCCCGCGGCGATCGGCCCATACGTGGTCCCGGCGGTCAACCTCGACGAGCACCTCGATGCGCCCAACGTGAACATGGTCACCTGCGGTGGGCAGGCGACGATTCCCATCGTGGCCGCGATCAGCCAGGTCACACCCGTGCACTGGGCGGAGATCGTCGCCTCGATCGCGTCCAAATCGGCCGGCCCAGGAACTCGCGCCAACATCGACGAATTCACCGAGACGACCTCGCGCGCGATCGAGCAGGTCGGCGGCGCTGCACACGGGAAGGCCATCATCATCTTGAACCCGGCGGAGCCGCCGTTGATCATGCGCGACACAGTGCTCGCCCTGATAGGCGAAGAACGCAAGGATGAGATCGAAGCCGCTGTCGAAGCGATGGTGGCGAAGGTAGCGACCTACGTGCCGGGCTATCGACTCAAGCAGCCAGTGCAGTTCACCAAGATCGAGGAATCGATGACAACACTGACCGATGCCAAAGGGCCGCTGTGGAAGGTATCGGTATTGCTTGAGGTCGAGGGCGCCGCACATTACCTGCCCGCGTACGCGGGAAATCTCGACATCATGACATCCGCGGCACTGGGCGTCGCCCGAGAGATCGCCGCGCACATGACACCGGAGGTGGCAGTGCCATGAGTTCAACCGATTTGAACACCGCGGCGACGACACGTCCAATGGCCAATGACGGTGCGGCACTGTACATCCAGGATGTGACGTTGCGAGATGGTATGCACGCGATTCGGCACCGGATCACCCCGCAGCAGGTGGCCACCATCGCCGAAGCGTTGGATCGCGCAGGAGTTGATGCGATCGAGGTTTCCCACGGCGACGGCCTGGCCGGGCATTCACTGACTTACGGGCCGGGCAGTCATACCGACTGGGAGTGGCTCGAGGCCGCGACATCGTCCGTTCACCGGGCGAAGCTGACGACGCTGATACTGCCGGGAGTCGGCACGATTCACGAGTTGATGCGTGCCCACGAGTTGGGGGTCGCGTCGGTGCGGGTGGCCACCCATTGCACCGAGGCGGATGTTGCCGCTCAGCACATCGAGAAGGCGAAAGAACTTGGCATGGACGTGTCCGGGTTCTTGATGATGTCGCATATGGCTCCGGCCGAAGAGCTGGCCCAGCAGGCCAGCCTGATGGAGTCCTATGGCGCCGACTGCGTTTACGTGACCGATTCGGGTGGTCGATTGACCATGGATGGAGTCCGCGAGCGGGTAAGCGCCTACACCAGGGTACTCAAGCCGGAAACGCAAATCGGCATCCATGCGCATCAGAACCTGTCGTTGGCAGTGGCGAACTCGGTGGCCGCAGTGGAGGAAGGCGCGATTCGCGTCGATGCATCGCTCGCCGGACACGGTGCCGGTGCGGGCAACTGTCCGATCGAACCGTTCACCGCCGTGGCAGATCTGTCCGGGTGGAAGCACACGTGCGACCTGTTCGCGCTACAGGATGCGGCCGACGACCTGGTACGACCGTTGCACGACCGGCCGGTGCAGGTCGACAGGGAGACCCTGACGCTCGGTTATGCCGGCGTGTACTCAAGCTTTCTCCGTCACGCCGAAAACGCCGCCTGGACATACGGTTTGGATACACGGGACATCCTCATCGAGGTTGGCCGCCGAGGCTTGGTTGGCGGGCAGGAAGACATGATCGCCGACGTTGCACTCGACCTCCGTGGCCGCAGGGGCCACTAGAGCCTCGTCCGTCCCGGCATGTTGATCCTACGGCGGCAGAGAATGGAGCGAGCGCCCATTTGAGGTTCCCAATCGACTTGAGGCAAGCCTGATCCGTAAGCCCGTTGGCATCGGTCGGCTGGGGCCCTGTTCGAAAGAGGTAAACGCATGGCTCGAGTACTGATCACTGGTGCGTCACGCGGGATCGGCCGTGCAACGGTGATCGCGCTGGCCAGCCGCGGTCATGACGTCATCGCAACCGCACGTAACCCCCAGGCGTTGGCCGGCCTGCCAGTATCGTCGGCACTCCAACTCGACGTGACGGACCAATCCTCCGTCGATGCGGCGATCGCCGCGGCAGGCGAAGTCGACGCCGTCGTCTCCAACGCCGGCGCGACCGTTCGCGGGGTCGTCGAAGCAATCCCAATGAGTGAGTTCCACCGCATGATGGATCTGAACTTTTATGGGGCACTGCGTGTCATCAAAGCCGTCTTGCCGGCCATGCGTGCCCGAGGGTCCGGCCATGTCGTCTTCGTGTCCTCAATCGCGGGTCGGATCGCGATACCAGGGGGATCAGCCTATGCCGCGAGCAAGTTCGCGCTCGAGGCGACCGCCGAAGCGCTGGCGATGGAGACTGCAACTTTCGGACTGCGCGTGAACATAATCGAACCTGGCCCAGTCGCCACCGACGGACCAAGCAGTGCCGCGAGATATGACAGCCCATCTGAGTATACGACGGAGTCAAGCGTCACAAACTATCTCGCGGCCGCCGGCGTCATTGCCGCCGCCGAGGTTGCCTCCGCAGTCGCGGATGCGTTAGGCAACCGAAAAACACCACTGCGCGTACCTGTCGGGCAGGCCGCAAATCAAATGCTCGCGGCGGCGCCCGCAGCGACAACCAGTGACCCTTTCGATTCCCCGCCGTTGAAGGAGTTCTGATGCTACGCAAGTAGTGGCCTCTTTCGCGTTCGGTATCTCGATCGCAGGATAGGACGAGGCAACTGTCAGCCCTCAGATGCGTAGGTGCTTCACGAACCCGCAGCGATCAAGCGCTACTCGGACGACTGGCCCTGTGCATGGTATTGCTGTGTCACGTATGGGCGCTCAATCCCCCGTACCGCGCGAGACCATTGGTCATGTCGACCCTCGTTCAGATCGTTCCTCTCCCCCGTCGTCCCTGTCGGCCGTCAGGGAGGTTGGACAGCATACGGTAACGCGAGGAACTGTTGGAGAACATGAACGGACTGGCTTCGGACTGATCGCAGCGAAGTCTTGATCTCGGAGGCGAGCGATCGCGCGACGCTGATTCATGGCATCAATGGAACCTTGGGGGACCCGTTCGGTGGTCCAGTCGCTACGCGGCTTCGAATTGGTGGGTTGCGGTCCACTGTAGAGCGAGTGGGGCCGGTTGGCGCTCTATTCGCAGCACCAGTCCTCGATGATTCCGCGGGCTTCGCTCACCGAGTCGAAGCGCCAGGAATTCAGCAGTTCATCACGGAGCCTGGCGATGGACGACTCGACCCAGGCCGTCCTACCACAGCGAACACGGATCGATAACAAGTTGTTACGACGCCGTCGGCGTCGATGGTCATCAAAAGCTCGCCGTGTGACAGCAGGGCTATTCCACACTGGAGGAGAGCATTACGACTCCACCGGCTCTTCTGCGGCCCCCGCGGTTGGCGATGCCACAATTGCCCCTGTGCGGGTCAAATCGGCGATTTCCTCACGGCTGAAACCAAGATCGGCCAGGATCTCCATGTTGTTCTCGCCTTGTCGTGGCACGAACTGGTCGTCCAAGGGTGCGGTGGAGTCCGCGAAATGCCACGGTCGGCCGGGAATTCGGTACTTCGTCCCAGAACTCGCCGCCACTGTGCGGACGGCACCCCACGCGCTCGACCAGTCACTCTCGGCAAACTCACGCACAGAGCGCACCTGGCCGGTGGCGATCTTCGCCTCGTCCATCTGCGCGTCCAGCGTCGCCATGTCACCGAAGGTCAGAATCCAGTCTTGGACGATCTCGAGTAGCTCGTCGAGGTGTTGTAAGCGTAGTTCCGGCGTCAGGAAGCGGGGATCGTCGGCCAAGTCTCCACGCCGCATCGCCGCCAGGTAAGACGGGAACGACATGCTGCCAACCAAACTCATCGGACTGACGAAACGCTCGCCGCCCGGGCCGGTTAAGGAAGGTCCGTCGACTGCACCCAGGATTGGCCTTTCGTCCCCGAGGTCGTCGTCGGCGAGTTCGACGTGAACCCGCTCGTTTATGGACAGCATCACTGCCGCCATAGCGACGTCAATGTACTGGCCGCGGCCGGTGCGCTCCCGCTGGGCCAGACACGCCAAGATAGCGATCGCGGCGTGCAGACCCGAGTAGACGTCGGCATGTGACAACGAGTCACTACGCAAGTCGTCTTTACCGAAATGCGCTGCAGTGGTGGCCGTCAGCCCTGTTTCGGCCTGCACCGTCGGTGCGTACGCCATCCTGGACCGCCACGGGCCGTGCTGACCATAGCCACTGATCGACGCGTAGACCACACGGGGATTGAGGGCCGATACAGACTCGTAGTCGAGGCCGAAAGCCGCGAGCGCACCAGGACGAAAGTTCTCCACGATGACGTCGGCCTCTTGACACAGGCGAAGAGCGATTTCTGTGGCACCGGGAACGGTCAAGTCGACACTGAGATTGCGCTTTCCGGCGTTCTGCTGGGCGTAGTAGCCGGACACGCCGTCGTCATTCGGAAAGGCGCGCCGCGAGAGGTCGCCGCCCGGGGGTTCTAACTTGACCACGTCGGCGCCGAGGTCGAGGAGCGTCTTACCGCAATGGGGTCCGGCAAGCACGCGCGAGAAGTCAACGACCTTGATACCCGCCAGCGGAAGATTTGTTGTCATCTTGTCACGCACCCTCGAACTGGGCCACACCGATGCCGTTCTCGCGGTAGGACTTGACGCCTGTGCGGAAATCAGCGGAGCGCAGAACGGCTTGCTGGATATCGATCATGGCCTCGTCAGCGGCCGCGACACCTTGGTCGACGGCGATGGCCACGAGCTTCTTGGACGCTGCGTTGGCCACAGTCGGTCCATGTGCGAGCTCCTGGGCGATGACCATCGTTGCGTCGTCCAATTTTTCGTCTTGGACAGTCCAGTTGATGACATTCCAACGCTCGAGGGTGCTGGTGGGGTATCGACGGCCCAACAAGACCATCTCTTTGGCGCGCGCGGCGCCCGCCCGATGGGTCAATCTCTGAACTGCCCCCATCAGCGGCTGCAGTCCTACCGTCACCTCCACCGAACCAATCTTTGCGGATTCAGCAGCAATGATCAGGTCGCATGCCAGGGCGAGTTCGAATCCACCACCGACGCAAACGCCGTTGACGCTCGCCACGATGGGCGCAGGGAACTCGGTGAAGGCCTTAAGGGTTTGGACGAATCCCCAGTCGAGGAAATTGGACTGCTCGACTTCCGCCAGCATGTCGTCGAGGTTCGCGCCGGCGGAGAAGTGCCGCAACGAGCTTCGCAGCACGACCGCGCGCGCTTGCTGCTCCCGTGCCCACGCCAGCGCTGCCATCAATTCCTCGTTCATGGCTCGATCCATCAAGTTGTACGGGGCCAATGCCAGGGTCACGACGGCGACCGCTCCGTCCATAGATGCGTGTATCGCGCGAGTGCTGTGGCGTGTGTCGACTTCGGTGTTGTCCTGTGTTACTGACATAGTCCCTGATCCTGTCCGTGTGTGGTTTGTCGTTGTCGGCTCTGGCTTCATCAGACCGCTACCGACTGAAGTCGGAGCCTTTCGGCAGTCATTTCCGAAGTCGCGATCGGACGATCCAGCACCTTGGCCAGTTCGACGGCGCGCTCGACCAGAGGAAGATTCCCTTGGCTGAGTTCACCCTTACGCAGATAGAGGGTGTCCTCCAAGCCGGCGCGCGCGTTGCCGCCCAACGCAAGTCCCATCGCGGTCAATTCGAGGTTCGCGCGCCCAATGGCGATCACCTGCCAGACGCAGTCATGGGGCAGACGCTGAACCATGGTGATGAGATTGGTCGCAGTGGCGGCCATCCCACCGCGTATGCCTAGAACGATCGAGAACTGCATTGGTTCACTGGACAACACGCCCGCGTCACGTAGCCGTAAGGCCGCCTCGAGATGGCCGGTGTCGTAGATCTCCAGTTCCGGTTTGACCCCGAGCTCTTCCATGCGGCGGGCCAGCCGCTCCACATCTGCCGGCGGGTTGCGGAATTCCCCTGCACCGAAACTCATACTGCAGGGATTCAGTGTCGCCATCTGCGGTCGCAGCTCGACTAGCCGCTCACGTTCCTCGAAGGGGACCGCGAGTCCCACTCCGGTGGACAGCTGAACGAGGATCGGGCAGCGTTCGGCGATCTTGTCCATGGTGGTGCGGGCGATCCCGATGTCCGCGGTCGGCCGGTCTTCGGCATCTCTGACATGAACGTGTGCTACCGACGCACCGGCGTTGTACGCTTCGAGCACCTGGTCGGCGATCTCGTCGGGCTGAGTGGGCAGCCAAGGGTTATCCCCCTTGGATGCAATCGGACCGGTTGTCGCAACCGTGATTGTGACGCTCATAGTTTGATCGAGTTCTCCTTTGCCACCGCGGTGTACTGGCCAGCCCCGGCCCCATAAGGGGAGCCTGCGTCGCGGCGGCTCGACCAAGCTGAGGCGGACTTACTCGTTAGTCAACGTTCAAGGCCTTCATCCAACATCCGGTAAAACTACGGATGTTGACGCCGCCGAGCGCCAGTTAGCATGTGATGTCGTGATGCACCCGTTCGCGGTCTGTCTCGTGCAGCATGATGTGCCACGGACAGCGGCTGTGGATGAGGACGGTCATGCACCCCGCGTGGAGAGGCGACGCATAGAACGGAGCCAACGGGATTCGAGTTCGGGCTGGCCGAGCGCGCAGTGCGTCAAGCCGCTTCTGATAGCGGTGCGGTCCCACGGATCTCTTTCCCGAAATGGCCGCGTGGCCTTAAGGACCGGCACCACGCCGCAGCAGACGATAAGAAATCGAGGAGCACGTCGTGAGCGATGCGAAAGTCGAAGTGACCCACCACGAGATGACTCGACTCGACATCCACACCGCGATGCCCTTCGGTGATTTCCGGACGCGTTTCGAGCGCGCTGCGCCCGCGTTCGACGACGAAGTCGTTCGAGACCTAGTCGAGCGTCAAGCTCCGTGGGCCGACATGCGGGCTGCAATGGAGAAAATGGCGCCGCATGAGTTGATTCGTTACGTCACGATAGATACCACTGCAGTCATGTCCCTGGCAGGTAACCGCACGCAGGCAGTCGAATACCTGCTCGGCAATCACTTCATCGCCGAAAGCATGTTCCGCCACGATCCGCACGCCCTGCTCTACGCACCGCTGCGGGTGCTTCTCTACAGCGACGGCCACGGCGACGCTGTATTCAGCCTCGACCAGCCGAGCACCGCATTCGGGAGCTTGGGCGTCGCCGAGATCTCGCGCGTCGGACTTGGACTCGACGACAAGGTGTCTGCGTTGCTCACGTTCCTCGGTGTCCAAGTCGCCATCGATCCGGTTGTTGCTCAACCACGTCGGTGACCGTGGTGTTGGGGTGACGGGTGGCCGTGGAGCCCTTCCCGAACTTGCCGGCGATGGCGCTGCGGTGATGGGTTACTGCTGTGGTTGGCATCCCGATCGGTGACCGTGGTTTTGGAGTTGCGCGCCGCGGTGGACGCCTTGACATAGCGACCGGTGGTCGCGCTGCGGTGATGTTCCTTGGCCATTGCTTTTGACCTTTCGTGCTTTCCGGCCCGGGTATTGAGCCGGATACCGTTCTATAAGTACGCTTGTCGGCTCGACCCCGTGAATTCCTTAGAGCTGTCTAGCCCATAGACGCCCCCGGCCGCGCCGGGCCGGTGCGTCGCTTTCGGCGGCGATCACCGATTTGCGTGCTGCTCGCGCGGTGCGGGTGCCCAACGAGCTGGCGTTGATGAGTGCGGTGATGTGCTGGATGGTGGTCACGACGTCCTCTTTCGGAGTTGGCGGAAGTGATAGCCGATGAGGTTTTCCACGCTCTTGGCGTCGGGCAGGCCCAGCTCGTCGGCGATCTCGCGCTGGGAGAAGCCGTGCTCCTGCAGGAACAGTGCTCAGCGTGCCCGGTCGGTGCTCAGCAGCGCCATCCCCTCGGCGACCGTGTCGTTGGCGACGATGGTCTCCTCGATGCCCTTGGTGACGTCGAACCGGTCTTCGGGCAGCTCAGCCATCGGCGTGGTGGCCTGCTCGATGCGCGCTTGCTCAGCCCGCAGTGCGCTGCGATAGATGTTGGCGAACTGCTAGAGGCACTGGCCGATGAAGAAGGTGCCCAGCGACGCGCCTCCCGAGGACTGGTGCAACTGCAGCGCCCAGCAGAAGCTCCTAGTCTCAGCTTCTGCATCTTGGCGGCCCCGCCGACCGACGCCGTCCGCCCTCTTCCTGCTCGAACTGACCACCGGCGTCCGGCGCGGGCAGCTCTGCGGTCTGAAGTGGTCCGCCGTCGACCTGGATGCCGGTCAGATCACGGTGCACGACAATCGTGTCGTCGTCGGCGGCCAGGCTGTAGAGAAGGCCGGCGGAAAGACCCGCAACGCGGATCAGACCATCTCGATCGATCGGTCGACGGCGGCAGCCCTTCGTGAATGGCGGACTCTGCAGCTAAGCGAGCGCGAGTTCTTCGGCGACGCTTACCACTCCGGCGACTTCGTCTTCACCTACCAGGACGGGCGGCCCCCACACCCCGACTCGATTCGGCAACGCTTCGACCGCCTAGCAGCCGCGGCAGGTCTGTCTCGGATCACTTTCCATGACCTGCGGCATTCCTATGCGACGGGAGCGCTGCGAGCCGGTGTCAGCCCGAAGGTCGTGAGTGAGCGGATCGGCCACGCCAACGTTGGCTTCTTCCTCGAGACGTACGCGCATGTTCTCGCGACCGACGACCGTGACGCTGCAGAGCAGGCGGCGGAGTTCTTGCTCGGCGACGCTTGGAGGGCCGCGCCGGAGGTCGAGACTTAGCGCCTATCGCGATGGTTCCCATTCGCGATGGTTCCCAACTTTGTTCCCACAGCCCATGAAAACGGCCCCCGGAGCAATCTCCGGGGGCCGTTTTACCTGGTAGCGGGGACAGGATTCGAACCTGCGACCTCTGGGTTATGAGCCCAGCGAGCTACCGAGCTGCTCCACCCCGCGTTGGGTGAACGCAAGGTTACCTATGCCGGGGGCGCAGCTCCAAATCGCGTGGTCGCCGACCTTCGCCGCACCCTCACGGCGCGTCCACCGTGCACAAAGTGCTGGTCGTCCCCGGCGTGTCGCCGGCAGACACGCACGCTCGCGGAGAAGAGCCGCGGGTGTAATGCTGGTCACGCCCGCACCACCTGACCGTTGCGGAAGACGCCGGCCGGGTCGTAGCGGTCGGCGAGCGCAGCCAGCCAGTGCCTGGTGTCCTCGCCGTACACCCGCGCAGCGCGCCCAGGATCGGCCGACGGCGCGAAGTTGGGCAGCTGACCACCGGTCGACCACGGCGCCAGCGCGGCGAGCACGGCAGCCGCGTGCGCGGGCACCGCCCCGGCGAGTTCGGGGATCAGCGCGCCGATGGTCGCCAGCGTGAAGGCGGCGTCGCGGTGGCCCAGCGCGCTGCGGTGCCGTGGCTCGCGGGCGAACGCACCGCCGAGCATCCGCAGCTCCACGATCGCCTGCAACGAGCCCGAACCGGGGCCCGCCACTGACAGCAGCGCATCGGCCGCCTCGGGCGTGAACGATCCCAGCAGGGTGTGCTCCTCGTGCACCGGCATCGGGCCCACCGGATCGGCGTGCACCGCGCCGATCGCGGCGTACGGGAGCACCCCGACGGTGTCCATCAGCGGGACGGCGGCCGCACGCATCGGCGCCAGCAGCCGTTCGGCCTCGGCCAAATCACCCAGTGTCGTGTACCGCACGGCCACCGTCAGCCGGCCTGCCAGCAGTTCGGGGACACCGGGCAACGGCGGCAACTGCTGCAGCGCCAGCGAGGTGTTCACCGTCTCGGGAAGTCCGGCGCACCACCGCTGCCACGTGTGCAGCACCGCCGCCGCGTCGGCCCCGTCGAAAAAGACAGCGCCACCATAGAATTCGGCCACCGGTTTGAGATCGATCTCGACCGCGGTGACGATGCCCAGTGTGGCCTTGCCACCACGCAGCCCCCAGAACAGGTCGGCGTGGTCCTGCGGCGTCACCGTCAGCAGCTCACCCTCCCCCGTCACGAGCTCGAAGGACCGCACGTGGTCGGAGGACGCCCCGAAGGTGCGCACCAGCGGACCGATGCCGCCGCCGGTCAAAAAGCCGACCACCCCCACGCTGGGGGCCGAGCCGCACAGCGGCGCCAGCCCGAACGGCGCGGCGGCGTCGAGCACCCGATGCCAGGTTGCACCCGCGCCCACCCGCGCCGAGCGGCTCATCGGATCGACAGTCACCGCGGCCATTCCGGTGGTCGAGACCAGGATGGTGTCGGGCGTGACGCCCAGCGCGCCGTGGCCGGTGGCCTGCACGTCACCTGAAGGCCGCGGTTCGCGGCGAAGCGCACGGTCTCGGCGACGTGGTGCGGTGCGCTGGCGAGCACCACCGCGCCCGGCGTCACCGCCGCGGCGGCGTTCCATGGCATGCAGCGCTCATAGCCGGCCTCGCCGGGCAGGGCCACCGGCGCGGACACCTCGCTTCGCAGGGCGAGCAGCGCATCGTCGAGTCCGTCGCGGGCGACATCGGTCACGGTCATCGAAATCCCTTCAGTCTGGTGTGCGACCAGCATCGGGGACCGCGCTTGGCGTCGGCTTGGCGCGCACACCAAGCGCCCGCCAAGGATTCAATCGGCCGTGGCCGGAGGGTTCGGGGTGCAGACGGCGGCGAAGTCCTTGCCATCCTTGGCCGCGACGTCGGCCGGGTTCAGCCAGCCGACCCCGTCGAACCAGAAGGTGTCGGCGGGATGATCCGGCGAACCGTTCACGATGTCGGATACCTCGGTCGTGGCACCGAAAGTCACGTCCTTGCCGTCGACCTGCAGTACCAATTGGTCGGCGGTGCGCCAGTCCATTCCGGCCGGCCATGACTCGGTCACGCGGAAACCCGGGTACGGCCCGCCCAGCGTCAGGTGTTCGACGTTCGCCCCCTCGGAAGCGGCGGCCGTCAAGACCAGGTCAGGCCCGCCCATGTCGTGCCCCAGGGTGAGCTTGGTGATACCCACGCATGGCGTGCCGGTCCAAATTTGCAGCTTCCCGTCGGTCTCCCTCGCGCCCCACGAGGGCAGCAGCGAAGGTGCGCCCGGCGGCGGGCGGTAGCCCTTCTCGCTGTCGCACGCGCTCGAGGCAACGAGCGCCGCCACGGCCACCGCGACGGCGAATCGACGACGAATCACCGCGTGTATCCCCCGTCGTGCAGGCCGGCGTCCTCCTCGAGGGGATTCGTCATGCCGTGCTGATCCATGTAGTAACCGGTGCCGTAGTCGATGCCCATCAGCAGCGTTCCCTTGTCCGCCCACTGCTGGGAGTGCCGCTCCTCGTGATGCAGGATCCGGTCAAGATCGAGGGTCCCCTCTCTGGCCGAGCCCGGTGTGGCACCGGCTCCCCACTCATGTCCTGACTCGATCATGTCGCGCATCGTTTCCTGCGGATTCTTCAGGTCGTTGATGTTGACCGCGAAGATGTCACCGTAGGTGGTCCCTGCTTGGAAGGCTGCGTAGTCGGTCGGCTTGCCGCCCATCGACATCAGCATCCCGTTCGGTGTCGTCGCGACCGCCGCGCCGGTGTAGGGCAGTCCGGCGGCGACGAGATAACTCCTGTCGTTCTCGTTCTGCCGGTCGATGATCCGCTGGATCTCGTCGGCCGAGTACGGCACTTCCTCGAAATCGTTCTGGACGTCGTCCGAGGTGCCCGCGATCCCGTCGTCACCGGCCGCCGCCTTGCCGTAGTCGGTACCGGCATTGAGCACGTAGGTCATCATGGTCGCCTTCTTGATGTCCGCCGGGCTGGTGCCTGGCGGGATGATGAAGAACGACTTGCCGTCGGCATCCTTGACCTCCTGCATGCCGTTGAAGACGTCGAAGTCCTGCGGGTCGATGTCGTGGGTCCGGGCGATGTCGACGATGATCTCGGGTGGCACCCCGTTCTCGGCGGCGTTGCGCAGCCACTGTTCGTACTTGGACCCCTTCTCCACCGGACCGGTGAGCAGGCCGGCGTCACGCAGCGCCTGCTCGTAGGCCGGAAGCTTCTGTTCGGGTGTCGCGTTGGGGTCCTCGGCCGGGGGTTCCTCCGGCCCGGCGAAGTCGATGTTCTCCGCCGCTTCGATGTCGCCGTCCTGGTACTTGCTCGCCGCCAGATAAAGCTTGTCGGAGAAGTCGGAGACGTCGTTGCCCAGCGATTTCGCCTGACCGGTCAGCGATTCGCCGACCTCGGTGAGCGCAGACGCGGTCGCGAAGCCCGACATCCCTCCCGCCGCCGCCGACACCTCCCCGCCGGCATGGTCGAACCAGAGCCACTTCGCGATCGTGGCAAGCCCGCTCGCGCTGTCGCGCATCCCGTCGACGCTGACGTCCAGGGCCTCCGGCGCCACGTCAGCCCCGGTTCGCCGTGCGGATCGCGCCTGCGGCGGCCTTGTCCGCGGCGTCGAACTTGTCGAGCGCCGTCTGGATCTTCGTCTGCAACTGCAGCCGCCTGATGTTGACCTCCATGGCGTTTCGCGGCGACAGCGCGCCCCACGCCAAAAGCCGCCAGCCGGGCGTCACGGTCCCGTCGTCGGAGATGTCGAAATACCCCGCCTCGCCGCTGGTGACGAGGTCGGACAGCTCCTTGCGGATGTCGCGCAGGCTCGCCCCGTAGTGGTTCAGCTGCTTCTCCAGGGCCGACAGCTTGTCGCGGTAGATCACCTGGTCGCCGATCATCTCCGCACCGCTGACCTGAGCCGCCTCGGCGGCGGTGCCGGTCCACTTGGTGTCCAGATCAGCGAACTGGGTGCGCCCGCCGGCGATCTGGACATCGACGTTCGCCACCGACTCGACGACCTGACCGGCAGCGGTGATCAGCGCCTCGGGCTTCGAGCCGAGGACCGCTGCGATTCCCGGAGACACCGTGCCGAACCCCTGTCTGCGTGGCCAGTGTCTCCATTGTGGGTGCTGCACCCGGGGGTCGGACGCACCAATATCGCGATCAGGCCAGCCGGTCGGCCGCCTCGGCGACCGCGCGCATCACCAGCCGTCGCGCCTGCTCGGTCACCTCGAGTGGGCCGTCCGCGCGGGTCAGCGCGCGTTGTCGTACTCGGTCATCGCGTCGTTGAGGCGCTGCAATGCCTCGCCGTACTGGGCGAAGTCACCGCTGCGCTGCGCCTCGCGGGCCGCCGTGAGCGCGGTCTCGACCTCCTGCAGGGCCTGCGCCTTGGCTGCCGACAACTGCTGCGGTCCAACAGGACCCGGCGGTACCGCACCGGCGGGCGCCGGTGCCCGCGGGGCGCGGCCGGCCTGGTTGGCCGGCGGCGGCGTCGCAGGCTGCCCGTCGGGTGTCGCGGCCGCCGGACGCCCATTGGGCGGGGCCGTGGGTGCCGGTCCCTGCGCGGTCGCGTCCGCGCCAGGACCGAACAGGTCGGTGAGCGCGTCGCGCACCGTCGGCCCATAGCCGACCTTGTCGTTGTAGAACATCGCCACGCGGATCAAGCGCGGATACGACGACGCCGCATCGCTGGCCCCGGGCGAGGCGTACACCGGTGCCACATACAGCAGGCCCCCCGGGCCGACCGGTAGCGTCAACAGGTTGCCCCACCGGATCCGGTTCTGATTGTCGCGGCCGATCACACCGAGATCCTGTGACACCGCGGTGTCGGTGCTGATGGCGTTGAATGCCAGCTTGGGACCGTTGACCTGGCCCGGGATCGTCAGCACCGTCAGGCGTCCGTAGGTTTCGGGATCCGAACTGGCGCTGATATAGGCCGCAAGGAAGTCACGCCGGAACCGGTTCATCGCGCTCGTCAACTGGAATGAGGACGAGTCGTCCTCTTCCGCCAGGTTCTTGGCGACGATGTAGTACGGCGGCTGGAAGCTGCTCGCGGTCGGGTTCGGGTCGAGTGGCACGTCCCAGAAGTCCGACGTCGAGAAGAAGGTGACCGGGTCGTCGACGTGGTACTTGGCCAGCAGGGCGCGCTGCACCTTGAAGAGGTCCTCGGGGTAGCGCAGATGATCCTGCAACTCTTCACTGATGTCGCTCTTGGGCTTGACCGTGTCGGGGAAGACCTTCATCCACGCCTGCAGCACCGGATCCTGTTCGTCCTGCGCGTACAGGGTGACGGTGCCGTCGTAGGCGTCGACCGTGGCCTTCACCGAGTTACGGATGTAGGACACCTGCTTGTTCAATGCCAGCCGGTTGACCGCCACCTCGTTGGAATCGGCAGTCGCCGAGGAGAGCGACGTCAGCTCCGAATACGGGTAGTTGTCCAGCGTGGTGTAGCCGTCGATGATCCACACGATCCGGTTGTTGACGATCGCCGGATAGGTGGTCGTGTCGGTGGTCAGCCACGGCGCCACCGCCTCGACCCGGTCGGCCGGGTCACGATTGAACAGGATCTTGCTGTTCTCGCCGATCACGTTGGAGAACAAGAAATTCCGCTCTGCGTACTTGGCGGCGAACAGGCTTCGCGCCACCCAGTTTCCGACCGGTACGCCACCGGAACCCGTGTAGGTGTAATTGCGGGTCTCGACGTTGTTCTCGTAGTCGTACTCGCGATCAGTACCGTTGCTGCCGACGATCGCGTAGTCCGCCGCGGTGTTGGATATAACGGGACCGTAGTAGATGCGCGGCTGATCGAGCGGCGCCGGACCGGGCGAATCGACACTGCCGTTGGCGCCGACAACGCTGGCCAGGAACTCCGGATAGCCGCCGTTCTGATTGGGGTCGTTGGCGACGCCGCGCACGGTGTTCGCCGGCGAGGCGATGAAACCGTTGCCATGGGTGAAGACGGTGTGCCGGTTGATCCAGTCCCGCTGGTTGTCGATCAGCCGGTCCGGATTGAGCTCACGAGCGGCGACCACGTAGTCGCGCAGGTTTCCGTCCTCGTCGCGGTAGCGGTCCACGTTGAGCTGATCGGAGAAGTAGTAGAAGTTCTTGCCCTGCTGGAACTGCGTGAACGCCGGGGCGACGATGTTCGGGTCGAGCAGCCGGATGTTCGACGTGGTGGAGCGGTCCGCGGCCACCTGCTGGGCAGTGGCCGGCGCGTTACCCGGATAGTCGCGGTAGGTGACCACGTCGTCTTCCAGCCCATAGGCCTGCCGGGTGGCGGCGATACTCCGGCTGATGTACTCGCTTTCCTTCTGCGCCGCATTCGGTTTGACGCTGAACTGCTCGACCACCAGCGGCCAGCCCGCCCCCACCACCAGTGACGACAGCAGCAGCAGCACCACACCGATCGCCGGGATGCGCAGGTCGCGCAGGACGATCGCGGAGAACACCGCGGCCGCGCAGATCAGCGCGATCGCCAGCAGGATCAGCTTGGCAGGCAGCACCGCGTTGATGTCGGTGTAGCCGGCGCCGGTGAACGGCTTGCCGCCGCGGGTGTGCACCAGCAGCTCGTAACGGTCCAGCCAGTACGCCGCCGCCTTGAGCAGGATCAGCACACCCACCAGGGCCACGAGCTGGATGCGTGCCGACCGGGTCAGCGCACCGCTGCGCCCGGCCAGCCGGATGCCGCCGAACAGGTAGTGACCCAGCAGGTTGGCGACGAACGCCAGGAAGACGGCGACGAAAAGGAAGCTCAGCACCAGGCGGTAGAACGGCAGATCGAAGGCGTAGAAGCCCAGGTCCAGGCCGAACTGCGGGTCGGTGACACCGAAACTGCCGCCGTGCAGGAACAGCTGGATGCGCACCCAGTAGCTCTGCGCGACGAAGCCGGACAGGATGCCGATGAACGCCGGGATCCCGAGGCCGAACAACCGCAACCGGCTCATCACGGTGGTGCGGTAACGCGCGACCGGATCGTTGGGCCCGATCGTCGGCACGAACACCGGGCGGCTGCGGTATGCCAGCGCCAGGCCTGCGAAGACGATGGCGCCGATCACCAGCGTCACCACCACGAAGATCAGCAGACGCGTCAGTAGCACGGTGGTGAACACCGAGCGGTAGCCGAGTTCGCCGAACCACAGCCAGTTGACATAGCCGTCGACCAGGCGGGGCCCGATCAGCAACAGCACGACGACCGCGAGTGCGATCCCGATCAGAAAACGGCTACGTCGCGTCAGCTTCGGCATCCTCGCCGCGGGCCGCATACCCACTCGCCACTCCAGTTCTGGGAAGTCCATCGAAGGCACGTCTGTCGACGTGGCACCAACTCTACGCACCCCCCGGGGTGCGGTGACCTAGCAGCGGGGCGGTTCGCCACCAGCGGAAAGCGTCTTCAGCGCGTCGACCGTCTGCGTGAGATTCTCCGCCTTGACCAACTCGAGGCCGTCCTGCGGATCGGTCTTGGCCTCGGCGCAGTTGTCGGCGGGCACCAGGAACACCGTGGCGCCCGCCTCCCTGGCCGCCAGCATCTTGTGCGTGATGCCCCCGATACCGCCGACCTCGCCGTCCGCGGTGATGGTGCCGGTGCCCGCGACGAACCTGCCGTCGTTGAGGTCACCGGTGGTCAACTTGTCGACCACGGCCAGACTGAACATCAGGCCCGCCGACGGACCGCCGATGTTCGCCAGGTTGAAGTCGATGGAGAAGTCCGCCCACGGCGCGTCGAGCACGCCGACGCCCAGGAAGCCCTGCCCGCCGTCGGGGTGCTTGCCCAGCGTGATCGTGGTTTCGCCGTCGTCGGCGTTCTTGCGGCGGAAGTCGACCGTGATCGCGTCACCGGGCCGGGTGGCCTTCACGATGCCCTGGAACTCGTCGAGGGTGGCGACGGGTTTGCCGTTGACCGCGTCGATGGCGTCACCCGGCTGCAGCTTGCCCGCGGACGGCCCGGGGTCGGTGACCGACTCGACGGTGACCGCCTTCGGGTACTTCAGGTAGGCAAGTGCGGCGTACTCGGCGTTGTCCTCCGAGCGCCGGAAGTCGGTGCTGTTCGCCTCGTCGATCTCGTCTTTGGACTTCTCGGGCGGATACACCAGGTCGCGGGGCACCAACTGCTCGCGGCCCGACGTCCACAGCGCCAGCGCCTGGCCGAGGGTCAGGCCGTCGCGCTGCGACACGGTGGTCATGTTGAGATGCCCGGAAGTGGGGTGCACGTCGGCGCCGGGGCCCTCGATGTCCACGACCTGCTTGCCGTCGACCTCGCCGAGGGTGTCGAACGTCGGTCCCGGGCCCAGCGATACGTACGGCACCGTCGTCACCGACAGCAGCACCCCGAACGCAAGGATCGGCACGAGCGCGACCAGCAGCGTCAATACCCGCCTGTTCACGCCGCCCACAGTAGAGGCCCGGTGCGCGGTTCACTCACAGCGTGACCCGCGCACCCGCACGGGCCGCCCATGGTGAGTACCGTTGACGGCATGGCTGACCTGCCCTTCGGGTTCAACTCTGGAGACGACCCCGAACGTGACCGCAAGAAGGACCCCGACCCGGGATCCGGCGCGGGCGGGCCGTCGAATCCGTTCGGCCCCGGTTTCGGGCAGGGCGGAGCCGGCTTCGACATGTCCGAGCTCGGACAGATCTTCAGCAAGCTCGGTGAGATGTTCAGCGGCGCCGGCGCCATGACGCCCGGCGGGCAGACCGGTCCGGTCAACTACGACCTGGCCCGCCAGATCGCGTCGAATTCGATCGGCTTCGTCGCACCGGTGCCGGAGAAGACCAGTTCGGCGATCGCCGACGCGGTCCGGTTGGCCGAGACGTGGCTCGACGGCGCCACCCCGTTGCCTGCAGGCACCACCAGGGCCGTGGCCTGGACGCCCTCGGACTGGCTGGACAACACCCTGCAGACGTGGAAGCGGCTGTGCGACCCGGTGGCCGAGCAGATCTCCACCGTGTGGGCGTCGGCGCTGCCCGAAGAGGCCAAGAGCATGGCCGGCCCGCTGCTGGCGATGATGTCGCAGATGGGCGGCATGGCCTTCGGCTCGCAGCTCGGCCAGGCACTCGGCAAGCTGTCGCGAGAAGTGTTGACCTCCACCGACATCGGGCTTCCGCTCGGTCCCAAGGGAGTGGCCGCGCTGATGCCGGAGGCGGTCGAGGCGCTGTCGGAGGGGCTCGAACTGCCCCGCAGCGAGATCCTGACGTTCCTCGCCGCGCGCGAGGCGGCGCATCACCGGCTGTTCAGCCACGTGCCGTGGCTGTCGTCGCAGCTGCTCGGCGCCGTCGAGGCGTTCGCCCGCGGCATGAAGGTCGACATGAGCGGCATCGAGGACCTGGCGCGCGGCTTCAATCCCGCCTCGCTGAGCGATCCCTCGGAGATGGAACAGCTGCTCAACCAAGGCATCTTCGAGCCGAAGGCCACCCCGGAACAGGTCGCCGCGCTGGAACGGCTGGAGACGCTGCTGGCCCTGGTCGAGGGCTGGGTGCAGACCGTCGTCATCGCCGCGCTCGGCGACCGCATCCCCGGCACCTCGGCGCTGTCGGAGACGCTGCGCCGCCGCCGCGCCACCGGAGGACCCGCCGAGCAGACCTTCGCCACCCTGGTCGGGCTGGAACTGCGGCCACGCAAGCTGCGCGAGGCCGCCGTGCTGTGGGAGCGGCTCACCGACGCGGTCGGCGCCGACGCGCGCGACGGCGTGTGGCAGCACCCCGACCTGCTGCCCGACGCCGCCGACCTCGACGAGCCCGCCGGCTTCATCGACCGCGTCCTTGGCGGCGACACCAGCGGTATCGAGGACGTCATCGCCGAGTTCGAGAAGAACGACAAGAAGGACGAGGGCGAGAAGGACGGGGACAAGAAGGACGGGGCCGACTAGAACGTCCCTTCCGCGGCGCCCGGGCCCTGTGGATAACCGACGGTGGCGCCTGCCGGCCGTGGCACAGTCATCGCATGACGCGCTATGCGCTGGATCCGTCGATGCCGGTGCTGCTGCGGCCCGACGGTGACGTGCAGATCGGGTGGGACCCGCGGCGCGCACTGCTCGTCCGCCCGCCCGACGGCGTCACCCCCACCGCGCTGACCGGCCTGCTGCGCGGCATGCATGCCGGCATCACGCCCGACGACCTGCGCGCCGCCGCCGCCGAGGCCGGCCTCCGCGACGCCGCGGCACTGGACGACCTGCTGGCCGCGCTGGTCGACGCCGGCGTCGTCACGGTGGCGCGCACGGTGTCGCGCAGCCACCGAACCCGCACCGCTTCGATCCGCATCCACGGGCGCGGCCCGCTGTCGGACCTGCTGAGCAGTGGCCTGCGGTGTTCCGGCGCCCGGGTGTTCCAAAGCAGGTTGTCCCACGCCGAGGTCACGCCGGATTCGACGGATCTGGTGGTGCTGTCGGACTACCTGGTGACCGAACCGCGCGTCGTGCAGCAGTTGCACGCCGTGGCGATGCCCCATCTTCCGGTGCACATCCGCGACGGCGCCGGCATGATCGGGCCGCTGGTGATCCCCGGCCGCACCAGCTGCCTCGGGTGTGCCGACCTGCATCGCAGCGACCGGGATTCGGCCTGGCCGGCCGTGGCGGCGCAGCTGCGCGGCACCGTCGGCTGCGCGGACCGGGCGACGCTGCTGGCCACCGCGGCACTCGCCCTCGATCAGGTGGACCGGGTGATCCGGGCGGTCCGCGAATCCGGGGACGCGCGGCGGCCCGCCGGTCCGCCCCCGACCCTCGACACCACCATCGAATTCGACGTCCGGCGGCACTCCATCGTGGCCCGGCGGTGGTCGCGTCATCCGCACTGCAGCTGCTGAAAACGATTGTTGCCAGTTGGTGACGGGCCGTTCAGCTGAGTCGTGGATGATGGACTGGTGGCTGACATCAAACGCGGGCGCGCCGCCCGTAACGCGAAGCTCGCGAGCCTGCCCGTCGGCATGGCGGGCCGGGCCGCACTCGGTTTCGGCAAGCGGCTGACCGGCAAGTCGCGCGATGAGGTCAACGCCGAACTGATGGACAAGGCCGCCCAGCAGCTGTTCACCGTGCTCGGTGACCTCAAGGGTGGAGCGATGAAGGTCGGCCAGGCGCTGTCGGTGATGGAGGCCGCCATCCCCGAGCAGTACGGCAAGCCCTACCGCGAGGCCCTGACCAAGCTGCAACGGGAGGCCCCTCCGCTGCCTGCGGCCAAGGTGCACCGGGTGCTCGACGGCCAGCTCGGCACCAAGTGGCGCCAGCGGTTCACCTCGTTCGACGACCAGCCCGTCGCCTCGGCCAGCATCGGCCAGGTGCACAAGGCCGTCTGGGCCGACGGCCGCCAGGTGGCCGTCAAGATCCAGTACCCCGGCGCCGACGAGGCGCTGCGCGCCGACCTGAAGACAATGCAGCGGATGACCGGCGTGCTCAAGCAGCTCGCTCCCGGCGCCGACGTCGACGGTGTGGTCGACGAGCTCATCGAGCGCACCGAGATGGAACTGGACTACCGGCTCGAAGCCGACAACCAGCGCGCCTTCGCCAAGGCCTACGAAGACGACCCGAAGTTCGTCATCCCCCGGATCGTCGCCAGCGCGCCGAAGGTGCTGATCGCCGAATGGATCGACGGCGTCCCGATGTCGCAGATCATCCGCGAGGGCAGCACCGAAGAGCGCGACCTGATGGGCACCCGGCTGGCGGAGCTCACCTACGACGCGCCGCAGCGGCTGGACATGATGCACGGCGACGCCCACCCCGGGAACTTCATGCTGCTGCCGAACGGACGGATGGGTGTCATCGACTTCGGCGCCGTCGCTCCCCTGCCCGGCGGCCTGCCCGTCGAATTGGGCCAGATCATGCGTTTCGCGTTGGACGACGACTACGACAACCTGATCGCCACCATGGAGAAGATCGGTTTCATCCAGCCCGGCGAGAAGGTGTCGGTCCAGGACATCGACGACATGCTGCGCCAGTACGTGGAACCGCTGCAGGCCGGGACCTTCCACTTCACCCGCAGGTGGCTGCAGAAGATGACCGCCGTGCAGCTGGACAAGTCGGTCGCCCAGATCAAGACGGCCAGGCAGATGGACATCCCCGCCAAGCTCGCCATCCCGATGCGGGTGATCGCCTCATCGGTGGCGATCTCGTGTCAGCTCGACGCCCACGTGCCCGTCAAAGCCATTGCGACGGAACTGGTTCCGGGATTCGCCGACGCAGCATGACGGTTCGGGGTACCCGGCGGCGGCACTAGGCCGCCGCCGGATTTCTCTCGGCGTTCTTTCGCGGACGTCCACGCGGCCGCTTGCGCGCGACGACGGTGCCACGGTCGAGGATCTCCCCGCCCCACACGCCCCACGGCTCCTGCCGTTCCAGCGCGGCGTTCAGGCACTCACGCCGGATCGGGCAGTCGGCGCACAGCGCCTTGGCCCGTTCGAGGTCGGCCGGACTCTCGGCGAACCACATGTCGGGGTCGTTGAGATGACATGGCACTGCCGGCAGCTTCCGCTCGAGGCACATACCCTGCGACATCAGTTGATTCCTGCTTCCTGGTCGTTGTTTCCTCGGCCATCTGATTTCTGATGGATCTGGGACCAGGTGCTCGGATCATCTCCGATAAAACTCTGGCCACGGATCCGGTGACTGCGGGTCCGTGGCCATGTGGCGTGTCGAAGGCGTACCTAAGTGGTGCCCCGATTCACGGACGGACGAGTCGCGGTGGCGGCGCGGCGCTTGCGCGGCGCCGGAATGGCGGCGGCAGGCCACGCCGCAATAGCGGCGGCGGCTGCCGCGGACGGGTGATACGCCGCCCCGGCGCAGGTGCCGGCGACGACATGGAGGGTCCGCGACATGCCGGCAACGCCTACACCGACAAACGCGTTCGTGTTGCTGATCATGATCCGGGCACCCTCCTTCCGACTCGTCGCCCAACGTGTGATTCGAGGCTAAGCCTAACAGCGCAACCGCACAACCTATTTTCTACCTGCACTTTTGGCGGAATCTTTGCGATTCCTGGCCGCCTTCAGCCCCTCTCGCGCACCAGGGCCAGCACGTCGGGCCCGTACTGCTCCAACTTGCGTGCACCGATGCCCGGAATCGCCACCAGCGCGGCGTCATCGGTGGGCAGCGTCTCGGCGATGGCGATCAACGTGTTGTCGGTGAAGACCACGTAGGCGGGGACTTTCAGCTCCTTGGACGTCTGCAGCCGCCACTCCTTGAGCCGTCCGAGCAGTTCCTCGTCGAGGTCGGACGGGCAGGATTCGCAGCGGCGCAACATGATCGCCGGTGGAGTGGTCAGCGCGCCGTTGCAGACCCGGCATCGCGGCGTTGCGCCCTTCTGGCGCCGGGGCCGACCGAGGGCGGTGTCCGACGAGGCCTGCGGTGCGAGGCCGTTGAGGAACCGCGACGGCCGCCTGCCCTGCCTGCCGCCCGGTGCGCGGGCCAGCGCCCAGCTCAGGGCGAGGTGCACGCGCGCCCTGGTGATGCCCACGTAGAGCAGGCGGCGTTCCTCCTCGACGGGTTCACTGTCGGGGCCGTGGGTGAGGGCGTGCGAGATCGGCAGCGTGCCGTCGGCGAGCCCGACCAGGAAGACCGCGTCCCACTCCAGCCCCTTGGCGGCGTGCAGCGACGCCAGCGTGACGCCCTGCACCACCGGCGGATGCCGGGAGTCGGCGCGCTGACGCAGCTCGACGACCAGGGCGCGCAGGTCCAGATGCGGCCGCAGCGCCACCTCTTCGTCGACCAGTTCGGCCAGCGCGGCGAGCGCCTCCCAGCGTTCGCGCGCCCGGACGCCCAGGGGCGCCTCGGCCGTCAGCCCGAGCGGTTCGAGCAGGCCGCGCACCACCTCACCGAGCCCGGCGCCGGCCCCGTCGTCCTCGGCCCGCTCCGCGGCGCGCTGCAGTGCCAGCAGGGCCTGACGAATCTCCTGGCGGCTGAAGAAGCCCTCACCGCCGCGCACCTGGAAGGCCACACCAGCCTCGGTGAGCGCCTCCTCGTAGACCTCCGACTGGGCGTTGATGCGGTACAGCACCGCGATCTCGGCCGGGGAGGTGCCGGAGTCGATGAGCCGGGCGATGGCCTTGGCGACGGCCGTCGCCTCGGCGACCTCGTCGGGATGCTCGGAGAACGTCGGCTCCGGACCCGGTGGCCGCTGCCCGACCAGGTGCAGCTTGCTGCCCGCGATGCGCCCGCGCGCACCGGCGATCACCCGGTTGGCCAGCGACACCACCTGCGGGGTTGACCGGTAGTCGCGTTCGAGGCGCACGACCGCGGCCTCGGGGTGCCGCCGGGAGAAGTCGAGCAGGTAGCGGGGGGTGGCGCCGGTGAAGGAGTAGATGGTCTGGTTGGCGTCACCGACCACGGTGACGTCGTCGCGGGAACCGAGCCAGGCGTCGAGCACCCGCTGCTGCAGCGGCGTGACGTCCTGGTACTCGTCGACCACGAAACAGCGGTAGCGGTCCCGGAACTCCTGGGCGACGGCCGCGTCGTTCTCGATCGCGGCGGCGGTGTGCAGCAGCAGGTCGTCGAAGTCGAGCAGCGCGGCGTCGTCGTTGCGTGCCTTGAGCGCCTCGTAGCCGGCGTACACCGCGGCGATGCGGGCGGCGTCGAACGGGATGTCGCGGCCGATCTCGGCGACGGCGGCGGCGTAGCCCTCCGGGCTGATCAGGGACGCCTTCGCCCATTCGATCTCACCGGCGAGGTCGCGCACGTCGTCGGTGGAGGATTGCATCCCGGCCCGGTTCGCCGACTGCGCCACCACCGAGAACTTGCTGTCCAGCAGCCGCCAGCCGGTGTCGCCGACCACCCGGGGCCAGAAGTACTGCAGCTGGCGGCGCGCCGCGGCGTGGAACGTCATCGCCTGCACCGGGGCGGTGCTGGCGTCGGAGTCCTGATCCAGCGCGCGCAACCGGGCGCGCATCTCCCCGGCCGCCCGTGAGGTGAACGTCACGGCCAGCACCTGGCCCGGCGCCACGTGGCCGGCGGCCACCAGGTAGGCGATGCGCCGGGTGATGGTCCTGGTCTTCCCGGTGCCGGCGCCCGCCAGTACGCACACCGGGCCGCGGGGAGCGAGCACGGCTTCGCGCTGCTCGTCGTCGAGGTCGGTGAGCAGCGGCTCGAGCGACGAGCGGGCCTCTACCGACATGCGGTCCATCTTGACAGGGCGGTGTGACAAAAGCCCGGCGCAGTGCCGGGCATGTTCGGCGCATCGGTTAGGTTGAATCCGTTATGACTGCTTCCGAAACCGCCACGTTGACCATGTACACCACCACGTGGTGTGGGTACTGCTCGCGGCTCAAGACCGCCCTGAGGTCCGAGGGGATCTCCTGGAGCGAGGTCGACATCGAGGCCGATCCGGCCGCCGCGGAGTTCGTCGGGTCGGTGAACGGCGGGAACCACGTCGTGCCGACGGTCAAGTTCCCGGACGGTTCGACGCTGACGAACCCGAGCATCAAGGACGTCAAGGCCAAACTGGCCGGATAACCGGCGGCGAGCAGACGCAAAATCGCCCGACACGCGGGGCGACACGCGCAATGTGCGTCTGCTCGCGGACGTCAGTCCTGGGCCGCCCAGGACTCGATGATCTCCCTGGCGATCGAGATCGAGCCGGGCAGCAGCAGCCGTGACGGGGAGCGGCTGTTCCAGTCCCCGTGCTCGAGTGCGTCGCGGATCTCGGCCCGGGTGAACCAGCCGGCCTCGGCGATCTCCCCGTCGTTGTAGGAGAACTCCTGCTCGGGGTCGCCGATCGCGTGGAAGCCGACCATCAGCGAGCGCGGGAACGGCCACGGCTGGCTGCCCAGGTACTCGACGTCGGTGACCGTCAGCCCGACCTCCTCGGCGATTTCGCGGACCACGCACGCCTCGAACGACTCGCCCGCCTCGACGAAGCCCGCGAGGATCGAGAACAACCGTTCCGGCCACACCGTCTGGCGGGCCAGCACCGCGCGGTCGTGGCCGTCGTGCACCAGACAGATCACCGCCGGGTCGATGCGCGGGAACTCCTCGTGGCCTGTCAGCGGGTTCGACCGGCCCCAGCCGGCCTTGATGGGCTGCGTCGGGGCGCCGTCCACCGGACTGAAGCGGGCGCTGTCGTGCCAGTTGAGCAGCGCCGTGGCGGTCGAGACGAGCTGGGCGCTGACGTCGTCGAAGATGTGCCCCGCGCGACGTAGGTCGAGCACCTCCACCGGTTCGTCGCCCTCGGGCGGCTCCAACTCGCCGCGCACCGCCCAGACGTGCCTGCCGTCGTGGAGGCGGCCCAGGAAGACCGCGTCGACGGGCGGCGCGTCGGCCAGCGCCGCGGCCGCGCCGAGCACCACCCGACCGCCGCCGATCAGCACCTGGTTGCGCCGGTCCACCCGCAGCAGCAGGGCGTCGGCCCAGCCCGCTACGGCGGCGTCGACGTCGGTGCGCAGCGTGTCGGCGCGGTCGGCGCCGACCCGCGACAGCAGCGGGATGTTGCGCAGTCTGAAGTTGATCGCCCGTCCCCCCGGCCCGCCGGAGGTCAACCCCTGGTCGCTTCGCTCCTGCCCGCCGGGGCTCATCGCTCCGCGTCCGCGCTGCGGATGTGCAGCAGCCGGTCCCCGGGTTCGAGCGCGTCGACCTGCGGGTCGTCGACGCGCAGTAGTTTCCCGCCGCGCACGACGCCCAGCACGATGTCGGAGAGATGCCGGGGTGAGCCTGCGACTTCCTTGGGCGTGACCTCCCGCTCCGCGATGGCGAAACCGGCGTCCGGGGTCAGCAGGTCCTCCATCATCTCCACCACGCTCGGGGTCTGCACCGCGATGCCGAGCAGCCGGCCTGCGGTCTCCGAGGTGACCACCGTGGAGTCGGCCCCGGATTGCTGCAGCAGGTGCTGATTCTCGGCCTCGCGGACCGCGGCGATGATCTTGGCATTGGGCGCCAGCTCGCGGGCGGTCAGCGTGACCAGCACGGCGGTGTCGTCGCGGTTGGTGGCGACGATGATCGACTTCGCGTGCTGGGCGCTGGCCAGCCGAAGCACATCCGAATCGGTCGCGCTGCCGCGCACCGTGACCAGGCCCGCACTCTTGGCCCGCTCGAGGACGGCGGGATTCTCGTCGACGACCACGATGTCGGCCGGGGCGACGTCGTCGCCGATCATCGCCGCCACGGCGGTGCGGCCCTTCGTGCCGTAACCGATGACGACGGTGTGGTTGCGCACTTTGTTCCTCCATCGCTGGATCTTCAACGCCTGGCGCGACTGCGTGGTGAGGGTTTCGACCGTCGTGCCGATCAGCACGATCAGGAACGCAACGCGCAGCGGGGTGATCACCAGGACGTTGATCAGGCGGGCCGAATCGGTCACCGGCGTGATGTCGCCGTAGCCGGTCGTCGAGAGCGAGACCGTCGCGTAGTACAGGCAGTCCAAGAGCGACAGCGGATCGCTGGCATCCGGACTGCTCTCGATGTCGCGGTAGCCGTGCCGGTCGAGGTAGACGATCAGCACCGCGGCAAACAGCGCGGACAACGCGTAGATCACCCGCATGGCGATCCGCCGGGCCGGGCTGACGAACGGCTCCGGAATCGAGAGGACATCGACCAGGTCGGCGTCCGGCCGGTTGGTCAGATTCTGGTCGATCGCAGCGAGCCGACGTCGCAATCTACCTTTGGCCACGAGGGCCGTTCATCGATCGCCCAGCGATGCGCACGTCACAATGTAATCATGACCTCTCCCCCACCAGAACTGCAGCAGATCGTCGGCTCGTCACGCGCGTCCCGCATGGGGACGCTGCTGGTCGGCATGGGGGTGCTGCATTTCGTGGCGCCCAAGCCGTTCGACACCATCGTTCCCGTCGAACTGCCGGGCACCGCGCGGTTTTACACCTACGCCTCCGGGGTCGCCGAACTCGCCGCAGGCGGGTTGCTGATCGCGCCGCAGACCCGCAAGGTGGGCGCGCTGGCGGCGGTGGCGCTGTTCCTGGCCGTGTTCCCCGGCAACGTCAACATGGTTCGGCTGTGGTGGGACAAGCCGTTGCCGATGCGGATCGCGGCGATCGCCCGCCTTCCCTTGCAGATCCCGATGATCACCCAGGCACTCAAGATCTACCGCGAGGCCTAGGGCGCCCCAGCGGTCACGCCGCCTCGGGCGTCAACAGTGCAGCCAGTTCGTCGATGCCGGGCAGCACGGCCGGTCGCACGGTCTCACCGGTGCGCACGTAGTGGAACGCTGCGCGCACCGACGACGCGGGCCGGTCGTGCAGCGCGGCCCAGGCCAGGCGGTACACCGCCAGCTGCACGGCGGCCTGGGTGCGTGCCCGGTCGGTGTCGGGCGGCCCGCCGGTCTTCCAGTCCACCACCGTGACGCCGCCGTCGTCGTCGGCGAACACCGCGTCGATCCGCCCGCGCACCACGGTGTCGCCGATCACCATGTCGAACGGCACCTCGACGTCGACCGGGGTGCGCGCCGCCCATGGTGACACCATGAACGCGGCCTGCAGTTCGGCCAGCGCCTCGGCCTCGCTGCGACGCAGTTCGCTGTCCACCGCGCCGGGCAGGTCGTCGAGGTCGAAGAGCCGCTCGGCGCCGTAGAAGCGCTGCACCCACTCGTGAAACGCTGTGCCCAGCAACGCATCCGGGTTCGGCCGCATCGGCAGCCTTCGGGCCAGCCGCTGCGTGGCGGCCGCCGGATCCCGGCCGAGGTCGACGAGTGTGCTGACCGACACCTGTGCGGGCAATTCCACCGGCGCAGCCCGCCCGGCGCGTTCACGCTCGGCCAGCAGCGCGTCGACGTCGGCCCGCCAGCCGTCGACATCGGCGTCCTGGCGGAGTTCACCGGCCATCGCCCGCGTCACCAGGGCGGCGCCGCGATCGAGGTCGGCCCGCCGGCCACCGGCCGAGTCTGGCGGCCACACGGCTTCGACAACGTTCTCGCGCAACGGGTTCGGCTCGCCGTCGGCCGGCGCGGGCGCCCACTGTTCGACGACGCCGCACGGATCGCCGTCGGCCACCGACCGGTCGATGATGTCCTTGAGCTCGCAGAGGAAGTCCGACGGCCCACGCGGCTTGGACTCCGCGGCGCCCCAGTGATGGCCCGACAGCAACAGCGTGTCCTCGGCACGGGTCAGCGCGACGTACAGCAGCCGGCGCTCCTCGTCGACGCGGCGCTGTTCGAGGCGGCTCTTGTGGTCGTGGATCCGGTCGGACAGCATCTTGCGGTTGTTGACGTCCGAGGTGTCCAGCACCGGAACCCCGTGGTCGGCCGCCGTCGCGCGGTCGCCGCGCAGCAGCGGCGGGAGGTCGGCGGGGTCGGTGAGCCACGTCCGCGGCTGCGCGGTCGACGGGAAGACCCGCGCGCTCAGGTGCGGCACGGCGACCACCTGCCACTCCAGCCCCTTGGCGGCGTGCACGGTGAGGATCTGCACCCGGTTGGCCGAAACCGACACCTCGGCCGGCGCGAGACCGTTCTCCACCACCATGGCGGCGTCCAGGTAGCCCAGCAGGCCGCTCACCGTGGCGCCCGGCCGGGCCGCGAAGTCCGCGACCACATCGGCGAACGTGTCCAAGTGCTCGGCGCCGGCCCAGCCGGCCCCCACGGGTTGCGCCGCGCGGGCCTCGGCGTCGATGCCCAGCACCCGCCGCACGTCGGCCACCAGTTCGGGCAGCGGAAATCCCAGATGCGCGCGCAGGGCGGTCAGCTCGCGGCCCAGCGCGACGATCCGGCGGTAGCCCTCGGCCGAATACCTCTGCGCTGCACCAGGATCGCAGATCGCGTCGGCCAGGCAGGCGGCATCGGCGTCGGGTGCGGTACGGGCCACGATCTCCTCGGTGGACGCCGACCCGGCGGGCGCGGCGGTGTCGTCTAGTTCGACGGCGCGCCGCCACAACGCGGCGATGTCCTTGGCGCCGAGCCGCCACCTCGGCCCGGTCAGCACCCGCATCGCGGCCGCGCCGGCGGTGGGATCGGCGAGCAACCGCAGCATCGCCACCACATCGGCCACCTCGGGGATGGAGAGCAATCCGGCCAGGCCGACCACCTCCACCGGGACGCCGCGCGCGGTGAGTGCGTCCGCCATCGGAGCGGCATCGGCGTTGCGGCGCAGCAGCACCGCGGCAGTGGGGACGTCGTCGCCTGCGCCGTGGTAGAGCGCGGCGATCTGGTCGGCGACCCAGTCCCGTTCGGCGGCCAGGTCGTTCAGCAGGGCGCAGCGGATCGTCCCGGGCTCGGCCCCGGGGCGGGGAAGCAGCTCGCGCACGGCCACCGACCGGCGGCGCGCCTCGGCCGACACCTCGTTGGCCAGCCGCAGCGCCCGCGGCGGATTCCGCCAGCTGGTGCGCAGTTCCAGCGTGGGCGCCGGGCTGCCGTCCGCGCGCGGGAAGTCGGTGGCGAACCGGGGCAGGTTGGTGGCCGAGGCGCCGCGCCAGCCGTAGATCGACTGGATCGGGTCGCCGACCGCGGTGAGCGCGAGACCGTCGTCCACCCCGCCGCCGAACAGCGACGACAGCGCGATCCGCTGCGCGTGGCCGGTGTCCTGGTACTCGTCGAGCAGCACCACCCGGTAGCGCTGCCGTACCTGTACGCCGACCTGCGGGAACTCGGCGGCCAGCCGGGCGGCGGAGGCCATCTGCGTGCCGAAGTCCGTCACCTTGTCGGCCCGCATCCGCCGGTGCAGCGCGTCGATCAGCGGCACGAGTTCGGTCCGCTCGTTCTGCGTCGCCAGCAGCCGCAACAGCCACTGGCTGGGGCCGCGGTCGCGCTGATACGGGCCTGCGGGCAGGGTGTGCACCAGCCGCTCCAGCTCGCTGTGGGTGTCGCGCAGCTGATCGGTGCCGACCAGGTGCTCGGCCAGCTGACCGGCCAGCCGCAGCACCATCGCCGTCACCGCGGCCGGGGTCTTGTCGACGTGCAGCTCGCCCGGGTGCTCGCACACCACCCGGAAGGCCAGCTGCCACAACTCGGTCTCGCTGATCAGCCGGGTGTCCGGCTCGATGGGCAGCAGCAGGCCGTGATCGCGCAACAGCGCGCCCGCGAACGCATGGTAGGTGCTGACCGTCGCCGGATCGGCGTCGTCGCCACCGGGTAGCAGGCCCACCCCGGCCAGCCGGGCCAGCCGGCTGCGGACCCGGCGCAGGAGCTGCCCGGCGGCCTTGCGGGTGAACGTCAGGCCGAGCACCTCGCCGGGTGCGGCGTAGCCGTTGGCCACCAGCCACACCACCCGCGCGGCCATGGTCTCGGTCTTGCCTGCCCCCGCGCCGGCGATCACCACGAGCGGTCCCGGCGGTGCGGCGATGACGGCGGCCTGTTCGTCGGTGGGTGCGAAAACGCCGAGCGCCGAGGCGAGTTCGGCGGGGCTGTAGCGCGGTGTCATGCCCTCTCCTCTCCGGCCTGGGCGGGGCAGCTGCCGCGGACCGGGCAGTGCGTGCAGTTGTCGTTGATCCGGGCGACGAACCGGGGACCCTGGGTCGCCGCGGCGGCCCGGCTCACCTGTTGTTGCCACTGCTGCTGCGCTTCGGGGGTGAGCGCGTCCTGCGCGCGCTCGGCGGGGCCGCCTGCGGTGGGCTTGCCCAGGTACACCAGCCGACCGCCGCCGGGCTGGTCACCGTCCGGGAGCAGGCCGGCCGCCACGGCCAGCTGGTACATGGCCAGCTGGGCGTGCCGCTGCGCGTCGTCCTTGGTGACCGGGCTCTTGCCGGTCTTCAGGTCCACCACGACCAGCCGGCCGGCGTCGTCGCGTTCGAGCCGGTCGAGCCGTCCGCGGACGCGCACCCCCGGCGCACCGTCGTCGTCGGGCTCGCCGATCAGCCCGTCGACGTCGACCTCGGTGCCCACCTCGTTGAGTTCGCGGCGGGTCTGCTCGCGCCACTGCGCGAACCCCGAGAGCATGGCGCGATGCCGCGTGAGCTCGTTGTCGGCGTGCCACGCGGCTTCGAAAGGCAGCTGCTGCCAGAGGGTCTGGAGCTCGTTGACCAACTGGCTCTCCGTGCGGCCCGGGTCGGCGAGCAGGGCGTGCACCAGCGACCCGACGGCCGAGCGCACGTCGCGGGCGTCGCTGCCGCCATGGCGCTCCAGCAGCCAGCGCAGCGGGCAGTCGGTCAGCGTCTGCAGCGTCGACGGCGACAGCGTGACGGTGTGGTCGCCACCCGACCACAGCGGTTCGTCGCTCGACACCGGCGTCATGCCGTACCACTGCGCGGGGTCGGCGCCCGGGATACCCGCCGCGGCCATCCTGGCCAATTGCGTTGCCGCGCATTCCCGGGCGATGCCCTCGGGGCCGTCGGCCGGGGCGCAGGCCACCGCCCGCAACCGGCCGACCAGCACGGCGGGCGCCAGCACCCGCGGGGCCCGGGCGGGGAGGTCCGGCTCCGGCCGGGGATCGGTGGCCAGTGCAGCCAGTTCGTGACAGAACGGCGACGGCAGCGCGGCCTCGTCGCCGTCTTCACTGTCCACGGCGGTCACCAGCACCCTGGTGCGCGCCCGGCCGAGTGCGGCGATCAGGAGGCGGCGTTCCTCGGCCAGCAGGGGCGCGCGGCTCGACAGCTCACGGTCGGTCGCGGCGGCCACGCCGTCCAGTACATCGACGAGATGCTGGGTGCCGAGCACACCACCGCGCGGAACCGTGTTGGGCCACAACCCTTCCTGCAGGCTCGCGATCACCACGAACTCCCACTCCCGATCGAGTGCGGCGTGTGCGCTGAGTACCGCGACCGCGTCGGGGGCCGGGCGCTGGTCGCGCGGCGGTGGCGGCGGCCCGAGCGCGACGACATGGTCGATCAGGCCGCGTATGGAGGCTCCGGCCGTGCGGCCCACGTACTGCTCGGCGACGTCGAACAGCGCGGTGACCGCATCGAGGTCACGGTCGGCCTGCGCGCCGGCCGGGCCACCGCGTTCGCTCGCCGACAACCAGCGCCGCTGCAGACCCGAGCGGTGCCACGCCTGCCACAGCGTGTCCCGCGGGTCCTGCCCGGCGGCAGCGCTGCGGCGCGCCGCCGTCAGCACGGTGTGGATGCGACGCAGCGGGCGCTGCTGTTCCGGGGACAGACCCGACGGGACGTCCTCGATCGCCGCGACGAGCAGGTCGGTGAAGTCGCGCGGCGGGCGGCTGCCGTCGGCCCGGCGTAGCGCCCGGCGCAACTGACGCAGCGACACCGGGTCGACCCGGCCGACCGGCCCGGTGAGCAGCTCGGCCGCCTGCGCGCCGTCGAGGCCGTCGGCGGTGGCGTCGAGCACGGTCAACAGCGCACGCACCGCAGGAAGATCGGCGAGCGGAGCGGCGGCCCGCGGCACGTCGACCGGTACACCGGCGGCCGACAACGCCCGCGCCAGAGCAGATCCCGTGCGCGGCATCGACCGGACGAGGACCGCCATCTGCGACCACGGCACGCCGTCGACCAGATGGGCGCGGCGCAGCGCGTCGGCGATGACGGCGGCCTCGGCGTGCGGTGACGCCGCCACCCGCACCCCGACCGTTCCGGTGCGGGTGGCATCGCCGGTGAGGTGACGCACCGCCGACGCGGCAGGCAGCCGGCGGGTGAGCCCGGTGATGGCGTCAGTGACGGCGGACGCACAGCGGTGCGAGACGGTGAGCGTCACGACCTCGCCGTCGCCGTCGCCGCGCAGCAGTTGCGGATCCGCACCGCGGTAGCCGAACACCGCCTGGTCGGGATCGCCCGCGATGACCGTCAATTCGGCGCCCGCGGCCAGCACGCGCACCAACCGGGCGGCCTGCGGATCGAGCTGCTGGGCGTCGTCGACGAGCAGCACACGCAGCCGGGCCCGTTCGGCGGCCAGCAGATCGGGGTCGCTGCCGAGGGCCTCCAGCGCGGCGCCGACGAGTTCGGCCGCGCCCAGCGCCGGGACGGTGGCCTGCGGCGCCGCGGTACCGACCGCCGCGCGCAGCAGCATGATCTGCTCGTAGGCCTGCGCGAAACGACCGGCCGCCAGCCACTCGGGCCGGCCCGACAACCGGCCGAGGCGTTGCAGCGCAACCGGATCCACACCCCGCTCGGCGCAGCGCGCCATCAGGTCGCGGATCTCGCCCGCGAAACCGGCGGTGGTCAGGGCGGGGCGCAGGGCGGCGGGCCAGCCGGTCGGCGAGCGGTCCCCGTCCTCGAGGTCACCGGCGAGCATCTCCCGGATGATGCCGTCCTGTTCGGCGCCGGTGATCAGCCGCGGCGGCGGGTCGCCGTTGCGCTGCGCGGCCATCCGCAGGACGGCGAACGCATACGAGTGCACGGTGCGCACCAGCGGTTCACGCACCACGGTACGGCTGCCGTCACGCAGCATACGGCGGGTGATCACCGCGCGGGCCTGCGCACCGAGCCGCGCCGAACCCGTCAGCAGCAGAACGGATTCCGGATCGGTTCCGGCGGCGATGTGCGCAGCGGCGGTCTCGACCAGCAGGGCCGTCTTGCCCGTTCCCGGCCCGCCGAGGACGCGCACGACGCCGCTGCGGCCGGGTCCGGTGAGCGCTGCCGGTGCCGACTCGATACGTGACGCGGTCATGAGGGCATGACACCACGGGGGTCCGACACGTCGGGTCCGCGTCGCCCTCCGGGACCGTCCGTCGGACCGCCCGCCGGAATGGAGCCCTACCATCGACGCGTGACCTCGCGACTGCACGTGTACCGGTACGGGCCCGCGCGGCCCGCGCAGATCCTCGCCGTCCACGGTCTGACCGGGCACGGTCAGCGCTGGCAGACGCTGGCCACCCGGCATCTGCCCGGATATGCGGTGGCCGCACCCGATCTGATCGGGCACGGACGGTCGTCGTGGGCGGCGCCGTGGACGCTGTCGGAGAACGGCACCGCGCTGGCGGCACTGCTCGACGACGATGGCGGCGGTCCCGTCGTGGTGGTGGGGCATTCGTTCGGCGGCGCGGTGGCCCTCGATCTCGCTGCCGCTCGCCCCGATCTGGTCTCGGGCCTGGTGCTGCTCGATCCCGCGGTCGGCCTGGACGGCGAATGGATGCGCGAGATCGCCGACGACATGTTCGCCTCGCCCGACTACACCGACCGGGCCGAGGCGCGCGCCGAGAAGGCGAACGGGTCATGGGGTGAGGTCGATCCGGCCGAGCTGGACCGCGACCTCGACGAGCATCTGGTCGACCTGCCGAACGGGCGCAGCGGATGGCGGATCAGCATCCCGGCGATGATGTCCTACTGGAGCGAGCTGGCGCGGCCCGTCGCGCTGCCCCGCGACGGCACCCCCACCACGCTGGTGCGGGCCGCCCGCACGCAGCCGCCCTACGCCTCCGACGAGCTGATCGCCGGCCTGGATGCGGCGCTCGGCACGGATCTCGAGGTGCTGCAGTGGGATTGCGATCACATGGTGCCCCATGCCCGTCCGGCCGAGACGGCGGCTCTGATCCGAGCCCATCTCGAACGTCACTGACATGGCGCCCATCACCGACGAACAGGTGGAAGCCGTCCGTGCGCTGGTCGCCAGGATCCCGGCGGGGCGGGTGTCGACCTACGGTGACATCGCCGACGCCGCAGGGCTTTCCAGCCCGCGCATCGTCGGCTGGATCATGCGCACCGATTCGTCGGATCTGCCCTGGCACCGCGTCATCACCGCATCCGGCCGGCCGGCCGCCCACCTGGCCACCCGCCAACTCGAACTGCTGCGCGCCGAGGGCGTGCTCGCCGACGACGGCCGCATCCGGTTGACCGAGGTGCGGCACTCGTTCTGACGCGGCCTAGAGGACCAGCCGGACCAGCGCGGCGGTACGGGCCAGCCCTGGAAAGGCCGCGGCGGTCGAGCGCGGATGCAGCGCGTGCACGGCGAGCCGGAACATCAACGCCCGCAACAACATCTGCGGCCACTCCGGCAGCGACGCCCACCGCTCGATGAGGCCGTCGTCGGACTCCCCCCAGGCCAGGGCGTCCACGACCACCACACCGGCCGCCCACGACGCCGGCCGCCAGTACGGGGTGATGTCGGTGATGCCCGGCGCGGCGGCCCCGGCGAACAGCACGGTGCCGTAGAGGTCGCCGTGCACCAGCTGGCTGGGACTCTTGGTGGGCTTGCGCAGCCCGGCCAGCTGACCGATGAGCTCGACCGAGCGCTGCCCGTCGGCCGATCCGGGCGACACCCGCGCGCCGGGCGGCAACTTCTGCAGCGGCCGTTCCTCCCAGGCCGCGCGGTCGGCGGCGATGAAGACGTCCACGTCGGCCCATGGCGCGACGGGCGGCTGGGTCAGGAAGCGGGGTCGTTCGAGTTTCGCGGTGGCCTCGTGCAGCCGCACCGCGGCCGAGACGACCTCGTCGTGGCGGGGCTCCGGCGTGCCGGCGACGAAGGTGTCGGCGCGCCACCCGGCCACCACGTAGCGGCCGTCGGTCGACCGGACCGGCCGGGCCAGCCGGACACCGTCGACGAACAGCGTCTCGCGAACCTTGGCCGACCACGCCGCTCGAGCGTGGTCGGCGATCAGCGAGAGCACCACCTCGCCGCAGCGCCAGCCACCCTCCCACGTCGATCCGAGCGGCACCGGCCGCTGGCCGGTCAGCCCGAACGCCGCCAGCACGTGCTCCGGCGGCCGAGGGTCAGTCACAGGGCACAGGCTACCGGCGACAAGTCGCAGGTCGGTGCGCCGTGCAGCCTTGTGTCAGCGTCGTGTCGCGACCGTGACCCGTCGCGTCAGTACATCACCATGTCGGGTTCGAGCTGCCTGCCCCAGGCGACGATGCCGCCCTGGACGTGCATCGCGTCGGAGAACCCGGCCTTCTTCGCGATGGCCAGCACCTCGGCTGAACGCACGCCCGTCTTGCAGTAGAACACCGGCGTGCGGTCCACCTGCAGCTTCGACAGCGCCTCTCCCGACTCGAACGCGCCCTTGGGGATCAGCTCGGCGCCCTCGATGCGGTTGATGTCCCACTCGACCTGTTCGCGCACGTCGATCAGCGCCAGCGGCTTGCCCGAGTCGAGCAGTTCGCGCAGCTCACGCGGGGTGATCGTGGAGTCGGCGGCGGCCTCGGCGGCCGCGTCGGACACCACGCCGCAGAACGCCTCGTAGTCGATCAGCTCGGTGATCTTCGGCGTCTCCGGGTCCTTACGGATCTTGATCGTCCGGTAGGTCATGTCCAGGGCGTCGTAGACCATCAACCGGCCCAGCAGCGGGTCGCCGATGCCGGTGATCAGCTTGATCGCCTCGGTACCCATCACCGACGCGATGGACGCGCAGAGGATGCCGAGCACGCCGCCTTCGGCGCAGGACGGCACCATTCCGGGCGGCGGCGGCTCCGGGTAGAGGTCGCGGTAGTTGAGGCCCAACCCGTTCGGGGCGTCCTCCCAGAACACCGACACCTGGCCTTCGAAGCGGTAGATCGAGCCCCACACGTATGGCTTGCCCGCCAGCACGGCCGCGTCGTTGACCAGGTAGCGGGTCGCGAAGTTGTCGGTGCCGTCGAGGATCAGGTCGTACTGCTCGAACAGTTCGACGGCGTTCTCGGGTTCCAGCCGCACCTCGTGCAGGCGGACGTCGACCAGCGGGTTGATCTCCTTGATGGAGTCGCGGGCGCTCTGCGCCTTGGACCGCCCGATGTCGGACTGGCCGTGGATGATCTGGCGCTGCAGGTTCGACTCGTCGACGACGTCGAACTCGACGATGCCGATCGTGCCGACACCGGCCGCGGCGAGGTAGAGCAGCGTGGGCGAGCCGAGTCCGCCGGCGCCGATCACCAGCACCCTGGCGTTCTTCAGGCGCTTCTGACCGTCGACACCCAGGTCGGGGATGATCAGGTGGCGGCTGTAGCGCGCGACCTCTTCGCGGGTCAGTTCGGCCGCTGGCTCGACCAGCGGCGGCAACGGTGACGACACCGATATCTCCTCAGTTCCTGCGGGCTGCAGACGTGGGCGTACCCCATCACAATAGGCACTTTCCACAACCGCGAACGCCCCGCATTGCTTCCCGTTCGGGCGGTGAGCGGGGATCAGGCGATGGGGTACGGCCAGGGATTGAACCGGCAGGTCCTGCCGTCGGCCCGCACGGTCTCGGGGTCGAACTTGGCGGCGTCGTCGTTGTTGGTCGAGAACGTCTGCTGCATCATTATCGGCGCGAGCGCGCCGTTCTCCGCACACTGCTCGTGCCGCTGATAGCCGATGGCGTGGCCGACCTCGTGATTGATGAGGTACTGCCGGTAGGAGCCGATGTCGCCCTGGAACGGCACGGCGCCGCGCACCCAGCGGGCCTCGTTGAGGAACACCCGCGGCTGTCCGTCGGCGTAGGCCGGGTTGTAGCAGGACGCCTCGAGCTGGATGTCGTAGCCGCAGCCCTCGCGCACCGTCATCGGCGAGGTCAGCGACACCCGGAAGTCGGGTTCGACGCCCGACGTGGCGTCGACGCGGGTGAAGGCGAACTGCGGGTTGTGCGTCCAGCTCTTGGGGTTGGCCAGCGTCTCGCTGACCATGCGGGCGAACCCCTCGTCACCGCCGATGGTCGTCGTGTCCACCCCGTCCTCGACCTCGACGGTGTAGGTGAACACCTTGGTGGTGCCCTGACCCGCCTGCGGCGCGGTCCCGGGGACGATGTGCCACGTCCTCGCACCGGCCTCGGTGAACGGACCGCCCTGGGGCAGGATCCCGGTGGGCAGGCTGGCGTCGAACTGCGTCAGCCCCTTCGGCGGTGCGCCGACGATCGCCGTGCTCGACACGCCGAGCGTCGGCGGCCCCTGCACCGGCCCCTGCTCGTCGTCGGCGGCCTGCGGAGCGCTGGTGCCGGTGACGGTCTGGTAGATCACCACGGCGGTGAGCACCATCAGCACCGGTAGCGCGTAGGCGCGCCAGCCGTAGGTGGAGACGAACCGGCCGAGCCAGGTCTGCTTGCGCCAGCGCCGGTGTTCGTCGCGGTTGGAACGGACCCGCCCCGAGTCGACCGCCAGCGGATCACGCTGTGCGCGCAGTGGCTCCCGCCATTCGTTGCGCAGCGCCGGGGCACGACCGGGCCCGCGACGCCCCGGGTCGTAGGTCACCGAAACAGGATGGCACAGAGGCGGGCACTTGCACCTCCGGCGCGCCACCCCGGGTGGCACCGGGGGTCGACCTCGCGCACACCGCAGATGATCGGTAGTAGTGTCGTTTCGATGGGCGGCTTGGGTGAACACACCCAAGAGCGCCACAGGAATCCAGATTGAGGACTTGATGAGCGATCTCGCCAACACCGCCGAGAGGAGAGGTGCCAAGACCGGCAGCGGCGACACCGCGCCGTCCTCCGGTAGCGGCCGCCGCGGCAACCGGCTGCCCCGCGACGAGCGGCGCAGCCAGCTACTGGTCGCCGCCAGCGAAATCTTCGTCGACCGCGGTTACCACGCCGCAGGCATGGACGAGATCGCCGACCGGGCCGGGGTCAGCAAACCGGTTCTCTACCAACACTTCTCATCAAAGCTCGAGCTGTACCTCGCGGTTCTGCAGCGCCATGTCGACAACCTCGTCTCCGGCGTCCGCCAGGCACTGCGCACCACCACCGACAACCGGCAGCGCCTCCGCGCGGCGATACACGCGTTCTTCGACTTCATCGAGCACGACAGCCAGGGCTACCGGCTGATCTTCGAGAACGACTACACCACCGAGCCCCAGGTCGCCTCGCAGGTGAAGGTCGCCACCGAAGCGTGCACCGACGCGGTGTTCGACCTGATCAGCCGCGATTCCGGCCTCGAGGCGCACCGCGCCAGGATGATCGCGGTGGGCCTGGTCGGCATCAGCGTCGACTGTGCGCGCTACTGGCTCGACAGCGAGCGTCCCATCTCCAAGGACGCCGCCGTCGAAGGTACGGTGCAGTTCGCCTGGGGCGGCCTGTCACACGTGCCGCTCACCCGTTCTTGACGGCCTCGGCTCCCACCACGCCGACACCGAAGCCGACCCGGCGCACGTCGGCGGCGCCGATCTCCACGTAGGCGATCCGGCTGTTCTGCACCAGGTAGCGGCGGCCCTTCACGTCGGTCAGCGCCAGCACACCCGCGTTCCCGCTCAGAGCCGCGGACACCGCCTCCTCCACCTCGGCGGGAGTCTGCGCGCTGTTGAACGACAACTCGCGCGGGCTGTCCGTGACACCGATCTTGACCTCCACGTTGAAACCCCTTCTCGCCTCGGCACCGTCGAGAGTCGACCTGATGCGCTCTCCTGCTGAGCAGGCTAGTGGACGGGACGGCACCGGCGCCGCCGCGGGCGGTTCGCGCTGAGCGAAGCCGGTTCCGGAGCGCGATCGAACCGAGTCCCGACCGTGACCGACACACCGCTCGACGCACCTCATCCGTCACTTCTGCCCCGATAGCATCAGGCGCGGTAGTGGACGAGACGATGGGGAAAAACCCGATGGACAGGCGATATTCGGCGAACTCGCCGTACACGACGGCGCCAACCGAGCGGTTCGACGCAGCGACGACCAGGATCGCCGACGGCCGTGTCGGCTATGCCGATCCCGGGTCGCCCGTCGAGGACTATCCGGCATACGAGGACTACCCGTACGGCGCCGGCTACGACTCCCTGCGCGACACCGGCTACGACACCGACTACCGCAGCCCCGACGAGTCCGACGACGACTCCGGCGACGGCGACTACGCCGAGTACGAGCACGAGCCGCTGCTCGACCGCAGGTGGATGTTCATCGCCGGCGTGGCGGGCGCGATCCTGCTCGTGGCCGTCATCTGCACGGTGGTGATCCTGGGCGGCGGCGACAGCGGGTCGGTGACGGCGACCGTGGTCCCGCCGCCGCAGACCAGCCAGCCGGCCACCACCGCGGCGCCCCCGGTCGCCACCTCGCCGCCGACGTCGCTGCCTGCGGAGACGGTCACCACCGTGACACCGTCTCCGAGCGCGACCGCCGCCGCGCCCGAACCGCCACCGGCCGCGGCCGCCCCGCCGCCACCGGCGCCGAGCCCGAGGGCCGTCACCTACCAGGTGACGGGCAACCGGCCACTCCTCGACCTGGTCACGGTGATCTACACCGACAACCAGGGCGCCCTGCAGACCGAGCTCAACGTGGCGTTGCCGTGGACGAAGACCGTCGTGCTCGACCCCGGCGTGGAGCTGAAGTCGGTGACCGCGACCAGCGTCACCGGTCAGCTCAACTGCGCGATCACCGACGCCGCGGGGGCGACCCTGGCGTCTCAGGCGGCCAACACGATGATCGCCACCTGCACCCAGTGACGCCTCAGGCCAGGCCGAGCTCCTGCATCCGCGCGCTGTGGGTGGCCTGCAGCCGGTCGAAGAACTCGGTGAGCTGAGTCAGCCCCTCACCGCTGGACACCACCAGGTCGACGAGTGCGTCGTGTTCGGCCAGCACGTACTGGGCCTGGGTGATGGCCTCGCCGAGCAGCCGCCGCGACCACAGGGCGAGCCGGTGGCGCTGCTTGTCGCTGGCGGTGACGGCGGCGCGCACCTCGGCGACCACGAACTGTGAGTGGCCGGTCTCGGCGAGCACGCCGCGGACCACGTCGGACACCTCGGCGGGCAGCGAGTCGGCGATCTCGAGGTAGAAGTCGGCGGCCAGCGCGTCGCCGATGTAGGTCTTGACCAACGCCTCCAGCCACGTGCTCGGCGTGGTCAGCCGGTGGTAGTTCTCCAGCGCCGAGGCGAACTTCGTCATCGCGGGGATCACGTCGACGCCCCTGCGCTGCAACGCATCCCGCAGCAACTCGTAATGACCCATCTCGGCTGCGGCCATGCTCGCCATGTTGATCCGGCCGCGCAGATTGGGCGCCATCCGCGCCTCTTCGGTCAGCCGGTAGAACGCGGCGACCTCGCCGTAGGCCAGCAGTGCGAACAGCTCGTCGACCCCCCGATGCGCGGCCGAGACGCCCGACGTCGCCGTGCTGACCGTCTGCTCGGGCGTGGCCGCGGCCGGGGTCGAATTCATGACCCAACTCTAGACGCCGACCCGCAGGGCAACCCGACCAGAGTGCGACCAGCTATCATGGGGGCGGATACCGGCGTAAAGCTGCTGCTGAGCCGGACCGAGAAATGTGCGTGCACGCCATGGGCCCGATACCTCGCTGTGCCCAGCGGATCGCCAACGCCCCGCCTCCGGGGCGATGAGACCGCGTCTTTCGTTCCACTCGTGCGCGCGTGACGCAAACGAGGAATGACCACGAAAGGCTCTGTCCACTCCGTATGACTCCACTGCCACCTCTCACCAAATCCTTCGCCGAACTCGGTGTGCGCGACGAGATCGTCCGCGCCCTCGCCGAGGAGGGCATCGAGCACCCGTTCGCCATCCAGGAGCTGACGCTTCCGATGGCGCTGGCCGGCGACGACCTCATCGGTCAGGCCCGCACCGGCATGGGCAAGACCTACGCGTTCGGCGTTCCGCTGCTGCAGCGCATCACCACCGACACCGAGAAGGAGCTGTCGGGTATCCCCCGCGCCCTGATCGTGGTCCCCACCCGTGAGCTGTGCCTGCAGGTCTACAACGACCTCGCGCTGGCCTCGAAGCACCTGCGGGCCGGTGACCGCAAGTTCTCCGTGGTGTCCATCTACGGCGGACGGCCCTACGAGCCGCAGATCGAGTCGCTGCGCAGCGGCGCCGACGTCGTCGTCGGCACCCCGGGCCGGCTGCTCGACCTCGCCCAGCAGGGCCACCTGCAGCTGGGCGGCCTTTCGGTGCTGGTGCTCGACGAAGCCGACGAGATGCTCGATTTGGGCTTCCTGCCCGACATCGAGCGCATCCTGCGGCTGACGCCGGACACCCGCCAGGCGATGCTGTTCTCGGCGACCATGCCGGATCCGATCATCACGCTGGCCCGCACCTTCATGAACCAGCCCACCCACATCCGGGCCGAGGCTCCGCAGTCGTCGCAGACCCACGACACCACCGTGCAGTACGCCTACCGCGCGCACGCGCTGGACAAGGTCGAGATGGTCGCCCGCATCCTGCAGGCCGAGGGCCGTGGCGCGACGATGGTCTTCACCCGCACCAAGCGCACCGCCCAGAAGGTCGCCGACGAGCTGGCCGAGCGCGGGTTCAAGGTCGGCGCCGTGCACGGTGACCTGGGCCAGAGCGCGCGCGAGAAGGCCCTGAAGTCCTTCCGCACCGGCGAGGTCGACGTGCTGGTGGCCACCGACGTGGCGGCCCGCGGCATCGACATCGACGACATCACCCACGTCATCAACTTCCAGATCCCCGAGGACGAGCAGGCCTACGTACACCGCATCGGCCGCACCGGCCGGGCCGGCAAGACCGGCATCGCCGTCACGCTGGTGGACTGGGACGAGCTGCCCCGATGGACGATGATCGACAAGGCGCTCGGCCTGAACACCCCCGATCCCGCCGAGACGTACTCGAGCTCGCCGCACCTCTACGAGGAGCTCGGCATCCCGGCCGAGGCCGGCGGTTCCATCGGCAGAGCCACCCGCACCTCGGACAGGCCGAAGCGCGAACCGCGTGACCGCGACGCCAAGCCGGCCCGGACGCGCAACCGCAGGCGGACCCGCGCAGGCGAGGCCAGCACCGACGGGCACGCCGCCGCGACCGAAACGGACGCACCCGAGCAGGGCGCCGACGGCGACTCCTCGTCGGACGGTTCGCCGGCCAAGCGGCGCCGTCGCCGCAGGCCCCGCAAGACCGCGGCCGCCGGCGCCAGCTAGCGGTCCACGCGACCGGCAGATGGTCACACCCGAGCGCCGCACCCGCGGCGACATCGTGGCGGCACTCGTCATCGCCGCAGTGGTCGTGGTGACGGCGGGACTGGTCTGGTGGACCAGTGACGCGCGGGCCACGATCAGCCGCCCCGCCGCCACCCCGGTGCCCAGCGTGGAGACACCGCGCGAGGTCCCGGCGTCGCTGCAGCAGCGCTGGACGGTGCCCAGCCCCAAGACGACGACTCCGCTGGTGGTGGCCGGCGCCGTGGTGACCGGCAACGGCCGCGACGTCGAGGGCCGCGATCCGGCGACCGGGGCCACGCTGTGGAGCTACGCACGCGACGTCGAGCTGTGCGGCGTCAGCTACGTCTACTACGACGCGGTGGCGGTGTACCCCGACGCCCGCGGCTGCGGCCAGGTGAGCACCATCGACGGCAAGACCGGCCGCCGCGGGCCGGCGCGCACCGCCTACGCCGACCCCGAGGTGACGCTGTCCTCGGACGGCACCACGGTGCTGTCGGCCGGCGACAGCAGGCTCGAGCTGTGGCGCTCGGACATGGTGCGGATGCTCAGCTACGGCTACCTGGACGCCCGCATCAAGCCCGGCATCCCGCCGTCGCCGCTGTGCCGGCTGGTGTCGGCCGCGGCCAGTTCGACGGCGGTGTCGGTGCTGGAGGCCTGTCCCCGCGAGGACAACCTGCGGCTGACGCTGCTGCGGCCGTCCGACGAGGAGGACACCCCGGAAAGCCAGTTCGTGCCCCAGCCCGGCGTGTCCGACGACTCCGGCGCCCGGGTGATCGCGGTGTCCGACGTCTCGACCGCGGTGTACGTGCCGACCCCGAAGCCCGTGGTGAACATCGTCGACGAGACCGGCGCCACGGTCGCCACCACGCCGCTGCCCGGACCGGTGTCGCCACAGGCCGCCATGTCGCGCGCGGGTGACCTGATCACCTGGTGGACGGGCGATGCGGTGATGGTCTTCGACACCGACGAACTGCGCTACAAGTACACGGTCAGCCCGTCGGGCGGCGCCGCCGCGGTCGGCCCGGCCACCGCGCTCGCGGGACGGCTACTGGTGCCGGTCACCTCCGGCTATGACGTGTTCGACGCCGCGACCGGCGCCGGGCAACGGCACATCCCGCTGGTGCGGCCCCCGTCGAGCGCACCCGTCATCCCCGCGGTGGCGGGTTCGATGCTGCTCGAGCAGCGCGGCGAACAACTGGTCGCGCTCGGCTGACCGCGGCTGCGGCCGTCAGGCCAGGTCGATCACCACGACGGTGACGTTGTCGGAGCCACCCGCGCCGTTGGCCAGCGCGACGAGTCCGCGCGCCGCCACGTCGGGGTCCGCAGGCTCCGCGGCCGTCAGGATCTCGTCGTCGTGCACCTGGCCGAACAGCCCGTCGGAGCTGATCAGCAGCCTGTCCCCCGCGCGGCAGTCCACGTCGACCACCCGCGGGTCCACCGTCGGTGAGATGCCGAGCGCCCGGGTCAGCAGATGACGCTTGGGGTGCCAGCGGGCCTCGTCCTCGGTCAGCTCGCCGGCGCGCACCAGATGGGCCACGACGCTGTCGTCCTCGGTCAGCCGGTCCAGCGCGCCGTCGCGGATCCGGTACAGCCGCGAATCCCCGATGGTCATCGCGACCGGGCCGCCGTCGGCGTCGGACAGCACCGCCAGTGCGACGAGCGTGGTGCCCATGGTCTCGTTCCCGGTCAGGGTGGCGGCGTGGTCCCAGATGCGGGTGTTGGCGTCACCGACCGCACGGAACAGCCCGGCCCGGTCCGGTGCGGCGGCGAAGACCGTGCTCAGCGCCTCAACGGCGAGCCGGCTCGCGATGTCGCCGTACGTGCCGAACCCGTCGGCGACCGCGTAGAGCGGATCCTCGACCAGCGCGCTGTCCTGATTGGTGGGCCGCACCGGACCCTTGTCGGTCGCAGTCGCCGCGGTCGAAACGGTGGCCATCGGGGCGGCTCACACCTCCGGGGTGAAGGTGGCCATCGCCTTGCCGGACTTCCAGTGCTTGAGCAGGGCCGTCGCCAGTTCCCGGTAGGCCTGGGCGCCCTTGTTCTTGCGGCCCGCCAGCACCGACGCCCCCGATGCGCTGGCTTCGGCGAACCGCACGGTGCGCGGGATCGGCGGCGCCAGCACGGGCAGGCCGTAGCGGTCGGCGACGTCGAGCAGCACGTCGCGGCTGTGGGTGGTGCGCGAGTCGTAGAGCGTGGGCAGCGCCCCGAGCAGCGTCAGGCCCGGGTTGGTGATCTGCTGGACGTCGTTGATGGTGCGCAGGAACTGTCCGACGCCCCGGTGGGCCAGCGTCTCGCACTGCAGGGGCACGATCGCCTCGTCGGCGGCGGTGAGGCCGTTGAGGGTGAGCACGCCCAGCGACGGCGGGCAATCGATGATCACGACGTCGAACCGGTCCTTGGCCTTCTTGCCTGCGGCGGCGCCGTCCTCCGGTCCGGTGACCTTGGCCAGTGCCCGCTTGAGCGCATATTCGCGGCCCGCGCGCATCAACAGCATCGCCTCGGCGCCGGCCAGGTCGATGTTGGCCGGCAGCAGCGTCATCCCCTCGGGCGTCTCCACCAGCGCCGCGTCCGGTTCGACGTCGCCGAGCAGCACCTCGTGCACCGACACCGGGAGCTTGTCCGGGTCGTGGCCAAGCGAGAACGTCAGTGACCCCTGCGGGTCGAGGTCGACGAGCAGCACCCGCCTGCCCTGCTCGGTCAACGCCGCGCCCAACGATGCCACCGTCGTCGTCTTGGCGACCCCACCCTTTTGATTGGCTATCGCGAGTACCCCCGTCACGATGCTCATCCTCACATGCGCACCGACCCGGTCGTTGGACGTGCGGCAGAATCGGTGAGGTGAGTGTTCTGCAGCAACGGCTGCTTCTTCTCCGGCACGGCGAGACGGAATGGTCTCGATCCGGACGGCACACAAGTCACACCGACCTGGACCTCACCGATCTCGGCCGGGAACGTGCCGAACAAGCCGCAGAGGCCATCGCCGACTTGGAGCTGAACGACCCGTTTGTGATCAGCAGCCCCATGGTGCGGGCCGTACGGACCGCCGAACTCGCCGGTCTGAGGGTCGACGAAGTCTCGCCACTCCTGCAGGAATGGGACTACGGCGACTACGAAGGACTGACCACACCCCAGATTCGGGAGTCGGTGCCTGACTGGCTGATCTGGACGCATGGCGCCCCGGGCGGCGAGAGCGTCGCCGCGGTGACCGAACGTGCCGACGGCGCCGTGGACCTCGCGCTGCAGTACATGGAGTCGCGCGACGTGGTCTTCGTCGGACACGCCCACTTCTCCCGCTCGGTGATCTCCCGGTGGGTTGAATTACCCGTGCCGAAGGGAATCCGCTTCGCGATGGCCCCGGCCTCGATCGCCGTCCTCGGATTCGAGCACGGTGTCCGCCAGATCATCGCGCAGGGGCTCACGGGACACACGGATCCGTGTAAGCCGCGGTGAACGCGCCCTTCGTCCTCGCCGGCCCGGACGGCGTGGTGGTCGCCGCCGGCACCCGCACCGGATTCACCCGACTGGCCGACGCGCAGGCGGCGCTCCACGCCGGTGAGGCGCCGATCATCGTGGGCGCCCTGCCTTTCGACGTGTCGCAGCCGACCGCGCTGATGGCGCCCGAGGCGGTGCGCTTCACCGCCGCGCTGCCCGACTGGCCCGTGCTCCCGCTACCGGCCGTGCGCGTGGCGCGGGCACTGCCCGAGCCCGCCGAGCACCGGGCGCGGGTCGCGGCCGCCGTGCGTCGCCTCAACGACCCCGCCGCCGGGCTGCACAAGGTGGTGCTCGCCCGGTCGCTGCACCTGATCGCCGACGGGCCGGTCGACGCGTGGACCGTGCTGACCCGGCTGGTGGCCGACGATCCCTCCGCCACCGGATATCTCGTCGACCTCAGCCCGGCCGGTGGTGACCACACCGGCACCGCGCTGGTCGGGGCGACGCCGGAACTGCTGGTGGCGCGCCGGGGTGACGTGGTGACCTGCCGGCCGTTCGCGGGCTCGGCCCCGCGTTCGGCCGACCCGGACACCGACCGGGCGAACGCGGCGGCGCTGGCCGACTCCGCGAAGGACCGCCACGAACACCAGCTCGTCGTGGACGCGATGCGCAAGGCACTCGACCCGCTGTGCGTCGACCTGCAGATCGCGCCGACGCCCGCGCTGAGCAGCACCGCGGCGGTGTGGCACCTGAACACGCCGATCACCGCCCGCCTCCGCGAAACTTCCACCACCGCACTGGATCTGGCGGTCGCGCTGCACCCGACGCCTGCGGTCGGCGGCGTCCCCGCCGGCACGGCCGCCGCGCTGATCACCGAACTCGAGGGTGACCGCGGCTTCTATGCCGGCGCCGTCGGCTGGTGTGACGCCCGCGGCGACGGAAGTTGGGTGGTGTCCATCCGCGGCGCGCAGCTGTCCGCCGATCGGCGCAGCGCGGACGCCAGGGCCGGCGGCGGCATCGTCGCCGAATCCGATCCGGACGACGAAGTCGACGAGACCACGACGAAGTTCAGGACGATCCTGTCCGGCCTGGGGGTGCAGACATGAGCGGAACGACGATCCGGCGGGTGCGGCGGGGCGACGAGGCCGAGCTCGCCGCGATGATCCACGAGCTCGCCGAGTTCGAGCGCGCCGCCGCGGAGTGCACGGTGACCGAGAGTCAGCTCGGCACGGCACTTTTCGGTGATCGCCCGGTGGTGTTCGGTCACATCGCGGAGGTCGACGGCACGCCGGCCGCGGCGGCGCTGTGGTTCTACAACTTCTCGACCTGGGACGGTGTCGCCGGCATCTACCTCGAGGACCTGTTCGTCCGCCCGCAGTTCCGCCGCCGCGGCCTGGCCCGCGCGCTGCTCTCGACACTGGCCCGCGAGTGTGTCGAGAACGGCTACTCGCGGCTGAGCTGGGCGGTGCTGGACTGGAACGCCGACGCCATCGCCACCTACGACGCGCTGGGCGGCAAGCCGCAGACCGATTGGATCACCTACCGGGTGTCGGGCCCCGAATTGTCGGCGCTGGCAGCCCCACCGGCGCCCTGATCGCCCGGCGCGGCCAGCCACTCCAGCGTCGCCGGACTGAACAGCAGCACCAGCACCACCAGGGCGGTCAGCGCCAGCGGGATGCCGTAGGCCCACTGGTGTGAGCCCACGCCGACGTACCAGGACACCCCGAGCAGGAGCAGCTGGGCGAACACCGCCACGCCGCGACCCCACCTGCGGCCGGTCCACAGCGCCCAGCCCGCGGCCGCGACGGCGCCGCCGATGATCGCGAACCAGGCCGCGGTGCCGTAGGAGTTCAGGCCCGGCTCCTGCTCGCCGGACAGCCCACTCACCACGTAGAACACCGCCGCCGCGAGTCCGGCCGCCCCCTGCAGCAGCACCAGCACCGCCGCCATCCGTACGGTCGACGGCGCAGGCACAGTCACCGGGCCCGCCGATCGGTCAGGTCGGTGTCCGGCCCGTGGCGCTGCGAACGTCTTTCGGTCACCGTCACACGGTAGCGACGTGGGGACCACGCTGTGCCGCCAGTCGCACCGGGGCGTTGTCGGCGCCGTAGCCGTCGTAGTGGCCGCGCCGCTGCACGAACTCGAAGAACACCGTGCCGACCGTGCGGGTGTAGAAGTGCACGAACTCGCCGCCGTCGGGGTCGCGGTCGTAGAGGAGGTCGAGCTCGTTGAGCTCCTCGACCACCGCGGCATCCAGGCCGAACCGGCCCGCCAGGTAGTCGTAGTAGTTGTCGGGCACCGGCAGGAAGCGGGCTCCGCGGCTGCGCGCCGCCCGGGCCACGGCGAAGATGTCCGCGCACGCGAAGGCGACGTGCTGGGGCATCTTCACGCCGTCGAGCACCTGCGGTGCGACGTTCAGCGGTATCCGCACCGCGCCGTCGACGGTCCGCAACACCTGGCTGCGCACCAGACCGGTGGGCCCGGGCACCTCGGCGGGCGTGCCGGCCGACAGGCCGAAGACGCTGGTGAGGAACAGCACCGCATCCTCTGCGGTGTGCCACGGTTGCGAGAGGTTGACGTGGTCGATCGCGCGGACCGCCGTCGGCGTCGGCGGTCGGCCGCTGTCGAATTCGTCCACCCAGGCCGGCGCCGACCCAGCGGCGGGTTCGGTGACCCAGAACAGCTCGGTGCCGTCCGGAGCGACCGCCGAGCCGAGCGCCTGCTCCGCGGCGTAGGTCCGGCGGTAGGCGACGGGGGCCATCAGTTCCCTTGCGCGCCGGGTGGTTTCGCCGCCGTCGGGCACCTGGAAGCCGACGGCCGCGACGTGCGGCGCCTGATCGCGTGCCTGCTGCTCGTTGAGCACCACCCGGGCATCGCCCGCGACCCACAGCGAGACCGGCTTGGTGCGGTGGCGCCCCGCCGAGGTGAAGCCGAACTGCTCGAGGAGCACCTCGACGTGGGTGGTCTCCTCCGCCTTGATCTCGACGAAGTCGAACGCGGTGGGCGGCTTGGCGGGGGTCAGCGCCACCACGTCGCGGCGCCACCCCTCCGGCTTGCGGTGCGCGGTCTTGTCCTGCAGCCAGAGCAGTGACCGCAGCGCGTGCACCGCGGTGCGCTCGGGGTCGGTCTGGCGGAAGGTGTCGTTGAAGACCTCGAGTGACAGCGGGCCGTCGTAGCCGGTGGCCAGCACGCGGGACAGGAACCCGGGCAGGTCGAACGCGCCCTCGCCGGGGAAGAGGCGGTGGTGACGGCTCCAGGACAGCACGTCCATGGTCAGCGCGGGCGCGTCGGCGAGCTGCAGGAAGAAGATCTTGTCGCTCGGGATCCGCTCGATGTCAGCCGGATCGTGGCCGCGCGAGAGCACGTGGAAGCTGTCCAGGCAGGTACCGACGGCGGGGTGGTCGGCGAGTTCGACGACACGCCAGGCCCGGCGGTAGTCGTCGATGAAGCGGCCCCACGCCAGTGCCTCGAAGGCGACCCTGATGCCGTATTCGGCGGCGAGGTCGCCGAGGCGGCGCAGCTGTCCGGCCGAGACCTCGTCGGAGTCGACGGTGGCCGTGGCGACGTTGCTGCACACCAGGATGGTGTCGATGCCGAGCCGTGCGGCCGTGGCGAAGGTGGCGCCGGCGCGGCGCAGGTTCTCGGCGAACGTCGCCTCGTCGACGCCCTCGATGTCGCGCAGCGGCTGGTACAGGTCGAGCGACAGGCCGAGCCGCCGCGCGAGGCTGCGGATCTCCTCGGGGCTGCGGTCGTTGGCGATGAGATCTGGCTCGAACACCTCGACGCCGTCGAATCCGGCGGCGGCGCAGGCGTGCAGTTTCTCGGTCAGCGAGCCACTCAGCGAGACGGTGGCGATGGAAGTCCTCATGGGCCGTCCTCCAATCGTCACTAATGTACGAAATAGTTAGTTAAGCCACAAGGGCCTGCGCTCCCACCGACGCGGCTAGGCTCGGCGACGTGTCGACCGAGTCCCGGCCCGAACTGCAGCGCGACGCCGAACGCACGCGGTCCGAACTGCTCGAGGTCGCGACCGCGGTGTTCGCCGAATCCGGGTATTCGGGCGCGCGGGTCGACGAGATCGCCGAGCGCACCCGCACCACCAAGCGGATGATCTACTACTACTTCGGCGGCAAAGAGCAGCTGTACATGGCCGTGCTGGAGAAGGCCTACCTCGGGATCCGCGAGGCCGAGCAGCGGCTTCAAGTCGACCACGTGGACCCGGTGGACGCGCTGCGCGCATTGGCCGGACTGACCTTCGACCACCACATCGCCCACCAGGAGTTCATCCGCCTGGTCTCCATCGAGAACATCCACCGCGGCGAGTTCATCGGCCGGCTGGAATCGCTGCGCACGCTGTCGCGGCCGGCCACGACGTTGCTCGACGAGATCCTGCAGAACGGCAGGCGCCAGGGCGTCTTCCGGCAGGACGCCGACGCACTGGACGTTCACATCGTGATCAGCTCGTTCTGCGTGTTCCAGGTCGCCAACCGGTACACGTTCGGCTACCTGTTCGGCATCGACTTCACCGAACCCGCGCGGCGCGCCCACCTGCGCAAGATGATCGGCGACGTGGTCGTCGGCTGGCTCACCTCCGCACCCTGATCGGCCCCGTAGCCCCGAGACCCGCTTCACAGCACAGTCTTGACGTGAGCCCGGTCACTGTGTTCTCCTCGACGTACGTACTAGTTAGTACATTGAGGAGACGGAATGAGCGACGACGCCTACCTGGTCGGTCTGGTCGGGACCGGCGTCGGACCGTCCCTGACGCCGAAGCTGCACATGCGCGAAGCCCACGAACAGGGCATCGACTACCTGTACCGCATCATCGACCTGAACACCGCAGGCATCGCGGCCGAGCGGATCGGCGAGATCCTCGAATGGGCGCGCGCCATGGGCTACGACGCGCTCAACATCACCCACCCCTGCAAGCGGCTGGTGATGGAACACCTCGACCACATCGACGAGCTCGCGGCCTCGGTGGCCGCGGTGAACACCGTGGTCTTCGCCGAGCACGGCGACGTCGGCTACAACACCGACACCACCGGCTTCGCGATCGGATTCGACGAGGGCCTGCCGGGGGCGCCGAGGGCGTCGGTGGTGATGATCGGCGCCGGCGGAGCGGGCGCGGCCGTCGGCGACGCACTGCTGCGACTCGGCGCCGAGCACCTCGCGGTGGTCGACGCCGACGTCGACCGGGCGACCGCGCTCGCGCACCAGCTCGGCATCCGCCACACCGACGCCCGGGTGGACGCCTCCACCCCCGACAAGCTGTCGGTGCTGCTGCCCGCCGCCGACGGCCTGGTGCACTGCACGCCCACCGGCATGGCCGAACACCCGGGCCTGCCGTTGGCCGCCGAGCTGCTGCACCCGCGGCTCTGGGTTGCCGACATCGTCTACCGGCCGCTGGACACCGAACTGCTCACCGCCGCAAGGCAGGCGGGCTGCCGCACCCTCGACGGCGGCCACATGGCCGTGCACCAGGCCACCGAGGCCTTCGCCCTGATCACCGGCATCACCCCTGACGCCGACCGCATGTCCCGGCACTTCCGCAGCCTCGTCGGCTGACCATCCACCGCCCGACCGAACAGGAGAAGTCATGAGCCGCACGACAATCACCGAATCCGACAGCGGCGGAGCCGATACACCGCGACGAACACCCGGCCGCGCCGCCGTCGCCAGCTTCATGGGCAGCGCCGTCGAGTACTACGACTTCTTCGTCTTCGGCACCGCCGCCGCGCTGATCTTCCCGAAGGTGTTCTTCCCCTCCGGCGACGACGCCGCACTGGTGCTGTCGTTCGCGACCTTCGGCGTCGCCTACGTCGCACGGCCGGTCGGCGCCTTCGTCCTCGGCCACTTCGGCGACCGCCTCGGCCGACGCAACGTGCTGATGTTCACCCTGGTGCTGATGGGGGTGTCCACCTTCGCGATCGGCTGCCTGCCCACCTTCGCCACGGCCGGCTGGCTCGCACCGGGACTGCTCGTGCTGTGCCGGTTGCTGCAGGGCTTCTCCGCGGCCGGCGAACAGGCCGGCGCCAGCTCGCTGACACTGGAACACTCCCCCGACAACCGGCGCGCGTTCTTCACGTCCTGGACGCTGACCGGAACCCAGGGCGGCCTCATCCTCGCCCAGCTCGTGATGCTGCCCTTCGTCTCCCTGCCCGACGACGCCGAGATGTCCTGGGGCTGGCGGGTGCCGTTCTGGCTGAGCGCGATCGTCGTCGTGGTGGCCTACTTCATCCGCCGCCGCCTGCACGAGACTCCGGAGTTCGACGAAGCCAAGGCCACCGGCGCCATCGCCAGGATGCCGCTGAAGCCGTTGCTGCAGAACCACTGGAGAGACGTCATCCGCGTGGTGCTGTGCGCGTTCATCGCCGCCGTGTCGACGGTGTTCGGGACCCTGGCGATCGCCTACGGCAAGAAGGTGGGCCTCGACGCGGGCATCACGCTGTGGCTGGTCGTCGTCGCCAACGTCGTCGCGCTGTTCACCCAACCGCTGTTCGGCATGCTCGCCGACCGGATCGGACGCAAGCCGGTCTTCATCTACGGCGCCCTGTCGTCGGCGGCCCTGATGCCCTTCTACATGCTGTCGATGAGCAACGACAACACGCTGCTGACCTTCGCCCTCGCGGTGGCCACGTTCTCGTTCGGGTACGCCGCCGCCAACGCGGTGTGGCCGTCGTTCTACGGCGAGATGTTCAGCACCCAGGTCCGTTTCTCCGGCATGGCGATCGGTACCCAGATCGGTTTCCTGCTGGCAGGATTCGCCCCGACCATCGTCACCGCGCTCGGTGGTGTCCGCGAAGGCGGCTGGGTGGTCATCAGCATCTTCACGGCAATCGTCTGCCTGATCGCCGCGCTGTCGGCGATGACCGCGAAAGAGACGAAGAGCGTCCCGACCGAACTGCTCGGGATGCCCGATTCGCCCAAGACGCTGGTCAACGGCTGAGCACCGGGAGGAACTCGTGGAGAACGCCATCGCCGTCGGCGACCTCGCGCCGGACAGCGCACTGCGCAGCCAGCACGAGATCAGCGCCGAGATCGCCTCGATCGCCGACGAATACCGCGGCGCGGGTGTGGAGGAATTCCAGCCGCGGCTGACCTACCCGCCCTACCGCAGCAGCCGGCTGCGCCATCCCCTGGCGTCGCTGCACGCCGTGGACCCGGAGGCGGTCGAGCTCAGCGGCCCGTGCTTCGGGAATCGCGACGTGCATCCGCTGGAGGCGGATCTCACGATCCAGCACGCAGGCCAACCGATCGGCGAGCGGGCGGTGGTCACCGGGCGGGTCGTCGACGGCGACGGCAGACCGGTCCGCCACCAGCTCGTCGAGATCTGGCAGGCCAACGCCGCGGGCCGCTACCTGCACCAGCGCGACCAGCACCCCGCGCCGCTGGACCCGAACTTCACCGGCGTGGGCCGCTGCCTGACCGACGGCGATGGTTGGTACCGCTTCACCACCATCAGGCCGGGCCCGTACCCGTGGCGGAACCACCACAACGCGTGGCGGCCCGCCCACATCCACTTCTCGTTGTTCGGAACACAATTCACTCAGCGGATGATCACCCAGATGTACTTCCCCGGCGATCCGCTGTTCGCGCTGGACCCGATCTACCAGTCGATCACCGACCGGAAGGCGCGCGACCGCCTGGTCGCCGCCTACGACCACGACGTGACCACCCACGAATGGGCCACCGGCTACCGGTGGGACATCGTGCTGTCCGGCGCCGCGCAGACGCCGGTGGAAGGAAACGGCAGCCGATGACCATGGCACCGACACCGGGTCAGACGATCGGTCCGTTCTTCGGCTACGCGCTGCCGTTCCCCGGCGGCGACGAGCTGGTGCGACCGGGCACACCGGGAGCCATCCGGCTGCACGGGCGCGTGACCGACGGCGCAGGAGAGCCGGTGCCCGACGCGCTGCTCGAGATCTGGCAGGCCGGCGCCGATGGAGTGCTGCCCTCGGCCACCGGCTCGCTGCACCGCGACGGCTGGACCTTCACCGGCTGGGGCCGGGCGAGCACCGACGACGACGGCCGGTACTCCTTCACCACCGTGGAACCCGGTGCAGTGCAACCGGACACCGCCGCATTCTTCGCCGTCACGCTGTTCGCGCGTGGACTGCTCAACCGATTGTTCACCAGGATCTACGTCCCCGGTGCCGGGCTGGCCGCCGACCGGCTGCTGGCCTCGCTGCCCGAGGACCGCCGGGAGACGCTGGTCGCCCGCCGCGACGCGACCGGGTTGCGATTCGACGTCCGGCTGCAGGGCGGCGCGGACGAGACGGTGTTCTTGCGCTTCCCGGGACACCGGCCGTGAGTGATCTCCTCTCGCCCGGCGACGGGCGCGCCGGTGAGCTGTTCAGTGACCGGTCGTTCCTGGCCGCCATGGTCGCGGTGGAAGACGCGTGGCTGGAGGCACTCGTCGACACCGCGGTGGCGCCGGCCGCCGCGCGGGCCGACCTGGGCGCCGTGATCTCGCCGTCGGACATCGGCACCCTCGCCGGGGGCGCTGAACGCGACGGCAATCCGGTGACCGGCCTGGTCGCCATGCTGCGTGAACGCACCGGCGATCAGACCGCCCGGTGGCTGCACCGCGGACTCACCAGTCAGGACGTCGTCGACACCGCGCTGATGCTGTGCGCGCGTGCCACACTCGCGGCCGTCAGCGACGAGATGTGCCTGCAGATGGCACTACTGGTGCGCCTGACCGAGACACACCGGCGTGCGCCGATGCTCGCCCGCACGCTCACCCAGGCGGCGCTGCCCAGCACGGTCGGCATGAAGACCGCGCACTGGCTCACGGGAGTGCTCGACGCCGCGGACACCGTCGGCAGCCTGCCCCCGTTACCGGTGCAGGCCGGCGGCGCCGTCGGCACCCTCGCCGCGGCAACCGAACTCACCGGATCGGCCGACGCCGCCCTCGCCTTATCCAACGCGACTGCCGAGGCGCTCGGCCTGGCACCGGCCATGCCGTGGCACACCACCCGATCGATCGTCACCCGCATCGGTGACGCCCTGGTCACGTGTTGCGACGCCTGGGGACACATCGCCGCCGACGTCGCGACCGGCAGCAGGCCCGAGATCGGCGAGTTCACCGAAGGGCAGGCGGGTGGGTCGTCGACGATGCCGCACAAGCGCAACCCGGTGATGTCGGTGCTCATCCGCAGCGCTGCACTGAATGCGCCGTCGTTGGCCGCCGGCCTGCACGTCGCCTCGGCCTCGAGTGTCGACGAGCGGGCCGACGGGGCCTGGCACGCCGAGTGGGGCACGCTGCGCACCCTCAGCCGGCGCACCGCGGCCGCCGCAGGCCAGACCACGGCGCTGCTGACCGGGCTGCAGGTCGACACCGGTCGCGCCGCCACCAATCTGGCTGCAGCCGAGGATGTCTCGGCCGAGCAGCGGTCGATGTCGGATCTGACCGGCCGGCCCGCCGCCGCGCAGTACACCGGTGCGGCCGACCTGCTGATCGAGTCGGTGCTGGCACGGGCCCGGCGGCGCCTCGAGGAGCCGTCATGACCGGCCCGCGTCTGGTCGCGACCAACTTCGGCGGGCCGGCAGGAGGCCCCCTGCTGCTACTCGGGCCCTCACTGGGCACGTCCGCGCAATCCCTGTGGGGACCGGCCGCGCAGCACCTGACCGGCCACTTCCGGGTGGTGGCATGGGACCTGCCCGGGCACGGCCACAGCCCGCCGGCGTCCCCGTTCGACGTCGACGACCTCGCCGCGGCGGTGCTGGCACTCGCCGACGAGGCGTGCACGGCAGGCGGATTCCACTACGCTGGCGACTCGCTCGGCGGCGCGGTGGGCCTGCAGCTGCTGCTGGCCGCACCCGACCGGGTGCACTCGGCGACACTGATCTGCACCGGCGCCGTGATCGGCACGCCCGCCGGGTGGCGCGAGCGCGCCCACACCGTCCGCGCGTCGGGAGTCGATGCCCTCGTCGACGTCGCGGCCGAACGCTGGTTCTCCCCCGGCTTCCTCGACCGTGCACCCGAGGCCGGCGCGGCACTGCTGACCGCGCTGCGGGCCACCGACGCCGAATCGTATGCGCTGGCGTGCGAGGCACTGGCCGCGTTCGACGTGACCGCGCGACTCGCGGAGATCGCAGCGCCGGTACTCGCGATCGCGGGCAGCGACGACGTGCCGACGCCGCCGCAGGATCTGCGACGGATCGCCGACGGCGTCGCCGACGGCCGGCTCGTGGTGCTGCCCGGCGTCGGCCATCTCGCACCGGCCGAGGCCCCGCAACGGGTCGCCGAACTCGTCGTCGAACACGTCCACCGGCACCGGCCCGACGCGATTTCGGCGCGCTCGCGGTCGCTGGGCGACGGTGAGCGCGCCGAAACCACCCGGTATGACGCCGGAATGGCCGTCCGGCGGCAGGTGCTCGGCAACGACCACGTTGACCGCGCGCAGGCGCAGACGACCCCGTTCAGCGCCGACTTCCAGACGCTGATCACCGAGTACGCCTGGGGCAGCATCTGGACCCGCCCCGGCCTCGATCGGCGGAGCCGTTCGCTGATCACGCTCACCGCACTCGTGGCCCGCGGCCACCACGAGGAGCTGGCCATGCACGTTCGGGCGGCCCGGCGCAACGGCCTGAGCGTCGACGAGATCAAGGAACTGCTGTTGCAGACGGCCATCTACTGCGGCGTGCCCGACGCGAACACCGCGTTCCGCATCGCCGGACGGGTGCTCGCCGAGGACGACGCCGCTCGAGACAACCCCACCCGAGACACCGAGGAGGAGCCCTCGTGAGCCGCACCCAGATCCACACCACAGCCGAGCAGGCGGTCGCCGGGATCGCCGACGGGGCAACGGTGCTCGTCGGCGGCTTCGGCATGGCAGGGATGCCTACCACGTTGATCGACGCGCTGATCGACCAGGGCGCCGGCGACCTGACGATCGTCAGCAACAACGCGGGCAACGGTGACACCGGCCTCGCCGCGCTGCTGGCGGCCGGCCGGGTACGCAAGGTCATCTGCTCGTTCCCCCGCCAGGCGGACTCCTACGTCTTCGACCGGCTGTACCGCGCCGGCGAGGTCGACCTCGAAGTGGTGCCGCAGGGCAATCTCGCCGAACGCATCCGGGCCGCGGGCGCCGGGATCGGCGCGTTCTTCTGCCCGACCGGCGTCGGGACCCCACTGACCGAGGGCAAGGAGGCGCGCACCATCGACGGTCGCGACTACGTGCTGGAATACCCGATCCGCGGTGACGTCGCGCTCATCGCCGCCCACGTCGGCGACCGGGCCGGCAACCTGGTGTACCGCAAGACCGCGCGCAATTTCGGCCCCGTGATGGCCACCGCCGCCGAGACGACCGTCGTCGAGGTGTCCCGGGTGGTCGACGCCGGCGAGCTGGATCCCGAATGTGTGGTCACCCCGGGCATCTTCATCGACCGCATCCTCGATCTGTCTGCAGCACAACAAGATACGGAGGTGGCGGTGTGACGACCATCCGAAGTGACGCCGTCGAGCGCCTCGACCGCGAACCCCTCGACCGCGACGAGATCGCCGCCCTGATCGCCCGCGACATCCCCGCCGAGTCCTACGTCAACCTCGGGATCGGGCTGCCGACCAGGGTGGCCGAGCACCTGTCACCGGCCGACGGCGTGGTGCTGCACACCGAGAACGGGATGCTGGGCATGGGCGGCGTCGCGGTGGGTGACGCCATCGACCCCGACCTGACCAACGCCGGCAAGATCCCGGTCACCGAGACGCCGGGTGCCTCGTATTTCCACCACGCCGATTCGTTCGCGATGATGCGCGGCGGCCATCTGGACGTCTGCGTGCTGGGCGCCTACCAGGTCAGCCATCACGGCGACCTGGCGAACTGGCACACCGGCGCGCCCGACGCGATCCCGGCAGTCGGCGGAGCGATGGATCTCGCCATCGGCGCCAAGCAGATCTTCGTGATGATGAATCTCTTCACCAAGGACGGCGCCGCCAAGCTGGTGCCGGCGTGCGCCTACCCCCTCACCGGCCGGCGCTGCGTCAACCGGGTCTACACCGACCTGGCGATCTTCGAACTCGACCGCACCGGGGAGCGCCCGGTGCGGGTGGTCGAGACGTTCGGCATCAGCGTGGCGGACCTCGGCGACCGGTTGGGAGTCCAGCTGCACTGACCGGTCGGTGTCAGCGGCGCAGCCGTGCTGCTCTTGGCTAGGCTTTGGCCTCGTGCGCGCCGTGCTGATCGTCAACCCGAATGCGACGTCGACCACCCCTGCGGCGCGTGACCTGCTCGCCCACGCGGTGGAGAGCCGGGCCGAACTGGTCGTCGTGCACACCGACCACCGCGGCCACGCGATCGAGATCGCCCGCGACGCGGCCCGCGACGAGGTCGACGTGCTGATCGTGCACGGCGGTGACGGCACGGTGAACGAGGTGGTCAACGGCGTGCTGTCGGAACGCGGCCCCGGTGTCCCGGCGCCCGCGGTCGGCGTGGTGCCCGGCGGGTCGGCCAACGTCTTCGCCCGGGCGCTCGGCATCAGTCCCGACCCCACCGAGGCCACCAACCAGCTCGTCGACCTGCTCGGCGATTACCGCCGCAACGGCCGCTGGCGGCGTATCGGGTTGATGGACTGCGGCGAACGCTGGGCGGTGTTCACCGCGGGCATGGGGGTGGACGGGGACGTCGTGGCCGCCGTCGAGGCGCAGCGGGCCAAGGGCCGAACGGTGACCGCGTCGCGCTACATCCGCGTCGCGGTGCGCGAGATGCTGGCCAGCGCCCGCAAGGAGCCCACGCTGACACTGCACCTGCCCGACGCCGAACCGGTGTCGGGCGTGCACTTCGCGTTCGTGTCCAACTCCAGTCCATGGACCTACGCCAACACGCGCCCGGTGTGGACCAACCCCGACACCTCGTTCGAGACCGGGCTCGGCGTCTTCGCCATCACCAGCATGAACGTCTGGGCGAACCTGCGCCTGGTGCGTCGGATGCTGTCGCGCACGCCGCGCATCGAGGCACGCCACCTGCTGCGCGACGACGACCTGGCGAGGTTGCGGGTAACCGCCGACGTCCCGGTGGCCTGCCAGATCGACGGCGATTACGCCGGACTGCGCGAAACGATGACGTTCACGTCGGTGCCCGACGCTCTTGCGGTGGTTGCGCCGCCCGTCACACCGCTCTGACCTGGACTTATGGCGCTCGCCCATAGAATTCAGGGCGCAGATGGGTTGAGTGTAGTACACATGGGTAAGCGCTCCGGTAACGCGGTGCCGGAGTGAGATAGCACACGTGTTAACGCAGTTCTATTGACATCTGTTCAGCCTGTGAAAACATCGGATGCAACAGTGCAGAAACATTTCGTGTGCACGCGTTAACAGCCGAAGAAAAGCTCGTGCGCTTTGCTGCGCATACAAGCTAGTGACTGATGAGGAGTTAGAACTATGGATTGGCGCCACAAGGCGGTCTGTCGCGACGAGGATCCCGAGCTGTTCTTCCCCGTGGGAAACAGCGGTCCCGCGCTTGCTCAGATCGCTGACGCGAAGCTGGTCTGCAATCGCTGCCCCGTCACCACCGACTGCCTGACCTGGGCGTTGGATTCCGGCCAGGACGCCGGAGTGTGGGGCGGGATGAGCGAGGACGAGCGTCGCGCGCTCAAGCGGCGCAACGCCCGCACCAAGGCCCGCAGCGGGGTCTGACCCACAGTCAGATCCGCGCGAGCGACGGCCCCGACGACAACGTCGGGGCCGTCACTTTTTTCGCAGGCTTTTCCTGTCAATTCGATGAGCGAATTTCGTTTTCCGGATGTGACGTGCGTTACTGCGGCAGCCGGGTGCGACGCCCCAACGGCACCCGCAGCACCACGTCCGTCCCCCCGGTGGCGACGTCGTGCATGCCCAGTGAGCCGTCCAGTTCAGCCGACACCAGGGTGCGCACGATCTGCAGGCCCAGCCGGTCGGACTTCTCGAGGCTGAAGCCGTCGGGCAGTCCGCGCCCGTCGTCGTGCACCACGACGTCGAGCCAGCGCGCCGACCGCTCGGCGCGGATCGTCACGCAGCCCTGAGCGGTGCCGTCGTCGAACGCGTGCTCGATCGCGTTCTGCACCAGTTCGGTGATCACCATGATCAGGGCGGTGGCCCGGTCCGCGTCGAGCACGCCGAGGTCACCGACGCGGTTGATGCGGATCGGGGTGTCCACGGTCGCCACGTCGTTCATGATCGGCAGGATCCGGTCGACGACCTCGTCGAGGTTGACCTCCTCGTCGACCGACATCGACAACGCGTCGTGCACCAGGGCGATCGACGACACCCGGCGCACCGACTCCAGCAGCGCCTCGCGGCCCTCGGCGTTGTTGGTGCGCCTGGCCTGCAGCCGCAGCAGCGCCGCCACCGTCTGCAAGTTGTTCTTGACGCGGTGGTGGATCTCGCGGATGGTCGCATCCTTGGACAGCAGCGCCCGGTCGCGGCGTTTGACCTCGGTGACGTCCCGGATCAGCACCGCGGCGCCGACGGCCTCGCCGTGCGCCACCAGCGGCAGGGTGCGCAAAAGTACCGCGGCGCCGCCGGCGTCGACCTCCATGCGCATGCTGGAGCCGCCCGCGAGCGAGTCGCGGACGTGATCGGCGAGTTCCTGGGCCTCGAACGGGTCCGAGATGAGCGGGCGGGTGACCGCCACCAGGTTGTGTCCCTCGAGTTCCGACGTCAGCGCCATCCGGTGATACGCCGAGATCGCGTTGGGGCTGGCGAACACCACGGTGCCCGCGCCGTCCAGCCGGATGAATCCGTCGCCGACGCGTGGGCTGGAGCGGGACATCGCGAGGTCACCGACATTGGGGAATGTGCCTTCGGACAGCATGTGCAGCAGGTCGGCGGCGCAGTCTAGGTACGCGCTCTCCAGTGGGCTCGCCGTGCGCCTGGCGGCCAGCGCAGTCTGGTGGGTCAGCACCGCGACCACCTTGCCGTCCCAGCGCACCGGAACCGCCTCGACGTTCAGGCCCGGTGAGTTCTGTTGCGTCGCTTCATCTTCGGTGACGATGACGCCGGTGTCGAATGCCGAGCGCACCACCGGCAGCCGCTGGTCGTCCGACAGCGTGCCCACCGCGTCGGCGAGCAGCACCGTGGGCGCGGTGTTGGGCCGCACCTGCGCGACGCACACCAGGACGCCGTCGTCACGGCCCACCCACATGAGGTAATCGGCGAAGGACAGGTCCGCCAGCAGCTGCCACTCACCGACCAGGGCGTGCAGGTGGTCGACGGCGCTGCCGGGCAGCATGGTGTGCTCGGCGAGCAGGTCACCGAGGGTGGACATCGAGGATCACGTCGAAGTGGTCGAGTACCGGGTGTGGCTAGCCGATGACCGCGATGAGATGACCGGCCTGGATGACGTCGCCTTCGCTGACGTTGACCTTGGTGACCGTCCCGGCGACCTCGGCGAGCACCGGGATCTCCATCTTCATCGACTCCAGCAGCACCAGGGTGTCGCCCTCGCCGATCTGATCACCTTCGTGGACCACGACCTCGAGCACACTGGCCACGATCTCGGCGCGAACGTCCTCGGCCATCTTCACCCCACTCACTCTCGGTTTAGCGCCTCTATCGAACCACAACCCCGCGTGGCTAGAGCATTCGCCGGGCCGTGAGACAATGTCGTGGTGCCGCCCGTGGGACGCGGGCCGGAAATACCGAAGAACGTACGGAGGAACTGCCATGGCCAAGCGTGGCCGCAAGAAGCGTGACCGGAAGCACTCGAAGGCGAATCACGGGAAGCGACCCAACGCCGGCTCGAAGTCAGTGCGCTAGCCCTCAGAATCGACGACGCCCGCCCGTCCTTCGTGGACGGGCGGGCGTCGTCGTGTCGGGGTGCCTGCGGCCGGTCAGCCGCCGCGGATGATGGTGGTGCGGCTGATCTCGATCCGCAACCGCTCGCGGAGCCGGTCGGGCGCCTTCTCACCGCTGCACTTGGTGGCGATCAAGTGCTTCACCCGCTCCTCCACGCCGTAGTGGCGCAGGCAGGCGGGGCATTCTTCGAGGTGGTGCTGCAGCTTGTCGCGGGTCTCCGCGGTGCACTCACCGTCGAGCAGCGTCCACACCTCGGCGATCACTGCCGCACATTCGGGGTGCTCGGGGTCGACGGGCCCGACCGGCGGGGTCCAGCGCTCGTCGGCACGGGCCTCGTCGCGTGGCTGATCACTCATGACGGCACCTCCTCGGGCGCCTGCTCGGCCCGGATGAATCCGCGGTCCCGGGCGACGTCGCCCAGCAGGTCGCGCAGTTGCTTGCGGCCCCGGTGCAACCGGGACATCACGGTGCCGATCGGCGTGTCCATGATCTCGGCGATCTCCTTGTACGGGAATCCCTCGACGTCGGCGTAGTAGACCGCCATCCGGAAGTCCTCCGGCAATGCCTGAAGCGCCGCTTTGATCTCGGTGTCCGGCAGCGCTTCGAGCGCCTCCACCTCGGCCGACCGCAGCCCCGTCGACGAGTGCTCGGCGTTGGCCGCCAGCTGCCAGTCGGTGATCTCCTCGGTCGGGTACTCCGCCGGCTGACGCTGCTTCTTGCGGTAGCTGTTGATGTAGGTGTTGGTCAGGATGCGGTACAGCCACGCCTTGAGGTTGGTGCCCTCGCGGAAGGACCGGAAACCGGAATACGCCTTGACCATCGTCTCCTGCAGCAGGTCCTCGGCGTCGGCGGGATTGCGGGTCATCCGCAGCGCACCGCCGTAGAGCTGGTCGAGCAGCGGGATCGCGTCCCTCTCGAACCGGGCGGTCAGCTCGGCATCGCTCTCGGTGGATCTCTCGGGCGCTGAACCGTCGACGTCGGTCATCAGGGTCGACACCGTCCCTTCTGTCGCGGCGCCGCCGAACAAGCCCGGCAGATCCACCGGACGTTCCAGGCAAACCGTTGGCACCGTAGGTCCCCTTCTTCCCGATCCTAGTGGCTGCTCCCGACAGGTGGCCGGCCGCTGCATCAGCAGCCGGAACTGCAGTCAATAACAGCAGACCCGCGGCGACTTGTTCCCCGATCGTCGGCACTACCCTGAGCCGGTGGCACGAGCGGCGACCCCGGCGATCGCGGCGCTGCTCGCCGCGGGCGTGCCGCATGAGGTGTTGCGCTACGCCCACGACGCCCGCGCCGAGTCCTTCGGTGAGGAGGCGGTGGCGGCGCTGGCCTCGGGCACGGGCGTGGAACCCGCCCAGGTGTTCAAGACGCTGATCGTGGCGGCGCCCGCCGCCCTGGCCGTCGCGGTCCTGCCAGTGCCGGCGAAGCTCTCGCTCAAGGCGGCGGCCGCGGCGCTCGGCGTCCCGAAGGTGGCGATGGCCGAACGCGCGGCGGCCGAACGGTCGACCGGTTACGTGCTCGGCGGCATCTCACCGTTCGGGCAGCGCAGGCCGTTGCCGACGGTCGTCGACGCCTCGGCGCTGCGCTGGGATCGGGTGCTGTGCAGCGCGGGCAAGCGCGGCTGGGACGTCGCGGTGGCGCCCGCCGATCTGGTGCGGCTCACCGATGCGGTCACCGCCGACATCACGGCCTGACGCCGGGCATATGGTGACCCCATGGCAGCCACGCCCCTCTCCGGGAAGACCATGTTCATCTCCGGCGCCAGCCGCGGCATCGGCCTGGCGATCGCCAAGCGCGCCGCCGCCGACGGCGCGAACGTCGCGCTGATCGCCAAGACCGCCGAACCCCACCCCAAGCTCGAGGGCACCGTCTACACCGCGGCCGAGGAGATCGAGAAGGCCGGCGGGCAGGCGCTGCCGATCGTCGGCGACATCCGTGACGGCGACTCGGTGGCCGCGGCGGTGGCCAAGGCCGTCGAACGGTTCGGCGGCATCGACATCTGCGTCAACAACGCCTCGGCGATCAACCTCGGCTCGGTCGAGGAGGTGCCCCTCAAGCGGTTCGACCTGATGAACGGCATCCAGGTGCGCGGCACCTACGCGGTGTCCCAGGCCTGCATCCCGCACATGAAGGGCAGGGAGAACCCGCACATCCTGACGCTGTCACCGCCGATCAGGCTCGAACAACAGTGGCTCACCCCGACCGCGTACATGATGGCGAAATTCGGGATGACGTTGTGCGCGTTGGGGATCGCCGAGGAGCTGCGCGACGAGGGCATCGCGTCGAACACCCTATGGCCGCGCACGATGGTGGCCACGGCCGCGGTGCAGAACCTGCTCGGCGGCGACGAGGCGATGGCCAGGGCGCGCAAACCCGAGGTCTACTCCGACGCGGCGTACGCGATCCTGACCAGGCCGGCACGGGAGTTCACCGGCCAGAGCCTGCTGTGCGAGGACGTGCTGCTCGACTCCGGGGTCACCGACCTGTCGGTCTACGACTGCGTGCCCGGCTCCGACCTGGGCGTCGACCTGTGGGTGGACACCCCCAACCCACCCGGGTACTCGGCGCCCTAGGACCCCACCTGGGTCACCCGGCTCGGCCGCCCGAAGCGGGCATGCACTCCCGCCGAGTACAGCGCACGAAGCGGCTCACCCGCCGTCGTGACGCCCGCGGCGGACACCAGGTCGTCGTCGAGTGCGACGACGTCCGCCTCGTGCAGCGGCCAGGTGGCGTGCTCGTTCGGAAACCACCACGTCCGGCCCGCCTTGCGGGTGTGCGCACCCCAGCGCGCGGTCAGCCAGACCTCGAGCGGTGTCGGCTCGACACGGTCGCCGATGTCGATCGTCAGTGCGCTGCGCAGTCCCCGGCGGGGCCAGCGGCGCACGCTCGAGTAGGACACGCGGCGGCCGGAGCGGGCGACCCGCATCTTCGCCCAGGTGTAGGGCACTCCGAGGCCGATCCGCGTCACCGGCACCACCGCGGCGCGCTGCGTCTCCAGCGATCGGAACAGCACGCCGTGGCGACCTGCCCCGTCGACGGAGTACAGCCGGACGTTGGTCTCGGCGAACGACCCGAAGTACGGCAGTGGCACCGTGGTGCCGAACCGGGTGTGGCGCATGACGAACGGCACCAGCCCCACGTAGGTGAGGCCGTCGCCGAACACGTCGGGGCGGGTACCGGCGGGGTAGAGATGCGCGACGGCACCCGGGTCGACCGGCCAGTGCACGAACGTGAGCTCCGACCAGAACTGGTCGAAGAACACCGGGCGCGGCAAAACCGGCGCCGTCATGGGGAAGTCGCACCTTCTGCTCGTGCGTGCCGGCGAGCAGCTCCACTGTCCACTCCGTCATCGTGGCACGCTGGTGCGATGTCTTCGCCGACGATGTGGTCTGCCGGCCGCTACGAAGCCGTTGCCCAGCGCATTGCGCACATCGCCGGGGAGGTGGTGGACGCCGTCGACCGGCGACGCCCGCTGGCCGGGACGGCACTGCTCGACCTCGCCTGCGGCACCGGCAACGCGGCGTTGACGGCAGCCGCCCGCGGCGCGCAGGTGACCGGTGTCGACATCACGCGGGACCTCGTCGCCATGGCCGCACGGCACGACACCGACGGCGCGGTGGACTGGCGGACCGGCGACGCGTCCGATACCGGATTGCCCGCCGCGTCGTTCGACGCGGTGGTGTCCAACATGGGCATCATCTTCGTCGACCCGGACCGCCAGGTCGCCGAGGTGAACCGGCTGCTCCGCGGCGGCGGCGTGTTCGCGTTCTCGTCGTGGGTGCGCGACACGCACAACCCGCTGTTCGACCCGGTGGTCGAGGTGCTCGGCCCGCCCGAGCGGTCGGGGTTCTCCCCCGACCAGTGGGGCGACGAGGACACCATCGCCGACCGCCTCGCACCCGGCTATGACGCCATCGACATCCGGCGGGCACGGCACACCTGGGAGTTCGAATCCCTGGACGCGGCGATGCATTTCCTGCGCGAGGAATCCCCGATGCACGTCGAGACGTTCCGTCGAGTCGACGACGAGCAGCGCGAGCGGCTGGCCGCCGCGTTCGAGGCCGCGCTGCGCGGGCACGTGGACTCCTCGAGCACGGTGACGTTCACCTCGCCCTACGTCGTGGTGAGCGCCCTGCGGCGGGGGTGACCGCCGCCGTTCAGCCGAGCCGGCGCCTGCCGCGGGCGGCCGCGGCGCGGACCATGCCGAAGGCGAACCGGCTCCGTCGCCGCGAAACCGGATACCAGATCAACTCCTTCTTCGGCGTCGGCATGCGCGGCGTCGTGATCGCCTGTGGGCGGCAGTATTTGAGCACACCGGCAGCGCCGCCGTAGCGGGCGCCGACTCCGGAGTTCTTCCATCCGCCCATCGGCACCGCGTAGGAGAAGACGTTGGACATCGCGTCGTTGATGTTGACCGCTCCGGCGTCGAGGCGGCGGGCGATGCGTTCACCGCGCTCGAGGTCGGCGGTCCACACCGTCGCCGAAAGCCCGTAGGGCGAGTCGTTGGCCAGGCGGACGGCCTCGTCCTCGTCGGCGACCTTCATCACCGGCAGGGTCGGTCCGAACGTCTCCTCGGTCATGCACGCCATCGAGTGGTCGACGTCCACCAGCACGGTCGGCTCGAAGAAGGTGCCGACACCGGTCGGCTTGCCGCCGGTCAGCACCCGCGCGCCCGCGGCCACCGCGGAGTCGACGTGGCGCGCCACGATGTCGCGCTGCGCCGCGGTGGCCAGTGCGCCCACATCGAAGCGGTATCCGCGGTCGTCCTCACCCTGACGCAGGCCGCTCACCGTCTGTGCGAGCCGGGAGACGAAGGCGTCGTACACCGGCGCCTCGACGTAGACGCGCTCGACCGAGACGCACACCTGCCCGGAGTTGAACAGGCCGCCCCAGGCGATGCCGTTGGCCGCCCGCTCGAGGTCCGCGTCGGCCAGCACCACGGCGGGGTCCTTGCCGCCGAGCTCGAGGCTGAAGGGCAGCAGGCGCTCGGCACACGCGACGGCGACCTTGCGTCCGGTCGCGGTCGAACCGGTGAACTGGAGATAGTCGACGTTGTCGATCAGCGCGGCTCCGGTCTCGCCGAGTCCGGTGCACACGGCGAGCACCGGCGGCGCACCGACCTCGGCCCAGCCGCGGGCGAACTCGACGGCCGACAGCGGTGTCACCTCCGACGGCTTGAGCAGCACGGCGGCCCCTGCGGCCAGCGCGGGTATCACGTCCATCCCGGGCATCACGAACGGGAAGTTCCACGGCGTGATCACGCCGACGACCGGATACGGGCGGTAGGCCGTCGTGAGCTTCTTGGTGATGGTCAACGGGTTCAGCGACGCGGGCCGCTCGTCGGCGAGGAACCGCTCGGCGTGCCCGCTCCAGTAGTTCAGCGAGTCGGCCACACACGTGGGTTCGGCGCTCGCCTCCGCACGGGTCTTCCCGGTTTCGGACTGCAGCACGTCGGCGAGTCGCTCGGCGTTGTCGAGAACCCACTCCTGGAATGCGAGCAGCCAGCGTTTGCGCCCTCGCGGGCCCATCGCCTCCCACTCGGGTTGCGCCACGCGCAGCTCGCGCGCCCGAGCGGCGACGGTCTCGGCGGAGTGGATCGGCACCGTGCCGACGGTTCGGCCGTTGGCCGGGTTGTGTACGTCGATGACGGCGACATCGGGCCGCGAAGCGAGATCGGTCATGTGAAGAGCATCACACCGACGCCCGGCCGGCGACAGCCCGTCCACTACGTCAGTTTTCGCTGATTTTGCCCCTGCGATCTTTCAGTGCGCCTCATAAAGGATTCCGCGGCCGACCGCCTCCCGCACCACCGGCAGCGCGGCCGCCGCGAGTGCATCGGCCTCGACGCCGTGGAACGCGGCCAGCAGCTCGATCAGCGTGCCGAGCGGCACCTCGCCGCGGCAGCCCGCCAGCAGTGCCCGGGACACCTCATCGACCCCGAGGACCGCGGCGGGCCCGCCGGGTCTGCGCACCGCGGCGCCGACCACCTGCCAGCCGTCGGCGCCGGGCAATGAGTGCTCCTCGAGCAGCACCGGCGCCGTCGTGAGCCGGACCGCCAGCAGCTGCTCGTCGGTGGTGTGGTGCAGGTACTCGCGGCGTGCGAAGAACGCCTCGACCTCGGGGCCGGTGAGAGCCTCGTCGGCGCCGGTGATCTCCTCGAGCACGTGGTCGGGCGGGCGGCGCTCGCCGGCCCGCGGCGCCCGCAGCGTGATCATGCCCATGCCGATCCCGGCGATGCCCTGGTCAGCGAACCAATCCAGCCACTGGCCGCCGCGGCGCGCCGCGTCCTCGGGCAGCTCCCCCGCATCCGAGGTCCACAGCGAGACGTAGCTGACCGGGTCGGCGAATTCCCGCTGCACGACCCAGGCGTGCAGGCCGGTGCCGGCCAGCCACCCGCGCACCCGGTCGCGCCACGCCCCGTCCCCGCCGCCGTCACGCACGATCCAGTTGGCCATGATCTGCGCGGTGCCGCCCGGCTCGAGGTGGTCACCGGCCTGTTCGACGAGCGTGCGGCACAACGCGTCGCCGGCCATCCCGGAGTCGCGGTACTGGTAATCCAGCGCCCCGGCGCCCACCACGAACGGCGGATTCGACACGATCAGGTCGAAGCGCTCACCGGCCACCGGTTCGAACATGCTGCCCTGCCGCAGATCCCACGACATGCCGTTGAGGCGCGCGGTCGCCGCGGCCAGCGCGAGCGCCCGCGCGTTCGTGTCGGTGGCGACGACGGCGTCACAGTGCGCGTCGAGGTGCAGTGCCTGGATCCCGCACCCGGTGCCGAGATCGAGAGCCCGCCCGACGGGTGTGCGGATCACCGCGTGGGCCAACGAGACCGACGCGCCGCCGATGCCGAGGACGTGGTCGCGGCGCACCGGTCCCGGGCGCACCGCCGCATCCAGATCCGAGACCACCAGGAAGTCGCGGGCACCGTCACCGTGCGGCCGGATGTCCAGTGCGGCGCGCAGGGTTCCGTGCGGCGTGGACTCGAGCACGCCGGCGGCGACCACGGCATCGACGCCGGCGGTGGGCAGCGCGAGCGCGACGCGGTCGCGGGGTTCGTCGGCCCCGAGCAGGAACAGCCGCACCAACACGGCGAGTCGTTGCCGGTCCGGCCCGGCCCGGTCGATGGCGCGCAGCGCCGACCACCACAGTCCCCGGCTGAACGCCGCGCCCGCATCGGCGCCCAGCAGGTCGGTCACCCCGTCGGTGGTGTACTCCGCCGCCCGCATGTCGGCCGCGAGGGCGTCGACGACAGCGGTGTCACGCAGCGGGGCCGAGGACCCCGTCAAAGCAGCGTCGCCTGCTCGGGTTCGGGCTTGGCGGGTTCGATCAGCTCCGGGCCGTTGTTGCGGACGCTGTTCACCAGCCGGGACACCTCCCGGATCTCGATGCGGTCGAGGTCGCCGTGGCCGCGCAGCAGCCCCTCGTCGACCGGGGCGTCGGGGTCGAGCCAGCGGTCCCAGTCGGCGCGGCTGATGGTCAGCGGCATCCGGTCGTGGATCTCGGCCAGCGGGCCGGCCGCGTCGGTGGTGATGATCGTGCAGCTGAGCAGGGGCGGTGCGTCCTTGGGCGCCTCCTTCGGCCGCCAGGTGGACCACAGTCCCGCCATGTACAGCAGCTCCCCGTCGCCGCCGTACATGTAGAACGGCGTTTTCGCGCCCTTCTCGCCCCGCCACTCGTACCAGCCGTCCATCGGCACCAGGCAACGCTTGTTCTTCGCTGAGTTGCGGAACGCCGGCGAACTGGTCACCTTCTCCGACCGCGCGTTGATCAGCAACGGGCCCTTGTTGTCGGGGGCACCGTCCTCGGTGGTCTTCACCCATGGCGGGATCAGGCCCCACCGCATCAGGCGCACGCGCCGTGTCGACTCGTCCTCGGGGTCGGTGTGCCGCTTGACGACCGTGCTGATGGTGGTGGTCGGCGCGACGTTGAAGTTCGGGCCGCCGGTGTCCTTGGCCGCCGACGTGGCCTCGTCGATCGCCTCGATCTTCTGGGCGAGCAGCGCGGGATCGGTGGTCACGGCGAATCGTCCACACATGCCTCCGATACTGGCAGAAGACGCCGACAGCATGGCCGGCAGAACGGGATCCGCGCCGCGACGGTCCGGGTGAGCCTTTGGCCGCCGGTCACCGACAGGGCAGGATGGTGAGTCGTGAGCAACTGGCCGGCACCGTCGACGCCCAGCCCGGTCCATGCGACGGTCACCGTTCCGGGCTCGAAGTCCCTGACCAACCGCGCACTGCTGCTGGCGGCGCTGGCCACCCCGCAGGGTTCGTCGACGGTCAGCGGCGCGCTGCGCAGCCGCGACACCGACCTGATGATCGGCGCGCTGCAGACCCTCGGGGTCACGGTGGAGCCGGTCGGCGGTGACCTCACCGAGCTGGTCGTCGGCGGGGCGATCGCACCCGCCGCCGGAGCGCGGGTGGACTGCGGCCTGGCCGGCACCGTGCTGCGTTTCGTGCCCCCGCTCGCGGCACTGGGCACGCAGACGGTCACGTTCGACGGCGACGAACAGGCTCGCGCCCGACCGATCGCCCCGCTGCTCGACGGATTGCGAGCCCTCGGTGTCGGGGTCGACGGCGACGGCCTGCCGTTCCAAGTGTCGGGCGGTGGTTCGGTGGCCGGCGGCACGGTGGAGATCGACGCGTCGGCCTCGTCGCAGTTCGTCTCGGGGTTGCTGCTGTCGGGCGCGGCGTTCACCGACGGCCTGACCGTCGTTCACACCGGTGAGTCGGTGCCGTCGGCGCCGCACATCGGGATGACGGTGGCAATGCTGCGTGACGCCGGGGTGGAGGTCGACGACACCGAGCGGTTGCGCTGGCGGGTGCGGCCGGGCCCGGTCGCCGCACGGCGGTGGGTCATCGAGCCCGACCTGTCGAACGCGGTGCCGTTCCTGTCGGCCGCGGTGGTCAGCGGCGGCGCCGTGCGCGTGACGGGGTGGCCGCAGCTCAGCATCCAGCCGGCAGGCGTCATCCTGGCGATCCTGCAGAAGCTCGGGGCGACGGTCCGCCACGGCGATGCCTATCTGGAGGTGCAGGGCGGCAGCCAGTTCGGCGGGTTCGACGTGGACCTGCACGAGGTCGGCGAACTGACCCCCACGATGGCCGCGCTGGCGGCGCTGGCCACCCCGGGTTCGGAGTCGCGGCTTCGCGGCGTCGCCCACCTGCGCGGCCATGAGACCGACCGGTTGGCGGCGTTGTCGAACGAGATCAACGGCCTCGGCGGGCGGTGCGAGGAGACCGACGACGGCCTGGTGATCACGGCCGTTCCGCTGCACGGCGGCACCTGGCACTCCTATGCCGACCACCGGATGGCGATGGCGGGCGCCATCGTCGGCCTGCGCACACCGGGCGTGGAGGTGGAGGACATCGCCACCACCGCCAAGACGCTGCCGGAGTTCCCGCAGCTGTGGGCGGACATGCTGGCCGGCCAGACCATCGGGCCCGAGGCAGGTAGTTGAGCCCTCGCGAGTACGACGAGTCCGACGTCCGGATCAGACCGGGTCGGGGCTCGCGACCGCGGACGAAGACCCGCCCGGACCACGCCGATGCGCGCAACGCGATGGTGGTGACCGTCGACCGGGGCCGATGGGGGTGTGCGCTCGACGGCGATCCGGACCGCACCGTGACCGCGATGCGGGCACGCGAACTGGGCCGGACGCCGATCGTCGTCGGCGACGACGTGGACGTGGTGGGCGACCTGAGCGGGCGGCCCGACACCCTGGCCCGCATCGTCCGCCGCAGCGAACGCCGAACGGTGTTGCGTCGCACCGCCGATGACACCGACCCGACCGAGCGGGTGGTGGTCGCCAACGCCGACCAGCTGCTCGTGGTGGTGGCGCTGGCCGATCCGCCGCCGCGCACCGGCTTCGTCGAGCGGTCGCTGATCGCCGCGTACGCAGGCGGCCTGCGGCCGATCCTCTGCCTCACCAAGTCCGACCTCGCCCCGCCGGAGCCGTTCGCCGCCCAGTTCGCCGGGCTGGACCTGACCGTCGTGACCGCCGGTCGTGACGATCCGCTCGACGTCGTCGCCCCCCTGCTGACCGGCGCGGTCACCGTGCTGCTCGGCCACTCCGGGGTGGGCAAGTCGACGCTGGTCAATCGACTGGTGCCGGACGCGCACCGGGCGATCGGCGTGGTGTCCGGCGTCGGGAAGGGCAGACACACCTCGACCCAGTCGATCGCGTTGCCGCTGGCCGAATCCGGCTGGGTGGTCGACACCCCCGGGGTGCGCTCGTTCGGCCTGGCGCACATCGCGCCCGAGGACGTACTACTGGCGTTCGCCGACCTGGCCGAGGCCATCGCCGACTGCCCCCGTGGGTGCCGCCACATGGGGCCGCCCGCCGACCCCGGGTGCGCGCTGGACGCCCTGACCGGACCGGCCGCCGACCGGGTGAGCGCGGCGCGCCGTCTGCTCGCCGCCCTCAAGGACGCCTGACCCAGTTCGAACCCGGGGGAATTCACAGCGAGCTGACAGCCCGGTGACGGATGCCCGGCGGGGTGTGCGCGGTTGCCTCAGTGGGCACCCCGTCAGCAGACCTTGACCCGATCCTGAGGAGATCCTCCTGTGAGCACTGTTCCCACCATCTCGCTGAACAACGGCACGCACATCCCGCAGCTGGGCTTCGGGGTGTACCAGATCGAACCGGACGAGACCGCAGGCGCGGTCCGCACCGCGCTGGAGATCGGCTACCGGCACATCGACACCGCGGAGATGTACCAGAACGAGCGGGGCGTCGGGCAGGGCGTCCGCGATTCCGGCATCGACCGCAGCGAGGTGTACATCACCAGCAAGCTGAACAACGGCTTCCACCGGCCCGACGACGCGCGCCGCGCCTTCGACGGCACGCTGGAGGCGCTGGGCTTCGACTACGTCGACCTGTTCCTCATCCACTGGCCGTTGCCGACCCTCTACGACGGTGACTACGTGTCGACCTGGCAGACGCTCGAGGAGTTCAAGAAGGACGGCCGCGCGCGCAGCATCGGGGTGTCGAACTTCCAGATCGACCATCTCGAACGGCTCGCGCGCGAGACCGAGACGACTCCGGTCGTCAACCAGATCGAGGTGCATCCGTATTTCACCAACGACGCGGTCCGGGCGTACGGCAAGGAGCACCACATCGCGACCGAGGCGTGGTCACCCATCGCGCAGGGCAAGGTGCTCGACGATCCGGTGGTCACGCGGATCGCCGAGGCGACGGGCAGGACGCCGGCCCAGGTGGTGCTGCGCTGGCACATCCAGCGCGGCGACATCGTGTTCCCGAAATCGGTGACGCCCGAACGCATCAAGCAGAACTTCGCGCTGTTCGACTTCGAACTGGGCGAGGCCGACGTCGATGCGCTCAGCGCGCTCGACAACGGCGAGGACGGGCGGCTGGGCCCGAACCCGAGCGAATTCGACTACGTGCCGGACTGACCCGACGGGCGCGCGACCCTCGGGCTGAAGGCCCCGTGGTAACTCATCGGTACGTGAAACGGCAGCCACGCTTCTGCGATCGGTCCATCGTCGAGACGGGGTGCCTCGAAGATCATCAGCCGACTCCGATGCCGGCCTTCGTCATATCCGACTGTGAGGATCCATCCGTCGTCTTCTGCGGTCCCTCCGGGGCGCGGCACGAACGTCGGTTCCACGAGGTACTGCCCGGGCGAACAGTACCGCTGTGCATCGCCCGTGCGGTGATCGACTCGCGCGATGCCCTGCCCGCGGAATCGCCTGGGCTGCTGGACCGCCACATAGGTGAAATGGTGCTGGGCCGTGGACCGGCGCTGGTCGATCTGCGGGAACTCGCAACCGAAGTCAGTCAGCGGCTCCGCCGTGACCCGGCCCGTCGGGGAGATTCTGAAGCGGGTCAGCACGACGGCGTCGCTGTCGCCCGAGCGGTTGATCTGTCCGGTGCCGGATCGGATGTGGGCGGTGTAGCGCTTCATCCCGAGGTAGGTCTTCGGGGCGAAGCGCGGCAGCTCGACCACGACGTCGTCGCCGTCGTCATAGGCATTGGTGAAGTGCCAGTGGAAGAACGGATCGGTTTCCGCGATCCGCACCGGTCCGCCGTCACGTGGCGCCAGAACGAAGTACGCCGGTACGTCGGCGCGGAAGTCCATGGCGTCCCAGAAGGAATTGCGGCCCATCAGTGCCATGGCGTTGATCCGTAGGGGCGACAGTACGAATACGGCGTACCGGGCGGTGAGGGCCATGTCGTGGATGATGCCCATACCCGGCAGAGGCACCGAACGCAGGTATCTGGTGACACCACCGGCGTCGGTTTCGTAGAGCCGCAGGCGTACCCGCGGTACAGCCTCGCCGAGGACTTCGCGGATGCGGCGGCGCCGCTCACCGCCGCGGGTGCCACGCAGTGCCCACGGCAGGTCGATACGCGGAAAGTACGGATCGAATCCGAAGTTGATCTTGGTATCGGCGACGGGGTCGTGGGAGTAGTGAGCCGAGTACGCGCCGACGGGCCCCTTGAGAGCGCCGCACAGACTGGTGAGGCCGATCGTATCGAGCGTGTCGAGGTCGAGCTCGTGTGGTCGGCCACCTTCCCAGAGTGCGAGCAGCCGGTCGGGATTGACCATGACGCTGGTGTTGGCGGTATTGGCGGGTAGACGAAACGCACTGGCCAGCGATCCGCCAGGCCGCTGGGAACTGAATCCGCGATCCACCACACGGCCCGCCTCGGTCGAGCGCACATAGTGGCGCGTACGCACGAACTTGTTGCGGAATCGGACACCGGTGCCGTCCAGGATGAACGCGCTGACCATGCCGTCGGCGTCGTAGATCGATTCCACCCGCGACTCGCCGACGGTCCACCGTCCAGAGCCGTTGCGGTACAGCGTGCCGACGAGTTCCTCGGGAATGCGGCCGTCGACTTCGGTGACGGGAAGGTCGAACTCCCCGGCGATGTCGTCCCAATAGTGCGACGGCTCCGTCGCGTCCGGCGTGGCGCCCGACTCCCCGAAGGTCATATTAGACACTCTGTCTTTTTCATCGCCCCTTGTCAATGGCGGCGATGTCCTCGTTGAGGAACGGCAGCGCCGATCCGCCGTCCCAGCACAATGTGGTCAGGTACTCGACCAGGCCGGCACGAGACATCGCCCCGGTGCGGCACCACCATTCCGCGGCCGCGACCGCGGATCCGACGATGGCACGCGACCACGGCGCCGCGGCGGGGCTGCGCTCATCGGTGGCGAACGCGGACGTCAACATCACCTCGACCGCCGCGGCGAGCTGTTCGAACACGCCGGTGGCCGGATCGCCGCTCAACGCTCGGTGCATGTTCGGTTCGTCGCTGATCCATCCGCAGATGACGTCGAAGAACAGCGCCATGCGTTGCCGGAGGTCGGTTGATCCGGCTGCGCGGCGCGTGATCTCGCTGAGCAGGCGGGCGGCGGTGCGCTCGCTCAGCGCGGCGAGCAATGCCTCCCGGTTGGGATAGATCGCGTATACCGCCGAGCGGACGAAGCCCGCTTCAGCGGCTATGTCGACGAGTCCGACCGACGGCCCCTTGGCGCGGATGGCCCGTTCGGCGGCATCCAGCAGCGCCGCTCGCCGCTGCGCGGGATCGACTCGTGACCCGGCCGGCCGACCACGACCACGCCTCTGCGAGTTCACACCTCGAGCCTACGAGGCCATGACGGGTCGAGCGGCGTTCTCATCGGGCCGATGCCGACGCTCGTGCGGCAGGTCCGTTGCACGGCGCCGACCGGCGGGGGCCGGCTACTCCAGCCGCCTGATCAGCCGTGAGGTCAGCGCCTCGCCGACGAGTTCGAAGATGTTCCTTACGGGCCGCCACCGACCGCATCGTGCCAGTGCGCGCATGAACACGGTCATGATCGTCACGAATCGGTCGGCGACAGGGTGACGAGGTATCTGCAGGTAGTCGATCACCGCCGCAGCGAACCCGGGCTCACGCGGAAGTCCTCCGATGACAGCGCGCCGCGCGAGTGCATGGACGAACGGGAGCGGAACGCGAACGCCGAGAATACCGTCCCGGGCGCAGCAGAGGAACCACTCGTGGGCCAACCGGGTACCGACGGGATCCGATGACGTGATCATGGTGTGTTCGAGCAGCTTGCGGTTGACGACCTCTTGCTCATCGAGGTCACCGAGAAGGAATTCGAGCGGACCGCCGAGGAGGTAGGTGATCCACTGCCAGACCCGGGTGATCGCCTCGATCTCCTGAGCTGACGCGGTCGCGCCCACGCTGAGGTAGACCTGCGGGACGAATGAGGCGAAGACATAGGAACCACCGGCTATACGCAACGCGCTGACGGGAACTCCGACGCGGTAGTCCCATTCGGCGGTGCGGGAGATCCCCATCCGCACCCGAGAATGGATCAGTCGGATACGCACCCATTGTTCCCATGCGCGTCCGCCCGGCTTGAGTGCCTCGACATCGTTGACCGAAGTGACTCCCCGCAGAGTCTCGCGAAACCTCTTCACCTGCCCTCCGTTGCGCCTGAGACCGCCACCGAAGTCGAGGACGTGCGCCACATTCGGGTCGGCGTAGGTGAATGGCAGAGCACCGGCGACGAAGTACGGACCGGCGAAGAAGTTGCGACGATTGAAGCCGGCCACCATGCGCATCGCCTCGAAGTCGAGGAATGACGGTACATGATTGATGTTGCGCCACAATGCCTCAGCGGCCGAGTCACCGGCCGCGCGCAGGGTGCTCAGGGCGGCGAAGTCGTCTTCTCGGTCTAGACCGGCAGCCTTCGCCGCCAGCAGGAAATCCTCCGACAACGGGTCGCCGACGAAGTTCAGGGCTTCGATCTCATCCTCCGACAGCTCGGCCCCGGCCACGATCTCCGACCGCACAGGGTCGGACAACCGGCGCTCCCACGCGGCGATTCGTGCACCGAGCGGCCGATCCTCCGTCGGCCTGTATCGCAGCCACTCGAGCGGCTCCCCGTCACTGCGCCGCACCCGATTGTGTGCGTCCATGTAAAACCACCTTCCTACCGCGGTCGCCTGCGCTGCAGTGGCCGCGGTAGCGGTGCCGCAGCGGCGGATTCAGTTGTGGGACCCGGACGGCAGACTCAGCCGGCGCCCATGCGGTCAGCGAGTACAGCGACGCCCTCACCTGCCAGTTCACCGAGGACTGAGCCGCGTCCGACGATCGCGAGCGCCAGAGCCTCACCACATCCGCTCACTTCGGGTCCGTCACCAGTCGACCAGTCCAGGTCGGTTGCGGTGAATCGCAGCCCCGCCATGAAGCGTCGCGGGTGCGCGAACCGGTTGGGCTTGTCGAGGGTGTGCCGTAGCCGCGCGGCGTCGACGGTGCGCGGCGCGTCCAGTGGACGCCGAATGTCCTGGTGGTGCACGACAAGATCCGCCAGGACTCCGGCGGGTGTCACGCGGCTGATCCAGCCTCCGTCGACGGTGGAGGCCAGATCGTCGAGCAGCTCGGCGGTGGTCACGTCCTTGGCGGCGTCGACGTAGTGCTGATTCACGCGGTCGGGCGACCGGTACCGCGCGCCCACCAGTAAGTACCTGCGAATTGAGATGTTGTCCCAACACAGGTGTGCCACCACGTCCCGAACCCGCCAGCCCTCACACAACGACGGCACCTCCCACTGCTCGGCAGACAATGTCTGGAGGAACTCCAGTAGTTCACTGCGTTCGTCCGCAATCATTTCGCGCAGACTCACCCACACCACCTCTTCGATTCGAGCACTCTTCGCCGGTGCGCTTCCCTCACTTCGCCACGCGTATTGTCACGCAACCGATTTCACCGCCTTCATGATCGGGTCCCAAAATCCCTTCGGCATGGGATAGGGCGCGTAGAAACCGACTCTGGTGAAAATCTCGCCGTACCGATCGATCAGCGCGGACGCGACGTCGTCAGGTGATGCGACGATGGCGAACGTGTGCAACATCTCGTCGGTGATCAGCTCGGCCATCTTCGCCCATTCGCCACGTTTCGACCGGCGGTGCAGTTCATCGCCGACGTGCTCCCACCCGTGCAGTTCGAGCACCGGTCGATAGGCGGGTGTCGATCCGTAGAAAGCGATCTGCGAGCGCACCGCCAGGTCTGCGACGCGGCACTGGAAGTCGTTCTCGCCGGTGACGATGAACGGGAAGCCTGAGATCGTGTAGCCGTCTAGCCCACGCTCACCGCGGTCTGTCCGCCCGTCACCGAGCGCCGGCACGGTGACCTCGCGCAGGTACTTCTCGGTGGTGAATCCGTGCACCATGAATCCGTCGGCCACCTCGCCCGCGACGCGGGTCATCCGCGGGCCCACCCCGGCGACCAGGATCGGTGGGTTGCCGTGCGGGTTGGGTCCGGGATTGAAGAACGGAGGCATGAGGGTGTGGCGGTAGAACTCACCGCGGTGATCGAGAGGCTCACCGGTCTCCCAGCTGCGCCAGATCGCCCGGATCGCCATCAGGTAATCCCGCATCCGGTCCGCTGGGCGCGACCACGGCATCGAGAACCGTTCGACGACGTGGGTCTGCACCTGCGAGCCGACCGCCAACACAAACCGGCCGCCCGAGTACAACTGAAGGTCATTGGCGGAAATCGCCAACGACATCGGGTTGCGCGCAAACGCGATGGCGATCGCCGTGCCCACGGTCATGGTGTTCGTTCTGTCGGCCGCCAGCGCGAGCAGCGGGAAGGGGTCGTGGCTGATCTCCGGCGCCCAGGCGCCGTCGTAGCCCAATGCCTCCGCCTCGGCCGCCCGGTCCCAGTCTCCCGCTTCCCCGGTGAGCACGACGTCGACCTTCATCGGGGCGGCGCTGCGGCGCGACGGTCCCCCGAATCGGCGCCGCAACGACCATCTGGGGCTCATGTCGTCAACTCCCTGACCTCGACATCGGCGGCAGGCCACGGTCGCGCGCGCTCGATCTGCGCCGAGAGACCGATCAGACTCGGCTCGTCGCCGAGGCGGCCGACAAGTTGGACGCTGACAGGCAATCCGTCTGCGTCCACGCCTGCCGGAAGCGCCGCCGCGGGATGGCCGGTGAGATTCCAGAGAGAGGTGAACGCCGCCAGCGGCCGTGACCCGATGAGGTGGCGCAGCGGGCCGCCACCGTCGAGGGCGCCGGCATGGGGAGGCCGTTGCGCCAGTGTGGGTTCGAGCAGCACGTCGACGTCGTTGAAGAGAGTGTCGACCTGCGCGGTCATGCGGTCGCGGGCAATGGCGGCCAGACGCAGCACGGCCGGTGTCACCCAGCGACCCAGCCGGTAGGTCGATCGAGTTCGCTTCTCCAGCAACCCGAAGTGTTCCACGGAGTCGGCCGCCTCCCGGATGCCCGCAAGGAAGTGCGGCAGGAAGGCCGGTCCCGGCTCGGGCAGTCGGACGTCGATGGGCGTCACGTCGTGACCCAGATCGGCGAGCAACTGCGCGGTGGCGCGCACGGCGCGGACGTGTTCCGGGGCGACGGCCGTTGCGGTTCGGCCCAGCTCGGTCAGCCATCCGATACGCAGGCGGCCGGGGTCGGTTCGGGCTGCGACGGTGAAAGAGGTCGGAGGGTCCGCGAGCATGTACCGGTCCTGGGGGGTGTTGCCGCGGATGACGTCGCCCACGACGGCTGCGTCGAGGACGGTCCGGCTGATCGGGCCGATTGTCGCCAGCCCCGACCACATCGCGGTCCGCGGTGCCGACGTCACTCGGCCGCGGGACGGTTTGAGTCCGTAGACCCCGCAGCACGCCGCCGGGATGCGGATGGAGCCGCCGCCGTCGCTGCCCAGCGCCACCGGGACCATGCCGCTCGCCACCGCCACGGCGCTTCCCCCACTCGATCCGCCCGCGGTACGCGAGCTGTCCCAGGGGTTGCGGGTGATGCCGCCGTGTGTGGTTTCCGTGTACGGCCACTGACCGAGCTCCGACATCCGCACCGTGCCGACGATGATCGCTCCCGCGTCTCGCAGCCGGCGCACGACTTCGCAATCCGCGCCGGCGGGGGTGCTGTTGGCGACGGTGCCGAAGGCGGTGACGCATCCCGCGACCGCAAGGTTGTCCTTGACGGCCACCGGCACGGCATGCAGCGGACCGCACGGCCCGCCGTTGTTCGCAAGCTCGTCGAGACGGCTCGCGTCACGGTAGGCCTGCTCGGCCAAAACTGCGGAGAATGCGTTGAGCAGCGGGTCGAGATGCGCGATGCGGTGCAGCGTGCTGCGGACGATCTCGGTCGCGGTGATCTGCCCGGCAACTGCCCGCCGGGTGAGGGCGACGGCCGTCCACTCCCCCACTGCGTGGAGTTCGGCGGCATCGTCAGGCGGCGGCACTGTCACCTGCCCGCGTCGGTGGCCGGTGGTCTTCACCGGTCATTCGGTGCCGTTCGGAGACGGCCGAATTCGAAATCCGTCATCGACAGGTTGCGCGCCTCGTGCATCGCCTGGGTCATCGAGGTCGGGCGGTACACCGACGACACACCGTGCTCGTCGAGGAAGTAGGTCTTGGCGGCGCGGCAGCCGGTGGTGTGAGCGAATGATCCTTCCTGGCGCGCGATCATGCGATCGGAGAACCGTGCGGCCGCTTCCGCGGTGACCTGGAAGCGGGTGGCGCCTTGTCGTTTGGTCTCCGTGATCATTCGAACGATGATGATCGCCGCCCGCTCGACGATGGAACAGTGCGACGGACCCGCCCAGCTGTATCTGCCGCACACGATGAAGTTGTTCGGCATGTCCGGCAGCAGGAGACCCTGGAACTCCGCGGCGTCCGGAGTTCGCTCGTAGTAGTCGGCGAGCTCGAAGCCTCCGGCTCCGCGCAGTGGGCTTCCGCGCCGGCCGGTCGAACTGGCCGCCATGCGGAAACCGGTGGCCAGCACGAGCACGTCGAGCCGATGGTGCTCGCCGTCGACGGTGAGCAGTCCATGGGCGTCGGCGCGTTCGATCGGTTGGGTCACCAGAGAGACGTCGGGCCGGTCGAATGCAGCGTAGTAATGGTTCGAGATGGTCGGGCGTTTGCAAACCATGGGATAGGTCGGCAGCAACCCGCGTCGCGTCTCGGCGTCGCGGACCTGAAGTCGGATGAAACCTCGTATCAGAACGTGTCCCGCCCACAGGAATCTCTCGAGCCGCGACCCGTGCGTGGCGAGCCATCCGAAGTAGTTGCCCACCAGGCAGGTCAGCACCGCGAACAGCGCCGCATATAGCCCCGGGACCCGGGTCAACAGCCAGCGAACTGGACGCGGGATCGGCAGATCGGGCTTGGGGAACACCCAGGCCCCTCGCCGCTGGAACACGGTCAGGTGCCCGCCGCTGCGCGCCAACCGGGGGATGATCTGCACTCCGGAAGCACCGGTCCCGATGATCCCGACCCGCTTGCCGGTGAAGTCGTAGTCATGGCGCCACTGCTGAGAAAGCATGACGTCGCCCTGAAAGTCGTCGAGTCCGGTGATGTCGGGCCGCCGTGGCTCGATGAACATCCCGTCGGCGGAGACGGCGAAGCGGCTCGTCAGTTCGCCGGCGTCGCCCAGATCGTGGCGCCACAGGTGATGTTCCTCGTCCCAGGTTCGGGACTTCACCTCCGTGCCCAGGCGCGACCGGTCCCGCAGCCGGTACTCCGCGACGAGGGCGTCGATGTAGGACTTGACTTCCTCGCCCTTCGGAAAAACCCGCGACCAAGGATGTTTGGCGAATGAGAACTGATAGAGCAACCCGGGGATGTCGGCGCCGACGTCGGGGTATCGGTTGACGTGCCAGGTGCCGCCGAAGTCGGATTCGCGATCGATGATGACGAAGTCGGTGAGGCCCGCCCGCATCAGTGCGATCGCGATACCCACACCGGCGAGCCCGGCGCCCACGATGGCCACCTCCACGTCGGGCTGTCGGCCGGGCGCGGTGCGTGACGCGGCCGAGTGTTCGCCGGACTCGAGGCCGGGTGCGCTGGTCACAAGCGTTCCTTCATCGAAGGTGCCGTCGCCTTACGGTGGTGCCCGATCGTCGTGGGTACTCCGCCGCGCACCGAGGTGGACATGTGGAAGTGGCGTTGTGGTCGCCAGTCATCAGGGACCCGGAAGGTGAACCGGTACAGCGCTTTCGCCAAATAGAGCACGCCTTCGACGTTGGCCATGTTGGCGCCTATGCACCGCCGCTCCCCGATTCCGAAGGGCAGGTAGGCGTTGCGTTCTATCGGATCCTCGAACCAGCGCTCGGGCCGGAAGAGCTCTGGTTGCCTCCAATACCGGGGGTCATGCTGCATCGCGTACGGGCTGCACAGCAGCACCGATCCGGCCGGGACGAAGTATCCGCCGAGTACTTGATCGGCGATCGAGTCCCGTGAGTAGTAGGGCAGACCCTGCATGCGCTGCGCTTCGTCGAAGCATGCGCGCAGGTAGGGCAGGCGGTCCACGTCTTCGTGACGAGGTGTTCTGCCGAGTGAGGCAGCCTCGTTCTGCGCCTTGATCATTGCCTCGGGATGAACGGCCAGGAGCGCGAACGTCCACGCCAGCGCCGCGGCGGTCGTCTCGAAGCCGGCGAACACGAAGGTGAACATGTGGGCCACCAACTGCCGTTCGGTGAGCGTGGAGCCGTCGTCCGAGGTAGCCCGTCGCAGCACGGCGAACAGGTCATCTCCCCCGGCATCACCGGTGTCGGTGTGGCGCACCAGCAGATACATCAAAGCCATCAACGGTGTCGCGCGGGCGTCTTTCGGGAACGACAGCAAATAGCGCAGCGGTGCAGGCAGCCAGAACCACGCCCATCGGGTCGCGGCACCCTCCGACGCCGAACGGAAATGGCGGGCGATGCGCCGGTACTGCTTCTCCGGCAGCGCACGGTTGAGAATCGTGCGCAGCATGACGTCGATCGAGGCGTGCGACACCATCTGCTCCATGTCGACCGTCGTGCCGCCCTGGGCGTAGAACGCCAGCCTGTCGACGTGGGTGTCGAGGACGTCGTCCATCGTCACCAGCACCGCCTTCAGCCCGGCGACGCTGAAGAACGGCGTGGTCAGTCGGCGTATTCGGCGCCACTGGATGCCTTCCATCACCGGTATCGGTGTTCCCGGAACGGGTGCCATCGCGGCGTTGAGCATCGCCCCTTTACAGTGCTCGCCTGCCCTTCGCACGAAGACCTGGCCGACCAGTTCGGCACTGGTGATGAGGTACACCGCCCGCTTCCCCGGCACCGGCAGTCTGACGAGGTCGCCGTAACGGCGGGCGATCTCGGGCGCGAAGTCGAACTTGTCGCGGGAAATCCGGTGCGCAACACCGAGCCACGGCAGTCCGCGCGCGACCGGCGGTGGCCGGTGGCACCAGTGTTCGGGTCTGGAAGCCAGGTCCGGCGGGGCCGGAGATTCGCGGTCGGCCGCCGACGCCGGGCATCGCCTGCGCGGGTTGCGATCCGGTGCGGTCACGTCACACGGCCGTCCTGCAGTGTGATCACGCGGTCGGTCTGCGCGGCAGCATCCGGATTGTGGGTGACCATCACCACCGCCCGTTCACCGTGGGCACCTGCCGGCACCTGCGCGAGGAAGGCCAGAATTGCCGCGCCGGTGCGGGTGTCGAGGTTTCCCGTCGGCTCATCGGCCAACAGCAGGTGCGGGTCCATGATGAGCGCCCGGGCGATCGCCACGCGTTGCATCTGCCCACCGGACAACTCCGACGGCCGGTGATCGATTCGATCGGCCAGTCCGAGCTGGGTCAGCAGCTCCGTGGCCTTCGCCTTCGACGAGCGCAGCGACTGCCCGTCGAGCAGCCGTGGCACCGCGACGTTCTCCCATGCCGACATGGTGGGGAGGAGGTTGAAGAACTGGAAGATGAAACCCATCCGGCGGCGGCGCAGTTCTGCGCGTTGCCGGTCGGTCATGACGCCGATGTCTTCGGAGTCGAGCTTGACCGTGCCCGAGTCCGGCGTGTCCAGCGCCCCGATCAGGTGCAACAGCGTGCTCTTCCCCGACCCCGACGGACCGACGATCGATACGAACTCCCCCGGATCGACTTTCATCGTCACACCGTCGAGAGCCTGGATACGTGCTCCACCGACATGGAAGCCTTTTGATACGTCATGTACTTCGAGCACAGCGTTTCCTTTCGCGGCTAGCTGGTCGCCAGAGCGCGGATGATGTCGATTCGGGCCGCGCGCACGGCGGGAGGTATGCAGCCCAGTAGCGTCAGGAGCAAAGCCAACGAGGCGAAACCGACTGCGCTGAAACCGGGTTGATAGGGCACGTCGAAGTTGAGGATCGTGGGCGTCGCCATGTCGTAGAAGTATTGCGACGCGAGGCCGAACAGCAGGCCGACCGCACCGCCGACCAGACCGATGCCTGCTGCTTCCGCGACGACCATCTGCAGGACGGTGCGCCGGCTCGCGCCCACCGCGCGAAGCACCGCCAATTCACGGCGTCGTTGCAGCACCGACATCGTCAGTGTGTTCAGCAGGGCGATCGCTGCGATCACCACGACGATCACCCACATCGCATTGGCGATGGCCGCCACCTGATCCAGTGCGGCCTCGGAACTACGCAGGGCTTCGGCGCCGGAGAAGACGTGGACGCCTGCGGGGGCGAGCATCCTGATTGCGTCGAGGACGCGAGCGTCGTCGGTTCCCGCCGTGGTGTAGACCTCGAGCAGCGTCGAGCCCGGCAGATCGAACCACGACTGCAACTGCGGCAGGCTCATCCCGATCACCCCGTTGACCACGGACAGGTACGGGATGAGTTGCAGTACCCGCACCTGCTTCACGCCGGTGGGCGTCTGCAGCGCGAGGTCGTCGCCCGCGGACACCCCGAGCGACCGGCCGAGTGCCTTGCTCAGCACCACACCGTCACCGGCCAGCAGCGGGCCGCGGTGTTGATCGTCGGTCAGTTCGTAGATGGGACTGTGCGTCCCGGTGGCCAATCCGTTCATCGCGATCCGGACCCCGTTGACGCTGCCGAACGCGACCCGTCCGTTGACGACGCGGGCCACCCCGGGAAGCTGGGCCGCCTGCGCGGCGACGCGTTCGGGCAGCGGCGCTCCGGCGGGGAGTTCCGTGGACGGGTTCGACGACACGAAGACCGGAGTCTGGTCATAGGACGACATCGAGCCCTTGGCAGCGGTGATGGTGTCATCGTTCGCGCCGGTGATCGTGACCGTCATCGCCACCGCGATGACCACGGTCATCAGTGTGGCCCAGACCCGCATCGTCGAGCGTTCGACGGCGGCGGCGGCAAGCCGGCGGTAGCCACCCCCGATCCGTGCGACAGCAGCGGTGGTCGCGACGAGGTGCGGGGTCAGACCCACACACAGCGCGATACCGGATCCGAAGAACAGCGCGATCGCCAACGCGGCGAGGATGAGGTTCTCCGTCCCGGCACGATGGATGGCCACCGCGCCGCCGAGCAGCACTGCCCACGACCCGATCGCGCACAACCGCAGCCATCTCGGCGGCCCGGCCTCGGTCGCCACCTCGACGGGGACCAGCGCGTGCAGCGGTGAGACCCGGTAGATCTGGTAAGCCGCGACGGCAGCTGCCGCCAGGGTCATGCCGACCGACATGATCACCGCCGCGGGTGCCGCGTACCACGGCAGGGTGTATTCCAGACGCAGGTTGGTCGACTGCACGAGCGCGGTGGGCAGACCGGCGACGACGAAGCGTCCCACTGCGACACCGACAGCGGCGCCGGCGACGCCGCCGAGGGCTCCCAGTGCAGCCGACTCGCCGAGCAAATTGAGGATCAACGTTCGTCGCCTGCCACCGATCGCCCGCAACATCGACAGCGCCGGCCGCCGCTGGCTGATGGCGATGGCCATGACGGTGTAGATGAGGAAAGCGGCGACGATGAAGGCCACACCGGCACTCATCAGCGTCAGGTACTGCAAGATTCTGATGCCGTTGCCGGTCTGCGCGACTCGCTCGATCGAATCGCCGACGACGGCTCGGCCCGCCACCGTTGTGGCCACCGCAGCGCGCACCGTTGCGAGGTCAGCGCCCGGTTCGAGTGCGACGAGCACCGAGTCCACACGCCCGGGCCTGCCCGTGATCCGCTGGGCCTGGGCCAGCGGCGCCATCACGAAGCGCCCCTGATTGACCCGTTCGGCGCTCCTGTCGTCCAGTGCAGCCGCGACCGTCAATTCGTGGTCTCCGACGGTGATCGCCGATCCGGGCGCGCCGCCCAGCGCAGGACCGATGAGAACACCGCCCGGTGTGTTCATCAGCGCGGCGAGGTGACGTTCGCCCGCTCGGATCAGCGGGCTGGTGAGCTCGGTTCCCGAAAGATCGGCTCCGATCAGCATCGCCGGACCCGCCGAGGTGTTGACCTGAGTTCTCATCAGGGGTGCAGCCACGGCGACACCGGGTGTGTCCGAGATGGCCTGCTGTAGTTGCTGGTTGAAACCGGAGTCGGTGATCCCGGACACCTCGATGGGCGCGTTGCCGCCGACGGTGTCCGCGACTTGGCGCACGGTGCCCGACACCGATCCCGAGATGCCCACCATGGCGACCAGGAAAGCCGCGGATATCGCCATGACGGTCACCGAGGCGATGGTCCGGCCGGGATGGGCCCACAGTTCCCGCAGGCTGAAGATCCGCAGCCGGTCAACGACGGTCAGCACCACCAGCTCGCCCGATCAGCCCGTGCACGCCGGCGACTGCAGACTCGCATTGGCGAGTTGCTGGCACGCCCACGCCTTCTGCAGCTTCCACCGGCCGTCGCTGGCGACGAACGGTATCGTGACCTTGCCCTCCACCGGCTTGCCCCGCACGAGCATGTCGGAGCTGGCGTGCACCACACCGTCGCCGACGTACTCGGTGCCGGTGACGGTGATCTTGACGCCGTTCTCGACCGAGGCCTGTTTGAGCAAAGTGGGCAACTGCGGATCGATGTCGGAACCCTCCACGGCCGCGATGCGCACCGCCTCCGAGGTCGACGGGTCCAGGCCGATCATGAAGCCGGCGTTGAGTTCGCCCGGCGAGGGGACTGGGATGGGCGGGCCGTCACCGGCGACCGTGCTGGTGGTCTGCGCCTGCACCGGAACGGCCGGCTCCTGCCGGTCCTGGCATCCCAGGAGAAGGCCGACGAGGCATGTCAATCCGATCGGGAGCCGCGCAGCCCTCCAGAGCCGATGACGATCCATGGTTCCTCCTAGGGGGGTCATGTGGCCGGTGTCCGATTTGCCCGGAACGGCAGCAGTCGGGTGACGGCGCGGTGCAGGTCGGTCACCGCCCGGCGGCCGCCGCCGAAGGTGACCGGCGGCCGCGCCGGTGCCGGAAGAATCTGTCGCAGAATCGGATCGGGACACCCGCGACGTTGCCACTCCCGCGGGTATCCCAACGACACTTCTTCGAATCGGACACCGTCGAAGTAGTCGGTCCGGCGGATGTGCAGATGGCCGTATACCGCGCACGCCACGTTGTACCGCCGATGCCAGTCCTCGGTGCGCACGGTGCCGCACCACATCGAGAACTCCGAACGCAGCAGCATCCGGGTGGGTTCACGCCGCAACGGATAGTGGTTCACCAGCACCAGCGGCATCTTCGGGTCGACCGTCGCCAAGCGCCGAACTGTGTAGTCCACCCGCGCGGCACTCCACTGCGCGACATCATCGTACGGATGTGGGTCGAGAAGGTGTTCGTCCGCCGCAACGGCACGGTGCCGTTCGGCGAGCGCGAGCCCCTCAGCGCGGTCGCGCGCTCCCGCGGGCAGGAACGAGTAGTCGTACAGCAGGAACAGCGGGGCGACCACGGCTGGCGCGGCGGTCCCTCCGCCCGGCCACACCGGGAAGTCGTCCTCGGGCGTCGTGATGTCGAGGCGGCGGCACAGGTCGACGAGATGCCGGTATCGGTCCTCGCCACGCAACCGGACCGGATCTGTTGCCAAAGACCATAATTCGTGGTTTCCCGGCACCCAGATCAGCTTCGCGACACGTTCCCGCAACAGCTGCAACGTCGCAACGATGTCGGCCATCTTCTCGCCGACATCACCGGCGACGATGAGCCAGTCATCGGGTGAGTGCGGCGTGATCGATTCCACGACATCGCGATTGCCCCGGTGGCCGATATGCAGATCCGACACCGCCAGCAGCGCGCCCATCACCGCGCCCCGGTGGCCGGTTCGGTGACGACGTCGAGCAGAGCGGCGGCCGCCGTGCGCCGCACCTTGCCCGAGGAGGTCTTCGGCACCTGGCCCGGTCCCACCACCAGGACGTTCTTGGGCGCGATGCCGACCTCCTCGAGGACCCGCAGGGTGATCGCCTGCCGCATACGCGCGACTTGGTCGGCGTCGGTGTGTGCACGTGACTCGACGACGACCGCGAAGTGTTCCCGCTCGTCGACGGTGATGCGCACCGCTGCGGCGTTGCCACTGCGGACACCGTCGATCTGACCGGCGGCCCACTCGATGTGGGTGGGGAACAGTTTGCGACCGGCGACGATGATGGTGTCCTTCTTGCGGCCACAGATGACGATCTCGCCGGCGTCGGTGAGGTATCCCAGATCGCCGGTGGCCAGCCACCCGGTGCTGTCGCAGGCGTCCTGCCAGCCGTCGACGGTGCGAAAGCGTTTGGTGACAGCCCCGCCGCGGATCTGTAGCTCGCCGACGCTGCGCGGTGGTAACCGGTCTCCGCTCTCGTCGACCACCCGGACACCCATGCCAGGCACCGGCCGCCCGAGCACCACCATCTCGCGCCTGCGATACCCCCCTTGCAGGGGCGCCACCGCCGCGTACCCGTCGCTCTCCAGCCGGTCGACGTCGATGGTCTCGGTGGGGATCGGTGACCCCGGGTGTGTCCCACAGATGCCCAGGGTCGCTTCGGCCATTCCGTAGCCGACGACGAACGAGGTCTCCCGCAGCCCGAACCGACTGCCGGCGTCGACGAGCCGGCGTAGTGTCCCCGCGTCGATGGGTTCGCCGCCGCTGACGACGATCCGCAAGTGTGACAGGTCGAATGCGCCCCGGTCGGCGGTCGCCAGCGTGCGTGCCATCACCGCATAGGCGAAGTTCGGCCCACCGGTCATCGTGCCGCGGTACTCGGTGATCAACTCCGGCCATATCGACGGTGTGGTCAGGAAGTAATCCGGAGAGACGGTCACGACGTCCATCCCGGACTGCATCGGCCCGGCCATGAAGATGTTCATCCCGAGGTCGTGGAACAGCGGCAACCAGCTCACGAGCACGTCTGACGGTTCGACGCCGTAGACACCGGCGATTCCGGACCAGTTCTCGAACATGCCGCGATGGGTGATGGCCACGACCTTCGGCGTGCCGGTCGACCCCGAACTCAATTGCAGCAGGGCATCGGCTTCCTCGTCGCAGGACACCGCGGCGATGGGCGAGCCGCCGTCGAGGTCATCGACGACGGCGGTGACGACCCCGGCGTCCCGCAAGGTGGCGGCCAGATCGACGAATTGTCCTCCGAGAACGCACAGTCTGGGATCGAGCACACCGACCATGGCGAGGGTGGACTGCACCCACGCCTGCAGGTCGGCGCGGGGCGTGGGTTGCTGCAGCATCGTGATCGCCGCACCGCGCATCCACACCGCCTGCACCAGCGGCGCCACCTCGGACGGGTCGCTCACCAGCGCGGCGAGCCTGTCGCCGGGCCCGACGCCGCGCTCATGCAACGCCCCGGCGATGTGCTGGGCGCGATCCCGGACGTCCGACCACCCGAGGTGCGTGTTCCGCCCGTCCGGCCGGACGACGCGCAGCCCCTTGCCGGAATTCTGCGCTGCTGCAGCGATCGCCTCGCTGAATCTGCTCATCGCAGGCCACCTACCGTCGCCATCCGGCCCTCGAACGCGACGTCGTCGACTCGCCTACCTCGCGGCCCGTATGAGCGTTCCGCAACGGTGTAGGTTCCGTCCTCGCGGATGAGAACGACGGTGCTGCAACGTGTGCCGTACAGGGAGTTGGACACGAATCGCGCCGAGAACATCCGGTGCAGCGTCGGCGGAAGCCCGCCCGCCGACCCACCATCGGCTGGCACCGGTGTCCGGTCGGACAGCATCGTGAAGTAACTCTCGATGCTGCCGGTCGTGGTGGCGACGGTCGCGGCGAACGCTTCCAGACCGCGACGGGCCTTGAGCGAGGCGGCACCTTCTGCCGCGGCGCCCTCGTCGTTGACGGCGTGGGGTTCGGCATCGTTGCCGACAGCGTGGAAGCCCGGATCGAGTCGCCGCGGCGAGGACGTCGACCTGTTGCCCGCCCACCACAGGTCCCGCAGGTCGCACACCAGGAGCTGGTAGCCGGGCAAGGCCTCGTCGGCCGCGGATGTGACGCGATGTGCGTACTGCTGGGGCGAATCCCGGTTCTCGCAGAGGAAGTCCCGGACGATGCCACCCCGCGATCCGGCGTCCGGCCGCGCTTGGCCGCCGTCGTGGACGTTGGTGATCGCCGCGAACCGGTACTCGGGGTCGTCGCGTCGCAGACCCAGCCAGATCCCCGGCCCAGCAGATCCGCAGTCGAGGTCGCGGCCTGCGATGAGACCCGGAGCCTCCGGCCATGTTTGCAAGGCTGTCGACCGCCGGACATGGTATTCGTCCCGATTGGCCGCGACGATGAGTCGGTAATCCGGATGGGCGCGCCATCCGATGAGCACCAGGCACACGATGCGAGAATCTCCTTGCACGTCCTTTGGCCCGCCGGTCAGATGGCCGATTTTCGGGCTGCCCGCCCTCGGGCCAGCGCCGCGAGCCGTTCCAGGGACAGCGTCAGTTGGCTGCTCAGCGTGTCCACGAGAACCGTCTCGAGCTGGTCGTTGAGCATCGGACTCTCGAATTCGCCGGTCATCGCCAAGGTGGTCCCGGCCGGCCCGGGTGCGCGCGACACACCGAAGGCGAAGGTGCAGGTCATGCCTGCAGAGCCCCGCCCGGCGAGGACCAGTTCGCGGGGCGGACGAAACTCGGTGACCGTGAACTCGACCGTGAACGGCATACCCATCACCTGAAGGACCTGGATGTAGCGGGAGTTGACCCGCAACTTGTCCGGGGGCTTCTCGACGAACTCGCTGTGCATGCTGAACCACTCGCTCCAGGAGTCCATGTCGCAGATGGTGGTGTACAGCAGACCCGCCGGTACCGCGAAGGTCTGTTCGACGTCGATCTTCGCCACGGCGGCTCACATCCGGTCGTGGGTGGCGGCCGCGGGCCCGTGCGGTTCGTCGGCATCGTCACCCATGTAGAGGAGCAGCCTGTCGATGGTCGCGAGATCATCGCGGCGGATCAGCTCGTCCATGATCCCGTTCACCAGTTCACGTGAGCTGGTGGGGATTTCGGCGGCGACCCGCCCGATGGTGCGGGGGTCCATGAACGGTGCCGCCTCCGCGATCACCTCGGGCGGGATGTCGGACATCTTGGCCAGGGTGCGCCCCGTTCTGCTGTGGAACACCGGGCCTGCCGCGCGGCCGAGGATACGGGGCGGGAGGAGCTTCACCCCGATCCGCGCTGCGATCCGCTTGGGCATGAAGCGGACCATCAGGCCCAGTCGGCGGTAATCTGCCGAATATCGCTCATGCAGCTTGATGGTGACTGCTTTGCGCAGAATGTGCAGGTCGTCGGCCCCGAGCACGGCCAGGTAGCCGATACGGTCGACGGGAACCTGTGTGACGACCGCCAATTCGTTGATCTCGTGGTCGACCAGCGGATCGCTCATTTGCGCCTCCCGATAACCGTTGTGCGCACGGCGAATCGGGTCAGCGCCGACCGTCCCGCGAGCTTGGCGTCCATGTCCGAGCGGGCGTGAGCCCGTTCCCGTTCCAGTGCGGTCCGGACGACGAAGAGAAAATCGGATCGCGCCTGCGGCGGAAGCCCACGCGCCGCAGGCAAGTCGATTCCCAATTCCCGCTCGAGGTCACACTGTGTGGATTCTGCGTGGGTCATGACTGGTCTCCCCTGATCAGGCGTCGAGGCTGACGGATTGGCGATCCCCGGTACCGTCGGCGGTGTCCACCCGCAGGCGTCCGAGCGATGCACTGAGCCGATCGACGACCTCGACTGGTACCGGTGATTCGGTATGGATGTCGGAGAGCTTCTCGAGCAGCATCTCCAGCTCGGCCAGGATCGGGTCGGACCGGTCCGCGTCGTCCGGCGCAAGCTGGTTCAGCACATGGCGGGCCAGCAGACTGACGGTCGGATACTCGAAGATCACCGAGTTGGACAGCTTGAGTCCGGTGATGGCGCGCAGGTGGGTGCCCAACTCTATTGAACTCAGCGAATCAATTCCCATGTCATGGAATTCGCGGTCTGGCGTCACGTCTGATGGCGATGAGTAGCCGAGCACCATGGCGATCGGGACGGTAAGCAGATCGATGATCGTCGAGTGCTGCTGCTCGGCGTCCAGGCCCACCAGTCGCTTCGCCAGCTCGCCGGAGTCACCCATCTGCTGAGTCGCTCGCGGCCGGATGTGCAACAACGCGCGGAACAGCGGCGGGAGTTCGGTGACCGCCGCGGCGGCCCGCAGCAGGCCGAGATTCATCCCGATCGGCACCAGGTAGGGCAGACCGGTGGCGACTGCGGCGTCGAACATGTCCAGGGCCGCCGCCGACGGCATCGGGACGATGCCGATACGCGTCAGCCGGGCCCGGTCCGTCTCGTCGAGGGTGCTGGTGTTCGCCGACACCTCCGCCCACCAGCCCCACGCCATCGACGTCGCAGGCAGACCGCGGCTGTAGCGGTGCTGCGCCAGCGCATCGACGAACGTGTTCGCCGCCGCGTAGTTCGCCTGCCCGGGCGCACCGAAAGTCCCTGCGGCCGAGGAGAACATCACGAACATCGACAAGTTGTGTCTGCTGGTCGCGTCATGCAGGTTCTGGGCACCGACGGCCTTGGCGGGAAGCACGGCGTCGATGTGCTCAGCGGTCAGGCTCGGCAGGGTCGCGTCGGCGAGCGTGGCTGCGAGATGGATGACCGCCCCGAGCGGCCGGTCGGTGGGTATCCGGCTCAGCAGCCCCTCCAGCGCCGACCTGTCCGCCACGTCGCATGCTGCTACCTCCACGTCCACTCCGCCAGCGGCCATGTCGGCGACGAACTCTTCCATGCCTTCTGCCGCCGGCCCGGTTCGGCTGGTGAGCAACAGGTGACGGGCCCCGTAGCGCTGCGCAAGGTGTCCGGCGACCACGCGGCCGATGGCGCCGGTCCCGCCCGTGACCAGGACGGTTTTCGCTGGGTCGAAGGGGGCGGGCCAGGTCAGCGCCACGGTGCCGACCCGGTGCGACTCGCCGGCATGGCGCAATGCCGTCCCCGCCTGCCGCACGTCGAAGCACGTCACCGGAAGCGCCGCAAGCTCCCCGCCGGCGAAGGCGGCCGCCAGCTCCGACAGCATCGTCCGCACCCGATCGGGTGCAATGTCGGTCAGTTCGAATGTGCGATAGGTGATGTCGGGCCGGCATACCTCGGCGGTCTGGTCGTCGAGCACGGTGGCGCGGCCGATCTCGATGAAGCGCCCACCGGGTTTGACGACCTCCAGGGCCGCGGCCGTGAGGTCCTCGGTCACCATGTTGAAGACGATGTCGGCTCCCCCGTGTGCCGACAAGAGTTGCTGACCGAAGGCCGCCGACCGCGAATCACCGACGCGCTCGGCGTCGAAACCGCGATCGCGGAGCGTCGGCCACTTGTCGCGGCTGGCTGTGGCGAACACGTCGAGACCGGCCCGTCGCGCGAGGTTCACGGCAGCGGTACCCACCCCGCTCGTGGCGCAATGGATCAGGATCGACTGGCCCCGTTGCGGTTCGGCGATGTCCATTGCGTGGGCCGCGGTGAGGTAGGCGACCGGTGCCGTCGCGGCCTCGGCGAACGACCACGCCGGCGGCATGACCGCCAGCACGCGCTCGTCGGCGACAGCAGTGTCCCCGATGTCGTCGACGAGTCCGAAGACGCGATCGCCGACTTCGAACGCGGTGACGCCGTCGGCGACAGCGCGCACGACGCCGGCGCCGCCGTGCCTGACCGACGGGACACCCGCCGGGCGGCCCAGTTCGGCGAGGACCACGGGAAAGGAGATGCCCGCCGCGCGTAGCTCTACCGACACCGTCCCGGGTGGGAGCGACGCGTCGGCGATCCGCTCTTCGGCGACGATGGATGCATCTTCCAGGTTTCCGGTCTGCGGCAGGTTCAGCGACCACCCCGACCGCAGCCGCTCGCCGACCTGAATCGCGTTGTCGAGCTCGGCCCGGATTCGCCTGCCGTAGAAGTCGCCACGACGCAACAGCAGTTCGGGCTCCTCGGCGGCGATCGCGGTGGCGATGGTGTCGAACGTGATGTCGGCGTTGTCGAGGTCGATCTGCACGATCCGGTCCGGGTTCTCGGACTGAACGCTGCGGACGAGGCCCCACACCGCAGCGCCGGCGAGGTCGGTCAGGCCGCCGCTGTTGTCCAGCGAATGCACGCCACGCGTGAGGATGACCAGCCGGCTGTTGGCGAAGTGTTCCGAGGCCAACCATTGCTGAAGTTGCTGGAGCGTGCACACCAGGCGGTCACGCACATCGACCGAGGTGGACGCCTCGATCGCCGACCACACGATGACAGCCGGCGAGGGGTGGCCCAGGTCGATCGCCGACGCAAGGGCGGTGATGTCCTGGTGGCTCTGGAGGCCGTGCCGCTCGGCGATCACCTCGCCGGCGGCCGTGTCGGCATGCCGGTCGGTGACCACTGCCCACTCCGCGGCCTTCGGGCGACGACCGGCGGGCACTGTCACGCGCATCCAGTCCACCTGGAACAGCGAGTTCTTCTTCTCCGACAATCCGCGTTCGGCGAGCTTGTCCACCGCGACGGTTCGGAGTTGCAGCACCCCGGTCCCGACGGTGCGTCCACTGCTGTCGGAGAGCAGCCAGCTCACCCGGTCCTTCCCGGCGGGGCTGATGCGCACCCGCAGCGCGCTGGCGCCGACGGCGAACAGAGAGACGTTCTCCCACCGGTACGGCAGTGCAAGCCCGGTGAGCCCGGTGCTCTCGGCGGCTGCGACGATCGTCTGCATCGCCGCGTCGAGCAGGGCCGGGTGAAGTCCGTACTTGTCGGCGTCGCGGATCGAGTCGGGCAGGGCCACCTCGGCGTACACCTCGTCGCCACGGCGCCAGACATTGCGCATTCCTTGGAAAACCGGGCCGTACTGGTACCCGAGAGCCGCCAGCATCGTGTACGCCTCGGTGGTGTCGAGTGCCATCTTCGCCCCGGTCGGCGGCCAGAACTCCATGCCCGGTGCATCACCGCTGTCGCCGGCGGGAGTGGTGAGCACGCCGTCGGCGTGCAGGGTGTAGAGCGGCTCGGAGGTCGACGACTTCTCCGGCTCCGGGCGCGAATAGATCGAGACCGGCCTGCGACCCCGCTTGGGTTCACCGACGAGCAATTGCAGTTGCACCGCACCGGTCGTCGGTAGGGCGATCGGGGTGTGCATCGTCAACTTGTCGACCCGCGGGCTGCCCACCTTGTGGCCCGCCTGCAACGCCAACTCCAACAGCATCGCCCCGGGCACGAGGACCGTGCCGTTGAGCGCGTGGTCGGCCAGCCATGGGTAATCGGACAGCGACAACCGCGCGCTGAAGTGGTACCTGTCGGCGCCGGGTACGGCGGTGATGGCGCCGAGCAACGGATGCTCAGGGTCGGTCAGACCGAAGGCCGACGGCTGCCCACCGCGGACGGCTCCGCCTCCAGCCAACCAGAAGTTCTCCCGCTGGAACGGATATCCGGGAAGCTCGACCGCCTCACTCGGCGCGTCGGCGAACAGGGCGTCCCAATCGGGAGCGACGCCACGGACGTAGGCACTGGCCACTGAGGTCAGGAAGCCGTGAACACCGTCGTCCTCGCGCGTCGCCGAGCCGACCGCGAAGACGAAGTCACTGTCGGCGCCCTGCTCCTCGAACGTCTCATACATCGCCGCGGTGAGTACCGGCTGCAGCCGCATCTCGAGAAACGCGGTGTAACCGGCCGCGTAGGCAGCCTCCACGGCGTCGCGGAAGCGGACGACGTCGCGCAGGTTGCGGAACCAGTATTCCGGTCCGAGTTTGCCGGGGGCGACGGCGTCGCCGACGACAGTGGAGAAGATGACGGTGTCGCTGAACTGCGGGTCGACCGACGCGGCAATGTCTTTCACGTCCTCGCGCAGAACGTCGATGTGGCTGGAGTGCCCCGCGTAATCCACGTCGATCGTCCGGAACCGGATGCCGTCGCGCTCGCACCGCTCGCAGAGTTGCGCGATCGAGGCCGTGGCGCCCGACATCACGGTGGTGCGGGAGGAGTTGACCGCCGCCACGCCGATGTCATCGAGGTCGGCGGCGAGCTCATCGATGCGATCCGCGGAGGCGTTGATCGATGCCATGGCGCCGGTGCCCGCCAGTTTCGTCACCGCGACGCTGCGCAGGGCTGTGATTCGGGCGGCGTCCTCGAGGGACAGGATGCCCGCCGTGTAAGCCGCGGCGAGTTCCCCCTGGGAGTGACCCAGCACCGCATCGGGTTGGACTCCGATCGATTTCCACACCTTCGCGATTCCGGTCATGGTGGCGAAGAGCAACGGTTGGATGACATCGGCCCGTCGGACGTCAGCCGTGTTGTCACCGCCGAGCAGCATGTCGGTGACCGACCAGTCGATGTAGCGGGACAACACGTCGTCGCAAGCGCGGATGTGGTCGGCGAACACGGTGGATTCGCGCATGAGGCGCGCGCCCATGGCCGGATACTGTCCGCCTTGGCCGGGGAAGACGAAGACCACCTTGTGGTCCATCGCCACCCCGTGAATGGTTCCCAGCAGATGACCGTCGCCGATGCTCGCCAGGTCAGATTCCAAAGACGCGCGGTCGGACCCGACGACCGCGGCGCGATATTCGAACGACGAGCGGCTGGTGCCCAGGGCGCGCGCGACGGTGCGCTGATCCTGCTCCGGGTGAGCGCGCAGGTGTGCGGCCAGCCGTGCCGCCTGCTCGGTGCGCGCCGCCTCTGAACGCCCGGAGACGGTGAGGATGACATCGTCGGTCACCAGGGTGCGGGGCGCGTCGCCGTCCTCGGCGGTGTTCTCTGGCGCCTGCTCGAGGATGACGTGGGCGTTGGTGCCGCTGATCCCGAACGACGACACCGCACTTCGACGCGGTCGCCCACGTTCGGGCCAATCCCGTGTTTCCGTGACCACCTCCACCGCGCCTGCGGACCAGTCGACACTCGAAGTCGGTTCGGCGACATGCAGAGTGGCGGGAACGACGCCCCGCCGCATCGCCTCCACCATCTTGATGACTCCGGCGGTTCCGGCCGCAGCCTGGGCATGGCCGAAGTTGGATTTGATGGAGCCCAGCAACAGCGGGCCGTCATCGGGTCCGCGCTGGCCGTACGTGGCGAAGAGGGCCTCCAGTTCCAGCGGGTCTCCGACCGGTGTTCCGGTGCCGTGTCCCTCGAGCACGTCGACGTCCGACACGGTCAGGGCGCCGCTGTCCAAGGCGTCGCGGATGAGATTCATCTGCGCGGGAGCACTGGGCGCGGTGAGTCCGTTCGACGCGCCGTCCTGATTCACCGCTGAGCCGCGCAGCAGCGCGAGGATTCGGTGTCCGTTGCGCTGTGCGTCCGACATCCGCTCGAGAACCAGCACGGCACCGCCCTCGGATACACAGAACCCGTCGGCATTGGACGAATACGCCTTGCTTCGGCCATCGCGTGAGACAGCGCCGTGTTGACCGAGTGCATAGAAACTCGTGAGCGTCGACATGATCGTCACTCCGCCGGCAAGCGCCAAAGAGCATTCGCCCGCGCGAAGCGCATTCGCCGCAATGTGCATTGCCACCAACGACGACGAGCACGCGGTGTCGATGGTCATCGACGGGCCTTGGAATCCGAACAGGTAGGAGATGCGGCCCGAAAGCACACTCTGGCTGGCGCCGGTGGCGATGTATCCGGGATCGAGATCTTGCCGGCCCACCGCGAGATAGGCGTAGTCACCGGTCATCGCGCCGACATAAACGCCTGTGCGCGACGCGCGAAGACGGTGTGGGTCGATCGCGGCATCTTCAAGTGCCTGCCAGCACAGCTCCAGGGACACCCGCTGCTGTGGGTCCATGGCCTTGGCTTCGCGGGGACTGATGCCGAAGAACTCGGCGTCGAATGCGCCTGGCTCGTCGATGAATCCGCCCTTGGGGGCGAATGAAGCGATGGCATCCGGGGATGCGATGCCGATCATCTCGGGCATCGGTCGGTCAGGTGGGAAATCGCTGGAGACGTGCTGGTCGGTCGCGACGAAGTTCCAGAGGTCCGCGGCCGACTGGATTCCACCGGGGAAGCGACAGCTGATGCCGACGATTGCGATGTCGTCGTCAGTGTTCGGAGCAGACATACTTCTGGTTCCCCTCGAGATACGTGTCACGGCGCATCGCCGCGGCAGTTCAGTCATCGGCTGGTCGAGCCGAATCGATCGGTTCTGATGTCATCTGGTCGGCGTGACAGTGTCGCCGCGCCCGCGCGACCAGAACCTTTTCGTTTTCGCCGGCGAGGCGTTCGAACCGAAATTGAATCCGTCGAGCAGCGCACCCATGTCGGAATAGTCCCGCCATTCGACGATGAGACCGTTCTCGACCCGGAATATGCCCATCGCCGGCACTTCGATGACGCGGTCACGACGCCTCAACACGTCGGTCCGTTCGTTCATCACAATATCGTCTTGCAGGCTTTGGAAGTGAATGTTTATCTCGACTGAATCAAAGGCCGCGAGAATTCGTGCCGTAAATTGTTTGATCGCTGCTCGGCCGGTAACCGGCGCGAGCGCGGGCATGGGCTTGTAAATGGCGTCCTCGGCAAAATGAGACGCCATTTTGGTGGCATCGCGATTGGCGTTGGTCCAATCGTCCAACATTGTGCAGACCACGGTATCTGGGTCGACCACCGGTGCTGTTCCCCTTTATTCAAACTTGTGTTCGGACGATGTCGACGGGCTGGTCGACGACCGCAGCGATCGCATCCATCTCGCGTCCCGGTTCTGGCAACGCACTCAACGCGCCGGCGGTCAGCTCGTCGAGGTTGCCCAGGACGGTGCCCATCTTGGTGAGGCCGTTGTCGAGCTGCCGTTGGGCGGCGATCAACTGGGTCGCGCCCTCGTCGGCCAACTTCGGGACCGATCGGGCGAACTCGACACTGGCGTTGAGCTCGTCCCGCGTGTTCGTCAGGCGAGCGACAGCATCGCTGACCAAGGCGCTCAACCGGGTCTCGGGCTCGACCGGGACGCCCGCGAGCTTCGCGAACCCGTACACCTGATCGTCGGTCTGCGCAGCGAGGGCCTGCAGGGCCTCCAGCTTGGTGATGATCGGCGCCACGGCCGGGTCCTGCGCGAAGGGTAGCGACCGCAGAGCAGGAACGGCTTGCGCCAGACCTGCGTTCACCTGCGATGTTCCGTCGATGAGCTGTCCGACGGTGACCCCGGTCCTGTCGAGGGCGGCCGCCACCTCCTCGAGGCGGGACCCGAGCTCGCCGGCGACGGTGTCGAGTTCGGCGACTTGCGACTGCACCTCGAGAGCACGGCGTTTGGCTTGGCCGAGTGATGTCAGCATATGGTCGGCGTCCGCACGGAACTGCTGTGATGTGCCGACGGCGTCGTCTACTCCCGCGCGGAGCACACGGGTTGTCAGGCTCGCTTGTCCGATCAGTTCGCGGGCGGCACGCACAGTCGACAGCGTTTCCCGGATCCCCTCGAGACGGACATGGCTGGTGACCTCGGCGACGGCATTGTCGACGCGGGCTTCATCGGCTCGCGGGTCGATCTCGACCTCGAGGCGAGCGCGGCGCGGATCACTCGAGGTGACCGATCCGATGGACGCGGACAGATCCGGCGACAGAACGATCGTCGCCCCGTACAGCGGCCTGGGGTGACCCCCGGATTTCGGCGATTCGATGGCGAATCGACCGGTGCCCGCAAGCGCGTCAATTATTCGGTGCCCGATGGGGCCGGCGTCCTCATTCACCAATGCAATACGTTCCAGTTGATCGCGCCCCATCGTCGAAACAATGAGCACGCCAGATCCTCCGATAGCCACCAAGGCGGCCGTGAGGAACGCTCTGACGCGCATTGGCATGCGGTCGACCCTATGGCTTTGGGTCAACTCTGTCCAGCGTTCTCCTCGATTTAATTCATTGACTCCATCGGTCGATGGCATTCGAGTGGCATAACCATTCTTATTCTGCAAGTGTGTCAGTATTCAAACATCTATCATGCCTGGTCAGACGGTTTGAATTGAATCTATCCGGCTCGGCCATGGAGCGCCGGATGCCCCTTTCCAGTGACGTCCGTTAATTGTCGCCAACCGCTATTTTGTGAGCCATAAAAAGAGCAGCAGCAATTTGATCACATTGACGGCTACTGCTATTCGGTGCGCTATTTGCGAACGGTGAAGCCATTCATGGGCGCCGTCACCACGTCGACCCGGACGCCGCGTTCCAGCACGAACACCGGCGACAGCTCGGTCCGAACCGCGGGCGACGGCCGAAGTACACAGGGCCGGCCGACGGTAATCGGTGACGCGGTCAGCCGAAATGCAGAAGCGTCAACGCCGGTCGTGTCTGGCGTGATGCGCCTTTGTCGATCACACGCCAGATGCCCCGGCCCGCAGGGAGATCGATGTCATCGACACCGGCGACTCCGGGTATCGAGGTCATAGCCTGAGCATCCTCGTAGCTGAGCGAGAACGGCATCGGTGGCGTGGTGTAACGCTCGGACAATCGGAATCCGTGCTGGGCGCGCCGACTCATCCATGGCGGATGGTTGTCGAAAATCATGCGGCCGCCAGGAAATCGCGCAGCACAGGCACCGATGAGGCCATACACCTGCTCGGGCTCCAGATACATGAACAGGCCCTCGACCGTGATGAACACGCCGTCGGTGGCCTCCACCTCATCCATCCAGGACAGATCGAAGGCCGACTGCGCCACGGTCCTGATGCGTGGCTCCTGCGGAAGCAGTTGACGGCGAAGCTCGATCACCGGCGGCAGATCGACCGAGTGCCAGGTCAACTGGCCGTTGTCCACCCGCCAGAACGTCGTCTGCAGCCCTTCGGCGAGTGCGACCACCGCCGCACGCGGATGATCGGCCAGGTACTTTCCGAGTTCGGTGTCGAAAGCTCGGGCCCGAAGCGGGTGATACAGGGTCGGCGGACCGAACTTGCGGAAGTCGAAGTCGATCGACTCGAAAATGCTGACAGCGAGCGGGTCGTCGATCAGGCGGTCCGCCCGCATCGCTTCGCTTGCGCGGTTGTGCAGCGTCCACAGCGTCGTCTCCGACACCCCCTGAAGGGTGTCGCCCCCGGCCTTCCCCATGGCCACATATTTATCAATCAGAACTGATCTTGTAAAGATCATGCTGAAACCCGCACGGTGCCGACGGCTCTCGACCGGATGTCCACACGACTTCGCGGATCACCGCCCGCTCGTGCGGCGGCGCGGGGCGGACAAACGAGAGCCCGCCCGGCGCAGTGCACCGGGCGGGCTGTGGTTCGCTCTGTCAGGCGGCCTGTCGGGCCTCGGCCACGCCTGCGGCCTTCGCCGCGCGCCTGTCGCTCCGCCACGACCGCACGGTCGCGATGGCGCTCTTCAGCCCGCGACGACGCCCGGTCTCGGGATCCGTTCCGGCGAAACCGGATTCGAGCTCGGTGAACATCCGCTCGCTGCGGGTCTCGGGAGCGTTGTCGGCGGTGTCGCGCAGGTACTTGTCCGGCAGCGACAGCTTGGCGATGGTGCGCCACGTCTTGCCGTACTGCACCAGGAACGAGCCCGTGGTGTAGGGCAGGTCGTACTTGTCGCAGATCTCCTTCACGCGGATCGAGATCTCGTGCAACCGGTTGCTCGGCAGGTCCGGGTACAGGTGGTGCTCGATCTGGTGGCAGAGGTTGCCGCTCATGAAGCGCAGCACCGGGCCGTTCTCGAAGTTGGCACTGCCCAGCATCTGGCGCAGGTACCACTGACCCTTGCTCTCGCCGACCATGTCGGTCTTGGTGAACTTCTCTGCGCCGTCGGGGAAGTGGCCGCAGAAGATCACGGCATTCGACCAGACGTTGCGGATCACGTTCGCCACCGCATTCGCCGTCAGCGTCGACCGGTAGGTCGCGCCGGGCGACAGCGAGGTCAGCGCCGGGTAGGCGACGTAGTCCTTGGCCAGCTGGGCGCCCGCCTTGACGGCGAACTCCCGCGCCCGGATCTTGCTCTCGTCCCGGTCGTCGCGGCCCTTGTAGATCTTCCCGAGCTCGACGTGCTGCAGACCGACGCCCCACTCGAAACCGAGCGCGAGGATCGTGTTGTACAGCAGATTGCCGAGGTTGAACGGCTTCCACTTCGCATCCCGGGTGACGCGCAGCAGGCCGTAGCCCACGTCGTCGTCCATGCCGAGGATGTTGGTGTACTTGTGATGCATGAAGTTGTGGGTGAACCGCCAATGCTTTGAGGCCCCGCCCATGTCCCACTCCCACGTCGACGAGTGGATCTCCGGATCGTTCATCCAGTCCCACTGGCCGTGCATGACGTTGTGGCCGATCTCCATGTTCTCGATGATCTTGGCCACGCCCAGGGCGGCGGTGCCGGCCCACCAGGCGGAACGCTTCGAACTCGCGGCCAGCGTCAGGCGGGCGGCCACTTCGAGGGCCCGCTGCGCGGCGATGGTGCGCCGGATGTAGCGCGAGTCGCGCTCACCCCGGGAGTCCTCGATGTCCTGGCGGATCGTGTCGAGCTCGAGAGCCAGATTGTCTATGTCGGCTTCGGTCAGGTGCGCGAATGCCGGTACGTCCGTGATTGCCATCGTGTGCCTCCTTTCGTGGTACCTACGCTAGCGTAACCTACGATCCCGTAGGTTACCAGCCAGTAACGACTAAACGTCCAGTGTGCAGTCGCCGGATGCCGCGGAGATGCACGTCTGCACCCGGGTACCCGGCTCGTGCTCTACGCCGGTGCGCAGGTCGCGGACATATCCGTCGACCAGGCCGACGACGCAGGACTGACAGATGCCCATCCGGCAGCCGAACGGCATCTGGATCCCGGCCTTCTCCCCCGCGTCCATCAGTGACGTCGCGGCGTCCACCCGGACGGTTTTCCCGCTGCGGGCGAAGGCCACCGAGCCGCCGTCACCGTGCACCGCGGTGCGCACCGCCGCGAACCGCTCCAGGTGCAGCCGGTCGTCGACGCCCGCGGCCGACCACATCTTCTCGGCGTCGCTGAGCATGCCCTCCGGTCCGCAGGCCCATGTCTGGCGGTCACGCCAGTCGGGCACCTCGTCGGACAGCCGGCCCAGGTCCAGCCGGCCCTGCGTGCGGGTGGCGCGCAACGTCAACCGGTACCCCGGATGGGTGCGCTGCAGCTCGGCCAGTTCCGCGCCGAACAACACGTCGGCCTCGGTGGGTGCGGAGTGCAGGTGGACGACGTCGGTGATCTGATCGCGGCGGGCCAGCGTGCGCAGCATCGACATCACCGGCGTGACGCCGGAGCCGCCGGTGATGAACAACACCGACGCCGGCGCCGGGTCGGGCATCACGAAGTTGCCCTGCGGCGCGGCCAGTCGCACGATCGTGCCCGGCGCCACCCCGCCGACGAGGTGTGTCGACAGGAACCCCTCGGGCATCGCCTTGACGGTGATGGTGATGATCTTCCCGGAGCGGCCCGCAATCGCCGGCTTGCCGGCCCCGGTGACCGGGCTCGACGTCAGCGAGTATGAGCGCCACCGCCAGCGACCGTCGACGAGCAGCCCGATACCGATGTACTGCCCGGGCTGATAGTCGAAGGAGAAGCCCCAACCGGGCTTGATGACCAGGGTGGCGGAGTCCTCGGTCTCCCGGCGGACCTCGAGCACCCGGCCGCGCAGCTCGCGGGCCGACCACAGCGGATTCGCCAATTGCAGATAATCGTCCGGCAGCAGCGGCGTGGTGATGCGTCCGACGAGCTTGCGCAACGCGTGGAGTCCGGGGTGCCGTTCGGCGCCGACGACCTCGGGGCGCACCGTGTCGGCGCCTTTGGCCGCGACCTTGATCGTGTTCTTGGCCATGAAACCTACGGTACCGTAACTTACGCTTCCGTATCCAGTGTGATCTTCAGCTCTGGACCACCTCAGAGCAGCTCGAGGAGGAACGGCAACTCCTGCGGCGCGTACCACGCGAGATCGTGGTCCTGGGCGTCGCCGACGGTCAGTTCGGCGTCCTCGTCGCCCAGGTCGGCCGCGTCCACCACGCCGACCGCCTGCCGCACCGCCGCCTCGGCGTCCGCGTTGTCGATGTAGGCGGCGATCACGTCGCTGAGCGCCACCGGGCCGGCGAGCCGCACCACCGCGTCGTCGAGGTCGGGGCGGGCGGTGGCGTCCTGAACGTCGGCGACCAGCACCGCACGGCGCGGCGGTCCCGACACGCCGTCCGGGCCGGACAGCAGCCGCAGCGACGCCAGCGCCGCCTCGCGCAGCGCCACCTCAGCGAGCTCGTCGTCGTCGCCCTCGGCGTAGGCCTCGCGCAGTGTCGGGGTCACCGCGAAGGCCGTGCCGCTGCGGGCGTGCACCGACCCGTCGGCGACGAGCTGTTGCAGCAGGGCGAGGGTCGACGGAATGTACACACGCATTCCGCCGACACTAGCTATGTCTTCGACGGATCCCTCTCGACGGAGATGATGAAGTCGTCGCCGTGTTCGGTGACACCGTGCACGACCGCCTCCTCCACCGCTTCCTCGGCGTACTGCTTGCGCACCATCATCGGGTCCCGGCGCAGGTCCTTGACCAGTGCGACACACAGCAGCACCATCACCACGACGAAGGGCACCGCCGCGATGATCGTGATGGTCTGCAACCCGGTCAGCGCGTCCGAGCCGCCCAGGATGAGCATCACCGCCGCCACCGCTCCGGTGGCCACCCCCCAGAACACCACGGTCTTGCGGGACGGCTCGATGCAGCCGCGCTCGGACAGCGACCCCATCACGATCGACGCGGCGTCGGCGCCCGAGACGAAGAAGATGGCGACCAGGATCATCACCAGCACGCTGGCGACGGTGGCCAGCGGGTACTGCTCGAGCAGCCCGAACAGCTGGCTCTCCGAGCTGCCGTCGCCGACCACGTCGACGCCCTCCTGCTGTTCCCGGATCGCGGCGCCGCCGAAGATGCAGAACCAGACCAGCGAGACCACGCTGGGCACGAGCAGCACGCCTGCGACGAACTGGCGGATGGTCCGGCCGCGCGAGATGCGGGCGATGAACATCCCGACGAACGGTGTCCAGGACAGCCACCACGCCCAGTAGAACACCGTCCACGAGCCCAGCCACGCGTTCACCTCGCCGCCCTCGGCGCCGGTGCGCGCCGACATCATGGCCAGTTCCTGGAAGTAGCTGCCGACCGATGTCGGGATGAGGTTGAGGATGAACACCGTCGGGCCGACGATGAACACGAACAGCGCCAGCACCAGGGCGAGCACCATGTTGATGTTGGACAGCCACTGGATGCCCTTGGCCACGCCCGACACCGCCGAGAGCACGAACGCCGCGGTCAGCACGGCGATGATGCCGATGAGCACGGCGTTGCCGGTCTCGCCGATGCCCGCGACGATCTGCAGACCCTTGCTGATCTGCAGCGCGCCCAGGCCCAGTGAGGCGGCCGAGCCGAACAGCGTGGCGAAGATCGCCAGCATGTCGATGACCTTGCCCCAGCCGCCGTTGGCGCGCGCTCCGATCAACGGCTCGAACGCGGCGCTGATGAGCTGGAACCGGCCCTTGCGGTACACGCCGTAGGCGATCGCGAGGCCGACGACGGCGTAGATGGCCCAGGGATGCAGCGTCCAGTGGAAGAGGGTGGTGGCCATCGCGGTCTGCGCGGCCTCCTGGTTGCCCGGTGCGCCCGTGCCCGGGGGCGGGGTGACGAAGTGCGTCAACGGTTCGGCGACGCCGTAGAACATCAGCCCGATGCCCATGCCTGCGCTGAACATCATGGCGATCCACGACACGGTGCGGAACTCGGGTTCCTCGTCGTCGCGGCCGAGCGGGATGTTGCCGAAGCGGCTGACCGCCAGCCACAGGACGAACAGCACGAACCCCGACGCGGTCAGCACGAAGAACCAGCCGACGTTGGTCAGCACCCAGTTCAGCGCACCGCTGGAGGCGTCGGCCAGCGTCGCGGTGCTGACCCCGCCCCACACCAGGAAGCCGATGGCCAGCGCGGCGGTGACGCCGAACACCACCCAGTCGATGCCGATCCGCCTGGCCTGCGCCTCCTCATCGATCTGCACGTCGAGGATCGGGTGCGGGATGGCACCGCCGGTGGGCGACCGCAGCGCGTGGTCGACCGTCCGCCGCGCGCGTTCGGACTTCTTCTTCTCGGGGCTGATTGTCATGGTGAATTCATCAGAAACCCTCGGTGCCGCCACGTCAACTCCCCGGGAGGCTACGAACTGGTTACCGCGAGGCTCCCAACAGTTCATCGAGGGACTCGCGCAGCAAACCGGGGAGCACGTCGACGTCGCTCATCGCATCCCGGTCGGCGTTGATGCCGAAGTAGAGCATGCCGTTGTACGAGGTCACCCCGATCGACAGCGTCTGGTTGTGCAGCAACGGCGGAACGGCATAGGTCTCGAGCAGCTTGGTGCCCGCCACGTACATCTGCTTCTGCGCTCCGGGCACGTTGGTGATGAGCAGGTTGTACTGCCGCGCCGAGAACGTCGTCGCAACGCGGATACCCATGGCGTGCAGCGTCGGCGGCGCGAACCCCGACAGCGTGACGATGGTGCGGGCGTCCACCAGGCTGGCCGCCGTCGGGTGCGTTTCAGTGGCGTGTGAGATCTGGGACAGCCGCACCACGGCGTTGCCCTCGCCGACGGGAAGATCGACCAGGAACGGGGCCACCTCGCTGATCGCCTGCCCCGGGCCGGTTGAGTCGATCTCGGCGTCCGGATAGACCGACATGGGGGCCATCGCGCGCACCGTCGTGGTGGGGCCGACGGGTTCCCCCCGGGACAGCAGCCAGTTGCGCAGTGCGCCGGCGACCACGGCGAGCAGGATGTCGTTGATGTTGCACTCGTACCTGGCGCGCATCCGCCTGTAGTCCTCCAGCTCGTGGCTGGCCACGGTGAAGCGGCGGTTGCGGGAGACCCGGGTGTTCAACGGGCTGTTCGGCGCGGTGCCGCGGGCGACGGTGCGCGCCACGTCGGCGAACCGGCGGCCCATCTCGACGAGTTGCCCGGCGTTGGTCGCCACCTCGGTGACCGCGTCGCGCACCGCTCCCAGCTGCGCCGTCGGCCGGGTGACCCATTCCCCCACCGCACCGAGCAGCAGTCGGCGGTCACTCGGTTCGCGGGCCGGAATCCAGATGTCCTCGCCGAACTCGGGCGCCTTCTGCGTCCGGTCGACGATCACGTGACCGATCTCGAGTGCGGTCATCCCGTTCACCAGGGCCTGGTGGGACTTCGTGTAGATCGCGACGCGGTTCTTGGTCAGGCCCTCGACCAGGTACATCTCCCAGAGTGGCCGCGTCTTGTCGAGTGGGCGCGAACCCAGGCGCGCGACCAGGTCGTGCAACTGGGCGTCGCTGCCCGGCGACGGCAGCGCCGAACGCCTGATGTGGTAGGTGATGTCGAAGTCGGGGTCGTCGACCCAGACCGGCCGGGCCAGGCCGAGGGTGACCTCGCGGACCTTCTGCCGGTATCTCGGGATCTGCGGCAGCCGCTGTTCGACCGTGGCCAGCAGACTCTCGTAGCTCAACCCGTTGCGGGGCCGGCGCAGGATCGACAGCGAACCGACGTACATCGGGGTGGCCGTGTTCTCCAGGTGGAAGAACGTCGCGTCGGGCGCCGACAGCCTCGTCACCATTCGGCGCTATCCCCCTCTTCGGCCGTCGCTGCTCGGTCACCGCCACCGTATCCGGCCGATCTGTGCCTTCGCAGCACGGGTGCATCCAGCCTGGTGCGAACCATGCGACCATGGACAGGTCTGCGACTCTCCAGCAGATGCCGATCCGACGTCGAGCATTCAGGAGAGTCCGTCATGCCCTCTCACACCACCCGTTCCCCCGCCGCCCGCGGCTCATTCACCTCACCGGTCATCGACTACGAGCCGGCGCCCGCACCCGTCACCGGGCCGTGCCCGCCGCCGTCACCCGCCGCGTTGCACCGGCGGACTCCCCGGCCGCTGCGGCCCGCACCGGCCGCCGCGCCCGTTGCGCCGCAGCCCGCGGCGCTGTTCGCCGATGCCGCGCTGCGCCGCGTGCTGGAGGTGATCGACCGGCGCCGCCCGGCCGCGCAGTTGCGGGCTCTGCTGGCGCCGCCGCTACTCGCCACGGTGGTCACGCACGCCCGGCTGCGGCACGCTGCTCCGGCCCGGCTGCGCCGGGTCCGCCTGCGGGCAGCCGGTTCCGGCTCGACGGCGGCCGAGGTGTTCGCCACCTACACCCGCGGCGAGCGGGTGCGCGCCATCGCCGGGCGCGTCGAACTCGTCGGACCCGACCGCTGGCAGCTGGTCGCCCTGCAGATCGGATGAGGGCTCAGCCGCGACGGCGTGAGCGCGGCGCCTTGGCGCCCTTGGCCTGCTGACGGGCCGCCTCACGGCGTTCCCGTCGGGTGCCGCCGCCTCCGCCTGCGCCGCCGGCCGACGCGGCATGCCGCGCGCCGCCGTTGGACCGCTGCACCTCGGCCGAGCCGTCCTCCGCCGGGCCGACGTAGGTCAGCGGTGGCGCGTCGTTGTCGATCCCCTTGGCGCGCAACGCCGGTGCCGGCGGCCGCTCCTTGGTGGCCACGCCGCCCTCGCCTGCGCCGCGCTCCTGCGCCTGGGCCGCGGCGGCCTTGGCGAAATCGGCCAGACCGCTCGGCGCCGCAACCGGTGCGACGGCGGGCGCGGGGGCGGCCTCGACGGTGACGTTGAACAGGAAGCCGACCGACTCCTCCTTCAGCGCGTCGAGCATGCCTTTGAACATGTCGTAGCCCTCGCGCTGGTACTCGACCACCGGGTCGCGCTGGGCCATCGCGCGCAGGCCGATGCCCTCGCGCAGGTAGTCCATCTCGTAGAGGTGCTCGCGCCACTTGCGGTCGATGACGTTGAGCAACACGTTGCGCTCCAGCTGACGCATCGCGCCCTCGCCGGCCATCTCCTCGAGTTGTTTCTCCCGCTCGGCGTAGGCACGTTCGGCGTCGGCCACGAGCGCGTCGAGCAGTTCCTCACGGGTCAGCTCGCCGGGCTCACCGACCGCGTCGGAGTCGAGCAGGTCGTGATGGTCGATGCCGACCGGGTAGAGCGTCTTGAGCGCCTCCCACAGCTTCTCCAGGTCCCAGTCCTCGGCGTAGCCCTCGGCGGTCGCACCGTCGACGTAGGCGGTGATGACGTCGACGAGCATCTGGTGGGCCTGGTCCTGCAGGTTCTCGCCCTCCAGGATGAGGCGACGTTCCCGGTAGATGACCTTGCGCTGCTGGTTCATCACCTCGTCGTACTTGAGGACGTTCTTGCGGACCTCGAAGTTCTGCTGCTCCACCTGCGTCTGGGCGCTCTTGATGGCGCGGCTGACCATCTTGGCCTCGATCGGCACGTCGTCGGGCAGGTTCAGCCGGTTGAGCAGCGCCTCCAGCGTCTCACCGTTGAACCGCCGCATCAGCTCGTCGCCCAGCGACAGGTAGAACCGGGACTCGCCCGGGTCGCCCTGACGGCCGGAGCGGCCGCGCAGCTGGTTGTCGATGCGGCGCGACTCGTGGCGCTCAGTGCCCAGCACGTACAGCCCGCCGACTTCGATGACGTCCTTGGACTCCTCGACGTGTTCTTCCTTGACCTGCTGCAGCGTCGCCTCCCACGCCGCTTCGTACTCGTCGGGCGTCTCGACCGGGTCGAGACCCTGTTCACGCAGCCGCTTGTCGGCGAGGAAGTCGACGTTGCCGCCGAGCACGATGTCGGTGCCGCGACCGGCCATGTTGGTGGCCACGGTGATCGCGCCGAGCCGGCCGGCCTCGGCGATGATGCCGGCCTCCTGCTCGTGGTACTTGGCGTTGAGCACGTTGTGCGGGATCTTGCGCTTGGTGAACTGGCGCGACAGGTACTCCGAGCGCTCGACGCTGGTGGTGCCGATCAGGACCGGCTGGCCCTTCTCGTAGCGCTCGGAGACGTCGTCGACGACGGCGATGTACTTCGCCTCTTCGGTCTTGTAGATCAGATCCGACTGGTCCTGGCGGATCATCGACCGGTTCGTCGGGATCGAGACCACGCCCAACTTGTAGATCTCGTGCAGCTCGGCAGCCTCGGTCTGGGCGGTGCCGGTCATGCCGGAGAGCCTGTCGTAGAGCCGGAAGTAGTTCTGCAGCGTGATGGTGGCCAGCGTCTGGTTCTCGGCCTTGATCTCGACCTGCTCCTTGGCCTCGATCGCCTGGTGCATGCCCTCGTTGTAGCGGCGGCCGAGCAGGACGCGGCCGGTGAACTCGTCGACGATGAGCACCTCGCCGTTGCGGACGATGTAGTCCTTGTCGCGCTGGAACAGCTCCTTGGCCTTCAGCGCGTTGTTCAGGTAGCTGACCAGCGGCGAGTTGGCGGCCTCGTAGAGGTTCTCGATACCGAGCTGGTCCTCGACGAACTCCACCCCGAGCTCGTGCACGCCGACCGTCCGCTTGCGCAGGTCGACTTCGTAGTGGACGTCCTTCTCCATCAGCGGGACCAGGCGGGCGAACTCCGGGTACCAGTTCGAGGCGCCGTCGGCCGGGCCGGAGATGATCAGCGGCGTGCGGGCCTCGTCGATCAGGATGGAGTCGACCTCGTCGACCACGGCGAAGTTGTGACCGCGCTGCACCAGGTCCTCGAGCGAGTGGGCCATGTTGTCGCGCAGGTAGTCGAAGCCGAACTCGTTGTTGGTGCCGTAGGTGATGTCGGCGGAATACGCCGCCCTGCGTTCATCAGGGGTGAGCCCGGAAAGGATGACGCCGACGTCGAGCCCCAGGAAGCGGTGCACCCGGCCCATCCACTCGGCGTCGCGTTTGGCCAGGTAGTCGTTCACCGTGACGACGTGCACGCCCTTGCCGGACAGCGCGTTGAGGTAGGCGGGCAGCACACAGGTCAGCGTCTTGCCCTCACCGGTCTTCATCTCGGCGACGTTGCCGAAGTGCAGCGCGGCGCCACCCATCACCTGCACGTCGAAGTGCCGCTGGCTGAGCACCCGCCACGCCGCCTCGCGGGCCACGGCGAACGCCTCGGGCAGCAGGTCGTCGAGGTCCTCGCCGTCGGCGATGCGCTTCCTGAACTCGTCGGTCTTGGCCCGCAGCTCGGCGTCAGACAGCTTCTCGACGTCGTCGGACAAGGTGTTGACATAGTCAGCCACCTTCTTCAGGCGCTTGACCATGCGGCCTTCACCGAGACGGAGCAACTTATCGAGCACGGATTTCCCCTGTGGGTTGACGTATCAGACGGAGTCCATGGTAGAGGTCGCGACTGAGAGCTCGACCCTCCGCGACCTCTTGGACGCCGAAACAACGCCGAGAACCCCGCGACACCGTCGGCGTCACGGGGTTCCCGGCGATCAGGCCGCGGCGGCTCAGGCCAGCCGGATCAAGCCGTAGTCGTAGGCGTGCCTGCGGTAGACGACGCACGCGCGGTCGCTGTCCTTGTCGTGGAACAGGAAGAAGTCGTGGCCGACGAGCTCCATCTCGTAGAGCGCGTCGTCGACGGTCATGGGTTTGGCGGGGTGTTCCTTGGTGCGCACGATGCGGCCGGGTTCGTGATCGTCGACCGGCGCGCCGTCGGACACCGGTTCGGCGGCGGACTGGGGCGGGTCCATGGCGGCGGCGAATGCGGTGGCCTCGGCCACCGACACCGGGCGCTTGTCCCCGTAGTGGATCTTGCGGCGGTCCTTGCTGCGGCGCAGCCGGTTCTCGAGCTTGCTCACGGCGCCTTCGAAGGCGGCGTAGAAGCTGTCCGCGCACGCCTCACCGCGCACCACTGGCCCACGGCCGCGGGCGGTGATCTCCACGTGCTGGCAGTTCTTTCGCTGGCGGCGGTTCTTCTCGTGGTCGAGTTCGACGTCGAAGAGGTAGATGCTGCGGTCGAATCGCTCCAGTCGCTCGAGTTTCTCGGCGACGTAGACGCGGAAGTGATCGGGGATCTCAACGTTGCGGCCGGTGAGGTTGACGTCGGCCTTCGGCTCTGGGGCCGGCTGGTCCTCCTCGACCACCATCGTTCGGTCTGATTCCACGGATTGAATTGACATACTTGGCAACTCGTTTCTCTCGCGCGTCGCACGCAGTGCGTGCCGGGTGGGTCACGATTCGCGCCGCAGGAGAGGGGTTTGCAGAGATTTCTTCCGCGACCAGCGGCGCAAGGTGTCGACTACTCACCTCCTACCGTGGTGCGGCGAAGTGGCGCTGACTGCTGAGCGCCGCCGTGAAGGTGTTCACGGGTGGTTGTTTGCGACGGTAGTCGTTGTTCACCCGGTCGTGCCAGTCATTTCGCGCATGTGTTTTCAGTTCTTCACGCTGGGTTGACCCAGGGGTGATCCGGCCCGCCCGTCAGGCGTGCGCCAGCGCGAGCACGGCGAGCACGTGGGCGCCCGCCTCCTGCAGCACGCGGGTCGACTCGGCGGCCGTGGCGCCCGTGGTCACGATGTCGTCGACGAGGACCACCGCTCCGGTGACGGGCCGCAGCAGCCGCACCCGACCGGCGATGTTGCGCGCCCGGTCGGATCCCGACAGCCCGACCGAGTCCCGGGTCCACGCTGTGAGTCGCAGCGCCTGGACGAGGTCGACACCGGGACGTCCGGCGACCGCGACCTGCCCGATCCGGGTGACCGGATCACCGCCGCGGCGGCGTGCGGCCGTTCGACGGGTAGGGGCCGGGACGACGGTGACCGGCGCTTCGACGATCCCCCACCGCAGCAGCTGCCCGAGCCCCGTCGACAACGCACCGCCCAGCGGCGCGACGAGGTCGGCGCGGCCGCGCTCCTTGACGGCGACGACGGCCTGCCGGCGGGCGCCGACGTAGCGGCCGAGCGTGAACACCGGCACGCCCGGGTCGACGCGAGGGGTGATCAGGTGCGGGGCATCGGGTGGCACCCGCAGGTCGACCGCGCACCGCGCGCACCAGCGGGTGGACGGTGCACCGCAGCCACCGCACTCCAGCGGCAGCACCAGGTCGAGCATGAGGGCAGTGTCCCGCCCGGGACCGACAGCCCCGGCTGCCGGGCAGTTCACTGACAACCGCACGCCCGGGTTCCGCACGCGCTGTACTGGGACCATGCCGCAAGACGAACGTGAGTCGTTCATCGTCGACTGCCTCGTGAAGGCGTTCAAGGAACTCATGGACGCCGATCCGGACGCCTTTCGCACGAAGTTCCGGAAGATGGCGGCCGAACCGTTCGCGTTCTACCGCGGCAGCGCGTGCCTGTTCTACGCCGACGTGGCCGCCCGTGACGACAGGTGGGCCGATGAGCGCACCAGCCAGGTGTGGATCCAGGGCGACCTGCACGCCGAGAACTTCGGCACGTACATGGACGGGTCCGGCGTATTGATCTTCGACGTCAACGACTTCGACGAGGCCTACGTCGGGCACTTCACCTGGGATTTGAAGCGGTTCGCGGCCAGCGTCGCGCTGATGTGCTGGCAGAAGGCCCTGTCGGACGAGGAGATCTCCAAACTGATCGACACCTTCGCCCGCGCCTACGCCGACCAGATCAAATGGTTCCTCGACGAGGACGACGACTCGAGCTTCTCGCTGAACCTGACCACCGCTCGTGGCGCCGTGCTCTACACCTTGCAGAGCGCCCGCCTCTCGACGCGCTCCGAGATGCTCGACCGCATCACCCGCGTCGACAAGTGGGACCGGCAGTTCCGCGAGACTGCCGGGGTGCGCCGCCTGGGCGACGGTGAGCGCGCCAAGATCGAGTCGGCCTTCGAGCGCTATCTGCAGACGATCCCGCGCACCAAGCGGTTCCAGGGCATCACGTACGACATCAAGGACGTGGTCGGGAAGAGCGGTCACGGCATCGGCAGTGCGGGGCTGCCGACGTACACCGTGCTGATCGAAGGCTTCAACCAGGCGCTCGACAACGATGCCGTGCTCTCGGTCAAGCAGGGCAACGTCGCCGCGCCGAGCCGTGTCCTCACCGACAGCCGGGTGCACGACTACTTCATCCATCACGGGCACCGCACCGCGGTGTCGCAGCGCGCGCTACAGGCCCATGCCGACCCGCTGCTCGGCTACACCGACCTCGATGGGAAGGGTTTCGTGGTCAGTGAATTGTCGCCGTACGAAGCCGATCTCGACTGGAGTGAGCTGACGGAACCCGATGAGCTGGGCGAGGTCGTCGAACAGTTGGGCCGGGCGGTGGCGAAGGTGCACTGCGTGGGTGACACCGACAGCGACCAGTCGCTGGTCGACTTCCAGACCGAGGAGGCCATCGACGCGGTCATCGGTGACCACCTCGACGAGTTCGTCGACGACCTGGTGACGTTCGGCCTCGAGTACGGCGCGGTGGCCCGCGACGATCACCGGCATTTCGTGGAGGCGTTCCGCGAGGGGCGGATTCCCGGCATCAGCTCGTCCTGACGGCGTCGTCCGCGCTGCCCCTCCTCGTCAGAAGTCGTACTGCGACACGGTTTTCGCATCGGCCTCCAGGGACGCGTCACCGACGTATACGTTGTCGTAGCCGTCCATCTTGGTCAGCGACTCGTACCCGGGTATTCCCAGATCGGTGCCCGCCTCGATCGGCCGGCCCTGTGCCAGCATCAGGGCGATCTGCAGCTGCGCCTCACCGGCGAGGGCAGGATCCCAGAAGAAGATCTTGTCGACGGAACCGTCGGCGAGCTGCTCGGCGGCCGAGGACGGAACCGAGGTACCCATCACGCAGATCTGGTTCTGCCGACCGGCTTCCCGGACGGCCCTGGCGATGCCGGGCACGTCGTTCGCCGCCGAGCCCTGGAAGCCCTTGATGCCCGGATTCTGCGCCAGCAGCTGTTTGGCCTTGTCGTAGGCGATCTGCTCGTCGTCGGCACTCTCGATCGGGTCTCCCACCCGCGCCATGTCCGGGAACTCGGCGACCTGCAGATCGTGCGCGGCAGTGACCCACTGCATGTGTGTCTTCGCCGTCGGCTCGCCGATGAACTGGACGTATTCGCCTCGCTCACCCATACATTGGGCGAGGTTCTGCATGATCCTCTCGCCGAAGGCGGCGTTGTCGAACGCCTCGATGTCGATGTCGACGTTCTGGATACCGGTGGCCTCGTGCGAGACCACCTTGATGCCCTGCCCGCGGGCCTGCCCGAGCACCGCGTGGAGCGCCTCGGGTGAGTTGGGCACCACGGTGATGGCCGTCGGCTTCTGGGGGATCAGCTCCGCGATGATCTGGCGCTGCTTCTCCGGACTGGTGTCGTCCGCACCCTCCTGGCGGGTCTGGACACCGGTGCGGGCGGCGAAACTCGCGTCGCCCTCGGCCATGCGGTCGAACCACGGGATGCCCTTGATCTTGACGACGTTGACCATCGTCATGTCCTTCGGGTCCTGGCCGGCGTCGTCGGCCGGAGCACTGCTGCTGCCGGCGTCGTCGCCACCGTCACCGCCCGAGCCACACCCCACGATCGCGGTCGCGGCGACGCCGAGCGCCACCAGAAGAGCCATTCGCCTGTCCCGCATTCCCACTCCTTCGTGACGCCCGCCCGTGTCGAACGGGTCACCACCGAGGTCCGGCGGCGTGAGACGTGGCGTGCGTGCCAGTCAAGCAAGTCGACGCCCGAACCGGGCTGTTTCGCGGCCCCCCGCCCGAACACCGGCGCTCGGCGAGTCAGCGCGACACTGCGCACACGGTCAGCCGAGGACGATCGAGTCACCCCGGACGGAGACCGCTCTGGTGTCCAACGGCCGAGAGGCGGGGCCGTTCGCGACCGACCCGTCCAGGTTGAATCTGCTTCCGTGGCAGGGGCAGACGATGGTGCCGTCGACGACCTCCGACACGGTGCATCCCGCATGGGTACACACCGCGGAGAACCCAGCGAACACCCCTTCGGACGGCTGCGTCACCACGACGCCGTCCACGATGAGACCGGATCCGACCGGTATGTCGGCAGTGTTCGCGATGCCCTGCACGGTCGGCGGCGCACCTGGGGCGTCCGGCTCGGGGTTGGGGGCCGGTGCCTCGCCCGGCGTTGGCTCCTTGCCGTATGTCGCACACGCACTGAGCACGGTGGCCGCCAGACCGAGTCCGGCAGCGGCGATGAGCTTCTGGCGAGACAGCAGGATGTCGTGGAGGAACATCTGTCGAGACCTTCCGTTCAGAACGTCACGCCGGTGGTCTGGAAGAACCACAGCGCCGAGGTGAGCCACACGTAGACGAGCCCGAAGAACACCAATCCGCCGACGATAGGGATGATCCACCCGGGGAGGCCCTTGCGGGTGAGCAACAGCATCTTCGTCACGAATACGCCATAGAAGAGGCAACCGAACAGCGAGTGCAGGAGAACCCTGCTGTCCGACGACTGGAATCCGAGGGCGTACAGGCAGTGCACGGCGACGGGGACGCTGGCCAGTACCGCCAGCCGTCCTGACCAGACATGCGCCGCAGCGATCCACGACGGCGCCCGCCCGCCCGGAATCAACCGGTACATCGCGAACGCCGATCCGAGCTGGAACACACCGAGGAGTACCGCCAGGGTCGCCAGCCAGGACTTCACCGCCGTCCCGCTGGAGAAGCCCGCGATGCTGACCGAGAAGAATTGCGGCTGATGCGTTCTGCCGAAGACACCGAGTGCCACTGCGACCAGCGCGCCGACTGCGACAGCGATCAGCACGGGCACGCCACCCGACGACCTGCCCGTGCCAGGGGCGCCGATTCCCGTCTCAGTAGTCATCGGCGGCGCCTCCCACCCGGGCCGCGGTGAACTCCCACGTCTCCTCGCCGATCCGCAACGTGCCCACCACGGCGGACCCTTCGAGGCGACCCTCCAGGCGGCTCGTGCGGTCCCTGTTCGACAGCGTCACCGTCCCGTCGGTGGCGCTGCCCTCGAGCCACGTCTCGATCGTGTTGACGTCGCACGCATAGGCGACCGCCTTCGGGCCGTCCACCGTGATGTCGAGGGTGAGAACACCACTGCGGGTCGGGATCTCGCCGGCGTAGTCAGCCGTGGCCGGGAACGCCCGACGGGGTGGCGCGGGCGGCGGCGATGCCGGCGCGGACGGGGCCGCGACCGACGCGGTGACCGACGCCGAAACCGGAGGTGCGGGCGACTCCTCCTTCGACACGTTGACCAGGAGCAACCCCGCGCCCAGAGCGGCAACCGCTCCCAAGGTCGCGACCGGACCCGTCACCTTCATCTCTTGACCCTTCCGTACGCCGATGCCGCCTTTGAGCGACACATTCGCTGTGCTCAACGGGACAGGGCCGAGAAGGGTTCAACGGCAGATCAGCCGGGCAGCACCGGGATGGCGCCGGCATTCATCAACGGCCGCACCTCCGACCATGCCGGGTCGCCCTCGGCAGCGCTCGAGAGTTGCAGCACCCCGCGCTGGTCGGAGACGTACACCGTGGACGGGTTGGCGGCCACGGTGGTGACCGGCATCAGCAGGTTGCGGCTCGGTCCGTCGGAGTTGACGCCGTCGAGGTTCACGTACGAGACCGGGTGCTGCGGATCGCGCCGGCTGACCACGATGTCGTCACCGGTGCGCCAGGACAGGGAGACCACGGTGTTCCCGAGGCCGAAGCCGAGGCGACGCGGGTAGTTCAGCAGGAACTGGCCGGTGGGGGTCTGCTCCACGCCGGCCAGGATCACCTGACCCTCGATCACCATCGCCGCGCGCGTCCCGTCGCGGGAGAGCTGCAGCTCGCTGATCGGGCCGGGGAACTTCGTGGCCACGGGCGCCACGTCGACGGGGATGCGGGCAGGCTGGCCGGAAGCATCCCGGATCACGCGGACCACGTTGTTGCCGTCGACCACCACCCACACCGCGTTGTCCAGCGACCAGCTCGGCCGAGTCAGGCTCCGTGCCTCGAGCGCCTGGCCGGCCGCCCCACCCAGCGGTCCGATCCACAACGAGGACAACATGTCCGGCGCGCCCGGACGCAGCACCACCACCGACGCGGCGTCCTGTCCGCTGCGCGACACCGCGGCCGAGGTCTGGTTGGGCGCCTGCCCGAACGAGCCTGCGATTCGTGGCGCCCGCTGCCCGTCGAGCGACACCAGCGAGCCGTTGACCAGTGCGTGCAGCCCGGCCGCCGCGCCGGGGAAGGCGCCCGGATCGGTGGCCGCCACGTCCGAGGTCTCCCAGCCGTCGGCGAACCGGTCGTCCAGGGGTGCGCCGTCGGCGCTGAGCACGTAGGGGCCGTTGATCCCGGCCCGCGACAGTGTCCAGATGATCTGTGCGGCAAGGAGTTGCCTGCTGTGCGGATCGGTGGTCGACAGATTCTCCAGGTCCACCCGGGCGCCGCCGTAGCCACGGCCGATGCCGGTCTTGCCGCCGTCGGCGCGGGTCACCGGGCTTCGCAGCTTCAGCGGTGCGCCGAGCAGGTTGCGCACGGTGTTCGCCATCTCCGGCCGGGGTCCGGCGATGAGCTTGGAGATCAGTTCGGTGGCCAACTGGTCGGGATCGGACACCGCGACATAGCGGGGGTCGGGCACCACGGTGGCGCCGGTGGGGTCGGCGAAGTACAGCGTGCTGCGCTTGTAGGTGGCCTGGAACTGCTGCCAGTCCAGGAACACACCGTTGGGGAGCTTGTCGATCCGCCAGCCGCCCGGGGTCTTGAGCAACTCGATGGGGCCGGGGTCGGGCAGCGCGCCGTCCGCGGTCTCGAAAACACCCATGTCCGAGAGCGATCCGAGGATGTCGGCGCGCATGCTGACCGAGACGCGGTCGGGCCGGCGAGTCTCGACGAACACCACCCGGTCGATCAGCAGCGCGCTGCCGGCGTCGTCCCAGTCCTGCGACGCCGACTCGGTGAGGAACTGCCGGGCCGCGAGGTGCCGGTTGGCCGGATCCGCGGTGGCCTTCAGGAACTCGCGCAGCAACACGTCGGGATCCATGTTGGGTGTCGGTGTGGGCAGGCTGGGCGGCGCCGGCCGCTCGACCGTCCCGATCGCCTGCGGCGCCGACGAACTCGGCACCCCGGCACACCCCACGATGGCGACCGCGAACAGCATCAGCCATGCCGCGGTCAGGATCCGCCTCACACGCTCTCCCCCGCCGGTTCGCGCTCCACCGCACCGCGTCGCGGCGCCCGGTCGGGCCGGGTGGGCTTGAGCGGCAACGGACTCGTCGTCACCTTGTGGCCGCGGACCAGCGGCAGCGTCAGGCGGAAGCAGGCTCCCTTGCCGGGCTCGCCCCATGCCTCCAGCCGGCCCTGGTGCAGCCGGGCGTCCTCGATGCTGATCGCCAGGCCCAGCCCGGTGCCACCCGAGCGGCGCACCCGCGACGGATCAGACCGCCAGAACCGGCTGAACACCAGCTTCTCCTCACCGGGGCGCAGCCCGACGCCGTAGTCGCGCACCGTGACGGCGACGGTGTCCTCGTCGGCGGCCATCCGGATGCGCACCGGCTTGCGCTCGGCGTGGTCGATGGCGTTGGCGATCAGGTTCCGCAGGATGCGTTCCGCGCGGCGGGGATCCACCTCGGCGATCACCTCTTCGCCGGGCACGTCGACGATGAGCTCGACGTCGGCGTCCTGCGCGAGGTGCCCGACGTTGTCCAGCGCGCTCTGCACGGTGTCGCGCAGGTCGACCGCCTCCACCGACAGCTCGGCGACGCCGGCGTCGTGGCGGGAGATCTCGAGCAGGTCGTTCAGCAGCGTCTCGAAGCGGTCGAGCTCGTTGACCATCAGCTCGGTGGAGCGGCGCAGCGCCGGATCGAGATCCTCGCTGTGGTCGTAGATCAGGTCGGCGGCCATCCGCACCGTCGTCAGGGGCGTGCGCAGCTCGTGGCTGACGTCTGAGGTGAAGCGGCGCTGCAGGTTGCCGAACTCCTCGAGCTGGGTGATCTGCCGCGACAGGCTCTCCGCCATGTCGTTGAAGGACACCGCCAGCCGAGCCATGTCGTCCTCGCCACGCACCGGCATCCGCTCGGTCAAGTGGCCTTCGGCGAACCGTTCGGCGATCCGCGACGCCGACCGCACCGGCAGCACGATCTGACGGGCCACCAGCAGCGCAATCGCGGCCAGCAGGCCGAGCAGCACCACGCCGCCGGTGGCCATGGTGCCGCGCACCAGCGCGATGGTGCTCTCCTCGTTGCTCAGCGGGAAGATCAGGTAGAGCTCCAGATTGGTCACCGGCGACGACGTCGGGCTGCCGACGATGAGCGCAGGTCCGGAAAAGCCTTCGGTGGTGACGGTGGCGTACTGGTAGCTGACCTGACCGGCCTGGACGAAGTCGCGCAGCGCCTCGGGCACCTGCTGCACCGGCCCAGCGGCGGTCGCGGCGCGCGGCCCGTCGCCCGGGACCACGAGCACGGCGTCGAACGGACCGCCGAGGCCGGCGCCCGCTTCGGCCTTGCGGTCGATGAGGGTGTTGCGGGCCAACTGCAGGCTGCTGTCCAGCGAGCGGCTCTCCTCGCCGCCCACGATGCCGCTGACGGTGTTGCGGGCGCGCTCGATCTCCTCGGTGGCGGCCTTGACCTTAACCTCGAGGATGCGGTCGGTGATCTGACTGGTGAGCACGAAGCCCAGGACGAGGATGACCGCGAGCGACAGCCCGAGCGTGAGCGAGACGACCCGCAGCTGCAGCGACCGGCGCCATGCCAGCCCGAGCGCGCGGCCCAGGGTGCCGAGGCCGCGCAGCAGCGGTGCCGACCGTCGGTGGATGCGGCGTCGCGAACTCCAGATCACGGCGCCGCCCGGGCGGCCACGGTCACGGAGGTCCGGCCTTGTATCCCACTCCTCGAACGGTCAACACCACCTGCGGATTCTCCGGGTCCTTCTCGACCTTGGCCCGCAGCCGCTGGACATGCACGTTCACCAAACGGGTGTCAGCGGGGTGACGGTATCCCCACACCTGTTCGAGCAGCACATCTCGAGTAAACACCTGGCGCGGTTTGCGTGCCAGCGCCACCAGCAGGTCGAACTCCAGCGGCGTCAGCGAGATCTGTTCGCCCATCCTGGTGACCTTGTGGGCAGGCACGTCGATGTCGACATCGGCGATGGACAGCAGCTCCGCGGGTTCGTCGTCGTTGCGGCGCAACCGGGCACGCACCCGGGCGACGAGTTCCTTGGGCTTGAACGGCTTCATCACGTAGTCGTCGGCGCCCGACTCGAGCCCGAGCACCACGTCGACGGTGTCGGTCTTGGCGGTCAGCATGACGATGGGCACGCCGGAGTCGGCGCGCAGGACCCGGCAGACGTCGATGCCGTTCATGCCGGGCAACATGAGATCCAGCAGCACGAGATCGGGCCGCAGCTCGCGGACCGCGGTGAGAGCCTGCGTGCCGTCACCGACCACCGCGGTGTCGAAGCCTTCTCCGCGCAGGACGATGGTGAGCATTTCGGCCAGCGATGGGTCGTCATCGACGACCAGGATCCTTTGCCTCATGGTGTCCATGGTGTCACCAGATCGCGACAAAACACTGCTAGCGCGCACCCGCGAGTCGGCTAACGTCCCAGGTCGGCTGCCAGCTGTGCCGGGACGACGTCGGGACCTACGCTGCGCCACGGCCCGCTCCAGTCACGGGCAGCCAGCTCCCGGTAGACCGCGGCGGTGCGGGACTGCAGCCCCCCGTCGCGCTCGTAGATGTCCTTCGCACGGGCGGCGTCCTGTTCGGCCCGCCGATCGGCGCGGGCGGCGGCCAGTTCCACCGGCACGTCGAGCAGCAGCTGCCAGTCGGGCACCACCAGGCGGAGACGGTCGTATTCGAGGCTGCGGACCCACTCCACGACCTCGCCGTCGGCGCCCTGGCTGAGCCGGGCAGCGCTGTAGGCGGCGTTGGAGGCGACGTACCGGTCGAGGATGACGACGTCGTAGGCCGCGCTCAGGTGCCCGATCTCGTCGCGGGCGTCGGCGCGGTCGAGGGCGAACAGCACGGCCATCGCGTGCACCGACTGGGCGAGGTCGCCGTGTGCACCGTGCAGTGCCTCCGCGGCGAGGTCGGCGGTGACCGACCGGTGATACCGCGGGAAGGCCAGGGTGGCAACCGAGCGTCCGGAGGACTCGAAGGACGCCCGCAGCCCGGTGGTCAGCGTGTTCTTCCCCGCGCCGTCCACTCCCTCGATCGCGATGAGCACGCTGTTCGCTTCTCCCGGGTCGCTCCGCTCCTGCCCACCGGCGAGCGTAACTGGTGCATTCGACCCCCTCTGACCGTCGATAAGCTTTCATCCGGCCATGTAGCAGCTGAGAGGAAGCTGTGGCGGGCGTATGGGAGCCGGCCGTCGAGTGACTGGGGGTTCGCCGGGTGGGGGGATCGGTAGAGGTCGTCGTCTCGGAGCTGGAATCGGCGGCCGCACGCCTGGCGGACGCCGGACAGCGCCTGCAGGACGGGCTGTCGGCCGTTGACCTGTCGGTCGACGAGCTGTTGGCGAAGGGCTGGAAGGGCGGCGCCGCGACGGCCTACACGGCCGAGTGGGACAAGTGGCACAACGGCGCGGGCCAGGTGGTCCGCGGGCTCCAGTCCATGTCGGAGTCGCTCAAGGCCGCGGGTGCGCAGTACGCCGCCACCGATCAGCAGGCCGCTGAATCCGTTGATTCGTCGTTCCAGCCGACCGGCGGCGCACCAGGCGGCGGGGCACCGAGTGGCAGCCCCAGTGCGCCCGGTGCGGCGGCGCCGGCCGGCCAGAGTGCGGGTGATGGTGTCCCGAGCGGTCAGGGTGGCACCGGCGCGATGGCCGAGATGATGAACCTCGGGCAGCCGGCGGCGCAGGCCGGACAGGCGCTCGGGCAGGCGACAGGGCAACTGGCCGCCGGTCTGGCGCAGGCCGCCGCCGGGATCGCGCAGGCCGTGACGGCGTTGGCGCAACAGGCCGCGCAAGCCGATGAGAAGGACGACGCAGACAAGCAGGACGACGATCGCGAGTCCTCGGAGGAACGGACCGATGATCCCGAGGATCGCGACGGTGACGAAGCGACCGAGCAGCCCGCCGGGGCGGACGGGCCTGCCGGTCGGGCGTCATCGAGCGCTCCGGTAGACGCCGTGCCGCAGCCGCCGCCGACGGCCGTTGTCCCGACGGGTGTCTCGAGGCGTTCCGGTGCCGGGTAGCGGCGGCGCCCCGCTTGTGGCGGACCTCGGGCAGCTGAGAGCGGCCGCCGTGCACATCGCCAGCTTCGGGAACGAGGTCACCGAGTGCCTAGATGACATCGACCGGGCAATGGCCGCGTTGCGGGCGACCTGGCATGGGGAGGCGTCGGAGGCTCAGGCTGAGTCGCACCGGCTGTGGACCGAAGGCGCCAAACAGATGCAAGAGGCTTTGACGCAGTTGCAGAAGATCGTCGACACGGCGCGTACCAACTACGCCGATGCAGTGGCCAACAACAGTGAGATGTGGCCCTAGCAGTGCCCTCAGAAAGCGGCCACTCGCAAGGTGTCGGAGACATCCGCATCGAGGTGGATCCCGAGGTGCTGATCCGTGCGGGTCAACGTCTAGGACTGCTCGGGACGCAGTTGGACGCGTTGATGAATGTGCTGCGGCCGCTGCTGTCGAGCGGCATTGCGTCCGGTCTCGATCCGGCCGGATTCGACTTCGGGCTGGAATACGGCGATAAGGCACAGGAATTCGCCGACGCGCTGGCCAAGGGCGCGAACGCGTTCAAGTTCGTGGGCTACAAGCTGGAGGCGTCGGGACACAACTACAAGAACGCCGACGCCTCGTCGACCGTAGGCGGATCGGGACCCGCCGGCGGAGTAGGCGAGGCGCCCGGCGAGACGGCGCCTGCCGATGCGACCACCGGTCCGAGCTTGGCCGCGGTGTTTCCCCCGGCCAAATGGTGGGTGATCGCGCCATTCGTGGGCCTGGCGCTGACATGGCCATCGGGGAACCCGGCGATGTTGCGCGTCACCGCCGAGCAGTGGCGCAATCTCGCCGAAGGCTTCTCGGTCTTCGAAGGCGAAGTGCACGGGGTCAAGACCACCGTGTCCACGCAGAAAATCCCTGAGGGCGAGAAGATCGGTACGGCGCTCGACAAACTTGGCGGAGCGGCAACGGGTTTGGCCACGTTGGCCTCGAAGCTTGGAACCTTGGTAGGCGATTTCGCCAACACGGTGCAGGAAACGCAGGACGCCATCCGCCGACTGCTCGACAGGCTGCTGTCGGTCGACGGCTTCATCGACACGGTGACTGGCATCTTCACCGGCGAGGCAGAAGAGATCATCAAGGAGGTCGCGCGCGACGTCCAAAGTGTGCTCGAGAATTTCGTCGACCAGGTTCGCGGTATCGCCGGCCTTCTAGGGGAATTCACCGAATTGCTCACAGAGGTCACCGAAGCATTCCAAAGCTTGGCCGACAAGACACTGAGAGAGTCGCTCGGCGACCAAGTAGGTGGCGCACTCTCAGAGTTCATCAAGATTCATACCGACCTTTCGCTCGGCGTGACGACGGGGTTGGTCAACACGGTGGCTGGAACCGTGTCGATGGCCGATCCCGCGGTGTGGCAGGGCATGGCTCAAACAGCCTGGTCGGTCATTCAAGATCCCACGAAAGCCGACGACGTGGCCCTCGCGTCACTCAAGGAATTCGTCGCCTACGACAAGCTGACCGGCGACAATCCGGCGCGCGGCATCGGCGAAGCCGGGTTCAACGTCGCGTCGTTGTTCTTGCCTCCCGGCGGAGCGCTCTCGAAGACCGGCACCGTGGCCAAAGGCATCAACGCGGCCCGCCGACAGTTCGGTGATTCGAATTCGCCTTCATTTGATGACCTGCCGGGCGCGGGACCGCAGGGACTGGGAAGTCTCGAGGACCTCACCGGGGGCGGGTCCCGGGTGCCAGACGTTCCCGAGGTCCGACCGGGCGGAATCCCCGACTCGGTGATCGGTCCGGTGCCACCCAACGCTATCGACGCGCCCCAGGCGAGCCCGCGGGGAGTCGAAGCGCCGGCCGGGCCGCCAGATCCGCCGTCGCCGACGGGTGTCCCCGGTGGTCGCGAGAATCACGGGGATGGCGGTGGCAGCGGTCCCCCGCCGCCACCGGACCCGCCGGAGCGCACGCCCGGTCCGTCGGACGCCGGCCCGGGTCGCGCGGAGGGGCCGCCTCCGCAGTCGCCCGCATCGCCGGGGCCGAATTCTGCTGACTCGCCACCGGCGGCACCCAACCAGGCGCCGTCCCCGGGTGACCCGACGCCGCCGGCGACTCCGCAGGCACCCGAATCGTCGGGTCCGACGGGTCAATCGGAGGCAGGTCCATCGCCGTCCGACACGGGTTCACCGACCGGCCATACGCCGGCGGCTCCGGATGCTCCCGCCGGCGGACACGCGCCTGAACAACACGGGGGTGGCACGGGCGTAGGCGAGAATTCGGCGCAGCAGCCAGGGGGCAACGACGCGCCGAGTGAGGGTCACCGGCCTGGCTCCGACGAGCACACCGCGCGACCCGATGAGCGCACGCACACGCCCGCCGAGCAGCAACCGACCAGTTCGCCGGCAGTGGAACAGCCGAGCGGTCCCGAACGCACTGGAGACGGTGACCAGACGCGAGAGCCTGCGCATGCAGCGGGTGAGAGCGACGCGAAGCGGCACGAGCCTGCGGGAGTGATGCCGGTCGGGATGGGCGGATTCGGTACGCCTGTGGGGTCACACGGGTCCGGGTCGTCACCGGGTGCCGCCGACGGGTCGCCGGCGGCTCCGAAGTCCGGGGCGCCGGATGCATCAACGCGTAACTTGGACGGGACAGGCCCGCGCGCCGCAACACCGGAAAGCCCTCGGGCGCAACAGCCAGGCGCCGCAGGGCCCTCGGCGGGGAATTCACCAACCGCGCCTATAAATTCCGCCTCGACACCGCCTCCGCGCTCGCCAGCGGACAGAGTGCCAGGTGCACCGCATCGTGAGTCGCCCGTTCTCAGTGATGGACGCCACCGGCCGCCGTTTGATCCGTCAGGAAGCACTGCGCCGGGGACCAACAACGTTGATGCGCCGCAGCTCGTGTACGGAGCTTCCAGCGCCGCCGGCGACCCCAAAGCTCCAAGCTCGACGCCACCGCCCGACAAGCCCGCTGACGCCGCCACGCCGCCCGATTCCCGCGATGTCAGCGATCGCTACCAGTCCGACCGCGACAACATTAAAGCGCCCAATATTCCTCCCGACGAGGTTCCGCCGCCGTTGGTGCGCGAAACCCCGTATCCGAACACTGGTGGAATCCTGCCGAAGTACGTAGGCGAGCAATATCCGGGAGGCCCCCTGGGTTCACCAGGGGTGACGTACCTCGACGAAGCGGCTCGAGAAGCTCGGCGAATAACCATCCGCGATGGCATAGTCTATGACTCGAGCGGTAAGCCCTTCGACACTTCCAAGGGCGTCTCGGCTTTCGGCCCCAATCACGGCGGTCGTGCGATCTTCGTAATGGACGCGCACGGCAATCTTTACGCGTCGACCTTTCAGAAATTCAGGGTCTTCCATCACTCAAGTTTTCTCGCCGGAGCGCCGGTCGCAGGAGCCGGTGAACTAGTTGTAAAGAACGGAAGGATCGAATTGCTCAGCGACTGCAGCGGTCATTATCAACCTGGCCTGGCGCTTACACAGCAGGTGCTCGATCAACTCGCGAGCCAGGGAATCCGTCTCGATGCTTCGAGTGTGCAGTTGACCGCTCGTCCGGGAACTATCTGATGACCAATGACTGGCGCTTCGCGATTGATGAAATTCTCCACAGTCTTTCCTTCACAGAGGAGATCACTGAAGAATTCGTGCGATGGGTCGCGGATAACGCAGTGCGCTATGAAGCGCTGGATCTGGGACCGCATGCCTACTACCAGGCAATAGAGGATTCGTTGGCATCGGGCGAGATCCTCGACGGCGGCGATCAACTCCCGCAATTTAGTCAGATTCAACTCGCAGACTTTTTACGGGCGGTCGCCACGGAACTCGACGCTCGGCGACCCTGGCCCGAACCGAGCTTCCGCAACCTCGACTCCGCGGAATCGCGGGAAGCCTTCGGCCAAACTGTGCCAGTTGCACGATTACAGGCTTCAGTCCGAGAGATTACTGATCTGTTGCAGAAAGGGTTTCGGCCTGTCGGCGATTCTGATCCCGAGCAACAACTCCTCGTCCTGCGACTGATCACTGGTGAGACTGTCTTCCTATCGGGGATAGATCGCCGAGGTGAGACAGTCACCCTGTCTGTCGACCCCTCCGGCCCCGGTGACAACGCTTCAACGATCGAGCACTTCATTGCCGCGACCAATCTTCCGTCGGATCTGGTGATTACGTAGCACAGGGTTTTGTGAGTGATTTGCCGGACGGTCCGGAGCGATCGGCGGACGGCGCCTGATGGTTCTCACACCGGACACTGCTCAGCTGCGGTGCGCAGAGAAGGGTTGCAGCAGATGGACAACCAACGACACGGTATCCGCGCCTCCGGTGAGTATGCGACCTACGACGGCCGCGAGTACTTCGCTCACAGCTTCGGCGATCGAGTGCGTCTCCTCTCCGACGACGACCCGCTCCCCCCGGGCTTCACCCCGTCCACGAAGAGTTGGGTCCGAGGCGAGACCATCGTTCAGAGGACGGACGTCGCGCGACTGGAAACGATTAGGACCGTCGCCCGATGGTGCGGGTATCGGTTCGAAGTCGGGATCATCACCGGTGACACCGCCAACGTCACGTATCTCGGCGCACGATTCGACGAGGTCTCCGGGATGCCCGGAATGTACCGCCCCGACAAGTTCGAGGTCATCGGCGAGGTACCCGTTACCGAGCTGACCGATGTCGAAGAGCATGTGGCACTGCGGGGCTCGGTGTCCGACATCGAAGCCGCACTGTGGGCGAGGATGCGCAAAGGCGACGGGCTGACGGTTCCGTACCACCGCAGATTGGAGGTCGGCGGCTGCGAACCGAGCCGAAGTCTCAGGAGCTATCCCTACGACGGTGTGCAGGTACTCGCGACAGGCCTTAAAGACCTCGAACGGCCCATGTTCGCTGCGCCCGATCGGATCATCGTCGAGAACTGGGCGAGACACTGCTGGGTGGCGATCGACCGAAGCGCACGGGGAGCAGGCCCGCCCGATGCGTATCTCGTCGGCATGGAAGACGAAGGCGCCGGGCGCTATGTCGGCAACGCCGCAGAAGTGGTGATCGAGATGTGCCGGGAAGCGCTCGGTCAGAGCACGAGGACGCAACCGGCTGAAGTCGACATTCAGATCGGGTTCCCGGGCCTTCACAACACCACGACCACCTATGTCGGCAGCTGGCAGTGGAACGTGCACGGCGAAGTGAGCCATGAGGACTTGGCCCAACGCGCTGCGCGCGCGACGCTGCGGGCGATCGACGCCAAGAGAAGCGCGGACGAACAGGAACTCCTCGCCGTGCGTACTGATTTCGCCACAGAGGTAGAAAAGACCGTCGGTTCAGCCCTGTCGGCAAGGGGCCTCGTGCTCGACGAGATCTTCGACGGGCTCGACAACGGAGCAAGCGGGCGTCCGCTGTCGATCGTCTACTACCGAGGCAGCGACTGCAGACTGCAGATCTACCGGTCGTCGCGCGAGGGTGAGACGAACTGCATGATCGCACCGCTGCACGCGCCCAACGAATACGGCCTGCGCAGCAGATCGAAGTTGTGGCAGTTCCTTGGTCGGTTCATGGCGCGCCAGGAGCTTCCTCTCGAGGAGTCGGTGCGCACGGCTCGACGGGAGCACGACAGTCACGAGACGCCGCTGCACTGGGTGCGATCGATCATCGAAATGCACTTCGATGCCGCGCACACGGGCATGCTCGAAAGGTCAGACACGCATCCCGGTGTCCCGACGATCGATGTGAGCGAGGCGATCACGCTGTATCTCGAGCACTACCCCGGCCGCAACGACGCCGAGTTCTCGGCGCGCTACGGCGCCGACGACACACCCATGGCCGAACAGCTCGTACGCAACATTCTCGCTGAAGCGATGGCCGTGCAACCCGATTGGACCCGCATGTCGTTGAACGACGCCGGCGATCACGTGCAGAGTGTCATGCACGCGCGCCACCCTGAGCTGTCGGCTGCGGCGCTGACGAGCGTCGGCAACTACTACACGTACCTGATGCGATGAGGCAGATCGAGGAAGCACAGACGTGAATCTGACCGAGCTGGCACAAGCGCTGACCGACATCGGCATCGCCCCCACGACGGTGGCGCTCGGCGGCCGCGCGGACTACACCTGGTGCGTCGATCAATCATCCGAAGACGGCACCTGGGAGGTGTACTGGTACGAACGGGGAAACAAGAATCACCTGGTTCGGTTGACCACGGAATCGCAGGCCTGCTTTCAGCTGCTGGGACGCCTGGCTTACAGTCAGCTACTCGCAGGCACCATCGGCCGATCGTGAGCCACGCATCCGCCCCCAATACGTGAGTTTCGATGCCCCGCAGCGGCGGTAGATTCACTGCATCATGACCACACCGCCGACGCACCCGGGCCACTGGGGCCATCCCGCACCGGGAGAGCGGCGCGGACTCACCGTGCTGTTCTTCGCAGTGCCCGTCGTCCTCAGCATCGTCCTGATCGTGGCGATCACGTTCGCCGGCCTGCAGCGGCAGGAGATCAATCCGGTCGCGATCAAGGCGCCCGTCGCCGAAGCCGACTGGGAACCCTATGTGGACGCCGGTGAGACGGTCGCGGAGAACCTCACGACAATCGACTACCGGACGGCCGATCGCGATGTACAGCGGGTCCTCGACAGTTCGACCGGACCGTTTCACGCCGATTTCGCCAAGCGTTCCCGCGAATTCGTAGACACCGTCCGCACGTCGGAGTCGGTGAGCACCGGCACGGTCAACGGCGCGGGTATCGAATCGCTGGACGCCGACGGCGCACGGGTGCTCGTCGCGGTCAGCGTCGAAACGGTGACCAAGGACAGCGCCGGTGCCGCCCCGAGGTCGTGGCGGCTGCGGATCACCGTCGTCGAGTCCGATTCCGCCTTCAAAGCGTCCGACGTGGAGTTCGTGTCGTGAACGCGACCGGCTCCCGCATCGCCTGGTGGACCGTCAATGCTGTGCTGATCCTCGGAATCGCTGCGGCGACGGCCGTCGGCCTGTGGCTGAACGGCCGGGACATGACGCCGAGCCGGCCGAATAGCCAGACCGGAAGTATGGAACAGGTACAGCAGCACGTGAAGAAGGTGGTCCCAAAGCTGCTCTCCTACACGCCTGAATCCGTCGCCGGCTTGGCGGAGACCGTCGACCCGCTGCTGACCGGCGACTTCAAGGACGAATACCGGGAGCTCCTCGAGACAGCGGTCGTGCCGCAAGCACAGCAACAGCGGATCACCACCGACGCCGAAGTCGTCGGCGTCGCGGTCGAATCGCTCAGCGCCGACGTGGCTGAACTGCTCGTGTTCATCGATCAGGAATCCAGCACGCTCGCCGATCCGCAGCCGGACACCGACGAGTCCGCTGTCCAGATGGTCCTGCGAAACGTGCAGGGGCAGTGGCTGATCAGCTCGTTCAATCCCGTGTGAGCCGCCGCTAGATCCGTCCGCAGTTCGGCGCTGTCGGAACGCCCTTGAACCGGTCCGCGATCCACTGCATGGCCGGCTCTCCGTCGACCAGCATCGGCAACGCATGGTTGATCACCGCCTTGTTCAGGAACGGCGGCTGCTCGTTGGTTCGCGCCTCGATGTCGGCGCCTTGGGCACACCAGTCCCTGCCGAGTTGCATCGCCGGCGCCCACGGCACCAGCGGGTCGAACCTGTTGGCGTTGATCAGCACCGGCGCGTTGGGTTTCGTCTTTCCCAGCTTCTGTTCCTCGAACAGCGACTTGAACGGTTCCTGGCTGACGAGCGTGTTCATGTCCTGATTGAAGTACGGCTGGAGGTGCCGGAACATGAACTTCGAGATCGTCTCCGCGATGCACTGGTCCTGCACCTTGAACAGCATGTCGGCGCCGCGCGGCGTCAGCGTCGCGCGGATCGCCGCCTCGTGCTCGGGATAGGCCGTCATCACCGAGTTCAGCGCATATCCGACGACACCGACGAGCATGCTGCCGTCGGCGAACGGGAAGAGCGCCTTCAGGTCCGCGGGCGGTGCACCGGCATAGGTGCCCTTGACGTCCAGTTCCGGCGCGTACAGCTCGGCCATCTCGGCCGCGGACGCCGCGGCCCCACCGCCCTGGGAGTATCCCCAGAACGCGAGCGGGCCGTCCGGCGCCAGCGACGTCCCGGGCAGCCGCTTGGCGGCGCGGGCGGCGTCGAGCATCGCGTGGCCCTGGGACACCCGGCTCACGTAGGTGTGCAGCCCCGGGGTGCCGAGGCCCTCGTAGTCGGTCATGACGATCGCGAACCCGCGGGCCACCATCGTCGCGACGAACAATTCTTCGTAGTTGAACGCGAGGTCGAGATAGGGCGACCAGTGGATGCCCTGATTGAACTGCCGTGACGGCGCGCACTGGTCACCCTGGCCCTGGGTGCCGGGTCCGTAGACGATCAACGGCCGCGGCCCGCCGAACGGCCACGGGTTGTGCGGCTCGAAGTAGGTGCCCGTGACGACGTTGGGGTTTCCGCGAGCGTCTGTGCTGCGGTACATGATTCGCGTGCCGTTGGCCATGATCATGCCGAGCTGGCCGGACGGCTCGAGGACCAGCCGGGACGGCTCCGAGCGCACCACGTCGCCGGGCTGGCCCGGCGGCAGCGGATCTGGCGGGGTGTAGAACGCCTGGTACTCGTCCTCGTTGAAGTACGGGTGGTGGTGGTCGATGGTCGGGTCGTCGGCGAACGCCGTCGCCGATCCCGCCATGACGAAAAAGCTGATAACTGTAACGACGACCCGAATCCCCCGACCCACGGCGCGAACGTTAACAGTTCGATAACGGCGGCGGGGGGTTTGGCTCCCGATTGACGTATCCGGTTACCCGCCGGTCGATTTGATCACGAGCCAGCGGACCCAGAAACGCCGAACGTGCGCCCACCGCGGAGAATCACGCTGATTCTCGCCGTGAGCGCACGTTCGGCGCGAAAACTCAGTAGCGGTAGTGCTCCGGCTTGTACGGGCCCTCGACATCGACGTTGATGTACTCCGCCTGCTCCTTGGTGAGCCTGGTCAGCGAGCCGCCGAGTGCCTCGACGTGGATCTTGGCGACCTTCTCGTCGAGATGCTTGGCCAGGCGGTAGACGGCGTTGTCGTACTCGTCGTTCTTGGTCCACAGCTCGATCTGCGCGATGACCTGATTCGAGAAGCTGTTGCTCATCACGAACGACGGGTGGCCGGTCGCGTTGCCCAGGTTCAGCAAGCGCCCCTCCGAAAGCACGATGATCGAATGCCCGTCGGGGAAGACGAACTCGTCGACCTGCGGCTTGATGTTGATCCGGCGGATGTCCGGGTCACGCTCGAGGCGGGCCATCTCGATCTCGTCGTCGAAGTGGCCGATGTTGCCCAGGATCGCCTGGTGCTTCATCGACCGCATGTGCTCGAGGGTGATGATGCCCTGGTTGCCGGTCGCGGTGATGATGATGTCGGCCCAGCCGACGGCCTCTTCGACGGTCTTGACCTCGAAGCCGTCCATCAGCGCCTGCAGGGCGTTGATCGGGTCGATCTCGGTGACGGCCACCCGGGCGCCCTGCGCCTTGAGCGCCTCGGCGCAGCCCTTGCCGACGTCGCCGTAACCGCACACCAGGGCGGCCTTGCCGCCGATCAGCACGTCGGTGCCGCGGTTGATGCCGTCGATCAGCGAGTGCCGGGTGCCGTACTTGTTGTCGAACTTGCTCTTGGTGACCGAGTCGTTGACGTTGATCGCGGGGAACGGAAGGTCACCGGCCGCCTCGAACTGGTAGAGCCGCAGCACACCGGTGGTGGTCTCCTCGGTGACACCCTGGACCGACTCGGCGATCTTGGTCCACTTGCCCTTGTCGGTCTCGAACCGCTTGCGCACCAGGTTCAGGAAGACCTTGTACTCGTCGGAGGCGTCCTCCTCGTCGGGTGGGACCACGCCCGCCTTCTCGAACTGCGCGCCGCGCAGCACGAGCATGGTGGCGTCACCGCCGTCGTCGAGGATCATGTTGGCCGGCTCGTTGGGCCAGGTGAGCATCTGCTCGGCGGCCCACCAGTACTCCTCGAGCGACTCGCCCTTCCAGGCGAACACCGGGACGCCCTTGGGCTCCTCCGGCGTCCCGTGCGGACCGACGACGGTCGCGGCCGCGGCGTGGTCCTGGGTGGAGAAGATGTTGCAGGACGCCCAGCGCACCTCGGCGCCGAGTACCACCAGCGTCTCGATCAGCACCGCGGTCTGCACCGTCATGTGCAGCGACCCGGAGACCCGCGCCCCCTTGAGCGGCAGCACCTCGGAGTACTCGCGGCGCAGGGCCATCAGCCCCGGCATTTCATGCTCTGCCAGCCGAATCTCCTTGCGGCCGAACTCGGCCAAGGACAGGTCGGCAACCTTGAAATCGATGCCGTTGAGGCTGTCAGCCTTCAACTCAGTCATATGCATTCCTTTACGTGCGCGCGCGTGAGGCCATTTAGTTAGCCTGGTTACACAGTAGTCGGCGCGGTCAGAGCGCCGCTAATTCTGCTCGATGACACCGTATCGTTCGGCAAACGGCGTCATCAGCCGGGCCAGGTCACCGGCCACATCGTGGTCGGCCTCCGGCGGCATCGAGACATAACTCATCGCCAGCCGGACGATCGCACGGGCCAGCACGCCGGCGTCCTCGTCGCTCGCCCTGACCCAGCTGTGGGCGAAGGTGTCGGTCAGCCGGTCGGAGCACCGGGTGATGATCGGTCCGCTGTCGGTGGTGATGATCTGCAGCAGGTCGGGCTTGGTCTCCCCCGACAGCAGCGAGATCACCAGGGGGTCGGCGGCCGACTCGGCGAAGAACGCGCGGAATCCCTGCAGGAAGGCGGCGTGCACATCGCCGACATTGCCCTCGATGGCCTCGTCGACGGCGTCGACCAGGCGGTCCGCCAGCCGCAGCGCGTAGTTCTGCGCCAGGCCGTGACGTGAGCCGAACTCGTTGTAGATGGTCTGCCTGCTGATCCCGGCGGCCTTGGCGACGTCCGAGAGCGTGATCGCCGACCAGTCCCGGGTCGTCAGCATGTCGCGCATCCCGTCCAGGATCGAATCGCGCAGCAGCACCCTCGACGCCTCGGCGTACGGGATGCGCTGCGCGCTTCGACGGTCGCGCGGGCTTGTCACACGCGCGAGGGTAGCGGTCAAGACCGCGCAACCTCCACCATCTCGAAATCCGACTTGGCCGCGCCGCAGTCCGGGCAGCTCCAGTCGTCGGGGATGTCGTCCCAGCGGGTGCCCGGTGCGATGCCGTCCTCGGGCCAGCCCTTCTCCTCGTCGTACTCGAATCCGCACTGCACACAGACGAACAACTTGTAGTCACTCATCGGGTTGCTCCCATCTCTTCGAAGTCGACCTTCTCGCGCACCGCGCAGTCGGGGCAGCACCAGTCGTCGGGGACCTGGTCCCACGGGGTGCCGGCCGGGAACCCCTCACGTGGGGCACCCGTGGTCTCGTCGTACACGTAGTCACAGCCCGGGCAGCGGTAGGCGGTCATCGGGAGACCTCCGCCACCGCCCCGTACCGCGCCAGCATCTTGTCGCGCAGCCGCGGATGCAGATTCACCCGGGTGATGTCGCCGTCGTAGTGGTCCAGCACCCGGTGGTCCATCACCTTGCGCCACAGCGGCGGGAAGTAGGTCAGCGCGATCATCGACGCGTAGCCACTCGGCAGATTCGGCGCGCCGTCGATGCTGCGCAGCGTCTGGTAGCGACGCGTGGGGTTGGCGTGGTGATCGCTGTGTCGCTGCAGGTGGTACAGGAACAGGTTGGTGACGATGTGGTCGGAGTTCCAGCTGTGCGCGGGTGCGCAGCGCTCGTAGCGGCCGCTGGCCGTCTTCTGCCGCAGCAGGCCGTAGTGCTCGAGGTAGTTCACCGTCTCGAGCAGCGTGAAGCCGAAGACGGCCTGGATCACGAGGTACGGGATCAGCGCCACGCCGAACACCGCGATCAGGACGCCGAAGAGCAGCACGGTCATCGCCCATGCGTTGAGCACGTCGTTGCCCGGGTAGGTCCTCGGGTCCCAGGGGCTGCGTCCGTTGCGTCGCAGGCGCTGGGCCTCGAGCTGCCATGACGACCGCAGGCTGCCCCAGACACTGCGCGGCAGGAATTCCCAGAACGTCTCGCCGAAGCGTGCCGACGCCGGGTCCTCCGGGGTGGCGACGCGGACGTGGTGGCCGCGGTTGTGCTCGATGTAGAAGTGGCCGTATCCGGTCTGGGCCAGCGTGATCTTGCTGAGCCAACGCTCGAGCGAGTCCTTCTTGTGCCCCATCTCGTGTGCGGTGTTGATGCCCACCCCTCCGAGCACCCCCACCGACAGCGCGAGTCCGATCTTGGCCGGCCAGCCCAGGCCGCCGTCGAAGCCCAGCCAGCTCAGGTTCGACGCGGTGAACAGGTAGGCGCCGAAGATCACGCTGGCGTACTGGAACGGCAGATAGATGTAGGTGCAGTAGCGGTAGTACCGGTCGTTCTCCAGCCGCTCCATCACCTCGTCGGGCGGATTCTGGCCGTCGGGGCCGAACTTCAGGTCGAGCGCCGGCAGCAGCACGTAGAGCAGGATCGGGCCGATCCAGAACGGCAGCTGGGCCGCGGTGTGCCATCCGAGGTCGTTGAGCGCCCAGACGATCGGCAGCATCACGAACAGGGCGGTCGGCGCGATCAGCCCCATCAGCCACAGGTACCGCTTCCTGTCCCGCCACTGATCAGCGGTGATGTCTGAGATTTCGGTCGTCATCGAACAGCCTCCTCGGTGATCGGGATCACGTCTTGGGTTGACTATACGACGCTATTTGTCCGTTGTCTAGACACCAATGGTCCTTTTGTAAAGCGCTTCCGAGCGACTTCGGCGCGCTTCCAGTCGCTGACGAGCGATCGAAAGCGCGCCGAAATCCCTGAACAGTTACTCGACCGCAGCGGCCTCGCGGCGCCCGAGCACAGAGTGCCTGCGGCCGTAGACGAAGTAGATGACCACACCGATGGCCATCCAGATCAGGAAGCGGATCCAGGTCAGGCCGGTCAGGTTGAGCATCAGCCAGACGCAGGCCGCGATGGCTGCGATCGGCAGCAGCGGCACCAGCGGCGCCCGGAACCCGCGCTCGAGGTCGGGACGGGTCTTGCGCAGGACGATCACACCGGCGGACACCAGGACGAACGCGAAGAGCGTGCCGATGTTGACCATCTCTTCGAGCTTGTCGATCGGGAACACCGATGCCGCGACGGCCACTAGAACCCCGACGATCAGCGTGATGCGCACCGGCGTGCCGTGCTCGCCGGTCTTGGCCAGCTGGCGGGGCATCAGCCCGTCGCGGGACATCGCGAACAACACCCGCGTCTGGCCCAGCATCAGCACGATGACGACGGTCGTCAGGCCGGCCAGTGCGCCGATCGAGATCACCGTCGCGGCCCACTCCACCCCGTTCGCGGAGAACGCCGTCGCCAAGTTCGCCTTCTCACCCGCGTCGCGCAGCACCGTGTAGGAGACCATGCCCGACAGCACGACGGCGACCGCGACGTAGAGCACCGTGACGATGGCCAGCGACCCCAGGATGCCGCGCGGCACGTCGCGCTGCGGGTTCTTGGTCTCCTCGGCGGTGGTGGCGACGATGTCGAAGCCGATGAAGGCGAAGAACACGATCGACGCGCCGGCGAGCAGGCCGTACCAGCCGAAGCTGCTGCCCTCGGCGCCGGTGATCAAGGAGAACAGGGACTGCTCGGCGCCGCTGCCACCCTCGGCCGCCTCGGCCGGCGGTATGAACGGCGAGTAGTTGCTCATTTTGATGTAGCCGGCGCCGACGATCACCACGAGCAGCACGACCGCGACCTTGATCACGGTGATCACCAGGCTGACGCCGGCCGACAGCTTGGTGCCGCGCGCGAGCAGCAGCGTCACGAACGCGATGATCAGCAACGCGCCCCAGTCCACCTTGAGGCCGCCGACCTCGGCGATGCCGCCGCCGAAGTTGAACACCGTGCCCAGGTAGCTCGACCAGCCCTTGGCCACCACGGCCGCGGCGACGGCGAACTCCAGGATGAGATCCCAGCCGATGATCCAGGCGACGAACTCACCGAACGTCGCATAGGAGAACGTGTAGGCACTGCCCGCCACCGGCACGGTCGAGGCGAACTCGGCGTAGCACAGGGCCGCGAGCCCGCAGGCGATCGCGGCCAGGATGAACGAGATCGAGATGGCCGGACCGGTCAGGTTGCCCGCGGTGGACGCGGTGATGGTGAAGATGCCCGCCCCGATCACCACGGATACGCCGAACACGGTGAGGTCCCACCACGTCAGATCCTTGCGCAATCGGGTGCTCGGTTCGTCGGTGTCGGCGATCGACTGCTCCACGGATTTGGTGCGCCATCTGCCGGTCATGACGAATTCCTTTCGGATCCGGTGCGGGACAGATTCTCGCCCGGGTGTGCGAAATCTACCGGCTACTGTGACCCGATGGGGCGGAGTACTAAACACGCAATCGTCATTGGGGGGAGCATCGCCGGGCTGTGTGCCGCGCGGGTGCTCTCCGACTTCTACGAGCACGTGACCATCTTCGAGCGCGACGAGTTGCCCGACGGTCCGGCCAACCGCGCAGCCGTCCCCCAGGGCCGGCACGTACACCTGCTGATGGCCCGCGGGGCCGCCGAGTTCGAGAGCCACTTCCCCGGCCTGCTCGACGACATGGTCGCCGCCGGCGTGCCCATCCTGGAGAACCGGCCCGACTGCATCCACTTCGGCGCGGCCGGTCACGTGCTGGGCACCCAGCACACCCTGCAGGACGAGTTCACCGCCTATGTGCCGAGCCGTCCACAGCTGGAATGGCAGATCCGCCGGCGGGTGAACGCGATACCCAACGTCGAGATCATCCGGCGCCTGGTGTCCGAACCGACGTTCGACGCTGCCGCCCAGCGCGTCACCGGGGTGGTGCTCGACGACGGCGAAGCGGTAGCCGCCGACCTCGTCGTCGACGCCACCGGCCGCGGAACCCGGTTGCCGGTGTGGCTCGCGCAGTGGGGTTTCGAGCGTCCCCGCGAGGACACCGTCGACGTCGGCATCGGCTACGCCAGCCAGCGGGTGCAGGTGCCCGACGGCCTGCTGGCCGAGAAGGTCGTCGTGGCAGGCGCGTCGGACGATCTGCCGCTCGGTGTGGGCATGCTGTTCTACGAGGACGGCCTGTGGAACGTCACCACCTTCGGCGTCGGCAAAGTCGATCCGCCGAAGGACTTCGATGGCATGTGCGCGCTCGCGGACGACATCCTGCCCTCCCACGTCGCCGCCGCGCTGCGGGCCGGGAAACCCGTCGGCGAGATGTCGTTCCACAAATATCCGACGAGCCGGTGGCGCCGCTTCGACAAGCTCGACCGCTTCCCGGCCGGGATCGTGCCGTTCGGCGACGCCGTGGTCAGCTTCAATCCCACCTACGGCCAAGGCATGACGATGACGTCGCTGCAGGCCGGTCACCTGCGCCGGGCCCTGCAGAATCCCGGCGAGAGCCTGGCCAGCACGCTGAGCAAGGCCACCGCGAAAACGACCTACCCGGTGTGGCAGATGAACGCGGTCGGCGACCTGACGCTGCACCGGGCCACCGGCCCGATGCCGTGGTGGTACTCGCCGGTGGGCGGGCTGTTCGACCAGTTCCTCGGCGCCGCGGAGACCGATCCCGTGCTGGCCGAATGGTTTCTGCGACGGTTCAGCCTGCTCGACAGCCTCTGGATGGTGCCTTCGCCGCGACTCGTGGGCCGCACGATCAAGCACAACATGAGGCTGTGGCTGGCCGAGCGGCGCGCCACGCGCGAGGCCGTACCGGTCGCCTGAGCGGGGACGGGCGTCAGAGCCCGACGGTGACCCGGAACAGCTTGGTCGGTTCCTGCGCCATCAGCCGGATCGGGCCGTCGTCGGCGGCCACCCATGCCGCCGCGCCGCGCTGCAGCGTCAGCGACGTGCTCTTCGCATGCACCACTGTCACACCCTCGGTGCACAGCAGCACCTGCGGGCCGTCGTACCGTGACGGCGCGTCGATCTCGTGGCCGCACTGGTCGCCCGCGACGCTCAACACCGACACCGCGAACTCCGGCGCCGGCGTGCGATAGACCAGTTCCATTCCGTCGCGGCTCATCTCGGGCCGCAGCTCGTCCTCGGGCGTCGGCGTGAAGTCGAGCACCCGCAGCAGCTCGGGCACGTCCACGTGCTTGGGTGTGAGACCGCCGCGCAACACGTTGTCGGAGTTGGCCATCACCTCGACGCCGATTCCGCGCAGGTAGGCGTGCAGATTTCCGGCAGGCAGGTAGATCCCCTCGCCGGGCCGCAGCGAGATGCGGTTGAGCAGCAGGGCGGCCAGCACGCCGGCATCGCCGGGATAGCGCTCGCCGAGTTCGAGCACGGTCTTGGCCTCGGCGGCGAAGCGCTTGTGGCCGGAACGGACGTATTCGATGGCTCCTTCGAGCACCGCGGGGACGAGCAGGTCGAGGTGGGGTTGCGGCGCCGTGATCCAGGTGGTGAACAACGCCCGCAGCCCGTCGGCGTCGGGCTGGCCGGCCAACAGGTTGAGGTAGAGCTCGAGTTCGGGAACGGCCAGCGCGCGAATCAATTCGATGGTGTGGTCGACCGGGGCGAATCCGGCCAGTGCCTCGAACTGGTCGAGCGCCACCATCAGCTCCGGCTTGTGGCTGCGGTCGCGGTAGTTGCGCATGGGCGCCGACACCGGGATCCCCAGCCGGTCCTCGCGTTCAAAACCCTCTGCGGCCTGCGTCGCGCTCGGATGGGCCTGCAGCGACAGCGGTTCGTCGGCGGCGAGCACCTTGACCAGGAACGGCAGGGCGTCGCCGAAGTGGCTGAGCAGCCCCGTCCCCAGCTGGCCCTCCGGGTCCTCGCGCAGCGCCGTCAGCAGTGACTGCTCGCCGTCGTCGGTCTGCAGCCAGGCCGGGTCGCCGGGATGCGCGCCGAACCACAGCTCCGCCTCGGGATGCGGTGTGGGACTGGGCCTTCCGGTGAACTCGGCGATCGCGGTGCGCGAACCCCACGCATAGGTCCGCACCGCGCCTCGTAGCAGGTGCACGTGTCTAACCCCGAACCAGTCTCAGGTACACAGCCGTCATCTCCAGTCGTACGGCCAGCGTGGCCAGTTGGTGTTCCGGCCGACTGCTCGCCCCCCTCGCCGGGCCGTCACCGGCGTCGGGCACATCCTCGGCACTGACCACGTCGACGCCGTCGAAACCCGCGACCCTGGCCAGTATCACCGGGCGCTCGAGGTCGGTGGTGAGGACGAAGGCGCGCACCCGTCGCGGCAGCGGCCCGTCGAGCTCGTCGTCGTGAAACAGCGATGACTCGTAGGACGTCTCGCCACGGCGACCGGACGGCCTGTTGCGCAAACCCACCAGCAGATCGGCCAGCCCGACGGCGGCCACCGCCTCACCGGCCGCCCGCAGCAGCACCGCCGCGCCGTGCCGGCCGAGCGCCAGGGTGGCCGCATTGTCGCCGGCGAGCACGACGTCGCGCCCGGAGATGCGGTCGGCCAGAGACTTGGCGGGGTTGGTGAACAGGTCGCGGCCCGCGCTGTTGCGCAGCGCCTCGGCGTCGAGCTCGTCGGCCAGTGCGGAGAGGTCGGCAGGCAGACCCGCATCCACGGTGTGCAGTGTGGCCAGCCCGACCGCGAGGTAGCGGGCCAGGCCGAAGTCGTCGGGTACCCACACCCGCGGCGCCAGCGCCACCACCCGGCCGGCGGTGGCATCCCGCAGCGGACCTTCGTACGGCGCGGCGATCACCACCCGCGCGCCACGGCGCACACCGGTCGCGGCCGCCGTCACCAGCGCGGGGTCCGCCGCGTCGTCGCCCGCGACCACGATCACGTCCAGCGCACCGATCCAGGGCGGCACCTGCGCGGTGACGACGACCGGCGCAGCGGCAGACGGTCCCATCGTGGCGGCGAGCATCGCCCCCGCGGTCTCGGCGACGCCACGGCCGGCGACCCACACGACGGTGCGCGGCGGCTGGCCCGACCGCAACGGCTCGAGCACTCCCTCGTCGAACGCCGCCGCGGTGGCGCGGACCTGGGCGCCTGCCATCGCAGTGGCCCGGAGCAGACCGTCCCGGTCGGCGTTCAGCAGTCCATCGGCGTCGTCGAGGTCGATGACCGCCTCGGTGGCTCTCACGACGAGTCCCCCGCGACGGTGACGCTCTGGGCCTCGACCGTCTGCGATACCTGGCCGACCACCTCGTCGACCTCCTCGACGGTGCGCGCCTCGACGTTCAGCCGCAGCAACGGCTCGGTGTTCGACGTGCGCAGGTTGAACCAGTTCCCGTTGCCGAGATCGACTGTCACGCCGTCGAGGTGATCGATGGAGTGGATGCGGGGACCGAATGACTTGAGCACCGCCTCGACACAGGCCGCCGCATCGCCGACGGTGAAGTTGATCTCGCCGGACGCCTCGTAGCGCTGGTAGTCGGCCATCAGGTCCGACAGCGGCCGGTCCTGCTCACCGAGCGCGGCGAGCACGTGCAGGGCGGCCAGCATCCCGGAGTCGGCGCCCCAGAAGTCGCGGAAGTAGTAGTGCGCGGAGTGCTCGCCGCCGAAAATCGCGCCGGTCTCGGCCATCAACGTCTTGATGTAGGAGTGCCCGACCCGGGAGCGCAGCGGTGTCCCGCCGCGCTCCACCACCAGTTCCGGCACGGCCCGGGAGGTGATCAGGTTGTGGATGACAGTGGCGCCGATTTCACGCTGCAGTTCGCGCGCGGCCACCAGGGCCGTCACCGCCGACGGCGACACCGGGCGACCGAGCTCGTCGACGACGAAGCAGCGGTCGGCGTCGCCGTCGAACGCCAGGCCGATGTCGGCGCCGGAGGACACGACATGGGCCTGCAGGTCGACGAGATTGGCCGCGTCCAGCGGGTTCGCCTCGTGGTTGGGGAACGTGCCGTCGAGTTCGAAGTACAAGGGCGCCATCGTGATCGACGGAATGTTCCCCAGCACCGCCGGAGCGGTGTGACCCGCCATGCCGTTGCCCGCGTCGACGGCGACCCGCAACGGGCGCCGACCGGCCAGGTCGACCAGTGAGCGCAGGAAGTCGCCGTAGTCGGCCAGCACGTCGCGGTCGGAGATGACGCCGCGCGGCGCGTCCGACGCGGGCACACCGGCGATCACCTCCTCGGCGATCACCGACAGCCCGGTGTCCTTGCCGACGGGTTTGGCGCCTGCGCGGCACAGCTTGATGCCGTTGTAGGCGGCCGGGTTGTGGCTGGCGGTGAACATCGCGCCGGGACAGTCGAGCAGGCCGGAGGCGAAGTACAACTGGTCGGTGGACGCCAGCCCGATCCGGGTGACGTCGAGGCCCTGGGCCACCACGCCCTCGGCGAACGCGGCGGCCAGCGCGGGCGAACTGGCGCGCATGTCGTAGCCGATCACCACCTGGTGGACTGCCGGGTCGGCGGCCATCAGCCGGGCGAACGCGCCGCCGACGTCGGCGACGAATGCCTCGTCGAGTTCGTCACCGACCAGGCCACGCACGTCATACGCCTTGATGACGCGGTTAACCGCCGCAGCCGGCCGGGACATAGCACTCCTCGTGACGGGATCTTCTGCGCCAGCCTAGCCGTCGGAGGATGACGGATCTGCGTCTATCGCCCGGCTCGTTTGCTCCACCGGCGGCCGCCGGCCTCCGGTTTACTCGCCGGGGTCCGGCAACACCCGCAGGTGTCCGCGCCGGCGCCCGCTCGAATCGGGCCGACGGGCCGGGGGCGCCATCAGCGCACCACCCGCGACTCCGGTGGAGGGATCGGAGAAGCCCGCCACCACACCGTTCATCGGGGCCGCCACTTCACGTCCCTCGCGCACCGCGTCGGCGAGGGCGACCAGGTCGTCCTCGTCCGGATGGGTGGGCAGCGGGCCGGCGTGGCGAACCAGCTCCCATCCCCGCGGGGCGGTGATCCGGCTGGCATGGCCGACGCACAGATCCCAGGAATGCGGCTCGTTCACAGTGGCCAGGGGCCCGACCACGGCGGTGGAGTCCGAGTACACGAAGGTCAGCGTCGCCACAGCATAGTGAGGGCACCCGGGCCGGCAGCAGCGACGGGGAACGTTCACGATCGAGAGGCTATCGCGCACCGCGGCCCCGTGGCACCGGACACGCGCAGCGTCGGGGCGGCCGATCTCGAACCGTTACGATCGGTGACCGTGGCCGAAGGGAACCGGTGGCGATCACGCCGCCGCCGGGATATGCGCGGCCCGCTGCTGCCGCCGTCGGTGCCGGGCTGGCGCAGTCGCGCGGAACGGTTCGACATGGCGGTGCTGGAGGCCTACGAGCCGATCGAGCGGCGCTGGGCCGACCGGGTCTCCGCACTCGACGTCGCGGTGGACGAGATTCCGCGGATCTCACCGAAGGATCCCGACAGTGTTCAGTGGCCGCCCGAGGTGGTGGCCGACGGGCCGATTGCGTTGGCGAGGCTGATACCCGCGGGCGTAGATGTCCGGGGTAACGCCACCCGGGCGCGAATAGTGTTGTTCCGCAAGCCGATCGAGCGCCGGGCCAAAGACACCGACGAACTCGCCGAGCTGCTGCATGAGGTGCTGGTGGCGCAGGTCGCCACATTCCTGGGCGTCGAACCCACAGTCATCGACCCGACGATCGAGGACGAGTGAGGCCCGGCGCGGGCCAGGTCGGAGCTAGATGATGCCGCGCTTGAGGCGTCGGCGCTCCCGCTCGGAGAGCCCGCCCCAGATGCCGAACCGCTCGTCATGGGCCAGCGCGTAGTCGAGGCACTCGTCGCGCACCTCGCAGCCCAGGCAGATCCGCTTGGCTTCGCGGGTCGAGCCGCCCTTCTCCGGGAAGAACGCCTCGGGGTCGGTCTGAGCGCACAGCGCGCGCTCCTGCCATTGATCCTCGGTAGTTGCCGGATCAACTTCCCACTCGTCGCCCTGGTCGGGGACCAGGCTCAATTGCGGCCGGTTTGCGGCCGCCGTCGGCGCCGGCCTGATATCGGTGTGCGGCATGCTGCCGACAGCGCCGAGCAGCCGGTTGTCGAACCGGACTACTCGATCGAAATCGCTACTCTCAAAAGACATTTCCCGCCTCCTCACTCGGTGTCGTAGATGAACTCGGAGCCCCACGATGGAGATGTGCGACCAATCAATTCGAACAAGTGATCGAATCTCGGTCTGCGACACCGATTTCGGCCGGCCAACCGGGAATGACACTGATGTGATTAGACACGCGTTAGCTGCCGGGGTCAAGCGCTGGAACAGAAATTCATACCATCCCGTGACCCGCATACGGCGCGCCGTGACGTCGGCGTGTCTCGTTTGTGATCTTGGATGTTCGCGCCGGGGCCGCAGGCGGTCGCGGCGGCGATCGCGGCAGCGCCTAATCTCGATCGATGTGAAGGTCACCGTACTGGTCGGCGGAGTCGGCGGCGCGCGCTTCCTGCTCGGTGTGCAGCACCTGCTCGGACTCGGGCAGTTCGCCACCGGCGAGGCGTCGTCCGGACACGAACTGACCGCCGTCGTCAACGTCGGCGACGACGCCTGGATGCACGGCGTGCGCATCTGCCCCGACCTCGACACCTGCATGTACACCCTGGGTGGCGGCATCGACCCCGACCGCGGCTGGGGTCACCGCGACGAAACGTGGCACGCCAAGGAGGAACTGGCGGCCTACGGGGTGCAACCCGATTGGTTCGGGCTCGGCGACCGGGACCTGGCCACCCACCTGGTGCGCAGCCAGATGCTGCGGGCGGGCTATCCGCTCTCCCAGGTCACCGAGGCGCTGTGTGCGCGCTGGGCGCCCGGCGCGCGGCTGCTGCCGGTGAGCGACGACCGCAGCGAGACCCACGTCGTGATCACCGACCCCGGCCCGGGCGAGACGGCCGGAGAGCGGCGCGCGATCCACTTCCAGGAATGGTGGGTGCGCTACCGGGCGAACGTGGAGACGCACAGCTTCGCCTTCGTCGGCGCCGACAAGGCCACCGCCGCCCCCGGTGTCACCGATGCGATCGCCGAAGCCGACGTGGTGCTGCTGGCGCCGTCGAACCCGGTGGTGAGCATCGGACCGATCCTCGCAGTGGGAGGCGTCCGCGCCGCCCTGCGCTCGACATCGGCCAAGGTGATCGGCTACTCCCCGATCGTCGCCGGAAAGCCGTTGCGCGGCATGGCGGACCGCTGCCTGTCGGTCATCGGCGTCGAATCCACCTCCGAAGCCGTCGGCAGACACTTCGGGGCGCGCTCCGGTGTCGGCCTGCTCGACGGCTGGCTGGTCCACACCGGTGACGACGCCGCGATCGAGGGCGTCGACGTGCGGGCCGTTCCGCTGCTGATGACCGACCCGGGCGCCACTGCCGACATGGTGCGCGCCGCGCTCGACCTGGCCGGGCTGACGCTGTGACCGAGCACGGATCCGCCGCGGCGGTGGAACTGCTGCCGGTGCCCGGGCTGCCGGAGTTCCGCACCGGTGACGACCTCGCCGCCGCGCTGGCCGCGGCCGCGCCGTGGCTGCGGGACGGCGACGTCGTGGTGGTCACCAGCAAGGTGGTGTCCAAGTGCGAAGGCCGCATCGTCGCCGCACCTGCCGACCCCGAGGAACGGGATGCGCTGCGGCGCAAACTCATCGACGACGAAGCCGTGCGGGTGCTGGCCCGCAAGGGCAAGACGCTGATCACCGAGAACGCCATCGGCCTGATCCAGGCGGCGGCCGGGGTCGACGGCTCGAACGTGGGCTCGACCGAACTCGCCCTGCTGCCCGTCGACCCGGACGGCAGCGCGGCGGCCCTGCGGTCCGGACTCGCCGACCGGCTCGGCGTGCGTGTCGCCGTGGTGATCACCGACACCATGGGACGCGCCTGGCGCAACGGCCAGACCGACGCCGCGATCGGCGCCGCCGGGCTCTCCGTGCTGCACGGCTATGCCGGGGCCCGCGACGTGCACGGCAACGAACTGCTCGTCACCGAGGTGGCCGTCGCCGACGAGATCGCGGCGGCGGCGGATCTGGTGAAGGGCAAGTTGACGGGCATCCCGGTCGCGGTGGTGCGCGGGCTGTCGCTGCCCGACGACGGGTCGACCGCACGCGACCTGCTGCGGCCCGGCGAGGACGACCTGTTCTGGCTGGGCACCGAGGAGGCGCTGCACCTCGGCCGCACCCAGGCCCAGCTGCTGCGCCGCTCGGTCCGGCACTTCAGCGCCGACGCCGTCGGGCCGGAGCTGATCGAGGCGTCGGTCGCCGAGGCGCTCACCGCCCCCGCACCGCACCACACCCGGCCGGTGCGCTTCCTGTGGCTGCAGGACGCCGATACCCGCCGCCGCGTGCTGGACCGGATGCGGGACCGCTGGCGTGCCGACCTGACCGGCGACGGGATGCCGGCCGACGCCGTCGAACGACGCGTCGCCCGCGGCCAGATCCTCTACGACGCACCCGAACTCGTGATCCCGTTCGTGGTGCCCGACGGCGCGCACGACTACCCGGACGCGCAGCGGACGGCCGCAGAGCGGACCATGTTCACCGTCGCCGCCGGCGCCGCCGTGCAGGCGCTGCTGGTCGCCCTCGCGGTCCGCGGCGTGGGCAGCTGCTGGATCGGCTCCACCATCTTCGCCGCCGACCTGGTGCGCCACGAGCTGGAGGTGCCCGACGACTGGGAGCCGTTGGGCGCGATCGCCATCGGCTACGCCGCCGAACCCACCGGCCCGCGTGATCCCGCGTCCGTCGACGGGCTGCTGGTGCGCCGGTGACACTGCACGCCTCGGCGGTCGAGGTGCTCACCGACTGGGTGGCGCCCGACCCCGCCCAGGACAGCCTGCGGCACTCGGTGCTGGCGTTCCTGGCCGCCAGGCCCGACGCGTGTGAGCGGTCCTGCGCAGCAGGCCACATCACCGCCTCGGCACTCGTCATCGACCACACCGGCACCCGGACGCTGCTCACCCTTCACCCTCGGGTGGGCCGGTGGCTGCAGCTCGGCGGGCACTGCGAGGAGGGCGACGCCGACATCGTCGCCGCCGCGCTGCGCGAGGCGGGTGAGGAATCCGGTGTCGCGGGCCTGACCATCGACCCGTCGATGGCCGCCCTGCACGTGCACCCGGTGACCTGCTCGCTGGGCGTGCCGACCCGCCACCTCGACATGCAGTTCGTGGTGCGCGCGCCGCGCGACGCCGAGATCACGGTCAGCCGGGAGTCGCTCGACCTGCGCTGGTGGCCACTCGACGCGCTGCCCGATGGCACCGACTTCGGCTTGGCGCAACTGGTGAACGCGGCGTTGCGCCGGAACGGCATTCCTGGCTAGCAAGCGCGCGGCTTGACGACCGGGAATGCAGTTCCGTGGAAAGAGGCGGACGGTCAGACGTCGGTGGAGTAGCGCAGGCCGCCGTCGGGGATGGCGACGCCCGGCCACACCCGCGCGCCGCGCAGCAGCTCGCAGCGGGCGCCGATGTCGGCGCCGTCGCCGATCACCGCATCCCGGATCAGCGCGCGCGGCCCGATCCGGACGCCGAAGCCGAGGATCGACCGCTCGATCACCGAACCGGCCTCGACCCGCACCCCGTCGAAGATCACCGCGCCGTCCAACCGGGCGCCCGCCCCGATCTCGGCGCCGCGGCCGACCACCGTGCCGCCGATCAGCAGTGCGCCGGGCGCCACCGCGGCGCCGTCGTGCACCAGCGACTCGCTGCGGTGACCGCCCAGCGCCGGCGACGGCGCGATGCCGCGCACCAGGTCGGCCGAACCTCGCACGAAGTCCTCGGGCGTGCCCATGTCACGCCAGTAGGTCGCGTCGACGTAGCCGCACACCTTGAGTCCGTCGGACAGCAGCGCGGGGAACACCTCGCGCTCCACCGACAGCGCACGCCCGGCCGGGATCCGCTGCTCGATCACCTCGCGCCGGAACACGTAGCAGCCGGCGTTGATCTGGTCGGTGGGCGGATCCTGCGTCTTCTCCAGGAACGCCGTCACGACGCCGTCGGTGTCGGTGGGCACGCAGCCGAAGGCGCGCGGGTCGCCGACACGCACCAGGTGCAGCGTGACGTCGGCCTCCCGCTCGGCGTGGGAGTTCAGTAGCGCACCCAGATCCGCGCCGGACAGCACGTCACCGTTGAAGACCATCACGGTGTCGTGGCGCAGCTTGTCGGCCACGTTGGCGATGGCGCCGCCGGTGCCCAGCGGTTCGGTCTCGGTGACGTAGTCGATCTGAAGGCCGAGCTTGGAGCCGTCGCCGAACTCGGCCTCGAACACCTTCGCCTTGTACGAGGTGCCCAGCACGACGTGCTCGATGCCTGCCTTGGCGATCCGGGACAGCAGGTGGGTCAGGAACGGCAGCCCGGCCGTCGGCAGCATCGGCTTGGGCGCCGACAGCGTCAACGGTCGCAGCCGGGTGCCCTGGCCGCCCACCAGGACGACGGCGTCCACCTCGGCCGGGTTCAGCGGATTCGCCACGCTAGTGCCCTTTCCTTCGCCGCGACTTCCTGACCACCAAACCTGCGCGCACGGCGAGGGCTCCCCGGAACGCCCCGCGCAGCGGGGCCTGCCACCACCTCGGGTAACGGTCAGCCAGGAAAGTGTAGGTGCTGCGATGATGCGCGGCCAAGTTGCGGGCCGGGTCGCGGCCGGTGGAGTGGCCCTTGTGGTGCAACACCTCCGCCGACGGCACGTATACGTTCTGCCAGCCCGCCTTGGCGAGGCGATCACCCAGGTCGACGTCCTCCATGTACATGAAGTAGCGCTCGTCGAAGCCCGACACGTCGTCGAAGGCGGACCTCCGCAGCAACAGGCACGCCCCGGACAGCCAGCCGACGACACGTTCGCTGGGCTCCTCGCGGTCCTGCCGGTAGGCCGCCGTCCACGGGTTGGACTTCCAGAACGGGCCGACCACCGCATGCATGCCGCCGCGGACAATGCTCGGCTGGTGCCGCGCCGACGGGTAGACGGTGCCGTCCGGGTCGTTGATCAGCGGCCCCAGCGCCCCCGCCCGCGGCCACCGGGCAGCCGCCTCGAGCAGGGTGTCGATCGAGTGCGGTCCCCACTGCACGTCGGGGTTGGCGACGACGAAGAACTCGGGGTCGTGCGACGGGTCGGCGTCGCGCAGGTATTCGGAGACGGCGCGGTTCACCGCGGTGCCGTAGCCGAGGTTGCCGCCGGTCCGCAGCAGACGGGCGTTCGGATACCGCTGCAGGGCCTCCTCGGGCGAGCCGTCGGTCGACCCGTTGTCCGCCATCACCACCGTGACCGGGCGTTCGGTCGCGTGTGGCAGGGACGCCAGGAAGCGGTCGAGGTGCGGGCCCGGCGAATACGTCACCGTCACCACCACCAGCTCGTCACCCACGTGACATCACCATCACGGCGTAGAGGGTAACCGGGCCGTCACGGCGCCTCGTTCAGCGCGCTGGTCAGCGCCTCCCGCCACGGCCGCAGCGGAGTGAGTCCGGCCGCGGCGGACCGCCTGCCGGACAGGACGGAGTACGCCGGCCGGGGCGCGGGCCGCGGGTGCCGGTCGGTGCCGACGGGACGGACCCGCTGCGGGTCGGCGCCGAGGAGCTCGAACACCGCCGTGGCCTGTTCGAAGCGGCTGGCCTGGCCGTCGTTCGCCGCGTGCAGCACCGGTGCGTCGACGGTGCCGTCGGCCACCTGGAGCAGGGCCGTCACCAGGTCACCGACGTAGGTGGGGGCGCCGACCTGGTCGGCCACCACGTCGACGGTGGCGTCTCCGGCCGCCATGCGCCGCATGACCGCGACGAAGTCCGTCCCGCCCGCGGCGCCCCGGTAGATCCACGCGGTGCGGACGACGTGCGCGGTCGGCAGCGCGTCGAACACGGCGCGCTCCCCTTCCAGCTTCGTGCGGCCGTAGACGCCAAGCGGTCCGGTCTCGTCGTCGACCTCATAGGGCTCGCGGCGGTCGCCGCTGAACACGTAGTCGGTGGAGATGTGCACCAGACCGGCGCCGACGGCCGCGCAGGCGCGCGCGACGTGGCCGGGGCCGACGGCGTTGACCTCGTGGGCGCGCGCGGGCTCCGACTCGGCGGCGTCGACCTTCGTGTAGGCCGCGCAGTTGATCACCACGTCGCCGGCGCGCACGACGCGCTGGGCGGCGGCGGGATCGGTGATGTCCCACTCGGCGGAGGTCAGCGCCGCGACAGTGCGCCCCTCGCGGCGGGCCTGAGCTGCGAGAACGGTGCCCACGAGGCCGCCTGCCCCGGTGATCACGATGCGCTGCGCCATGGCCGCGAGTCTGACACGGCGGCTGGCACGCCGACGAGCGCTACCTCGATGCGGCGCCACTCGCAAGTAACCTGGGCTGATGCCCGCCCGTGTACTTCGTGCTGTCGCCGTGACCACCGCGCTGGCGGTGGTGCTGGGGACGGGTGTGGCGTGGAGCCGAATCCGCTCGTTCGAGTCCGGCATCAACCACATCAGCTCGGCCACGCTGGGCGGCGGCGGCGAGGACGGGGCGATCGACGTGCTGCTGGTGGGGTCGGACAGTCGTACCGACGCCCACGGCAACCCGCTCTCGGCCGAGGAGCTGGCCACGCTGCGCGCCGGTGACGACGTCGCGACCAACACCGACACCATCATCTTGATCCGCATCCCGAACAGCGGCGAGTCGGCCACCGCGATCTCCATTCCCCGCGACTCGTACGTCGAGACGCCGGGCATGTACAAGACGAAGATCAACGGCGTCTACGGCGAGGCCAGGTTCGAGACGCTGAAGCAGCTCGTCGAAGTCGAGGGCATGGATCCGGCGCAGGCCGAGAAGGAGGCCGTCGAAGACGGTCGCGAGGCGCTGATCAAGACCGTCGCCAATCTCACCGGTGTCACCGTCGACCACTACGCCGAGATCGGGCTGCTCGGCTTCTCGTTGATCACCGACGCCCTGGGCGGTGTCGACGTCTGCCTCAAAGATGCGGTCTACGAACCACTTTCGGGCGCCGACTTCCCGGCCGGCTGGCAGAAGCTCAACGGCCCCCAGGCGCTGAGCTTCGTGCGGCAACGCCACGACCTGCCGCGTGGCGACCTCGACCGGGTGACCCGCCAGCAGGCGGTGATGGCGTCACTCGCCCACGAGGTGATCTCCAGCAAGACGCTGTCGAGCCCCGCCACGCTGAGCCGGCTGGAAGCAGCGGTGCAGCGCTCGGTGGTGCTCTCCGACGGCTGGGACATCATGGATTTCGTCGACCAGCTGCAGAAGCTGGCGGCGGGCAACGTCGCGTTCGCCACCATTCCCGTTCTGCGGGAGGACGGTTGGAGCGACGACGGCATGCAGAGCGTGGTGCGGGTGGACCCGGTGCAGGTGCAGGAGTGGGTGTCGAGCCTGCTGCACGACCAGGACGAGGGCAAGACCGAGGAACTGGCCTACACGCCGAGCAAGACCACCGCGGAGGTGGTCAACGCGACCGACATCAACGGGCTGGCCGCCGCGGTGTCGGGAGTGCTGACGGAGAAGGGATTCACGCCCGGCCCGACCGGCAACCACGAGCAGGGCGTCCAGGTGAGCGGCAGCCAGGTGCAGGCCGCCACGGCCGACGACCTCGGCGCGCAGGCGGTCGCCAAGGACCTCGGCGGGCTGCCGGTCGTCGAGGACGCCTCGGTGCCGTCCGGCGCGGTGCGGGTGGTGCTGGCCGCCGACTACACCGGCCCGGGCTCGGGTCTCGACGGCGCCGACCCCGCCCTGCTGGCCGCCGACCCGGCGGCCACCGGGTCGACAGAGGAGTCGACTGGGGCGCCCCCGGCGCCGGCGCCGGTGATCACCGCGGGCTCCGACGACCCGGAGTGCGTCAACTGACATGACCACCGTCTCCGGAGCGGTGCTCGACCCGCTGCTGGCATCCGACCCCGTCGGGCCGCGCATCACCTACTACGACGACGCCACCGGCGAACGTATCGAGCTGTCCGCGGTGACGCTCGCCAATTGGGCGGCCAAGACGGCCAATCTGCTGCGCGACGAACTGGGCGCCGGACCGGGCAGCCGGGTGGCGGTGCTGCTGCCCGCCCACTGGCAGACCGCAGCGGTGCTGTTCGGTGTCTGGTGGATCGGCGCCGAGGTGGTGCTCGACGGTGAGGCCGACGTCGCGCTGTGCACACTCGACCGGCTGCCCGAGGCGGATGCCGCCGTCGGGGTCGGCGAGATCGCCGTGCTGTCACTCGATCCGTTCGGCAAGCCGGTGCCCGATCTGCCCGTCGGGATCACCGACTACGCCACCGCGGTGCGCGTGCACGGCGACCAGATTGTCCCCGAACGCAGGCCCGGGCCCGCCCTGGCTGGGCAGTCAGCCGACGAGGTGATCACCGCGGCCCGTGAATCCGCTACGGCGCAAGGGATCACGGCCACCGACCGGGTGCTGTCCACCCACGCGTGGGCCACCGCCGACGACCTCGTCGACCATCTGCTCGCGGTGTTCGCCGCCGGTGGATCGCTGGTTCAGGTCGCCAATCCAGATCCCGCCGGGCTCGATCGGCGCGCCGCGATGGAGAATGTGACCTGCAACCAGGCGCGACGGTAAGAATTCGGCAAGATATCGCCCTTTTCGTGGCTCCCAGTGGGACCACCAGGGGATGCTGGCACTTGGGCATACGCCTCTCACTCAGCGCGGGGGTCCACCGATGAACTCGACAATCGCGGGGATCGCGGTGATCGTGGCGATCGGCGCCTGGCACCTGCGTAACCGTCGCCATCCGCGCTGGCGCAGCAGCAGGGATGGCCGCTTCTTCGTAACCCTGGGCTACCCGTTCCTGGCCGTGGCGGTGTACTTCCTGGCCGGCGCGGCCGATGGCAGCAGCCTCGACTGGATACTCGGCAACGCCTGGGCGCTGGTGTCGACGTGCCTCTTCGTCTACGGATTTCAGGCACTCGACGCGCCCACTTCCGAACCGACTCCGGTCGAGCGACCCGTCAGCCGGCCCGCGCCCGTCTCCCAGCCCGTCTCCGAACCCATGTCCCACCCCGGTACCACCGGTTCCTGATCAGGCACTGACGCTGTCGCCGCGTGCCTGCGGCCGCAATTCTTTCTGACGATGCTGTCAGAAACACGACGGCGACAGCGCCGACCAGCCCGGGCTCCTGACCGTGCCTGAAAACGTGACGCGAAACTGCAAGTTTGGCAAATTACTTTGAGCTCCTTGGCGACCCGCATATATGCGCGTTCAACAGTACTTATCGAGATTTATGCGTCGGAACGTGCGAGATCAGCATACTCAGCGAGGTGCGTCGTATGATGTGAGTCACAACCGAGCGTGGCGTGTTGTCAGCTCGCGACCCATACGTGTAGTTCTTAACTGGCGCTGATCGCAGCGAACGAGAGGTACGTTGCACATGACACAGTCCGACCTGTCCGGTACTGACGTGACGGCGACAAGGGGCACGGACAAGCCCCGGACGCCGGGACCGGTGTCGACGCCCAACGGCTCGCAGCGTGACGCCGACGGCGGATCCGTGGGCAATCGCAGCCCCGGTTCGATCGCCCGGCTCCTGACCGACGGAGCCGCCGGCCGCGCCGCCGCTCGGCACTGGCAGCAGTCCTACGCGCGACGGGTGCTCGTGGTGGACGCGATCATCGTCATCTCCGCGCTCGCCGCCGCGCAGATCGGCAGATTCCATCTGCTACCCGTCGACAACCTCTCCGAGCGTGCCGACTGGGGACCCGTCACCGCCCTGTCCGCCGCTCTCGGGGCAACCTGGCTGCTCGCGCTCACCCTGGTCCAGTCCCGTGACGTCTCACTCGTCGGCGTGGGGACAGAGGAGTATCGCCGGGTCGTCTCCGCCACCGCATGGGTGTTCGGTGCTGCCGCGGTTGGAAGCCTGCTGCTGCAGACCGATCTCTCCCGCGGCTACCTCGTCATCGCACTACCCTCCGGGCTGATCGGGCTGCTGGTCGGCCGCCACCTGCTGCGACGCCAATTGGCGCACCAACGAGCGAACGGCCGATACACCACTCGCGTGGTCGTCCTGGGCAAACCGAGCTCTATCGCGATGCTCTGCGACCATTTCGATCGCTCGACACCCAGTGGTTACGTCGTGGCCGGCGTCTGCATACCAGGCTATGACCGCGAGGTGGGTGCCGATCTCATCACCGCCGCCGGCGTGGTGCCGGTGCTCGGTGACGAACAATCAGTGGAACGGGCGATCGAACTGACACAGGCGGACGCCATTGCGATCACTGCCGTCGAGCATCTCGGCCATGACAAGATGCGCGAGCTCGCCTGGCGGCTGGACTCGCTCGACGTCGACATGATCGTGGTGCCGGGCATGACCGACATCGCCGGGCCGCGGTTGAAGCTGCGCCCCATCGACAACCTTCCGCTGTTCCACATCGCGCGTCCTCGGCACGACGGCGTCTCGATGTATCCCAAGCGAGCCTTCGACCTCGTCGTGGGAGCCGCGGCGCTGTTGGCCCTGACGCCGATGCTTCTGGTGGCCGCGTTGGCGATCAAATACGACGACGGCGGACCGGTGTTCTTCCGCCAGGAACGAGTCGGACTCCACGGGCGGCGCTTCCGGATCTGGAAGTTTCGCACCATGTCGACCGACGCCGAGGCGACGCAATCAGTCGAACGCGCATCAACCGACCCGGCCGGTTCGATCTTCTTCAAATCGGCATCGGATTCCAGGATCACCCGGGTGGGGCGGTTCCTGCGAAAGACGAGCATCGACGAAGTACCCCAGCTGTTCAACGTCCTGAGTGGTTCGATGAGCCTGGTGGGCCCGCGGCCGCTCGTCCCGGGTGAGGGCGCGTCGGTCAATCATTTCGTCGAACGTCGGTCGCTGGTCAAGCCCGGAATGACCGGACTGTGGCAGATCTCGGGCCGATCGGATGTCTCCGAAGAGGAGCGCATCCGGCTCGACCACTCCTACGTGGACAACTGGTCGCCCGTCACCGACCTGGTCATCGTCTGGCGGACGGTGCGGGCTGTGCTCAGACGCGAAGGCGCATACTGACCGCGCAGGCAGCGGTCAGCGCAGCAGGGCCCGCGACATCACGACGCGCTGAATCTGGTTGGTGCCCTCGTAGATCTGGGTGATCTTCGCGTCCCGCATCATCCGCTCCACCGGGAAGTCGATGGTGTAGCCGGCGCCGCCGAACAACTGGACGGCGTCGGTGGTGACCTCCATTGCGACGTCTGAGGCGAAGCACTTCGACGCCGCGGAGATGAAGCCCAATGCCGGTTCGCCGCGCTCGGCGCGCGCCGCGGCGCTGTAGACCATCAGACGCGCAGCCTCCACCTTCATCGCCATGTCGGCGAGCATGAACTGCACGCCCTGGTTGTCGCTCACCGGGCGGCCGAACTGCTTGCGGTCCCTGGTGTATGCGATCGCCGCGTCCAGCGCGCCCTGCGCGATGCCGACGGCCTGCGCGCCGATCGTCGGGCGGGTGTGGTCGAGCGTGGCCAGCGCTGTCTTGAATCCGGTACCCGGCTCACCGATGATCCGGTCGCCGGGGATGCGGCAGTTCTCGAAGTACAGCTCGGTGGTCGGCGAGCCCTTGATGCCGAGCTTCTTCTCCTTGGGCCCGATGCTGAAACCCTCGTCATCGAGGTGCACCATGAACGCGGAGATGCCGTTGGCGCCCTTGTCCGGGTCGGTCACCGCCATGACGGTGTACCACTTCGACTTGCCGCCATTGGTGATCCACGCCTTGGTGCCGTTGAGGAGCCAGTCGTCGCCGTCGGCCTTGGCTCGGGTGCGCATGGCGGCCGCGTCACTGCCGGCTTCCCGCTCCGAGAGCGCGTAGGACGCCATCGCCCCGTCGACGAGGTCGGAGAGCACCTTCTTCTTGAGGTCGTCCGAGCCCCGCAGAATCAGCCCCATGGTGCCGAGCTTGTTCACCGCCGGGATCAGCGACGCCGACGCGTCGACGCGGGCGACCTCCTCGATCACGATGCAGGCCGCCACCGAGTCGGCGCCCTGGCCGCCGTACTCCTCGGGCACGTGCACGGCGTTGAAGCCCGAGGCGTTCAGCGCCTGCAGGGCTTCCTCGGGGAAGCGCGACTGCTCGTCCACCTCGGCGGCGTGCGGTGCGATCTCCTTCTCGGCGAGTGCGCGGATCGCGGTGCGCAACTCCTGATGTTCCTCTGGCAACTGGAACACGTCGAACGATTGATTACCGGCCCATTGAGCCATCACGGCCTCCTAGCTACTCACCGGTAACTTTACCCGCTGTCAGCCGTCGCCCAGCAACCGGTCCCGCAGCGCTGCGTCCTTGGCCAGCACCATCTGCTCGAGATCGGCCTGGAACGCCGTCATCCGGTCGCGCAGCGCCACATCGGCGGCGCCGAGAATCCGCACCGCCAGCAGGCCCGCGTTGCGCGCTCCACCGATCGACACCGTGGCCACCGGCACTCCCGCGGGCATCTGCACGATCGACAGCAGCGAGTCCAGCCCGTCGAGTCGCGCCAAGGGCACCGGCACCCCGATGACGGGCAGCGGCGTCGCCGAGGCCACCATGCCGGGCAGGTGGGCGGCACCGCCTGCGCCGGCGATGATCACCTCGACGCCCCGCTCGGCCGCGGTGCGGGCGTAGTCGAGCATCCGGCCCGGTGTGCGGTGCGCCGACACGACACCGACCTCGAAGGGCACCTCGAACTCTGCGAGCGCCTCGGCGGCTTCGGCCATCACCGACCAGTCGCTGTCGCTGCCCATGATCACGCCGACGCGCGGCGCGGGTGCTCCGGAACTCATCTGTGCGGGTCCCATCCGTCGGTCCATTCGGCGTGCGACAGCCAGTGTGCCGCCCGTTCCGCACGCTCGCGCAGGTACTCCGCGTCGCGGCCGGGGATGTTCACGTGGCCGATCTTGCGGCCGGGCCGTTCGGTCTTGCCATACAGGTGCACCTTGGCGTCGGGCAGCCGGGCGAGCAGGTGGTGCAGACGTTCGTCCATGCCCATCGCCGGAGTGTGCGCGGCGCCCAGGACGTTGGCCATCACCGTCACCGGGGTGAGCAGACCGGTGTCGCCGAGCGGATAGTCCAGCACCGCCCGCACGTGCTGCTCGAACTGACTGGTCCGTGCGCCGTCCATGGTCCAGTGCCCGGAGTTGTGCGGGCGCATCGCCAGCTCGTTGACCAGCAGCCCGCCGTCGACGGTTTCGAAGAGCTCCACCGCGAGCACTCCCACCGCGCCGAGCTCCGACGCCAGACTCAGCGCGAGTTTCTGTGCCGCCGAACTCGTCTCATCGGACAACCCGGCCGCGGGCGCGATCACCGTCACGCAGATCCCGTCGCGCTGGACGGTCTCCACCACCGGCCACGCCGCCCCCTGACCGAACGGCGACCGGGCCACCAGCGCAGCGAGTTCGCGCCGCATCTGCACCCGCTCCTCGGCCAGCACGGCCACTCCGTCGGCCAGGTAGCGGGCCACCACTTCGCGGGCGTGCCCGGCGTCGCGGGCCAGCACGACCCCGCGTCCGTCATAGCCGCCGCGCACCGTCTTGATCACCACCGGCCCCCCGACGGCGCGGGAGAAGGCCTCGACGTCGTCGACCGACTCCAGCGCGGTGTAGCGGGGTATGGGCGCGCCGAGCGCCTCGAGCCGGCGGCGCATCACCAGTTTGTCCTGCGCGTGCACAAGCGCGGCCGGCGGCGGTGCGACGTTGACGCCCTCGCCGACCAGCGTGTCGAGCAGTTCGGTCGGCACGTGCTCGTGGTCGAAGGTCAGCGCGGTGGCTCCGGCGGCGGCCCGGCGCAGCGCGTCGAGGTCGGTATGGGATCCGATCACCACGTCGGGGGTGACCTGGGCGGCGGGCTCGTCGGGGCCGGTGGCCAGCACGCGCAGCGACTGACCGAGCGCGATTGCCGCCTGGTGGGTCATCCGGGCCAGCTGGCCCCCGCCGATCATGGCCACGACGGGCGGCGAGGAGGAATTCGTCGGCACGACGCCTATCGTGTCACGACCGCGCTCAGCGCCCTGACCTGGGGCGCAGCAGCGGATTCCGCGTCGCCACGCGGCGTTACGTAGACTGCCTCCTTGTGTCCTTTGCCGATGCGACGATCAAGCGCCTCCCGGGGCCGATCCGTCCCTACGCCGAGCAGCACCACGAACTGATCAAGTTCGCCATCGTCGGTGCGACGACGTTCATCATCGACTCGGCGATCTTCTTCACCCTCAAGCTGACGATCCTGGAACCCAAGCCGGTGACCGCCAAGATCATCGCCGGCATCGTGGCCGTGATCGCGTCGTACATCCTCAACCGGGAATGGAGTTTCCGCGACCGTGGTGGCCGCGAGCGCCACCACGAGGCGCTGCTGTTCTTCGGGTTCAGCGGAGTCGGCGTGCTGCTGAGCATGGCGCCGCTGTACTTCTCCAGCTACGTGCTGGGCCTGCGGGTCCCCGAGGTGTCGCTGACCATCGAGAACATCGCCGACTTCGTCTCGGCCTACATCATCGGCAATCTGCTTCAGATGGCGTTCCGGTTCTGGGCGTTCCGCCGCTGGGTGTTCCCCGACGAATTCGGGCGCAACCCGGACCGCGCACTGGAATCCACGCTCACCGGCGGCGGCTTCGCCGAGGCCATGGAAGATCATCTGGAGCACGAGCACGAGCGCGCCGTAGAACGGGACCGGCACGCGGGCACCGTCACGCCGATGCGTCGGCGCAACCGTTCACGCAGGCTCGATGACTCCCCCGAGCCCCGGATCTCCAAGACTCTTTGAGCGACCGGTTTGCCACTGCTGTAGTTCAGCGGCACGTCGGGGCCCTACAACGTCGCTCAGTTGGTTTGCCACATTTGCACCGTCGGGCGCGCTGCGAGTTGAGACAGACGCATTACCAGTGTTGAATCGACCTCATGCGCCGTACCGACCCGATGACGAGTGTCCGGTGAAGATTTTGCACGTGGCCCAGCCGGTGGACGGAGGGGTGGCCGGCGTCGTCATTAGCTTCGCCAAAGATCAGCAGCGGCGCGGGTGGCAGCCGATCGTGGTGTGCCCCCCGACGGGTGTGCTTCCCGAGGCGATGCGCGAGTGCGGCGTGCCGGTCGCGTCATGGCGGGCGACCCGCTCGCCCGGCCCCTCGGTGCTCGGCGAGGTGCGGGCGCTCAACCGCATCGTCCGCACCGAACGGCCCGACGTGGTGCATCTGCACGGCTCCAAGGCGGGCTTGGCCGGGCGTCTCGCGGTGCGCGGCAAGCTGCCGACGATCTTCCAGCCGCACCTGTGGTCCTTCCAGTCGGACCCGGGGCCCACGGCGCTGCCCGCGAGGGTGTGGGAGCGGTTCGCCGCGCGGTGGACCGTCCGAACCGTGTGCGTCAGCCTCGACGAGCAGGCCGCGGGCCGGTCCGCCGGCGTGGCGGGGGACCTCACGGTGATCTGCAACGGTGTCGACCTCGATCGGGTGCGTCCCCGCGACCGCCATGGTGTTCGCGCTGACCTGGGCATAGAACCCGGCGGACCGGTAGCCGTGTGCGTGGCACGCCTGGCGCCCCTCAAGGGCCACGACATGCTCCTGCGGGCGTGGGCAGCCGTGCTGGCGGAAGCCCCCACCGCCCGACTGCTGATCGTCGGCGACGGACCACTGCGCGATGCACTGCACCGCGACCATCCGATCAGCCACGACCCGTCGGTGTCATGGCTCGGATGGAGCGACAGCCCCGGCGACTACATGGCCGCCGCTGACGTGGTGGTCGTGCCGTCCCGCGCCGAGGGCATGGCGCTGGTGCCACTCGAGGCGATGGCGTCCGCGCGTTCGGTGGTGGCCTTCGACGCCGGAGGCATCCGGCACAGCATCGGCGACGGCGGCGCAGTGTTGCCGATCGGCGACGTGGCCGGTCTGGCCGACGCCGTTGCTCAACGGCTGCTCGACACGGCCATGGCTGATCGGGAGGGCGCACAGGGCAGGCGCCGCGTCGAGCAGCACTTCGACCAGCGGACGGCCGCCGACACTCTCGCCGATCTGACCGCCGCGTTGCGCCCGGTGCCCGCCAGCCGATAGTCCGGCTGCTGTTCCGCCCTACCGGTCGACTACGACGCCCGGCGGCCGAATTGCCGGGGGCGCGCCTGTGATGTCCGGGTGTCGGCGTAAGGAGTCGACAAGCGCCGTGGTTCGCACACCAGCCGCCGGACGGCGCGGTAGAGGCTACGCAGCCAGCGCCTCTTGAACAGGAAGCCGACCGGCGGCAGTAGCACCGGTGCGGTGCGGCGCTTTCCGGCGTACGCGAACGCCGCCCGGGCGTCGGGTCGACGGTGCAGCAGCTGCCACAACCCGTACCAGTAGGCGTAGTCGCCGCCCGCACGTCGAGCCTGCGCCAACAGTCGGGACGCTCCGGGCATCGCCGCGCCCTCGTGCGCGAAGAACGATTCGAACGCCCGCTCGTGCTCGAGGAAGTCGAGGACGCGGTGTTCGTTGTACGGTGTGGACAACTGCGCCTGATGGAGCCGCCTGATGCCCAGTACGCGGTTGGTCCAGGCGACATCGCCGTACATCGCCAACCTCAGATACATCTCGAAATCGTTCGTGCGCACCAATTCCTCGCGCAAATGTCCGGCCTTCTTGAGTGCGCGGGTCCGCATGATCATCGCGGGCGCACCGATGTCGCAGAACGAGTCCCGGCACGTCTGGCGGATGAAATCCTCGCCTGACACCACGCCCCACTTCGCCGTCCACCCGTCGCACCGCCCGGGGTCTAGCAGACCGTCGACCAACCGGCCCTCCACACCGTAGAGGAATGCGACCTCGGGGTGCGCTTCCAGGAAGTCGACGGCCGACGCCAAGGAGTCGGCCGCAAGCTGGTCGTCGGCATCGAGCAGGATGAAGTAATCAGCTTCGGCCCAGTCGATCGCCCGGTTGTAGGAGTGGAACATGCCCCGGTTGCGGGCGTTGAGGTACAGCGTCACGCGGTCGTCCACCGCGGCGATGTCCCGAGCGATGTCCTGACTGCCGTCCGTCGACCCGTTGTCGACGATGAGGAGCCGTAGGTTCGGGACTCTCTGGCTGAGGACGCTCATCGCGCTCTCGCGCAGGTACGGCGCGTACTGGTAGGACGGGATGGCGACATCCACGCTCGGCTTACCGCGCGGACCAACCCGTGCACCGACTAGATGTGACATCGCGGAAGCGCCCCTCCCTCGCTTGCTGCCTTCCCAGGACAGGATCCGGCCGGTATCACCATAGCTAACAGACGGTCATTATTGCCAACGTTGCTGAGATGGCACTCAACGCGGGTTATTAACGGTAAAAGCCATTACCTGCCCATCCTGTGCAATGCGCCACTTTACCGATATGGCGACGACTGGCAATTTCATCTGGCCGCTCGGATGGTAGGGTCATCCCTGGTCGATTCGTGTCGCGTCGGGACGGTAGTGCCATCACCGAGCACGGCGGCTGAGTTGTCGACAACTACCTGGGCGATGTCGTCCGAACACAGTTTGGAGCCGTGATGCGGAAGTACCTACGAGCTGTCCTCGCCCGGTTGACCACGCCGCTGTGGCCTGCAGCCGTCGCAGGTATCGCGCTGGGCGCCGTCATCGGCGGCACCGCTCTGCATTCGACGGAGACCGTCGAGGTCGACGCGCTCGTCCGCATCTTCCAGCCCATTGACCCCAGCCAGATCATGGTCAGCGGATCGGCCTCACCCGAGGAACAGCAGAGCTACATCTCGGGTGAGATCGCGTATCTGACGTCACCGGGTTTTGCCGACTCCGTGGCCAAGCAGCTCAACGAGACCGCACGGCCTGCGCTTTCGGCCGTCCAGGACACGCAGTCACCGGTGGTCACCCTCTCGTCGACGGCACCGGACGCCGAAAGTGCCACCCGCGCCGTCGATGCCGCCGTCTTCGTCTACAGCGAACACGTCCTGCAGCAGAGCAGAGCGCGCGGGCAGGCGGCGATCGACGCCATCAACAATGTGATCGCGCAGCTGACGCCGCCGCCGCCGGTGCCCAACGAGTACGGCTGGGTGCCCGAGGCCGAGGCGCCCTCGCCGGAGCTGCTGGCGCAGATTCAGCAGCTCGAGCTGCAGCGCCAGGCCATCCAGGTGCAGATGCAACGTCCCGCCGGCGTGCAGATCATCCAGGTTCCAACGGAGGCAGAGGATTCCGGCGCACCCATGTGGGCGCTCGGGGCGCTCGCCGGTGGACTTGCCGGTGGCCTGATCGCGATGGCAGGCGGCCTGGCGTGGCGCAGGCGGGCCGGAGTCGTGCACACACCGTCGGCGCTCGACGAACTGGCGGACAGCGTCCTGGTTCCCGTCGTGCGGTTGAACACTCTTGTCGCGAACAGCGACTCCCACATCAAGCTGGCCCGCCTGCTCTACGCACAGCTTCCCCCGACCGACTCCGGCAGCATCCTGGTGGTCGGCGCCTCCACCGGGTCAGGTACCCGGGACGTCGCCAGACTCATCGCGGCCGCCGCCGGCGAGCGTGGGCTCACCCGGACTATCACGCTCGCGGACAACCTGTCCGCCACGTACGACGACTCGCTGGACCACGGCCTGCAACAGCTGCTGATGAGCAGTGCGACGACCATCATCGACGGTGGCTCTCTGGGTGATTCAGCCACACTTCCGGATGCCGCCGCGGGCGCACGGCAGATTATCGTCGTCGTACGCGTCGGTCACGACGTGGCGGACTCGGTGCGCACGGCGGCGCAGTTGGCCCGGCACAACAACATCCCGATCACGGCCGTGTGCACTCGTGCCGGACTCGTCCCCAACTTCCGGCGTGGCGACGCTCCGCACAGGCACAGCCTGGACAACGCAAAATCCCCTGTATTACAGGTGAACTGAGCGCTCAGGCGTTGCGCAGCCAGTCGACGATCTTGTCGGCGGATGCTGCCCAGGAGAAGCGCTTGGCGTTGACCGCACCGCGGTGACGCAGTTGGGCGGCCAGGTCGGCGTCGGCTTCAAGTCGATCGAGCTGCGCGAGGAGCGTGGCCGGTTCGTCCGGGTCGAAGTACAGCGCACCCTCACCGCACACCTCGGGCAGCGACGCCGCATCGGAACACACCACCGGGCAACCCATCGCCTGAGCCTCCAGCGGCGGCAGCCCGAAACCCTCGTACTTCGACGGAAAAATCAGCGCTCGGGAGTTCTGGTAGAGCCACACCAGCTCTGCATCGGTCAACCGGCCGGGGACGACCGCATGCCCGGCGAGCGATCCGGCAGAACTGAAGACCTGTTGGTCGCCGGCGAGACCGACCACCACGACGTCGCGTCCGGTCGCCGCGACGGCGGTGATGGGCGCCACGAGATTCTTGTGCACTGCTTGGGTGCCCACGACGAGGTAGTGACCGCCCGCCGCGACATCGAGTTCCGGCCGGGCAGGCTCGACACCGGTCAGCGAGTCTGCGGCGCATCCCGCGACGATGAATCGCTCAGCGGGAACCCTCAGCACGTCGGCCAGTTCACGAGCGCTGAATTCCGAGACCGTCACCAGCTGGCGCGCGGTGCGGCTCAACAGGAAGTACATGCCGTAGTAGAAGGCCACGAATGTCGGCCGGAAAGTCTGCGGGTACCGGAACGGCGTGGCGTCGTGCATCGTGACCAGCTGTCGGCGTTTGAGCAGCGGAGCCGGGCCGGCGAAATTCAGGAGCATCCCTCCGGCCGTCACGGCTGGCAGGTACACCTGCTCGAAGGCGATGCCCCGCACCGGCGCCCGGCGGACCCGGATGCGGTACCCGTGCGCCCAGTCCGGCGCCTCGGCACCGGCGGGCAGGTGGAGCACGAGATCTACGCAATCGGAGGCAGCGATCGCCTCGACCATGTTGGCGGCGTAGCGCTGCGTTCCTGTGAGCTTCTGCGACAACCACTTGCCGTTGACGTGAATCTGTCTCATCACCCGTCCTAGTCGACCGTGACGGGCTTGCCGTCCTGGCTCCACCCCGTCGCGGTGAGCGCATCGGGCGGCGCATCCGATTCCAGTGGCACCAGCCCGGACTCCGCGATGCGGAAGTCCTCCATCACGAGGCCGCCGACGGTGCCGCCGCTGTTCACCACGATTGCGACATTGCGCTTCGCCGTAGCCGGGGTGCTGAAGATGCGGATGTCGGACAATCGGACGCCGCGGACGTACCGCCCTGAGTGACCGGAGAAGACCAGCACCGCGCCCTGAACGATGTCGGCATTGGTGTTGGCACCGGTGATGCTGCCGTTCGACACGGTGACGGAGTCCACGGAATCAGTGAAGTAGGGCGTCCCCTCCGCAGCCACGTAGAGACCGGCGGAATCGGTGTTCGCGACGTCGAAGTCACTGATGGAGACGTTCTTCCCGCCCACCACGGTGATCCCGCGGCCCCATCGCGTGCTGGCAACCGATACGTCGGACACCGTGATGTCAGAACTGCGGCTCGGGTCGTCGGCGTAGGACACCACCGCGACCGCGTCGTCACCGGTCTTGTCGGTGCGAACGCCCCTGATCTCGCCGCGTTGGCTCCCTCTGGTCACGTGAATGCCGTCGGCACGTGTGCCCACGATGTTGACGCCAGAGATCTTGAAGTCGGTTGCGCCGTAGGCGAAGATCCCGGCGCCCGCCGATCCGATGATCTTGACGTCGGTCACGGTGTCCCGGACGCCCGAGAGCACCAGTTTGTGTTGATCGAGGGCCATCCACCGACGACCCTCGGTGGGGGCGGTCAACGTGATGTTGCTCAACTGCACCCCGTCGGCCGAGACCTGAACCGAGGACGTCTCGTCGTTGGTTGCCTGCAGCGTCGCACCTCCTCCGTCGATTCGCACATCGGGCACCCGCAACTTCAACACACCGGCGTGCTGGTAGACCCTGGGAGCGAGGCTGAGGACGCCACCGGGCCGCATCGCGTCGAATTGCGCTTGCAACGAGGATGTTTCGTCTGAAACGGGCGCGCCGGAAACCGTCGCATCACACGCGGTGACACCGGCCATGGTGCACACCAGCACGGTGATCACCGCACCGATGCGGCGCACCACACCGATACGGGTCAGGTCACGTCTCATGGCTTTCCTTCGACTTTGTCCTCGACAGCAGAAAGACGATCGCCGCCAATCCGATCCAGGCGTACATGGCCCGGCCGTAGGACCAGTACATGTAGCGCGGCAACTCGAGCAGGCCGATGAAGAACACCGGGTACAGCACCAGTCCGAACACCGCCCCTTGGCAGAAGCCGCGGTAGATGAGCCCGGCGGCCAGTCCGACCACCAGGAAGAAGATGATGCCCCCAACCGACCCGTAGTCGACGAACGGTCCGGAATAGCCGCTCTCGCTGTTGAATTCGGGGTTCCCGAACTTGCTGAGCACGGAGACATACAGGGAGTCGGCCGGGTCCCTGGTGTTCGGCGGCGGATGGCCGCCCAGGCGCTCGTAAAGTCGCATCGCCTCGACGCCCGGTGCGGACCACACCGCCTCGACGGTGTCGTAGGGAAGCCGCTTCGGCCACTGGAGGTGCTCGATGTTGAGGTGGCCGTTGTTCATCGCGGTCGCGTAGTAGCCGGCGATCCGGTTGAGGGTGAACTCGATGAACGAATCCGACGTGTGCGCCCGGTAGAACCCCCAGGATCGGAAGAATTCGAACACTCCGAACAGGACGACCACCAGTACCAGGAACACTGCCGGAATCAACTGGGCCAGGCGGCGCCGGACGCCCGGTGCAGCGGCCAACTTGGCGGCGAAGACCACCACGATCGGCACGACGAGTTCCATTACAGCAAGTCGCTCGCTGTTCACGAAGGCGCGCACGACGGCCAGACCGACGATGATCAGGAGTTTGGCCAGTTCGAAGCGGGAGAACCGTTGCGCGAGTAGCAGGCTGGCGGCCACCATCGCGGCGACACCGAACTGCGTCAAGGTGGTGACGCCGGGGATGGTGCCGATGGCGGTCTTCACCGACGGATCACCGGAGAGTAGTTGGGGGATCGTTATCCCCGACCTGGCGATCATCACGGCGAACCCGGCGTAGCCGATCAACGTCAGCGCCGCGAGCACCGAGCTGCAGCGTCGCAACGCCGACACCGAACGCTCCCCCAGCGCCGGCCACGGCGCATCGAGGGGCCGGGAAGCCGGGGCCAGTGTGATCGCGGCCAGCGCACCGAACGCGAGGGCCATCGCGCCGCACCCGAACAGCAGCAGGGTCTCGATGGTGACCGACTTGGGTGTCCGCCACATCGACCTGAATTGCTGATCGTCGAGCAGGGCGGTCGGGATGATCGCCGCGGACGCTATGCACAGGGTGAGGAATACCGGTGACAGCCACCTGGCTCGAGGTTCGTCGAACGACGCCTCGCCGACCGCGGCGGTACGCCTCTCGGCCAGCGACGTCATCTGTTCGCCCCAGCCGGCCGGAGATGGTCAGGCACGGCCCGCTCCGGCCGGTTCGACGTCGTCGGCAGCGGGTTCCCTGAGAAGCTCGCGGGCAGCGGCGGTGAGCCTGCGATTTGCGCGGGGTGCCGACCCGAGACACTTCCTGGTGTTGAAGTACTGCGCGGTGTACATCACCGCCAGGCTGGTGGCGGTCACTGCGGACAGGGCGATGGGCCCTCCGTAGACGGCCGCCGCCACGGCCGTTGGCGCGGCCACCACGAGGACCGCGATCGCGACGTGAGCAGCCTCAGCGAGGTGTCCGCTGATGATGATCAGCGTGACGCTGGCGCTGAAGCAGGCCTGCACGGTCCCGCCGAAGGCGATGATCAACAGCATCGTCGCGGTCGGCCGCATCTCGTTGCCGTACGCGAACGCGACGGCCGCGGATCCGAACGCCGCGATCAGCACCACCAAGCCGATGGCGACGGCAGTGCTGAGGGTCGCGGCGCTGGAGAGCACGCGCACGACCTGTGCTCTGGCTCCGGCCGCCCACAGCCGGGCGGCGGGCGGAGCCACCGCCGATGCGGCGAGGTTCTTGAACAGCGCGACCTGCATACCGAGTGTGATGGCAAGGGCGTACTGGGTCGCCACCACCGGCGTCAGTGCCGCCGTGGCCAACCAGATGGTGCCCTGCATGATCATGAACTCGGACAGGTCGATGCTGAACACCCGGACACCCTGGCCGGCCGCTGTGCGCAGCATCGAGAATGCCGCGCCCAGCTTGGGAAACGTGACAAGGGTCCTCGCCTTTAACAGCGCAACGGCGAACTGCACCACCGCAACGCCGAGAAAGGCGGTCAAGACCCCGACCAACGTCTCGTTCCCGAGGGCGAACATCGTCGCCGCCACGAATGGCAGGGCCAGCATGGTCCGGACGTAGTGCGTCGTCGCGACCGAGGAGCCGATTCTGCCGGTCGCGGCGAAGATGTCGCTGACCATCAGGCGGGTGGACTCGACCCCGACCAGGAGCGTTGCCAGGATGAACACGGGCACGAAGCCCTCGTGGCCGATCAGTGCGTTGCACCCGAAGATGGCGATGACCGGGGCGCTGACCGACGAGGCGATCACGACGGCCAGCAGGTGTGTGCCCGCAATCTGCCGCCGCACCGCGGGGTCGGATTCGGCGGGCACAAGTCGGATGACGTTCGTGCCGAGACCGAACCGACCGATCAGCGGACCGATCGCCAGCGCGGCGAGAATCGCGAAGAACGTGGCCGCATCGCGATCCGGCAGTCCCCGTACGACGAGGACGGTCAGGGCGAACGAGGCAGCCATGCCTCCGCCGGCGGTGAGCACCCGCCATCCGAAACTATGGCGGAATTCGCCGCCGGCACTTCGCCTGTCGCTCAATTCGCCATCGATTCCGAAGTCGGGACAACTCGTCGACGCCGTGGCCGCCCCCGCCGGATCGAAGGGACTTCGCTCGGTGCCATCTGTTCGCTGCGCGTAATTCTGGCTAATAATCGCACGAAAAGCCATCTCAACCGAATCAACGACCTGCCGTGCAAGGTAGATCACAGTTGTCACCACTGCCGAAGTTCCCCGCCCGCGGAGGTTAGCAGCACTCTGTAGCCTGTTGAAGTGGGATATCTTGCCGAGACGGCCGTGGCTCCACGGTTTCCTCGGGCTCGGAGCAGTGCTGTGCCGCCGCCTGCCCTGGGACAGGTGGCGGTCGGCCACGTCAGGACAGCATCCGCAACAGCGCAGATCCAGCACAGAATATTGACGATGCTGGTAACAACCTTGGCCGGGCAGCCGCGAGCCCAAGCCCCATCACGCCGCGGACGCGGAGTTCAGCTGGGCGATTCCTCGGTGCCGAGGGTGTCGAAGACCTCGTGATACAGCAGCGAATGCACCCGCTCCACCCGCGGGATGTCGTGGAATTCGAGCGGATCCTGTGCCGCCGACTCGATGATCAGGGTTCCCGTGCGCAGGATCCGGTCGAGCAGACCGTGCCGGAACTCGACGCTGTTGATTCGAGCGAGCGGGATGTCGATGCCTGACCGCGTGAGCAGGCCGTGCCGGAACATCACCCGGCGATCGGTGATGACGAAATGCGTAGTCAGCCAGTTCAGGAATGGCCACAACGTGAGCCAGCCGACGAGGATGAGCCAGATCGCCGCGGTAACCCCGAAGACGACGTTCGTCGCGGGGCCTTCCCAGTCCAGGGTGTTGGCGTAACCGGACACGAAGGCGGCCGCCACGGAGGCCAGGATCAGCATCAGACTCGGCCCGATCAACCGCTTCCAGTGCGGATGCCGGTGCAGTACCACCTGCTCGTCTCTGGCCAGCACGTTGTCCGGGTAGCCCACGGCAGCACTCTACGGCGGAACGGGTCGCAGGTGGGCGATGTCGCCGGCCGAGACGGTGACCAGTCCCACGTCGGTGTCGATCTGCAACCTGCCCAGGTCGTCGATGCCACGCGCGACGCCTTCCACGTGCTGATCACCCGGCATCGTCGCCCGCACCCGGCTGCCAAGTGTGTGGCTGCGAGAGCGGTAGTCGGCGATGAGTTCGGCGTCGGCGCCATCTGCGTCGCGCCAGCGGCCGATGCGGTCCGCGAGCCGGCGCAGAACGGCAGCCAGCAACACATTGCGGTCGGTCTGCGCGGCGCCGAGCAGATGCAGAGACGTGGCGCGTGGGTCGGGCGCTTCCTCGGCGGTCATGGTCACGTTGAGACCGACGCCGACGACCACGGCCGGTGCGGGCGCGGCGACCTCGGCGAGGATGCCGGCGAGCTTGCGCGGAGCGTCGACGGAACCGGCGAGCACGTCGTTCGGCCATTTGAGACCCGAAGACACCCCGGCCGCCTCAGCCACCGCGTCCACCACAGCGACTCCGGCAGCCAACGGCAACCAACCCCACGCATCCGGTGTGACGTCCGCCAGGCTCAGCCCGACGGAGAACGACAGTTGTGAGCGCGCCGGCGCTGACCAGTGTCGACCGTGGCGTCCCCGCCCGGCGCTCTGGTACTCCGCCACCAGGACGGCACCGTCGATGTCGTCGCCGGCGTTCGCTCGTGTCAGCAGGTCGGCGTTGGTGGACCCGGTCTGCTCGACCACGTCGATCGAACGCCAGAACGGTCCGGCGCGACCGGCGACGACGCCTGTATCGAGGGGGGCACGCTTCATGCGGGCAGCCTAATGACCGTCAGGTCGCCCCATAGGGCTGTCGCTTGCCGCTTGTCTATAGCATCGACACCCATGACGAGCGTTACCGAGCCTTCCCAGACGCCCACGGACGGGTCAGCCGGGCACGAGCCGGACATCCACACCACCGCGGGCAAGCTGGCCGATCTGAAGAAACGCGCCGAGGAGACGTTGCATCCCGTCGGGGAAGCAGCCATCGAGAAGGTGCACGCCAAGGGCAAGCTCACCGCCAGGGAGCGGATTCTCGCCCTGCTGGACGAGGACTCCTTCGTCGAACTCGACGCGCTCGCCAAACACCGCAGCACCAACTTCGGCCTGCAGCAGAACCGGCCGGTCGGCGACGGCGTGGTGACCGGCTACGGCACGGTCGACGGCCGCGACGTGTGCGTGTTCAGCCAGGACGCCACCGTGTTCGGCGGCAGCCTCGGCGAGGTCTACGGCGAGAAGATCGTCAAGGTGCAGGAGCTGGCGATCAAGACCGGCCGCCCGCTGATCGGCATCAACGACGGCGCCGGCGCGCGCATCCAGGAGGGCGTCGTCTCGCTGGGCCTGTACAGCAAGATCTTCCACAACAACATCAAGGCGTCCGGGGTGATCCCGCAGATCTCGCTGATCATGGGCGCCGCCGCGGGCGGGCACGTCTACTCCCCCGCGCTGACCGACTTCGTCATCATGGTCGACCAGACCAGCCAGATGTTCATCACCGGACCGGACGTCATCAAGACCGTCACCGGCGAGGAGGTGACGATGGAGGAGCTCGGCGGGGCGCACACCCACATGGCCAAGTCCGGGCTCGCGCACTACGTCGCCTCCGGTGAGCAGGACGCGTTCGACTATGTCCGCGATCTGCTGTCGTACCTGCCGCCGAACAACTACGCCGACCCGCCGCGGTACCCGTCGCCCAACCCGTCGGGCCCCATCGAGGAGACCCTCACCGACGAGGACCTCGAACTCGACACGCTGATCCCGGATTCGCCGAACCAGCCGTACGACATGCACGAGGTGATCACCCGGATCCTGGACGAGGACGAGTTCCTCGAGGTGCAGTCCGGCTACGCGACGAACATCATCGTCGGGTTCGGCCGGGTGGACGGCCGTCCGGTGGGCATCGTCGCCAACCAGCCCACCCAGTTCGCCGGCTGCCTGGACATCAACGCCTCGGAGAAGGCCGCGCGGTTCATCCGCACCTGCGACTGCTTCAACATCCCGATCATCATGCTGGTGGACGTGCCGGGCTTCCTGCCGGGCACCGACCAGGAGTACAACGGCATCATCCGCCGCGGCGCCAAGCTGCTCTACGCCTACGGTGAGGCCACCGTCGCCAAGATCACCGTCATCACCCGCAAGGCCTATGGCGGCGCCTACTGCGTGATGGGGTCCAAGGAGATGGGCGCCGACGTCAACGTCGCGTGGCCGACGGCCCAGATCGCGGTGATGGGCGCCTCCGGCGCGGTCGGCTTCGTCTACCGCCAGCAGCTCAAAGAGGCCGCGAATGAGGGCAAGGACGTGGACGCCCTGCGGCTGCAGTTGCAGCAGGAGTACGAGGACACGCTGGTGAACCCGTACATCGCGGCCGAGCGCGGCTACGTCGACGCGGTGATCCTGCCGTCGCACACCCGCGGTTACGTCGCCACCGCGCTGCGGCTACTGGAGCGCAAGATCACCCAGACGCCGCCGCGCAAGCACGGCAACATCCCGCTGTGACGTCCAGGAAGGCGAGGGCATGAACCACGACTCGGACATCACCGAGGTCAGCGATCCCCGGCAGATGACGATCGACCGGCCTGCGCCGGCCGCACCGGAATTCCATGTCGTCAAGGGCTCCCCGAGCGAGGCGGAGATCGCGGCGCTGGTGACTGTGCTCGCCGGCGCCTCGGGCGCCCCGGTCGAGCCGGGCCCGCAGGAGCTGAATCCGTGGGGCCACCCGGTCGACAAGCTGCGCTACCCGGTGTTCAGCTGGCAGCGCGTCACCCTGTTGCAACGGACCCACATGCGGCGCTGATGAGCGCATGATGCGGGTCGTCCTGGGTTCTGCCTCGGTGGGCCGGCTCGGTGTGCTGCGTCAGGCCGGCGTCGACCCGCTCGTCATCGTCTCGGGCGTCGACGAGGACGCGGTGATCGCCGCGCTGGGTCCGGCCGCCGCGCCGGCGGAGGTGGTGTGCGCGCTCGCTGCCGCCAAGGCAGCCGACGTGGTGGGCCGGCTTCCCGGGGACGTCGCGGCGGACTGCGTGGTCATCGGATGCGATTCGATGCTCGGCCTCGACGGACGCCTGCACGGCAAGCCGGGCACCGCTGACGCCGCCCGCATGCAGTGGCAGGCGATGGCGGGCCGCGCCGGCGCGCTGCACACCGGCCACGCCGTGCTCCGCGTCCGCGACGGTGCGACAGTCGAGAAGGCCGTCGAATCGCGTTCTACAACAGTGCATTTCGCAACACCAAGCGAGTCCGACCTGGACGCCTACGTCGGTACCGGCGAACCACTGGGCGTGGCAGGCGCGTTCACCCTAGACGGGTACGGCGGCTGGTTCGTCGATCGTATCGAGGGCGACCCGTCGAACGTGATCGGTCTCAGCCTGCCGCTGACCCGCCGGCTGCTCGACCGCGTCGGGCTGCCGGTCACCCAACTGTGGTCCAGGCGCGTCGATTGAGTTGAGTCACCCGCCAGACGGTGCCGACATATTGACTCTGGCGTAGCAACTTTTCTCAGCGGAGCTTGTGCACCTCGCCGGGGCTGCACGCGTTAAGGTCGAGATGGCCGCGAGACTTCGCAGCATCATGCCGATCACTTCAGGAGCGGACGACATGTCACCGGGCGACGAACACCCGCGCACCGTTGGGCGATTCGATCTGGCCTCGTTCACCGGCGACGGATACGTCAAGGGCAGGCACATCTCGCTGCAGGTGCTGTGGATGGTTGCCTCCGGCGTGTTGACCACCCGCTGGTGGTGCCCGAACAGCATCCGGGTCGGCATCCTTCGAGCTTTCGGAGCGGACATCGGCAAGGGCGCGCGTATCCGGCATGACGTGAAGATCCACTGGCCTTGGAAGCTGACCATCGGCGAACACAGCTGGGTGGGCGAGCGAACATGGATCTTGAACCTGGAACCGGTGACGATCGGCGCCAACACCGTGGTGTCACAGGGGGTGTTCCTGTGTACGGGCAGTCACGACCAGAAATCGCCGACCTTTGAGTTCGACAACGGGCCGATCCACATCGGCGACTCGGCATGGGTCGCCGCTCAGGCGACGATCCTCCGCGGCGTGACGATCGGCGACAACGCGACGGTGGGTGCGACCGCACTGGTCACAGCCGATGTTCCGCCGGCGGCGACGGTCCTGGCGCCCCGAGCACAGTTGCATGACACCGCGCCCGCCACGAGCGATCCCCAGCACACGCGGCCGGCATGCGACTCAGCACCCGGGATGCGTCTGCAGTAACGACTCGACCACCGGCGCGAGCCGGTCCGCCATGTACTGGTGCCCCTGGTCGGTGGGATGGATGTGGTCGCGTCCGATCAGCTCCGGCGAGTCCGCGAACCACCGATCCGCGATGGGGTCGACGAAGACTGCGCCGAAGTCCTCCGCCTCGTGGCGAAGCACATCTCTCACTGCCGAGATGCGCGGTCCCGGATCGCCGAGCGATGCGGGCCCGACCAGCAGCAGGCGTGCGCAGGGCACCTTGACCCTGGTCTCACTCAGCGTCTGCCGTACCGCCGCACGCAGTGCACCCTGATCGGCGTTCTGGTCGTTCAGCCCGCCGAAATAGACGACCACCTCGTCCTGCGCGGCCACGAGCCGGCGAGCCTCTTCGGGAAGCGTCGTACCGTCCGTCCCGCGTGCGACGAATCCCGCCCCGCCCTCGCCGGAGACCTCGGGAGCCACGTCGATGCCGTCGGCCCGCAGCCGCGTCCAGGACAGTTCCGTCCAACTCTTCGGGCCGGTTCCGCCTTCGGCGCTGCCCCCTGTGAAGGAGTCACCGATGACGACGATCTCCCGATGGTGCGGTCCGGTGAACGGGTGGGCGCAGGCGATCGCCGGTGTGCCCAGCACCGCGCTCAAAACACCGACAGCGGCCGTCAGCGCGCGAGCCGGCCCACGGCCCGAGCGGGCCCGTCGGCGGGCTCTCACCCTCTTGTACTTCATCGTTGGATGCTGCCTGAATTTGATCTTCGATGCAATTTGCCATTCCCGATTGATATTGACGTGCCGTTACATCATCGGCCAGGACCGTCACGGGAGGAACCGCGCCGGAACCCGCCTGATCTCCTGGGCATCGCGGTACTCCGCGACGCAGCACGCCCCCTGCCATCGGCCGCCGCGTCCGTTCGGTCGATCACTTGTGCCTCAATATCAAACACGCACTCGGTCTCCTCAGGAGTCGGGAAGACCCGCAGGGCGGGTGTGTGCCTACGCACCGTCGGCAGCTTCGAGTGGAGGAGTCCCGATGTGCACGGCATGATGGTCACCGAACGGCAGAATCGGCGTCAGCAGCGATAGCACTAAGCGCCACGACGCGTTCTCAAGACTTTGCTAGCATGAAATTCGAGCAGTGGCCGCGTGGGGGGAATTCGGCTTCATATTCCAGCGTGGGAGGGCTGTGGAGATGACGATCACAGGTGAGATCGAACCGGTGCGAATGATCGGGCTCCATGGCGAAGCCACCGACGAGAACCGCTACAACCGCGCCCTGCCCGATGAGACGCTGCGCTGGATCTACGAGATGATGGTCGTCACTCGCCACTTGGACGACGAACTCTTCAATCTGCAACGGCAGGGCGAGTTGGCTCTCTACGCGCCCTGCCGTGGGCAGGAGGCCGCGCAGGTCGGCGCCGCTGCGTGTCTGCGGAAAACAGACTGGCTGTTTCCGCAGTTCCGTGAACTCGGCGTGTTCGTGGTGCGCGGCATTCCGGCGGGGAATGTCGCCGCCGTGTGGCGCGGGCGGTGGCACGGAGGGCTCGAATTCAGCCGCAAACGTTGCGCCCCGTTGTCGATCTCGATCGGGACGAACGCTCTGCACGCGGTAGGGGCTGCGATGGCCGCTCAGCGCCTGCGTGAGGACTCCGTCACCGTTGCCTTCATCGGCGATGGCGCCACGAGCGAAGGCGATGCCCACGAAGCGCTGAACCTGGCTGCCGTTTTCAACGTGCCTTGCATCTTCTTCGTCCAGAACAATCAGTGGGCCATTTCGGTGCCGGTCAGCAAGCAGTGCGTGGCGCCGTCCATCGCGCACAAGGCGGTCGGCTACGGCATGCCCGGGGTCCGAGTGGACGGCAATGACGCCCTTGCCTGCTATGCGGTGATGGCCGAGGCCGCCGGCCGTTGCCGCGCCGGCGGTGGCCCGACGCTGATCGAGGCGATGACATACCGGTTGGGACCTCATGCCACCTCCGACGATCCGACACGTTACCGCGCACAGGAAGAGGTCGACTACTGGGCTGCGCGCGATCCGATCCCGCGCTACCGGAGCTATCTGGAGAACCTGGACTTGTGGACGCAGCGCGACGACGAACGTCTGGCTGCACGATCGACGAGGCTGTGCGCCGAACTGCGTGAGTCCGTCATCGACACACCCGATCCCGATGTGAACGACGTCTTCGACTTCGTCTTCGCCGAGGCGACGCCGGATTTGATCGAACAGCGCAGGCAGCTCGGCCTCGAGCTGGCGAAGAAGGCCTGACATGACGGACACCGCCGTGCCCACGTCCGTGATACCCCATGTCACCGCGCACCGGGACGCCAGCAGGATGATGACGATGGTCGACGCCATCAATCTCGCGCTGCACGACGCCATGGCCGACGACGAGCGGGTGCTGGTCTTCGGCGAGGATGTCGCCACGCAGGGCGGGGTCTTCCGGGTCACGGAGGGCTTGACCGAGACCTTCGGCGAGGAGCGTTGTTTCGATACGCCGCTGGCCGAGTCCGCCATCATCGGCATTGCCATCGGCCTTGCAGTGCGGGGCTTCGTTCCCGTACCCGAGATCCAGTTCGACGGGTTCTCCTACCCGGCTTTCGACCAGATAGTCACCCACCTGGCGAAGTACCGGATGCGCACCCGCGGCGAACTGGGAATGGCTGTCACCGTGCGGATTCCGTCATTTGGTGGTATCGGCGCGGTCGAACTGCACTCAGAATCCACCGAGGCGTACTGGGTCCACACCGCCGGCCTGCATGTGGTCACGCCGTCGACACCGACGGACGCCTACTGGTTGTTGCGACATGCGATCGCGAATCCAGATCCGGTGGTGTTCCTCGAACCCAAACGTCGCTACTGGGGTCGTGAGGCGGTCGACACGTCGACGGTGGGTCCGCCGATCGGCAGCGCGCGGGTCCGCCGCGAGGGCACCCACGTCACGGTGTTGACCTACGGCGGGCTGGTAGGCACCGCGTTGAGCGCGGCCAAGATCGCCGAGGAGCGCCACGGTTGGGACCTGGAGGTGGTTGATCTGCGCTCGCTCAGCCCCCTCGATTTCGACTCGATCTCGGCATCCGTGCGCAAGACCGGACGGTGTGTCGTGATGCACGAGGGGCCGCGCACGCTCGGCTTCGGAGCGGAACTCGCTGCAAGGATTCAAGAGGACCTGTTCTACGAGCTGGAGTCTCCGGTGCTGCGGGCCACGGGATTCGACACCCCCTTTCCGCCCTCCCGGCTGGAGAAACTGTGGTTGCCGGGCCCCGACCGGCTGCTCGATTGTGTCGAGCGCGCACTGGGACAGCCATGACCCCCGATCGCGTGAAGTCGTTCCTCCTGCCGGACCTGGGAGAGGGTCTCGAGGACGCGACCGTCGTTGCGTGGCACGTGCAGGTCGGTGACGAGATCGCCCTGAACGAGCCGCTGTGCTCACTCGAGACGGCCAAGGCCGAAGTCGAGATACCGAGCCCGTTCGGCGGCCGCGTCGTCGAGACACGGGGCGCAGAGGGCGATGTGCTGGAGGTGGGTTCGCTGCTCGCTCGTATAGACACCGAGCCCGCCGGCGACGCCCCAGCCGGTGGCAGCAATGGAGCAACGGTGCCTCAGGGCACTGATCGCCGCGCATCACATGGGTTCTCGGTTCTGGTGGGCTCCGGACCCGACGACGCTCTGGATGACAGTCGCCGACCTCCTGAGCACCGACCGAATGCCGAATCCTCGAACGGGCGACCCCGTGCGGCGCCGCCGGTCCGCAAGCTGGCGGCCGAACTCGCGGTCGACCTCGCCGACATCCAGCCGGGGTCCGGACCCGGGGGTCTCATCCTGCGCGAGGACGTGCTCGCCGCCGCACATCCGGAACCTCGGCCCACCGCGCCGAGCCGAGATCACGAGGTCGTTCCGGTGCGCCGCGCTCACGCGCGGATGGCAGAGCGGATGACGCGATCCCGTACCGAGATACCCGATGCACATGCCAGCGTCCACGTCGACTGCAGCAAGCTCTTGAACCTCCGGGACAGACTCAACGCAGCGGCGGGAGACACGGTCACCCCTTTCGTCCTGTCCCTGCGTCTCATCGTCGTCGCGCTGACGCGGAACATGATCTTCAATTCGACGTGGTCGGACACGGTCAACGGCCCGCAGATCCACACTCACCGCGCCATCCATCTCGGCATCGGTGTCGCCACGCCCCGCGGACTGCTGGTGCCCGTGGTCCCCGACGCGCACGCGTGCACCACCCTCCAGTTGGCCGCAACGGTGTCCGAACTGATCAGGACTGCGCGTGAAGGCGTCATCAAACCGACTGAGTTGCAGGGCTCGACGTTCACGGTGTCGAACTTCGGCGCACTCGGGCTCGACGAGGGGGTTCCGGTGATCAACCACCCGGAATGCGCCATCTTGGGAATGGGATCGCTGCGGCCACGCGCCGTGGTGGTCGACGACCAACTCGCCATCCGGCCGACGATGATGTTGACGTGCGCTTTCGACCACCGCATCGCCGATGGAGCCCAGCTCGCCAAGTTCCTCTGCGATACGAGGGATCTGATCGAATCGCCGGAGATGGCTCTGCTCGACCTGTGATCACGTCAGCGGGGAGCCGACCCTGCGCCGTCGACCACTGAGACGCCCTCGACGATCCAACCCTGATAGTCCAGCGCCCGCAGCGCCGCCGTGTTCCCCGCACCCACGAGTACCGGTTCTGGACCGTCACCCCATGCCACGAGCCGCGCCGGACGGTCTTGGGTGCCGTAACCCCACAATTCGAGCGAGCCGGAACACCGGGTTCCACTGCGAACGTGCACCGTAGCGCCCACCGGCAGATCGACCGAACGCAACGCCTCGATGCTGCGCATCGGCGAGGTCATCGTGCCCGTTCCTGGCGTCTGCGCAGAGCAATCGACGTAGTAGTCCGTCTGTGCTGGCACCGACTCGGCGCTGTGTCCGTACAGTGACACACCCGCAAAGGACACCTCTGCACGCGCAGCGGTGATGCGGACGCGGTACCTGGACGCGCGCACCGGCTCATCCATGGCGATGATGCGTTTGTGACCGATGGTGCCACCGCTGCCGATCTGACGCCATCCTCCGTCCGACCAGACGTCGACAGCGAAGGAACCGACCTGTTGTCCGCCTGCCGCGGTGGCCTCTGACAGCGACACGCGATCGACCTGTGCCGGCTCACCCAGATCGACTTCGATGGAACCGCTTCCATCGCCCTCGACCGCCACCGCGCTTCGGAGATCGCCGTCGACGGCCTCCGGCGCCGGCTTGCCCGCAACGACTGCAGAGGCGCCGACGGCGAGATCCGCCGGCATGTCCTGCCGTAGGGCTGCCCGCCACTCCTGGAGTCGGGCGACGTCGGCATCGGCGAACCGTCCCTCGGGGTTGGGCGGGATGTTCAGCAGCAAGGTCGAGTTGCGACCGACAGATTCGTAATAGATCTTCAGCAGGTCCGATACCGACTTGGCGGCCTCCTCGTCGTGCCAGAACCACCCCGGCCGCAACGACACGTCGGTCTCGGCCGGCAGCCACACCAGGTGCGAGGCACCAGCCTCCACCGCCCGGACCAGGTCGTCGTCCGACCCCAGGGAGGCGGCCTGCAGAGAGGGCTGAGGCTCAGGGACGTCGGGACCGACGTACTTCACCGCCAGCGGGGACCACTCGTCGAGCCGTGCCACCCCGCTCTCGTTGCCGACCCATCGGACGTCGGGACCGCTGATGGCGATTGCCGCCTGCGGGGCGAGCGCGCGGATCAGTGCGAAATACGATGCGTAGTCGTAGTTCTCGATGGAGTCCGCCGGGATGCGGCCCTGCGCTCCGTCGAGCCACACCTCGTCGATCGGGCCGTACTCGGTGAGCACCTCGTACAACTGATCGAGGAAATAGGTTCCGTAATCCGTCGCGGCGAGGGTGTAGGTCGGCGTGCCGCGCGGATCCCTGTCATCATCGCCGGTGAGCGTCGGAATGGTTCGCTGACTGGCCACCGAACCATTGGCGTAGTCGCCGACGAGGAATTGGTTCTCGTCCGCCGGCGACAAATAGACACCCACGCGAAGGCCGTACCGACGCGCCGAGTCGACGAAGGACCGGAGCACGTCTCCACCACCACCGGCCCACGAGCTCGACTGCACCCCGTGTGTCGTGTAGCGCGACGGGTAGAGGACGAAGCCGTCGTGGTGTTTGACGGTGAGGATGGCTGTGCGGAAGCCGCTGTCCCGTAGGACCCGGGCCCATTGATCGGTATCGAGGCCTGTCGGCTGGAAGATTGCCGGGTCCTCGTCGCCGGTGCCCCACTCCAGGCCGGTGTAGGTGTTGACCCCGAAATGAATGAAGGCCGTCAGTTCCCTTTCCTGCCAACGGCTCTGCTGCGGTGACGGGCGGAGCGCCGACGCCTTCGCGAGAATCGACGCCTCGCATTCCCCTGGTGTCACCGAGACGCGGTAGACGACACTCGTTGTCATGGGTGCGCAGGGCAACTGGCCCAGAACGAATCGCTGACCACCGCCGCCGGTTGTCACCGCAGCGCCGTAGACGCTGCCCGTCGCGCCTCGGGCGAAGGAAATCGCCGACTGCGACTCCGTCGCACCTGTGACATCCATCGGCTCACCGATCCGGCCGGCCTCCGAAAGGACGGTCACCACACCGTATCCCGAGTCGTCGAGTTGGGTGACGAGGCCGAGATGAACGGGGCGCCGCTCCGGCCCGGTCCGCCCGGGCAGGGCGAATTCCCGTGACGTCGTCCCTGCGACGACCCGCACCCGACCGGCGTCCACGACGTCCAGCCGCACGGCGCCGGCGACGTCTATCAGGGTTCCGCCCTGTTCGAGGATGCCCGGTGACACCACGATCTCGGCGAGCATACGCTGCCCTATCCCCGCACTACCCAGGTTGGTCACCGGCCATGCCAATCCGCTCGAGGGACCGCCGACCGTCAATTGGCCCGGCACCTCGAGTTGCGCGCCGGTAACGGACAGGGCGCCCGCCCCGTGCTCACCGGGTCCGGGGATGTACTTTGCGCCGGCGACGGAACCCTGGAACGACAGGAGCAGATCCGTGTGGGCCTTGGGTTGCGTGCCACATGCGACCGATGCCGACACCCACAGCAGGAGCAGCGTCGCGACAACCGATGCCGTAGCACTCCTGAACGAGCGGAACGAACTGTCGGCGCTGGCGATGATCGACAAACCTTCCAATGTGACCGTATGACCAGCTTACGTCGCGCCAAGACCGGGATCGAGGAACGTCATGGACCGGTCAGCAGCGTCATACGAGTCACACGCCGGCGGATCCCGGCGGCCTGTTCTGGCCGTCGGCGCGTGCCGCGTCGGCGGTCGTCCGCGCCTAGCCGATGGGGTCGGTGTGCGAACCCAACTTGCGCGCGACGATCAGCAGGGACAGCGCGGCGTCCTCTGATGTGGACCGGATTCCGGAGAGCCGCTGTCCGATCCGGATCGCCTTCTTCTGTTCACCCATCGCGCCGCTGAGGACCTCGGCCCCCGCGTGGTGGTTGTGCGGATAGAATTCGATCTTGAACTCGAGCGGGTCGAGGACGTCCCGCACCATCTCCTTCGTCAAACCGTCACCCGGTCGGTGGTGCAATTCCGTGCGGTGCGCCCACTTGCCTTCGTCTTCGGCCGCCTGGTGGCCGCCGCGCTTGAGCGCCCGATAGACGGGCTTGCGCAATTCCCACAGCCATTTGCCGACCCCGCGAAAGTCCCAGGCCGACTTCTGAGGATCGTGATCGATGATCAGGTATCCGTCGGGACCGACGAGGCGAGCCGACTCTCGCATCGCCTGCTCCATGTCGTCCATGTGGTGCACCGTCGCGTTCATCACGACCAGATCGGCGAATCCGGATCGAAGTGGCATGTCATGTCCGTCGGCCATCAGGGGCGTGTACCCCATGCCTTCGGCGATCTTGAGACTGTAGGGCGCGATGTCCACTCCGATCAGCACCTTCGGCTCACCGCCGAGATTCGCAAACAGGTTCCCCGGTCCGCAGCCCACGTCGACGACGATGCGGTCGTCCCAAGTCCCTGCAGCAGCCTCCCACCGCTCGCGCAGCTCCGGATAGCGGTGCATCGCACGCAACCAGACATCCACCCACTTCGGGTGGCTGAAATAGTATGCATTGGCGTACATCCCGGGCGTCAGATTGAGCAGCGGGACCGCCGGCATTCCGTCATGGTCGTGCAGCACTGTCCCAGGTTTGAGGAACGGCGCAAGCACCCGCTCGTGATCGGTGAAGGACATAACGACGAGCTTAGGCGCGGAATTGGCCCCTAGCAAACTGAATCGTCGCCGTCTGAAATCTGCAAATACGCTGTCAGCGGCTGGTCGCGCATCGATCTTGAGACTTGCCGAACGGGCCTGACACGGCGCCCTCGGTGGCCTCACAGTCGGGGCCCATTCGGACAAAGATCGATCTAGATGCGTTGCCGATCATGACTACCGGTGTAGAAGCGACTCCTCACAGGCACAGCAAACCCGTGGCCGCGCACGGCGGACGGACCTGTCCGAACGTTGCTGAATTTGCAAGCATCGGTAGCGGAGCAAACATCTCATCGGACATTCCGGTGGGTGGGAGTAACGCATCCGCCGACGATGGGGAGACGTCGCGGTCGGTTCCGTCAACAGGATCTACATGAGTACAGCTCAGACGCGGCGATCGGCGAAGCAGACCGGTTCGGGAAAATCGGGAGGGTGCCGGGGACAGGTATTCTGTCAGCGAACGACCGATGCGGCAGCCGGAGGTGGCCACCCCCCAGCGTAGCGATGCGGCCGCCGTACATCACCCGTCGGCGAAGTGGACGTCGGACGCGCCCCATGTTTCGATCGCACCGTGTCGCGACGGCCGTGCTCCACCGGTTGACCGGTGCGCCCGATGCCTCGACGGCGGCGTGCTCGCTGCGCTCTGCCAAGACGAATTCTCGGCAATCTCACTGCCGTCCTGGTCGTGGCCGCACTCGTGGGGCTCTACTCGGTGACGGGCTTCGCAGTCTTCAACCGCGCCGCAGAGGATCCGCTCCGGCAGGTCGACGCGATCGTCGTCCTCGGCGGCGAGCACGATGGTCGCGAGAAGTACGCGCTGTCGCTCGCGGAGGGCGGTCTGGCGGACACCGTCGTGCTCTCGAATCCATATCCGAAAGACGACGCAACGATGTCCACGGCGTGCCGCGACGATCGATTGCGTATCGAGGTGATCTGTGTACGGCCGGATCCCCCGACCACGCGTGGGGAGGCCATCTTCACCCATGATCTCGCCGTTCAGCGCCGATGGCACCACGTAACCGTCGTCACCTGGAGATTTCACATTCCCCGCGCGCGCCTGGTGTTCGCACAGTGCGGTTCACCCGACGGCACCCAGGTGACCTTCCGCGCAGTGCCGCGGGTGTACGACTACTCGCCGCCGAGGTGGGCCATGACTTACGCCTATCAATACGCCGGATTCGCGAAGGCGTACGCCCAGGGCGACTGCGACCGGTCGGCCGGCCCCGACGCGAAGACTCCCCTTCCGTGAAAGCCTTAGGGTGAAACCATGACTCCCTCGCATCAGATGCGGTTCGGCGCAAGGACCGGGCTTGGTTTGCTCGTCTGTGTCGTGCTCGCGGGAGCATTCCTCGTTTCGTGCGCTTCTCCGACATCGCCGGCGACGTCCGCGTGGGAGAACCGGGCGTTACCCGAGATTGCTCCGGCTGTGCGGGAGGCCCGCGGCACGATCGTCGAATCGGCGCCGTTAGCGGGACTGGACGAGGGCCTGAGATCGCAGATCGGCGCCGCACGCCGGGCGGTGTACCGATCGGTGTCCGGCTTCGACGGAGCAGCGACCGAGGTCTCCGGGACGTTCTTCCTGCCGTCGGGGAAGCCCCCGGCGGGAGGCTGGCCGGTGATCTCCTTCGCACACGGCACGACCGGTCTCACGAATGACTGCGGTCCATCCGAATCTCCCGACCTGATGGGGTACGCCTCGTCGGTCATCAGCCTGGTCACCTCTGGCCACGCCGTCGCGTTCACCGATTACCAGGGGCTGGGACACCCCGGCCGGCACGCCTATCTGGAACCGAGGTCCGCCGCGTTCGACATCATCGACGCTGTTCGGGCGCTGCGAAACCTGTACCCCGGCATCGTGTCGGACAAGTGGCTGGCCCTCGGCGGGTCACAGGGCGGCCAAGCGTCATGGGCGGCCAACGAGTACGCCGGTGACTACGGCGACGGACTCGATCTCGTCGGTACGATCGCCTTCGCGCCCGCAGCGGATCTCAGCGGGCTCGCCGACGGGGCGCGCAACGGCACCCTCACGCCGGACCAGGTCGGATTGATGCCCTCTGTCATCGCCGGGCTCGAGGTGGCGCAGCCCGACTTCGTCGTCTCCGACTATCTCCGCGGTCCGGCCGCCGAGCATCTGGGAAAACTCATCTCCTGCGACGAGGACAAGGAGCAGTACTTCGCCCAGCTGCGACCCGAACAGGTGCGTCCTGCGAGTGCCGCCGCAGCGGACCGCCTCACGGAGATCTTGGACACCAACGCCCTACCGCAACGCCCGCTGGCTGCGCCGCTGTACGTGGCCAACGGCAGCCAAGACACGCTGATCCTGCCCGAGTGGGTCTCCGCGGCGGTCAGCCGCGCCTGCAGCCGCGGCGGAACGGTCGAGCACAAGGAGATGGCGGGACGCGGCCATGTCGACCCCGATCCCGGGGCAGAGGCTTACCTCTGGATGCAGGACCGGTTCGCGGGTAAGGCCGCGCCGTCGAATTGCTTCAGCGATCGATGACGCGATGAAGACAGGGATTGGCGCTGCAGGCATCGGGTACCCGCGCCTCATGAGTCGTCCGCCTCGTGCACGGGTCGGATCAGCCTTGAATGCGGTGTGGGCCTGGCCGCTCTGGATCGGCGTACGTGCGCCCGACGTCGCGCCGACGGTGAGAAAAGACGTGCAGCGCTGGGTCGATCATCACGGCGACGATGATTTCGCCGGATTGTCTGGCTATGGCCAATTCGCGCTGCTGGCCCATAGGTATCCCGAATTCAGGTCAGTGGTGCACCATCGGCTGCAGTCCACCTGGCTACCGGTTCGACTGACGTTGCGCATGCTGTATCCAGGCCTCCGGACACTTCACCTCTGGACCGACGACATCGGGCCGGGTCTGGTGATCGAGGACGGCGCCGGATCGATCATCGGGGCCGAATCCATTGGCGCCAACTGCTGTATCGGCGCCGAGGTCAGCGTCGGCTTCACCGCCAAGGGCACGCCCGTGGTGGGTGACGACGTCTATTTCGGTTCTGGCGCTAAGGTGGTAGGGCGGATCAGTATCGGCAACGGAGCAATCATCGGTCCGAACGCGGTCGTCATGTCCGACGTGGAGTCCCACGCGATCCTGCAAGCGCCGCCGTCTGACAAGGAGCAGAACTGAGCTGCCATCCCGCCCGCGGTGCCGCACCGCTCGTCGCGCCGTCCGCACCGTGACCACCGACTCGGATTTCTCCGTGGCCGGACTCGACGTCTGTGTCGTGGCGATCCTGTTCAGACCGGACCGGACCGGCAGCGCAGCACTGAACAACATGTTCGTCGACACGCTCGTGCGCTCGGGCGCCAACGTCCACCTGGTCACCGGGGTTCCGCATTACCCGGAGTGGGCGGTTACCGACTCGCACTACCGTCGTGGGCTGCGCTGGCATGAAGGCGACGACCGATTGCGCGTAACGCGGGTTCGGCACGCCGTCCCGCCGCGGCCGGGCGTCATCGGCCGGCTGCGTCTCGAAGCCAGCTTCGCGGCACTCAGCGCTCCCTACGTGCGCGCCTCCAAGGCTTCGGTCATCGTCGCCATCACGCCGCCGGTCGGTGCGATGCTCGCGGCGCAGGTGGGGCGGCGAGGTAGACCCGTCGGCGTGATCGTCCATGACCTCAGCGGCAACGCCGCCGTGCAATCCGGCACCGCGGGCGGCAAGTTGGCCGGCGCCATCGGCAAGACCGAGTACGGACTGCTCGCACGGGCCGACAAGGTCGGGGTCATCACCCGCAGATTCGTACCCGACATCACCTCGAACGGAGTCGCGGCCGAACGTATCAGCGAGGTCCCCATCGCTTCGCAGTTCGAGAGCGCGGGACTGACTCCGGCCGAGGCGCGCCGGGCGCTCGGTTGGGAAGAGGGGCGGCGCACCATCGTCCACACCGGCAACATCGGCATGAAACAGGGCCTGGAACACGTCTTGGCCGCAGCCCGGGCGGCGCAGAGCGCCGGCACCGATGTGTCGTTCGTCTTCGTCGGTGACGGCAATCAGCGCAGCGAACTGGAGAGGCAGTCCGCTGATCTACGGAACGTACGCTTTCTCGGGCTCGTGCCGGACGACCAGTACCCGACCGTTCTCGCCGCCGCGGACATCCTCCTCCTGCACGAGCGCCCGGGCGTGCAGCAGATGTCACTGCCGAGCAAGCTGACGTCCTACGTCACGGCCCGGCGACCGATCCTTGCCGCGGTGGACGCGGCGGGGATCACCCACTCTCTGCTGGAGTCACATGGAGCCGCGATGACCGTTCCCAGCGGGAACGTGACTGCGCTGCTCGATGCGATCGACGTCCTGCACAGCGACGGCGCGCGCGCCGAGGACGTCATAGCCGGCGCCCAGCGGATGGCCGCCGCCGAGTTCTCCACGGAACAGGCCGGTAGCGCCATCCGGCGGTTCGTCCGGGAGCTGGCCTCTCCGGGGTCGGGTTAGGACCACGACCCGCATCTGACTTCGACGACTATTGCGCGCCGGTTGTTCGCAACAGTCACGTCATCGTTGCGCCGCATCGCCGGCGCCCAACGCCTTTATGCTGAGACCCGGGGTGGATTCATCGCGTTAGCTGCGCTGCGTCGACGGCCGATCCGGAAACGACGCGGATCGCGACCGCTTCGAAGCGTTGGACGGGCGGCAGGAAGAGATGGGAGGTCGCGATGACGAGAGGCAGCATGACCGCTTCTCGGTCGGCGACCGCCGAATGGATGATCTGGTGAGCCAGGCACCGGTCCGCACCGACCCAGGCACGCCAGCCGTGTCACAGCCGGGCGAACAGACGCATCGCACCTTCGAGGGGCGGCGCGACCTTATGCGCCGACTGGCGCTGAACTCGCTGCTCATCGCATTTGGAGCGCTGTCGGCCGTGCAGGGGTTGGGCGTCGCGTTGACCTTGTTGACCCCGGTCTGCCTGCTGCTCGCACCCGCCCTCCTGCTGATGCGCGCCACGTGGGCTCAGTGGCTGCCCTTCGCGCTCGCCGTGGTCGGTTTCGTCGCGTTGTACATCTCGTCTCAGATCAACGACACGAGCCCGTTCGAACAGCGCGTCATTCAATGGGGCGCATTTGCTCTGTACTACGTCGGCTTTCTCGTCGTCGCCGAGAGGCGAGTGGAGCGGGCTTTCTCCATCCTCTGCGGGATCGCCCTCGGCGCGTTGATGTACTACCTGACACCCGGAAACCCGTACGCGGTGTTCTACACGTTCGCCGACCAGTGGAAATACGTGTGGGCGCAATGGATAGGGATCCTGGCCCTGTACGCCATGATCACAATTCGGGCGCGCATCGAATTGCAGATAATCGCTCTTCTCCTGCTCGGGAGCTTCAGCCTGGTCGAGAACTTCCGCTCACACGCGATCGTCTGTGTCTTCTCCGCGGCGATCCTCATCGTCGGCCTGCTCGCCAGGAACAATGTGCCGCGGTGGCTCCAGCTCGGCGTGGTGGTGTTCTTCGGTTCGATCCTGTACGTCCTGCTGCCGAGAATCGCGCTGAGCGGTATCGCGGGGGAGGCCCTGCAGCGCAAGACCCAGCAGCAGGTCGACAGCGGTGTCCCCACCATCCTGGCGGGGCGGACCGAGTCCCCGCTGTCGATCACCGCGATCCTCGAACGGCCCTGGTTCGGCTGGGGCAGCGCGAACAACATCAGCCCAGACGTCTTCGACAAGGCCAAAGACCTCGCTATCTCGCTCGGATTCAATCCGACGTCACCGATCGAGTACTCGTGGTACGACACCTTGGGCAACGTGTCGCTGCACTCGGTGTTGTTCAGCACCTGGGCCGAAGGGGGCATCTTCGCAGCGTTGCTACCGCTCGGCTTGCTGGTGGCGGCCCTTGCGGTGCTGTGGAATGCGCCGCGCTACGGCCGATGGGCAGCGCTGGCCGTCCTGCTGAGCGTCCAGGCGGTATGGGACCTGCTGTTCTCCCCCGTCGTGTACAACATGATGCCGGCGTACGCCCTGCTGGCGGTCGTCTTCACCGCCGAGCACTTCTCAGGTGGCGGCGTCCGCTCGCGAAGGCCGGGCCCGCTGTGACCTCACCACGGACCGTCAGCGTCGTCATCGCCACCGTCGGCCGTGACACGCTGCGTACGGCTGTCGAATCCGCATTGCGGCAGACGATGCGGCCCGTCGAAGTCATCGTGGTTCTCGACGGTGAATGCGAACCCGACCTGCCGGACGACGATTCGATCGTCGTGCTGCGCACGACGGGTGGCGAGGGCCCCGGTCGCGCCCGACACCTCGGCGCTTCGTCGGCGTCCGGGGAATTGATCGCCCTCCTCGACGACGACGACACCTGGTCGCCGGACAAGCTGGAGCGGCAACTGGCCGCGGCGCCGGACGGCGATGAATGGATCATGTCGTGCCGGTTCACCTCGTGGCCGGCCGGACGGCCCATGACCTTTCCCCGGAACTTGATCGGTCCGACAGCAGCCATCTATCCCTACATGTTCGAGTTCCGCTCGATGCGCACCGGCGGATCCGCCGTGCAGACCTCGACGCTGCTGTTCCCGCGGGCGGTCGCGGAGAGGGTCCCCATCTCGGTGACGGCGGGGTCCATCCACGACGAGCCGTTGTGGTTGCACGAGGTGCGGCGGGCCTACCCTGCCCTGCCGATCCTTCAGTTACCGGAATCGTATGTGCAGTGCGGTATCACGCCAGGGTCGGTGTCGCGCCCTGCCACCGACCGTACTGACGCGCTGATCGACTGGGGAGTGCGTGAGCTGGCGAGCGAAGACGCCAGGGTGCGGGGCGACTACTTCCTGACGATATCGGTCGGTGCGGCTGTGAGCGCAGGATCCCTGCAGGGCGTATGGCGCTCCATCGCCGCCGGTACCCGATTCGGCCGTCCCGGACCCTGGGCCTTCGCCTACGCGACCGCAGCTCTCGGCCGGATACCGCTGCGCAGACTGCGGCACTTCATTGACACGTCGAAGCGGAGGATCGAACGGTGACAACAACTCCCGACGTCTCGGTGATCACCATCACCTACCGAGACCTCGACGGTCTCATGCGGACCGTCGACAGCGTTCGAGCTCAACGATACCCAGGGCGCATTCACCACATCGTGATCGACGGAGGCTCGGGCGAAGAGGTGGAACGCTATCTAGCCGGACAAGACCCGGGATTCGCCCATTGGCAGTCGGCTCCCGACGGCGGTCGCTACGACGCCATGAATCAGGGGATCGCACACGCGCGAGGCGAACTCATGTGGTTCATGAATTCGGGTGACTGTTTCGCCGATCCCGATGCGCTCGCCGCAGTCGTCGACGCCATCAGCGACACCGGAGCGCCGGCGCGCGAAGTATGGGGTTTCGGTTGGGCCAACCGCCTCGGACCGGACGGAACGAATATGGGTGTGTGGGGCACGGTTCCCTTCCATCTCACCGACTTCGCCCTCGGCAGACAGCCAGTACCACACCAGGCCGCGTTCTTCGGATCAGCGGTGGTGTCGGCGATCGGCGGGTACGACGTGAACTTCGGCCTGGGTGCCGATCAGTTGTTCATCTTCGAGGCCGCGCTGCAGAAGGAGCCGATCACCGTGCCGCGGGTGGTCTGCGATTTCGACACCAGCGGAGTGGGGTCGGTACGGCCGGTCCGCGACAATTTCCGGGACCTGCGCAAGCTGTGGGATCAGCTCGGGTACTACCCGCTCGGCGGAAGGCGCAGGTCTATCGCCTACCTGCGGGGTCGCGAGTTCAAGGCAAGGGCGGCCCACGCCACCAGGCGTGCCGGATCCGTTGCGGCGGCGCGCCTCTCCAGATTCTCGTCATGACCGAAGGCAGTCACACTGCCGCGCTGACTTCGGCTGAGCGCAAGTCGATCGTGTTCGGCACCGCCTTCCGCGTGGTCGGCACACCCCTCGTGGCACTCATCGGCCTGGCGAACACCGCCGTCATCGTCCGGGCGACCGGCGAGGCGGTCTTCGGGCTGGTGTCCCTTGTGACCACGCTGAGTCTGCTGTTGCCCTTCGCGGACCTGGGAATCGGCGCAGTGATCACCACCGCGTGCTCGAAGGCGGGCGGCGAGAATCGTGCCCGCGCTGTGGCCACGGTGCAGAAGGGATTCCGGGTCCTGTCGATGGTGGCGGGTGCGCTCGTCCTCGTGAGCCTGGTCGTGATGGCCACCGACTCCTGGGCCGTGCTCGTCGGCACCAGTTCAGGACCTGCCGACCGCTTCGCCATCACGGTCGCCGCGTGCCTCGTCGCACTCGGCATCCCTGCCGGCATCGGGGTCCGCATCCTCATCGGACTCGACCTGAACCCGCTTGCGGTCGCCGTGACGATGGCCAACGCCGCGTTCGCCCTGCTGATCACATTGGCGCTGAACGCGGCCGACATCGCACCGATCTGGTTGGCCGTGTCCAGCGCCGGCGGAGCGCTGATCGGCAACGCACTCGCGACGGTACTGGCCGTGCGGCGCATGGGTGTCGGCCTGCGGCTCTTTGCGCCCCCAGAGGCGAAGTACGTCGGCGGGGGCCTGATGACCGGATCACTCTGGTTGTTCGTGGCGAGCGTGGGTCTGCCGCTCGGCCTGCACAGTCATCGGCTCATGCTCGCGCATGCGTCGGATGCCGCCGAACTCTCCCGGTATGCCTTGATGGCGCAGATCTACGGGATCGGATGGATGGTCTTCTCGACCGCTGGAATGGCGCTGTGGCCGGTTTTCGTGAAGCGCCGCCACGACGAGAAGGCTTCCCTCGAGCTCTGGCTCAAGTCCACCGCAGCGTTCATGATCGCTTCGCTGGCGGCGGCGCTGGGACTCATCCTGCTCGGACCGTGGGCTGCGGCGTTGATCTCGGGTAGTTCCGTTGTGCCGCAACGCAGCCTCGCCATCGCCTTCGCGGCGCTGCTGGTGGTTCAGTGCGTACACCTGCCGGCCGGAGTCATGATGACGATGCCGCGGGAGGCACGGTGGCAGTCGGGCTGCCTGTTCGCGATGGGCGTCACGACAGTGGCCCTCGGCCTGTGGTGGGCCGGTGGCCACGGCGCCGTGGGCGTGGTGGCAGCGGCCGTGGTCGCGTCGGTCGTGGCGTTGCTTCTTCCCGACTTCCTCTGGATTCCCCGATTACTCCGCCGGCGAGCCAGGGAGCACGACAGCTCGCCGGTCGTCGACGTGACTTGAGCTGCAGTTCAAGGGCATTGTTCCGACGGCCGGATGCGCATCCGTTGTGGCGCAACGCAGACGGGTTCGCTCGAGATGATGGGGGCGGCTCCCCCGGCGTACACTTCTGTCATGCGTGCACCTTGGCCCGAGTGGCTCGGATCGGCGCACACATGGTGAAGGGTTCGCGGTCGGGGCGAGTCTGGGCTCGGGGCATCGATCGCATGATCGCGTCGAATCGTTACATCGTACTGTTGGGCGACATCGACGCTCCGACGCCGAACGAGATGCGTGAGGCACTCGCCGCACTCGCGACCGCCGGCCCGCATACCAGAGTGGCGCTGACTCCGATTCATTCGGAGCGGTTTTGGCGCTATCAACCGTGCGCCCCTGTACCGGTGCACGAAGTCCCGGCGACCGTCGCCGAGTCCGGCATCGCCGCCGTCCTCCACCATGTGCGGCACCGTCCGGGACCCCGGCGGCCTCTCGAGGTGACCGTCACTGATCGTCACATCGCCGTCGAGTCGGACCACGGGCTGGGCGATGTGGCGTTGATGCATTACCTGTTCGCGGCGATACTCGCGCTCGTAGACGGGCGGACCACTCCGTTCGTCACCCGTCGGGACACCAGCCTCGCGTTGCCGCGCGCACTGTTGCACACGTTCGTCCGTCACCCGAGTCAACTACGCAGGACGGTCCGATACGCGAAGTCGATCCAGACCGAACCGGGTGGCGCCGAGGACCCAGGCGGTGCGGAGCGGGCCTGGACCCCCTCGATCGCCGTCAGCCTTGCGTGTCCCGACGTGGCCGCCGTCGCGGCGGTGGACGGCTGGCGGCGGGCGCAGACGACGCCGATAGGCGCCGGTTCGGCCTGGTTGTTCATCGCACAGCGCGCTCTGCTCGAGGCGGGTCTGCCGCTGCGCGATCGATCGATGGTCGCCTTCAACTGCCGCCGCTACCTCCCCAGCGGCCGGACGGTCTACAGCAATTTCGGCGTCGGCCTCGAGGTGCCCCTGCCGGTGGACGGAAGCGTTGCTGAACTCGCTGGGCATGTGCGCACGATGACCGAGTCGGCGGTACCACTCGCTGCGCTGGGCGCGCTCAGCGCCCGCCTACTGGCCTCGTCCGGATCACCCGAGTCGGCACCGGCCGACGAAATGATCACTGATCTTCCCGCCCGACTGATGTATTCAGACCTCGGACGCATGTCCGACCTCGACGGGGCACCGTGGCGAACGGATGGCACCAGGGCGTTCGCGGGCAATGTCCAGCCGGACAGCCCGCACGACGTCTCCATCTTCACCGCCAGCGTCAGTGCTCACCGTAACGTTTCGTTCTCCTATCACGACAATGTCTTCGACCGCAGCATTCTCGACCGGGCCGCCCAACTGATCACCGCTGATCCGTTGCGCTTCCTCGAAGCTGGCTAAGTCCCAGCGGCGGCGCGTCGACCATGCCGCGATCAAGTGACACCGCAGCGAAGCGGCGCCCCGTGTTCACCGAGCGACGATCGTACTGTCGCGGAATAAAAGTGCGCGTATGTTGCCCAGCTAATTTTATTTAACCCTTACGTAAGTGCCTATATGGCTGGCGATCTTGTGACTGACACGGTAGTTTCCTCCTATCACAAGCTCGGCTCTGCACACATCAATCCAAGTCCAGCCAACTTCGCAAGTTAGCACACCTAATGCCCGGGGGGGTGAATAGATGTCCACAGCTATTTCGCTGCAGCGTGAGCATCAGCGACCTGTCTCCGTGATGATGCCGCCCAAGCGGGTGTGGGAACGGCGCTACGCAAAGGCGCTGCTCATCACCGATGTCGCCATCGTCATCGTCGCCGTCGCACTCGCTCAGTGGCTGCGGTTCGGTGCTGTTCCGGGATCCGGTGCGGCGATCTTCGACGCCGGCTACTCGATTGTCTCTGCGGTCGTCGTCGCCATTTGGGTCGTCTTCCTGGGTATCTTCCGCGCTCGTGAACCAGCAATCCTTGGCGCCGGCCCCGAGGAATACCGCCAGGTGGCGGCAGCGACGTTCGCGGCATTCGGCGCGATCGCCATCATTTCGATGCTGATTCGAGTCGATCTCGCCCGAGGCTATCTCGCCATCGCGCTCCCTCTGGGACTCCTCGGGTTGCTGTGCGGACGACGCATCGCCCGACGGATGGTCGCGGCGAAACGACGTGAGGGTAGCTACCTCAAGTCGGTCCTCGTGATCGGAGAGCCGGAACCGGTGCGCGACCTCGTCGCGTCGCTGGCACGGTGCCCCGACTACGGCTATTCGGTGGTGGCGATCTGTCAACCCGGACGGCAGGTTGGCGGAACAGCCGAGTTCCCGCTCGTCGGCTCGGTGCCGATTCTCGCCGACGACGGCGACATCGGCGCCTGCATCGCGAATTCGGGCGCGGACACCGTCGCATTGACCACGACCGAGCGCCTCGGTTCAGCAGGCATCCGTGCCTTGTCCTGGCAACTCGAGAAGTTGGACATCGACCTGGTCGTCTCGCCGGGCATGGTGGGGCTCGGCGGACCACGACTCACGATGCGGCCCGTCGTCGATCTTCCCCTCATCCACCTCGACAAGCCGCAATACGACGGCGCGAAGCGCTTCGAGAAGCGAGCGTTCGATGTGGCCTTCTCGCTGCTCGTACTTCTCGCGGCGTCACCGGTCCTCATGGCTGCCGCTATTGCCGTCAAGCTCACCAGCCGAGGCCCGGTGATCTACAAGTCGGTGCGGATCGGCATGGACGGCCAGCCGTTCCAGATGTGGAAGATCCGGACGATGGTCGCCGACGCTGATCAACGGCGCACGGAATTGGCCAGTCTCAACGAGGTGGATGGCGGCGTGATCTTCAAGATGCGTCGTGATCCGCGAGTCACACCGGTCGGTCGGGTCCTCCGGCGGTACAGCATCGACGAACTCCCTCAATTCGTGAACGTGCTGCGTCGCGAGATGAGCGTCGTCGGCCCGCGGCCCCCGTTGCCCGCCGAGGCGGAGGGTTACGACTCGCATGTCCGCCGCCGTCTGCTGGTGCGTCCGGGCATCACCGGCCTGTGGCAGGTCAGTGGTCGCTCGGACCTGGCCTGGGAGGATCTGGTCCGCCTCGACCTGTCATATGTCGAGAACTGGTCGATGATGACCGATTTGATCATCTCGGTGAAGACGATTCGCGCGGTTCTCAGCGGCGCGGGAGCCTACTGATTCCAAGTCGGCGGCGGGCCGACTGCTCGTGCGGCCGCCAGCGTCAACGCCAGTCAGGCAGTGCGGGCTTGTCGATCCACGGCTGACCTTCGTTGTGCAGTGCTGCGATGTCCGATTCGACCATGATTGCCGCGAGTTGCGGTGTGCGCACCGACGGAGTCCACCCCAGCACTCGCTTCGCCTTACTCGCATCACCGATCAGGGCGTCGACTTCGGACGGCCGCAGATAGCGTTCGTCGAAACGGACGAAATCCCGCCAGTCCAGCCCGGCATGCGTGAAGGAGAATTCGAGAAAGTCACGCACCGTGTATCCCTCCCCGGTGGCGAGCACGTAGTCGTCCGGCTCATCCGCCTGCAACATCTGCCACATGCCTGCGACGTACTCGGGCGCATAGCCCCAGTCGCGGATTGCATCGAGATTGCCCATGTAGAGCTCACTCTCCAGGCCGGCCTTTATGCGAGCCACGGCACGGGTGATCTTTCGCGTCACGAAAGTCTCTCCGCGCCGGGGTGATTCGTGGTTGAACAAGATCCCGTTCACTGCGAACATGCCGTACGCCTCGCGGTAGTTCTTCGTGATCCAGTACGAATAGACCTTCGCCGCCCCGTATGGCGAGCGGGGGTAGAAGGGAGTGTCCTCGTTCTGTGGTGGCGGTGACGCCCCGAGCATCTCGGAACTCGAGGCTTGGTAGAACCGACTCTCGACCCCCGCGAGGCGCATGGCCTCCAGGATTCGCGTCGATCCCAGTCCGGTTGTGTCCCCGGTGTGCGCGGGTTCATCGAAGGACACGCGTACATGGGATTGCGCGGCCAGGTTGTAGACCTCATCGGGATTTATCGACGCGAGCAAGGTGACCAACCGTGACCCGTCGGCGATGTCACCGAAGTGGAGGAAGAGACGTGCGTCCGGCGTGTGCGGATCACGGTAGATGTGTTCGATACGCGACGTGTTGAACGTCGAAGCGCGCCGTATCAATCCGTGAACGACGTACCCTCTGTTCAACAGGAATTCCGCCAGGTAGGAGCCGTCCTGCCCGGTGATACCCGTGATCAGTGCAGTTTTCGGCACATTCATGTCCTCACCTGGAATGCGATCCGGTGGATCGTCGTTCGACAATTACAGTACTAGCGGACACCATTCGCCCGAATCATCCGCCGGCCCACATCCAGCGGACCCGTCACCCGCGCCGCAGGGACGTGAGCGCGTCGAGTTTGTTCTCCGTCTCGGAGTCGTTGCACAACACCACGCAACCGCGCTTCATACCCGTCTCCCGGTAAGCGGGAAGCGACGGATAGAAGCGGGGCAGGTCCGGTCGACTCAAGGAGTCCAGATACCGCGAGTCGAGCACCGCGCCCGGACCATAGTCGTCATAGGCGTAGGAATCACCAGGGACCGCGAAGTCGTCGATCATGATCACCGACCTGGTCCAGGTCGACATGATGGTCTCTATTTCGTCCGCCAGCGGAAGATCAGCATTCCAATGCGCATCGAGGTAGAAGAATGCGTTCACCTTGGGCACCGTCGGGTCGGAAGCGAGTTGTTTGAGGAACAAGCGGCTGTCCCCCAGAGTCACGTGGACACGGTCCGACACGCCGCGCAATCGCAGTCGCGCATAGGCGTACTGGCGTGGCTCGGCCTCGACCGAGTGAACCGGAACGCCGAACGTCGCGAACCATTCGGTCGTATTGCCCCGGAATGTCCCGGTCTCGACGATGACGCGCGCAGCTAGGGCTTCGATGACATCCGTGCAGATCCTGCGGCGGCCTTCCTGCCCGTTGAGCGGGCCGCCCCAACCCGCACGTAGCGAGGGTCGCAGGAAGTACTCCAAGCGCCCGATGCCGGCGGGACCGATTCTTCGCGACAGGCCTTCTTTGACTGATCCCGCTAAATTGCTCATTTCGGCGTCAATTCCCCTCGGCTCGAAACTCGCCTCACATTCGTGACGGCAAGCCTGCGACCCCCCACGGCCAGCCTAGCAAATTGAAGAGCGCACATTACCCCACCGGATCGCGGCGCCTCGAGTGACGTCGGCGAAGCGCGACGCCAGCCGCGTCGGTGGTCGGCCATCGCGTGCGACGATCATGGCCGGCGCACTGTGCGCGCGTGGTCGGCGGCGATGGGCAGCGCTATAGTGGCGACGTGGCGACGTCCCGGCGAGACACTTTGCTGAACGCTTGCGCGGCGGTATGGGCGTGGCCGCTGTGGCTCGGCGTACGCCTCGGCGGCGCGACCTGGGTCGTTGAACGCGACGTGGAGCAATGGGCCGAGTGCATCAAACTCGACGTCATCCTGCGGCTGTCGCCCTACCGCCGGTTCGCCCGCTGTGCCGGGTCATTACCCGAGTTCAGGTCGCTGATCCACCACCGGATCCATTCCGCCCCGGCACTTGTGCGCTTCGTGCTCCGCCATGTCTACCGGGGCGAGCGAACGCTGCGCCTCCGGACGCAGGACGTCGGCGCCGGACTCTTCATCCAGCACGGCATCGGCACCATGATCGACGCGGCATCGATCGGCGTCAATTGCTGGATCAACCAAGCGGTCACCATCGGTCCCGCCGCAGACGGGGGAAGGCCGGTGATCGGCAACAATGTGCGCATCGCCGCAGGCGCACGGATCATCGGCGCGGTCACCATTGGCGACAAGGCCACGATCGGCTTGAACGGGGTCGTCATGTCCGACGTCCCTGCGGGCACTGTCATGGTGACACCGCTGGCTCAGCCTTTGGACAAGGTGCGCCGCTGACGCGGCATAGCTAACGCCTGTTTTGCCACTCGAATCTGTCTGCACTGCGGTCCCAGTAATTGTCGGTGCTGTCGAGAACGCGCGCGGGGTTGCCGGCCACGACCGTGCCGTCCGGCACGTCCTTCGTCACCACTGAACCGGCCCCGACGATCGAGCCCCGGCCGATAGTGACTCCGGGCAGGATGATCGACTGCCAACCGATGAATGCGTAGTCGCCGATCGAGATGGGCCCCCGGAAGATCAATTCCTGATCCGAGCGGCCCCTCTTCAATTCCGCCACGCGGTCCAGACTGAAATCGTGAGTGAGTAGGGTGACCCTCCCGCTGATCACGCAGCGGTCGCCGATGGTGATGGCACCGGGGTACGCACAGTCCCAATGAATGTCGGCGCTCAACCACAATGGCCTGCCTCTGACCACGACGCCCGCCTTCGAGAGAATGCGCGATGCGACAGCCATGTACTTGTCCTGGTCCACCCGGTCGATGATCTGCGCCATCCTCATGGGCACCGAAATCCGCCTTGTCACGAGCATTTCTCATTTCTGTCAGGAGTGGATCGGGCGACTGTCACCGGCCATTCGTCACGTTTTCGCGAGCACCACCCCCAGCAGATGTGCACGCGCAGCGCTGAACTCACTGATGGCGTGCTGCACGTGACGCCGCCTGGCAGATCGGGGATCCACGATGAGCAGATCGGCGTCGGCGATCGCGGAGAGAACCGCTGCGGCGCTGCCTTCGTTGACCGAGCGTGCGACGATCACGACGCGATCGAACTCCTCTTTGAGGGAGTCCACGACCGTGCTCATCACCGGCGACGACAGGAGTGAGTCCAAGTTTCCCGACTTGCCGGGCAGGATCACCGAGAGCTTCGGCTTGGGGGTCGGGCGGATGATCTCGTCGAGAGTCGCGCGGCCCTCCAGCATCTCGGCCAGGCCGGTCTCACGCCCGTCGAAGGCGGGGGAATCCACGTTCATCCCGAGTGACTCGCTCGTGAAGATCACCACGGTCGGTTGCGCGGCTTCGCAGAGCGCCGCGGCGAGATTAGCCGCGAATGCCGTAGCCACATGGTCGCGGGAGGAAGAGGTGATGAGCAGAACCCGTGGGGACGGTCGTTGAGCGTCGACGAGGACGCGCATCCGCCGGAAATCCTCGGCCTCCCGCGCAGTCCAGCCATTGCGGAAGAGTCGGGTCTCGACATCGCTCTTACCGATCTCAACCGGTCCGAGGATCGGTGCGTCGACCAGCCGGCTGAGATCAGCGGCGGATTCGATTCTGCGTGACAGCACTGCCGACGCGGCGATCCAGAGCAGACCGAGAACCAATCCGCCGGATGCGCCGTAGAACAGATTGGTCGCCAGCTGTGGTGACGTGGGCGCCGTCGGCACCTCAGCGCGGTCTACGACCGTGATCGTCGATCGGGGCTCGTTCTGCCCGACTGGTGTCTCGAGCGGTCCGACGAACGCGATGAACTGCGCGGACAGGGTATTCGCAATCGCGGCCGCCCGCTCCGGTGATCGGTCTCGGACCGAGACATCGAGCAACACCGTGCGAGGAACGATGGCGGCGGTGATATTCGACGACAGCTCGGCAGCCGACATCGGTAGTCTCAGTTCGTCGATCACGCGCTGGGCCATCACTTCACTCGCGATGATCTGGGCATACGAGGCGTTCCGCTGCTGCGAGAACTGTTCGCCCGAGTACGACTCGGACGAACTCGTGCCCCCCGTTGTGGAAACGAACAGCCGCGCGGTGGAGGTGTATTCGGGCGCGGCAAGCCGCATGGCGAGCACCCCGATCCCGACACCGAGCCCCACTGCGACAGCCAGCATCCACCATCGACGGCGAATCGCTGCGAGCATTCGACCAAAATCCACTCGGGCTCCTTCAGCTGGTATGCACGTGGTCGGTGTGATCGATGTCGGCAACCACGCGTTCGCGTGCAGACCTCGTTCGGCCGCGACGCGGGGGGGCGTCGCCGAGGAAGACCACTCCGGCGATGTGCCCCCCGGCGCTCGCGAGATCCGCAGCAGCGCTGCGCAGCTGGTCGAAGTTCGTCAGACCGGCCTTCGCGACGATCAGCACAGCATCGCAGAGATGTGCGAGACGGACGGCGTCACTCGTCTCGGCAACCGGCGGACTGTCGACGACGATCCACTCGAACGCTTCACGCAGTTCGGCGAACAGCGGTTCCAGGAACGGGGAGTCGGCCGTGGCGCCAGGAAATTCCTCCTCCAGCCCGAACGGCACGACCACGACGCCGTTCCAGTTCTCGGACAGTTCCTCGACGTGTAGGGCCGCGCGCGGCGGTGGGTGGCGACCGTCCGGGCCGGTCCCGCCACGGCGCTCTCCGTATCGTGCGGCCGTGTCAGCGACCAGCGCACGCACGGAAGTCGTCGTTCCGGTGAGCCGAAGTGCGGTGGCGATCCGGGAGTTGCGCGAGTCGCAATCGACGAGCGCAACCGACGAGCCACGATCGGCGAGGGCGCGACACACGGTGAGGGCCACTCCCGTCTTTCCGGCACCCGATTCCGCCGACGTGATGAAGATGACCCTCGAGCGCTGAATCTTCATCCTGTCCAAAGGAGCCCGAAGTTGCCGGCCGGCCTCCGCTGCCCAGTCCTCGGTGTCGGGTCGCTCCCAGGCCACCGTCGACGGGAAACTGGCCAGAACGGGCGATCCGGTGGCCTCGGAGGCGTCCTCGGGGCGTCGTATGCGGCTGTCGAGGAGCTCCGCTATGACCGCGACGAAACCGCCGATGGCCAGACCGAGGCCGCCTGCCGCGCCCAGCAATAGCCACGGAGGGAACGTACCCGGTGAATCGCTGAACGTCGGCGGCTGTACCGGAATCAACTCAGCTCGGGGTGTGAGCGCACCAGGAACCGCCTCCAGAGCGGCCACGCTGCGCCGCATCTGATCGACGTAGGCCTGTGCGATCGCCTGTGCCGTCTGCGGGGTGGTGCCGACCGTCGTGAGAGACAGCAGCACGGTCCCCGGCACGGCGGCGAGTTCGGTGTTCTCGATCAGGCTTGCGGCCGTGACGTCCTGTCCGACATCCTCGGCGACCTTGGCGGCGAGATCGGGACTCTTGCTCAACGCGATGTAGGTGTTCATCCGCTCTTTCGAGTACAGATCGCCCTGGTAGGCGGTGTAGGCGTCGTCCCGGGGCGTTGAGACGAACAGCACCGCCGTCGAGCGGTACTCCACCGGCGACGTCAGAAGCGCTGCTGCCGCGGCGATCACGAAGAGCAGCGGAATCGCCGCGACCAAGCGCCATCGGCGCCGCAGGGCGGTGTAGTACGAAGCGAGCGGCCCACTCATATCGTATTCGCCAGCCCGGCTCGGATCAGTGCGGAGGTCAACAGCTTGGCTATCTCCCTGTTACCCCTTATGTTCGGATGAACGCCGTCGTCGGCGAGCAGTGGCTTGACGTCGACGCCGTCGAACCAGCCCAGCGCACCCGGGTCGATGAACGTCACCTCGGCGAGAGCGGGGTTGGATCGCAACCGGGAGCCGAGGAACTCACCGACGGACTGATCGGTGCCGGGGATCTCGATCTTTGGGTCGGTCATCAACCACGGTGCGATGACGACAATTCTGCTGCCGGGCCACGACTCGATCGCGCGGACGACGGTGTATTCGAAGATCAGGCCCAGGTTCTCGAGTCCGTAGCGAAGATCGTACCGACCACCGTCGAGCACCACGATGTCGGCGTCGTAGAGACTGCGCCCACTGGCGAAGCGCTCGGGAAACGACGTCGAATTCTTGTCCAGCAGTCCGAGCACCCTGGGCAGTCGCTGCCCCTCTCCACCGCTGATGTAGCCGGTGCCAGGCTGATTCGCGAAGTTCACCTGCCAACCAAGGTCTGTGGCGGTCAGCGATGCGTAGCCCAGATCGGACAAAGTCGACGGACCCATCGTGTAGTCGTCACCGATGAACAACGCAGACGGACCCGAAACCGTCGATGCGACCACCTCCGACTCGGCGCCCGGCGGCGAGGCCGTCGGCGGCTCGGTCGGTCGGTAGAGAACAGCTCCCGTTCCGACCAACGCCAAGAGAACCAGCACGACGACGACGACCGTCGCCCGGCGGCCCTGAAGCAGATCTCCCAGAGAAGTCACTGCCATACGTCGCCTCGCAACGCCCGGATCTGACTCTTCAACACCGGACCGAGGCGACGGGCCAGGATCGCCTGACCTTCATCGGTCAGATTGAAGTCGTCGCGCTGCACGAGGCCGTCACCCACCAGCCAGGTCTCCTGAATGAGCGGAACGTAGGCCGCGTTCGCCTTGTCAGCGGCATCAGCCAGCGCCGAGTCCACGTTCAGGAACCGCTGCGGCGGGGGATCCTCGTGCCAGATCGGGCCGAGCACCAGCAATTCGGTGGTCGGCGTCCGCCTCGACAACTCGGTGAAGAGGTCGATGGCGGACTGCTTGACGAGGTCGATCGAGTTGTAGACGTCGTTCGCGCCACCGAAGATGACCACTAGCTCCGGCTTCGAAGCCAGCGCCTTGTCGAGTTGCGCGGCGAAGGGCGCGCTCTCGCCCGCACTCCCGACGTATCCAGAACCCGGATACGCCACATTCGAGATGCTCAGATTCGAGTCGTTCGCCAGCAGCGACGGCCACACCACGCCGTTGTTGAATCCGGATGTGAACGAATCCCCGATGAGGGACATGCGGAATGGCGCCGCGGGGACGGCGACGATGCTCTTGGTCTCGCGCGACGCGACGACGGCAGTCACCATGGCAGTCGCGACGATCAAGAGGAGCACTACAGAGATGCTCATCAGCCGGTTCCGGTGCTCCCGGAGCCGACGAATCACCGGGCACCGCCCACGGCCGACACAGCTGCCGAGTACCGGCCTTCGAGCAGCGTGCCGATGGCCGACATGCCGAGTTCCTCGCGGACGGCGGCGCGGCCCCGGCGCCCCATCTCACGAGCTGCGACACGATCCCCGAGCAACGTGCGCAGCGCTTCGGCGATGCTCTCCGCGCCGGGCGCCACGACCAGACCGCAGTGGTGGTCACGAACCAGCGGCGCCAACCCGCACTCGTCGGTGATGACCACCGGCAGGCCGACCGACATCGCTTCGAGAACCGCCATGGGATAGGGCTCCGGTCCGACCGACGGAAGAACGTACACCGCCGCGCGACGCATTCGTTCCGGCCCGCTGCCGGCGGCGATGGCACCTTCCCAGACGATGTTGTCCGCGGCCGCCGCGGCTGCTGTCACGGCTGCGGCCTCGCCCTCGTCGGGGCCCACCATCGTGTACTTCGCAGGCACGCCTTCGGCGTTCAGCGCCAGGCCCGCCTTCACGAAGTCGCCCGGTCGCTTGCGCGGATGCAGTCGGGCGAGGTAGAGCACCTCTGGGTCGTCCCCACTCTCGAAGGCCTCGGGGTACAGCGGCACGCCGTTCGGCAGCGGACTCAGCTTGACTCCGCCACCGCCGACTTCTTCGAGGGCGACGCGCTCCTCGTTCGTCAGGTAGTACACCTCCCGCGCGGCCCGCAGCAGGCGGCGGCCGGCGAGGAAGTCGACGGCGGGGGCGAGCCTGTTCGTCCCCGGCAGCACCATCCCGTGCGGCTGGAGCACGAAAGGTATCCCGAGGCGCCTGGCTGCCGCAGCCAGGGGTATGACGACGAGGTCTCGGGCGAAGTGAACGTGGACGACGTCGATGTGATTCCTCGACCTCACCAGCCACTGCACCAGACCCGGAGCAGTCAGCCCGGCGAACCCAGTTCCGGGTACCAGCGTTCGAGCCCGGCGCAGCACAAGCGGGACACCCTCCTGTGAGGTCGGCAGCGTCTCGAAGCCGCGCGCGGCGGCGGCGACCGTCACCTCATGACCGAGATCCCTCAACGCGGTCGCCTGGTTGATCGCCACCCGCAACGGACCGCCGTAGGCTCCGTCGGGGCTGATGAGCGTCACGGCATGCAGGATCCTCATCTCAGCGAACCCTCGACCTGGACGGCCGCCGGGACCACCCGGCGATTGCCCGATGTAGCGATTGCCGGGTGAAATGGCTGCACCGACGACTGATTACCGAACGGGTCACATTGCCGCCGCTCGGCAGTGACGCGAGGGACGGGTCGACCAGCCCCGCAGGCGACCACGCGCAGAAACCTGCCGGCAACGTCGGAAATGCGACGGCGCAAATGCTCAATCCTCCCCAGAGTCGTTTTCAGCAGGCAGCCAAACCAGCCGAATCGCTCATCAAGGCACAAGATCACTGATTCCCCGCCGCAGCGCTCTTGCGATTCTCAATATCAACCACCAAGGGTACCGGCAAACGGTCCGGGAGTTCGCCGAGTACCATCGGCGACGCGATGAGTGGCGAATGTCGAAGCGGGTGAAATGCCGCTGATCAAACCCGAAACGGTCGTCGCCGTTGGAATGGTTGGACTGTTGCTGGCGGCGATCGTCGCAGGTTGTTCGAATCCGCCCGAACCGCCGTCGGCGCCCATGCGCGCCGAAGACCGATCCGCGCTCTACGCCGACTTCTCGACACGCTCGGACGGTGACGCACCAGAGCGGTTCTCCTCCGGACAACAGGTGAACATCGCGCCGAAGCCGACCGGAGCCCCCCGTCTCACGCTGGTCGCGGGACGGCTGGCGGTGGACCCGCCGTCATCGGGGCGGGACTCGGGGGTCGTGAGAAGCCCCGATCTCGGGCAGCCGATTACCCGAATAGGTATGGAGTGGAACTACACTCCCGGCGCCGGCGACGGATCCGGCCTGGCGATTCTGGGGATCACTAATCTGCCCCTCGATCAGCCGGAGGGCGCACCGATTCCGGTCCAGTTCATGGTCGGGCAGAACAGTTGGAGCCTGTCGGTGTCACCAGGTGCGATCGGCGGCGATCTCCGGCTCATTCCTGTCGCCGACGGCGCTTTCAGTGCTCCGCTGCCGGCCGATGGCTCCGCCCAGCGCGTTGAGATCGACCTGGACGGTCCGGTTGCCACCGTTCACCTGCCCGACGGCACCGCCCGGAAGGTCTCGGACCCGAGAATCGCCGCATGGGCCGGCAGGGTCGCCTTCTTCGGCGTCTACGCCGAAACGGGTGTGGCGGATTCCCGCGCCGGCCTGCTGCGGGTGTGGGCAGATACCTGATGCAACCCGATCCCCGTCGTCAGACGGTTCGCGCTTCCACGGAACTGCGGTACCAGTCGTACATCTTCGCCATCCCCGCCGCGATCGTGGTCGACGGCCGCCAGCCGAGTGCGGTCAGCTTCTTGTTGTCCATGATCTTGCGAGGCGTCCCGTCGGGCCGGCTCGGGTCGAACGTCACCCTGCCCTCGTACCCGACCACCTCCTTCATCAGCTCGGCGAGGTCGCGTATCGAGATCTCCTCTCCGGAACCGACATTGATCATCCCGCCTTCGTCGTAGTTCTCGAGGAGGAAGACGCACGCGTCGGCCAGATCATCCGCGTCGATCAGCTCGCGAAGCGGCGATCCGCTGCCCCACACGACGACTTCAGGGTCACCGGCCTCCTTCGCCTCGTGGAATCTGCGCATCATCCCCGCGACGACGTGGGAGTGTTCCGGGTGGAAATTGTCCCCGACTCCGTAGACGTTCGACGGCATCACCGTGAACGCGCCGAAACCGTACTGTGCGGCATAGGCGTCGCACATCACCTTGCCCGCGATCTTGGCGACGGCGTACGGCAGGTTCGTCTCCTCGAGCGGGCCGGTCAGCAGCGATTCCTCGACGATCGGCTGCTCGGCGAGTTTCGGATAGATGCAGCTGGAACCGAGGAAGAGCAGTCGCTTCGCGCCGTGCCGATACGCGGCATCGATGACGTTGGTCTGTATCTTCAAGTTCTCGCGGATGAAATCGGCGCCGTACGTGGCATTCGCGACGATGCCACCCACTTTCGCAGCGGCCATCACCACGTACTCGGGACGTTCGCCGGCGAAGAACTCCTCCACCTTCTGGGCGTCGTCGAGCGGTAGCTCGTCGTGGGTCCGGGTGATCAGGTTGTCATGGCCGGCGCGAACCAGCCGGCGTGCGATGGCGGAACCCACCATCCCGCGATGGCCCGCTACATAGATCCTTGAATCGGCGTCCATGGCTACCTCACATCAGCTCGTTGTCGACCACGTCGGCCCGGTGCTCCACGTACCACGGCACCGTGCGCGCCAATCCCTCTGTCAGGGAAATCTTCGGCGAGTAGCCGATGGAACGCATCTTGGTGATATCCGGGCAACGGCGGGGCGTCCCACCTGCCGCGCCGCGCCCGGAGCGGATGTCGAGTTTCACGTCCAAGCTGTCGCCGACGCGCTTCGCCAGCTCGCTGATCGTCACTTCCTCGTCGTTGCCGATGTGGTAGATCTCGCGATGTCCTCCGCGTTCGTACATCGTGAGAACGCCATCCACCACATCGTCGACGAAGCAGAACGCTCGCGTCTCGTTTCCGCCGCCCTGTATCTCGAATGGAACAGGGCGGTGTTCCGAGCTGTCGGCCGCCTCCAGCGCGCGCACCGCAAACTGCGGAATCACGTGCTTCCAGCCCATATCGGCGCCGTACACGTTGTGTGGCCGGAACACCTGAACCTTGCGGTAGTGCTCCTGCCCGTAATTGAAGGCGATCAGCTCGCTGACGATCTTCGAGCCGCCATACGAGTACCGGGGGTTGAGGCTGTCCGGAAGAGTGAGCGCCACGGTCTCGGGTGTGGGGACGATGGGCGGGGTCTGATACACCTCGGCGGTGGACGCCAGCACGAGATCCGGTACGTCAGCTTCCCGTCCGGCGTTCACCACCGCGATTGCTCCGCGAACCCCGACGTCGAGGACGAGTTCAGGCCTCTTGTAGAAGTTCTCTGTGCCGTTGACGGCGGCGAGGTGCATCACCACCTCCGCACCCCGGAACGCGTTCACCAGCGATTCCTCGTCCCGGACATCGCAGTCGAACACCTCTACATGGTCGGCCACGTCCCGGAAGCGGCTGATGTCGCCGCGGATCATGGTGTCGACGACGGCGACATCCCAACCATCGTGCACCAGCCGCCTCACCAGGTAGGAACCGATGAAACCACCGCCGCCGGTCACCACCACCCGTGACGCCGTCACGTCGCGACTCCCGCATTGCCGACACCGAAATATGAATCGCCGAGTTCTGAGATCGGCAGATGACTGAAGTGATTCCAGAAGTCGAAGACGAAGCCGTTCGGGGACACGAATTCACGGAGTGTGCGCGGTGAGATGCGGCCCAGCGCCGGGTGGTTGTTCGCGATCACGACGACGGACGCCCCGCTGATCGCATCCCCGATGCGGCTGAACACTCGTTCCTCAGGAAAAGATGCTCGCAGCACCTCGGGAGTGATGACAGGATCGAACAACCCGATGCTTGCGTCTGGACACTGCTTCTTTATCGCAGCGAGCACCTGAAGGGACATCGACCCGCGGAGATCGTCGGTCGCCGGGATCCCTTTGAACGCCATCCCGAGGATGCGAATCTCGAGCGGCGACGGCAATTCGCGCCTGGCGATCTCGGCCGCGATGAATTCGGCGGTCTCGACGGGTTGCCGCTCATTGATCAGACGCCCGGCCGCGGCCATCTCAAGCACGATGCCTTTTCCGCTTGCACTCTGCATCAGGATGTGCGGATCCTTACCGAGGCAGGGTCCGCCGACGAGTCCGGGAAGTGGAACGTCGGTACGTTTGTATCCGAGCTTCCCCGACGAGATGACCTCGTGTGCACGAACTCCGAAGGCATCGCAGACACGTGCCACCTCGTTTGCGAACGCGAACTGGACGTCACGGTAGGTGTTGTCCACGAGCTTGAGGATCTCGGCCGTTTCGGGACTGGAAACCTGCACCACCGAATTCGTCAGGTGGCGGAAGACGGCGGCAGCACGGTCCGCCACCTCCTGGGTGTCGGCGCCCACGATCTGAGGCAGTTCGCGCAATTCCTGAAGAGCATTGCCCTCCAACGTGCGTTCCGGGCACATGGCGATGTCGAATCTCTTGCCGGATTCCTGGAGGATGGGCGTGACAACTTCCCGGGTGATCCCCACCTTCACCGTTGATCGGAGAATCACCAGCGCACCGTCGCGCATGTTCGCGGCGACCTCGCGCGTGGCGGCCTCGATCATGTCGATACGCGCGGTGCCCTCGCTGGACAGCGGTGTTCCGACAGTGATGATGTAGGTGTCGCACCAGGTCTCTGGGTCGAATTTCGACGTCGCGGTCAGCTGCCCTGACTGCGTCACTCGTGTCAGAACCTCTTCCAGACCGACTTCGGAGAAATGTGGGCGTCCGGAGTTGGTCGCTTCGACCACCTCTGGGCGCCGCTCGACACCGATCACCCTTTTGCCGGTTTCGGCCAGCACCGTGGCCAGAGTCAGACCGACGTAGCCCAGGCCGAGGATCCCGACGTCGTAATGCGGATTGCCCATTGCTCCTCCGACGTTTTGGGTGATCGGTAGCGCCATTCCGCTACGCCAAAAGTTTGCCAGTGAAAGCGTACAGTGCTTCCCGAATCCGGCACCCGCAGCACTTCTCCTAGTTCGGCATGCCCGACTGGGCTGAACGTGCGACGCGAATCGGTAGGCTCGCTGACGTGCCGCTCCCACCAGATCCCAGCTCCGCGCTGCAGGACTACGCCCACCCCGAACGCCTGGTCACCTCCGACTGGCTGGCGAGCAATCTGGGCAGGCCCGGCCTTGCCATCGTCGAGTCCGACGAGGATGTGCTGCTCTACGACACCGGTCACATCCCCGGCGCGGTGAAGATCGACTGGCACACCGATCTCAACGATCCGAACGTGCGCGACTACATCGACGGCGCGCAGTTCGCCGAGCTGATGGACCGCAAGGGGATCGCCCGCGACGACACCGTCGTCATCTACGGCGACAAGAGCAACTGGTGGGCGGCCTACGCGCTGTGGGTGTTCACCCTGTTCGGCCACCCCGACGTCCGGCTCCTCGACGGCGGGCGCGACCTGTGGGTATCCGACGGCCGCGACACCACGCTCGACGTCCCCAACCGGCGCTCCAGCGGTTATCCCGTCGTCGAACGCGACGACGCGCCGATCCGGGCGTTCAAGGACGACGTGCTGGGCATCCTCGGCGCCCAGCCGCTGATCGATGTCCGGTCACCGGCGGAGTACACCGGTGAACGCACCCACATGCCCGACTACCCGGAGGAAGGCGCCCTGCGCGGCGGGCACATCCCCACCGCCCGGTCGATCCCGTGGGCCAAGGCCGCCGACGACAGCGGACGCTTCCGCAAGCGTGCCGAACTCGAGGACCTGTACGGCTTTCTCCACCAGGACGACAAGACGGTCGTGTACTGCCGCATCGGTGAGCGCTCCAGCCACACGTGGTTCGTACTGACCCACCTGCTCGGACTGCCGGGCGTGCGGAACTACGACGGTTCGTGGACCGAGTGGGGCAACGCCGTGCGCGTGCCCGTCGCCGTCGGGGAAGAGCCCGGCGAGGCGCCGTGACGTCGGCCGCCGGGATGCCGGCCGCCCTCGCCGAGGTCGTCTCCGACTTCGCGGAGGTGCAGGGGCAGGACAAGTTGCGGCTGCTGCTGGAGTTCGCCGACGACCTGCCGCCGCTGCCGGCCGGGCTGGAGCAGGCCGCGATGGAACCGGTACCGGAGTGCCAGTCCCCGTTGTTCCTGCATGTCGACGCGAGCGACCGTGAGCACGTCCGGCTGTACTTCAGCGCGCCGGCCGAGGCGCCGACGACGCGCGGCTTCGCCTCGATCCTGGCCACCGGACTCGACGACCTGCCCGCCGAGGAGATCCTCGCCGTGCCTGACGACTTCTACTCTGACCTCGACCTGGCCGCACTCATCAGCCCGCTGAGACTGCGCGGCATGTCGGCCATGCTGGCCCGGATCAAGAAGCGGCTGAGAGCCTGACGCCTGTTCGGTGCGTCAGCTAGCTGTAGCACTCATCGCCGGCCCTGACCACGCCCACCCCGTACCAGGCGTCGTCGGACATCGGCTCACCTGCCTCGGGCGACTGCCAGCAGACCTTCCAAAAATTCTCGACCAGGTGCTCCTGCTTCGGCCCGCCGACGCTCTGTGTCTCCAGGACCAGATCCGGCTTGCCGGCGGCGGAGGCCACCTCCGCCTGAGCCTCGTCGAGGGTCATGTCGACGACATCCGGCATCTCCGGCGGCTCCTGCGCCAGTGCGGTCGGTGCCGCGACACCGCTTGCAGCAACCAGAATGGCCGAGCAGATGGTGACGACGTGTATCCGTTCGATCCGCATGAACTCCCCCTTCGCCCCGCCCGGGAGAGAGATTACAGCAACGCGCGGTTGGCAATCCGGGTTGTTCGCAAGCCGTCATATTCGCGACATCACCCGTCGGTACAGCTACCGGCGGGCGGGCGTCAGGTCCGGCTCAGCACTCTTCGCCGGCCCTGACCACACCCACTTCGTAGGATTCTTCTTCGGCAATCGGTTCACCCGCTTCGGGCGACTGCTCACACACCTTCCAGAAGATGGGAACCAATTGCTCCTGCTTCGGTCCTGTGATGTTCGAGGACTCCAGGACCAGCTCCGGGTTGGCGGCGGCTTCGGCGAACTCCGCCTGCGCCTCGTCGAGGGTCATCTCGACCAGATCCGGCATCTCCGCCTCATCCGCTGTGGCGACCGGAATCGCGACGCCACTGGCACCGATCAGAATCATCGACGAGATACCGATGATCTGTAGCGGCTTCCTCCACATGACTTCCCCCTTCGCACTGCGCCAAATCCGTTGTCTCTGCACCGGAAAGGTACCGCGGCGCCCGGCCGTCGGCATCTCGAGAGCACACTTCCGATATTTGCTGCGCCCCCCGGTATCCGCAGCTTGTACACGCGGTGAACGACCGGAATTGCACGCCTACAGACCGGGATCGCGTCGCCCCCCTGAACCTACTTGCCAGTAACCGGCACCGCCTCGCCGAGACCTCAGGTGCGGCGCTTAAACTGCCCGGGATAAGTTCTTAAAGACGTTCTTAGAGACGCCAGCGCAAGGCGATCCAACAGGAGGCGAAGTGGCCAGTCACGCCAGCTCGAAGATCACGAAGGTGCTTGTAGCCAACCGCGGCGAGATCGCGGTCCGGGTGATCCGAGCGGCGAAGGACTCCGGGCTGACCAGCGTGGCCGTCTACGCCGAACCAGACGCCGACGCCCCGCACGTCCGGCTCGCCGACGAGGCGTTCGCCCTCGGCGGCCAGACCTCGGCAGAGTCCTACCTGGTCTTCGAGAAGCTGCTCGACGCGGCCGCGAAGTCCGGCGCCAACGCCGTCCACCCCGGCTACGGCTTCCTCAGCGAGAACGCCGACTTCGCCCAGGCCGTGCTCGACGCCGGCCTGATCTGGATCGGTCCCAGCCCGCAGTCCATCCGCGACCTCGGTGACAAGGTCACCGCCCGCCACATCGCCGCCCGCGCGCAGGCCCCGCTGGTGCCGGGCACCTCGGATCCGGTCAAGGACGCCGACGAGGTCGTGGCGTTCGCCAAGGAGTACGGCGTGCCGGTCGCCATCAAGGCGGCGTTCGGCGGCGGCGGCCGCGGCATGAAGGTGGCCCGCACCCTCGAGGAGATCCCCGAGCTGTACGACTCCGCGGTGCGCGAGGCCGTCTCGGCGTTCGGCCGCGGCGAGTGCTTCGTCGAGCGCTACCTGGACAAGCCCCGCCACGTGGAGGCCCAGGTCATCGCCGACACCCACGGCAACGTCGTCGTCGCGGGCACCAGGGACTGCTCGCTGCAGCGCCGCTTCCAGAAGCTCGTCGAGGAGGCTCCCGCCCCCTTCCTCACCGACGCGCAGCGCAAGGAGATCCACGAGTCGGCCAAGCGCATCTGCAAGGAGGCCGGCTACTACGGCGCGGGCACCGTCGAGTACCTGGTCGGCCAGGACGGCCTCATCTCGTTCCTCGAGGTGAACACCCGCCTGCAGGTCGAGCACCCGGTCACCGAGGAGACCTCGGGCATCGACCTGGTCCGCCAGCAGTTCCGGATCGCCAACGGCGAGGCGCTCGACATCACCGAGGATCCGACGCCGCGCGGCCACTCGATCGAGTTCCGCATCAACGGCGAGGACGCCGGCCGCGGGTTCCTGCCCGCCCCCGGCCCGGTCAGCAAGTTCGAGGCGCCGCAGGGCCCCGGCATCCGGCTGGACTCCGGCGTGGAGACGGGCTCGGTGATCGGTGGCCAGTTCGACTCGATGCTGGCGAAGCTGATCGTCACCGGCGCAACCCGCCAGGAGGCGCTGGAGCGGTCGCGGCGCGCTCTCGACGAATTCACCGTCGAAGGTCTGGCCACCGTGATCCCGTTCCATCGCGCCGTGGTGTCCGATCCCGCGTTCATCGGCGACGAGAACGGTTTCACCGTGCACACCCGCTGGATCGAGACCGAGTGGGACAACAAGGTCGAGCCCTTCACCGGCGGCGATCCGATCGAGGAAGAGGACACCATCCCGCGGCAGACCGTCGTGGTCGAGGTCGGCGGTCGCCGGCTCGAGGTGTCGCTGCCGGGCGACCTCGCACTGGGCAACGGCGGCTCGGTCGGCGGCGCCAGCGGTGTCGTCAGGAAGAAGCCCAAGCCGCGTAAGCGCGGCACGGCCGGTGGCGCTGCCGCCTCGGGCGACTCCGTCACCGCGCCGATGCAGGGCACCGTGGTGAAGGTGGCCGTCGAGGAGGGTCAGCAGGTCTCGGCCGGCGACCTCGTCGTGGTGCTCGAGGCCATGAAGATGGAGAACCCGGTCACCGCGCACAAGGACGGCACGATCACCGGCCTCGCGGTCGAGGCCGGTGCCGCCGTCACGCAGGGCACCGTCCTCGCCGAGATCAAGGACGCCGGCGCCGAGTAGCCGTCAGGACCGGATGAACTCCAGCAGGTCGGCATTGATGGTGTCGGCCTGCGTGGTGGGCATGCCGTGCGGGAAGCCCTCATAGGTCTTCAGCGTCGCGTTGGCCAGCAGTTCCGCTGAGCGCGGCCCGGAGTTCTCGTACGGCACGATCTGGTCGTCGTCGCCGTGCATCACGAGCACCGGCAGCTGGATCTTCTTCAGGTCCTCGGTGAAATCCGTCTGCGAGAACGCCACGATCCCGTCGTAGTGGGCCTTCGCGCCGCCCATCATCCCCTGCCGCCACCAGTTGGCGATGATCGCCTCACTCGGCTCCACCCCGTCCCGGTTGAACCCGTAGAACGGGCCCGACGGCAGCGCGCGGTAGAACTCCGAGCGGTTGGCCGCGAGCTGGGCCTGCAGGCCGTCGAAGACGTCCTTGGGCAGGCCGCCCGGGTTGGCGTCGGTCTTCACCATCAGCGGCGGGACGGCGCTGATCAGCACGGCCTTCGCCGCGCGGTCCTCGCCGTGACGGGCCAGGTAGTGCACCACCTCTCCCCCGCCCGTCGAATGACCGACGTGCACGGCGTCGCGCAGGTCGAGGTGATCGACGACGGCCTTCAGGTCGTCGGCGTAGTGGTCCATGTCGTGGCCGTCGCCGGTCTGCGTCGAGCGGCCGTGGCCGCGACGGTCGTGGGCGACGACGCGGTAGCCCTGCGCGAGGAAGAACAGCAGCTGGGTGTCCCAGTCGTCCGAAGACAGCGGCCACCCGTGACTGAACACGATGGGCTGGCCCGACCCCCAGTCCTTGAAGTGGATGTCGACACCGTCGTTGCTCGTGATGAAAGGCATCGGCTCATGCTACGCAGCGGACGCGAACGTTACAGTGCGCGGATGGAACCGATCGAGATCAACGCCGGCAGTTGGTATCTGCGCGCTCTGCGGGCCGACGATCGCATCGACGACCGGCCCTCGCTGACGGAGCTGGGCGAGACCGACCAGGACTACGTCGCACGCGCCGCGGCCGATTGGGCCGCCGACGTCCGCTACACGTGGGCGGTGGCCGAGCCCACCACCGGCGAACTGCTCGCCGAGGTCGCGCTGACGCCGGGCACCGGGTCCGTCTCGCAGCGTGCCCGGCCGGGCCATGCCGAGGCGGCCAGGAGCGCGGCCGACGCCGTGCGCCGCTTCGCCGCCTCGCTGGGCGGCTAGTCAGCGCTCGTCGATGTCGAGGCCGGTGGCCAGGTCGACGCACTCCACCGTCACCACGTCGGCGCGCGAGCGCAGGAACGGGCCGGCTCCGCGATCGCCGACGAGACTCTGCTGCAGCTGCGGCCAGTGTCGCCGGTGCACCACCACGGGGTGACCCGGGCGGCCGTCGTACACCGCGCGCGCCAGGCCCGACCGCGACCCAAGTGCGGCGGACAGCACCCGCCGCACCACGTCGGCGCCGACGTCGGGGGTGTCGACGGTGTGCAGCACCGCCAGATCCGCCGGCCCGATCGCCGCGATACCCGCCCGCACCGACGCGCTCATGCCGTCCGCCCAGTCGGAGGCGGTAACGGCCCGCGCGGGCCGCGGCACCTCCACGAGCGCCGCACCCAGCACCACCACCACGTCGCCGCATCCGCCTTCAGCCAGTGCGGTCACGGCCTTCTGCAGCCATTCGCCCTGCGCGGCAATGACTTTCGGCATCCCGTAGCGGGTGCCGGCTCCGGCGGCCAGCACCACACCCGCGGCATTCGGCATGCGAATAGTGTGAACCTGGCCGATCCTGGAACGGTGGCACCCCCGCCGAGCGCCGGGCTGGCCGAGTTCAACGGTCTGCCCGGACCACAACGCGTGCGACTGCTTACCGGCGTCTGCGCGTCCGCGGTGTGGGCGGAGCGGGTGGCCGCTGGTGCGCCGTACTCCGACGTGGACGCGCTGCTCGACGGCGCCGACCTGGTGCTGGCCGAGCTGCCCGAGGCCGAGATCGACGCGGCGCTGGCCGGGCATCCCCGCATCGGCGGCCGGGCGGACAACGCCGCGTCGGCGCGCGAGCAGGCCGGCGTGCTGGCCGCGGGTGACGACGTGCGCGCGGAGCTCGCCGCGAAGAACCAGGCATACGAACGCCGGTTCGGGCATGTGTACCTCGTGTGTGCGAGCGGCCGGTCGGCCGAGGACCTCGTGGCGGTGCTCACCGACCGGTTGACCAACGACGCGGCCACGGAGCGGCGGGTGCTGCGCAAGGAGTTGGCCGAGATCAACCGGCTGAGGCTTCGGCGGCTCGTCGGCGTGCAAAGGTGAGCCCATGAGCCTGTCCACCCACGTCCTCGATGCGACCACCGGCAGGCCCGCGACAGGCGTGCCGGTCACCCTCACCGACGCCGGCGGCGCAGTGCTCGCGTCGCAGACCACCGACGACGACGGCCGCATCGCCGGCCTCGCCGATCGCCTCGAGGCGGGGATCTACCGGTTGCGCTTCGACACCGCAACGTATTTCGCGGCCGCACAGGTGACCGGCTTCTACCCCGAGATCGTGGTGGCCTTCGAGGTCACCGACGCCGCGGCCAGGTACCACGTGCCGGTGCTGCTGTCCCCCTACGCCTATTCGACCTATCGAGGGAGTTGAGCCGTGTCCGGCATCATCCTGGGCGACAACCAGTACGGCAAGGCCGAGAACCGGGTCGTGCGCATCTACCGCGACACTCCGCGCCACGAGATCCACGACGTCAGCGTCTCGACCTGCCTGCGGGGGGATTTCAGCGCCGCACATCTGATCGGCGACCAGTCCGATGTGCTGCCGACCGACACCCAGAAGCAGACCGTCTACGCGTTCGCCAAGGAGAGAGGCATCACCTCGATCGAGGACTACGGTCTGGACCTGGCGCGCCACTTCGTGGCCGAGATCGCCCCGGTCACGGGTGCCCGGATCGAGATCGAGCAGTACGCATGGCGGCGGGTGGCGGTCGACGGCCGCGAGCACGACCACACCTGGGTGCGCGCCGGCGAGGAGGTGCGCACGGCCGCGATCACGGTCTCCGGCGACGGCGACCGGGCCGGCGAGTGGGTGATCGGCGGCCTCAAGGACCTCGTCCTGCTCAAATCGACGGGGTCGGAGTTCGCGGGGTTCCTCACCGACCCGTACACCGTGCTGGAGCCCACCCACGACCGCGTGATGGCCACCTCGCTGGTCGCGCAGTGGCGGTTCGCGGGGACGGTCGGGATCGACTGGGACGCCGTCTATGCCGGCGTGAAGACCCACCTGCTGACCCAGTTCGCCACCGTTCGGTCGCTGGCGCTGCAGCAGACGCTCTACGAGATGGGCCGTGCGGTTCTCGAACACCATCCCGAGATCGTCGAAGTGCGCATGTCCGCCCCCAACAAGCACCATTTCGCCTACGACCTGTCGCCGTTCGGCCTCACCAACGACAACGAGGTGTTCCACGCCGACGACCGGCCCTACGGGTTGATCCAGGCCACGGTGACCCGTGCCGACGCGCCGCCCGCCGGGCCCGCCTGGGATCCGCAGCGCGGCTGGCTGAGCTGAACCGCCGAGCTGCTGAGACATCGCTGGGCATTCGGTGAATCGATTGTCCAAGGCGCGAGTACCGGCGTAGGGTCAGACCAGGTTGAGTTCAACAGCCAGCTGGATACGTCATCGGCGCGGCCGAACCCTCGACCGTGACGCTGAAGGCTTTGAGGACGCAGGGCCTGATCAAGTGACGTGACACAGCGCGAACCGCGCACACCCATCCACGGGAGTCACAATGTCATCATCACTTTCTTCTTCGTCGTCACCCACGTCGCCGCCGGATGCGGACCGGGCGGACGAGCACACCAGTCACGGCGCCACCTTCGGCACCCGGTGGCCGGAGCCCAACTGCGTCCTGATCACCGCCCGCGGTGACCTCGACGCCGCGAACTCGAACGACTTCGTCGACTGGGCACTGCGGCACTCCGACCGGGCCTCGCGGCTGGTGCTGGACCTGTCGGGTGTCGAGTTCTTCGGCACCGCAGCATTTTCGGCGCTCCACACGTTCAACGTGCGGTGCGCGGGCGCCCGCGCCGATTGGCTGATGGTGCCCGGACCTGCCGTGCTGCGCCTGCTGCGGATCTGCGACCCGGACGCGATGTTCCCACTGTGCGCCGACGTCGACTCCGCGCTGGCCTGGATGCGGGGCGAAACGCCCCGGCTACTGCAGTTGGTCGCGGAGCCGCGTTAGCGACTTCGCGAGCAGCCGCGACACGTGCATTTGTGAGATGCCGACCCGTTCGGCGATCTGAGTCTGGGTGAGCGACTCGAAGAACCGCAGCAGCAGCACGGTGCGTTCGCGCTCCGGCAGCGCGGCCAGCAGCGGCCGCAGCGCCTCACGGTTCTCGATCTGATCGAGACCCAGGTCCACGTCGCCGAGCGTGTCGGCGATCGCCGGTGCATCCTCGTTGCCGCTGTTGCCGCCGCTGTCGATGGACAGGGTGTTGTAGGAACTGCCCGCGACGAGACCCTCGACCACTTCGTCGCGGTCCATCCCGAGTTCCTCGGCCAGTTCGGACGCGGTCGGCGCGCGGCCAAGCCGCTGGGACAGCTCCGCGGTGGCGGCGCCGAGCCGCAGATGCAGTTCCTTGAGCCGCCGGGGCACCTTCACCGACCAGCTGTTGTCGCGGAAGTGCCTGCGCACCTCGCCCATGATGGTCGGCACGGCGAACGACACGAAGTCCGATCCGGCGTCGACGTCGAACCGGATGACCGCGTTCACCAGGCCCACCCGGGCCACCTGGACCAGGTCGTCGCGCGGCTCGCCACGGCCGTCGAACCGGCGGGCGATGTGGTCGGCGAGTGGCAGGCATCGTTCCACGATGCGGTCGCGATGCCGCTGGAACTGCGCGGAACCCTCCGGCAGCCCCTGGAGTTCGCGGAACATCGCTGCCACATCCGCGTATTCAGAGTTCGATCGAGACGACGAACCCTTCGACGAGGATCGAGTCACCGCAGTGAGCTCGCTCTCCTCGTGGTCATCGAGATTCCGAAGATCTGTCCCTCCGCCGGTCCCTGACCGTTCCGCTGGAAGGTCTGCACGTCGTCGGTCAACGAGCTGAGCACGTGCCAGCTGAAACTGCCCTGGGCGAGCACGTCGGTGGTCTGACACGTGGTGGAGGCGTCGACGACGACCTCGGTGTCGCGCGGGTGGACGGCGACCACCAGCGTCGAGTCGGGCACCGCGGAACGGATCAGCCGGGTACACGCCTCGTCGACCGCGAGGCGCAGGTCGGCGACGGCGTCGAAGTCGAGGTCCTCGAACGTGCCGACCGCGGCGACCAGGGTGCGCAGCACGGCCAGATTCTCCAGCTTGGCGGCCACCCGCAGTTCGACCGACCGGTCGGCGCTGAGGTGCCCGTCGTCTGGAATCTCCGAATCCACCATCTGACCTCCCGGCAACATCGAAGCGAGACTACCCCAGGACGAATCCCAGCTAACCACCGGCGGCCCGGGATCCCGCGAAAACACACGTGTGACCGGTGATTCGACCGGGTAACTGCAACGCATGCCAGCCGCCGTCCGGGACTTGCGATGACACCGACACTCTGTGCGCCGTCCCTGTCCTCACCATGGTCCACGTCCAGTACCCCGGCGTCGGCCGGCGCCAAACACAGGAACCCCACATGCGTCTTCGCCGCAGCGTAGTCACCGGACCCGGACTGCGCCGGGTCCGCCGGGGCAAGGGCTTCTCCTACACCGACAACGAGGGCCGGCCGATCACCGACAAGAAGACGCTCGAACGCATCAACGACCTCGTCATCCCGCCGGCGTGGAAGAAGGTGTGGATCTCACCGCACGCGAACGGCCACATCCAGGCGCTCGGGGTCGACGTGGCGGGGCGCAAGCAGTACCTCTACCACCAGCAGTGGCAGGAGGAGCGCAACGAGGAGAAGTTCGACCGGGTGCTGGAGATGTCCAAGGGGCTGCCGGACATGCGCCGCCAGATCGCGGCCGACCTGCGGGGCCGCGGCCTGGAGCGCGACCGGGTGCTGGCGCTGGCGCTGCACCTGCTCGACCTCGGGTACTTCCGCGCCGGTGGTGAGCAGTACGCCTTGGAGAACAACTCATTCGGGATCGCCACCCTGCTGTGCGAGCACGTCACCGTGCAACGGGACGCGGTCGCGTTCGACTTCCCCGCCAAGAGCGGAGTGCGCCGGACGCGGGTGATCGACGACCCCGAGGTGGTGCGTTCGGTGCGCGCTCTGATGCGCAGGCCGGAGCGCACCGATCGGCTGCTGGTGTGCCGGAACTCCGCCGGCTGGCGCGACATCCACGCCGATGACCTCAACGCCCGGTTCAAGGAACTGGTCGGCGCCGAGTTCAGCGTGAAGGACCTACGGACCTGGCACGGCACCGTGCTGGCGGCGGCGGCCTTCGTCGACGCCGACCCACCCGTCAACGAGAAGGTGATCAAACGGGTGGAATCGGCGGTGATGAAGGAGGTTTCGGAGGAACTGGGCAACACCCCTGCCGTGGCGCGGGCGTCCTACGTCGACCCGCGGGTGCTGAAGGCCTACGAGGGCGGCACCACCATCGCGCCCGCCGTGCGGCGCGCCGACCGCACCCGCCGAGCCGACGAGAAGCAGGCCATCATCGAGCGCGCGACCGCGAAGATGATCCGCAAGGTCGCCAGAAGTCAGTAGCCCGACGGTGTTCCGTTGCCGAGGTGGATCAGGCCGGCCTCGGTCGGGCCTGCGGGGTCGAGCAGATTGCGGGTGTCGACGACGACGGCCCCGGGCGCCTGCTCGGCGATCCGCGCCCAGTCCAGCTCGCAGAACTCCGGCCACTCGGTGAGCACGACGATCGCGTCGGCGTCCTTCGCCGCCAGGTACGGGTCGTCCACGCCCACCACCGAGGCACGGCGCAGCGCGGTCTGGTCGAGGCTCGCCAGCCGCGGGTCATAGCCGCACACCTGAGCGCCCCGCCGGCTCAACTGCGCGCACACGGTCAGGGCCGGCGAGTCGCGGACGTCGCTGGTGCCCGCCTTGAACGTCAGTCCGAGCGCTGTCACCCGGGCGGCCGCCAACGGCACGCCCATCGCACGGGTCAGCGCGGCGGCGAGCTGATCGGCATGCGCGGCGTTGGTCTCGCACGCCGACGCCACCTCCCGCAGCTCGACATTGCGCAGACGTCCGGTGTGCAGCAGTGCCGCGGTGTCCTTGGGCAGGCACGAACCGCCCCAACCGGGTCCGGGACGCAGGAAGTGCTGCCCGATCCGCACGTCGGCGCCCATGCAGCGGGTGACGTCGCCGATGTCGGCGCCCACCTCCGGACACAACCGGGCCAGCGAGTTGATGTAGGAGATCTTCACCGCCAGGAACGCGTTGCTGGCGTACTTGGCCAGCTCCGCGCTCTCCGGGGTCATCCGCAGCACGGGCCCCGAGCCGCGCCCGTACACCTGCTCCAACAGGTTGGCGGCGTCGGCGTCGTCGGCGCCGACCACGATCCGGTCGGGGTTGCGGAAGTCGTAGACGGCGTGACTCTCCCGCAGGAACTCGGGATTGGACACCGCGCGGATGCCGGTGCCTGCGAGCCGTTGCGCAGCGCGCCGGGTGGTGCCGACCGGCACCGTCGACTTCATCGCCAGCACCGCGCCAGGGCGCAGCACCTCGGCGAGCGAGTCGACCGCCGCGTCGACCGCGCTCAGGTCCGCCGATCCGTCCGGCCGGCTCGGTGTGGGCACACAGACGAAGACGACATCGCGGTCGGCCAGATCGGAGTAGTCGGCGCTGAACCGCAACCGGCCCGCGGCCAGCCCCTGCTCGAGCAGTTCCGGCAGGCCGGGTTCATCGAGCAGGGCCACCCCCCGTGACAGTTCCCGCACCCGCACCGCGTCGACGTCGACGCACACCGTGTCGTGCCGTTCGGCCAGGCAGACGGCAGTGGTCAGGCCGACGTAGCCGGCGCCGACCACGCCGGTGCGAGGCGCCGTCATGCGCGTACCTCGAGCAGCGAGCCGACAGCGTCGAGCACCTGCGCCGCGGTCAGCCGCAACAGCCCGGAATGCGGTTCGCGGGCGTGTGGGTCGCCGGTCTCCCCGGCCCACAGCGCGATGTGCGGCCCGCCGCCCAGCCCTTCCCGTCGCTCCGCTCGCCCCGGACGTGGACCCCAGCGGTCCGGCGGGGTCGGCCCGAACAGCAGCACCGAGGGCGCACCGGTGGCCGTCGCGATGTGCCCCACGCCGGTGTCGTTGCAGATGAGCAGTCGGCAGTCGTTGATCAGCGCGACCATGCCCAACAGGCCCAGTGTTCCCGCCAGCACCGATGTGTCGGGCAGGCCGGCCTGCCGCGCCACCGACCGGGCCAGGTCCAGCTCGTTGCAGTCGCCGGTGACCACCACCTCATGGCCGGCGTCGCGCAGCGCCGCCGCCACCGCGGCGAACCGCTCGGCGGGCCAGCGCCTCGCCGCCGACGCGGCGCCGGGGTGGATGACCACCACGCCGGAGCGGTCCGGATAGCCGTGTGGCCGGGCGATACGCAGATCGTCTGCGTCGCAGGGTATTCCGGCCCACTGCAGCAGCCCACACCAGCGGTCGACCTCGTGTTGGTCGGCACGCCAAGGCGGGCCCTGCAGCCCGTCGAAGACCTCGTGCCGGTGTGTGAGCAGGGTGCGGGGCCGCATCGCCAGCAGATCGTCGATGCTCTGCGGTCCACTGCCGTGCAGGTTCACCGCCAGCGCAGGTGGGGTGCGCCAAGGATGCAACCGGCCGAGACCCGGCGTCGGCTCGACGGAGTTGACCGCCCCCGACAGCTTGGCCAGACCGCAGAACCGTTCGGGGGTGGCGAGCACGATGTGGGCGTCGGGGTAGGCCCGGCGCAGCCCGCGCAGTGCCGGGATGCCGGTGAGCAGATCGCCGAGTCCCAGCGCGCGCAGGACCAGGATGGTGTCCCCCGCGGCCGGGGCCGTCACGGCCATGAGGATTCCGTCGACGCGGCGACCACCAGCTCCCTGATCTCGCAGCCCTGCGGCTGTGACAGCGCGAAGACCACCGTCTCGGCCACGTGTTCGGGCCGGTTGAGCTTGGCGTCCGCGGGCGGCTTGTACTGGTCGTCGCGGTCGTCGAAGAACGCGGTGTGCATGCCGCCGGGGATCAACGTGGTGACGCCCACCTCGCCGGCGAGTTCGGCGGCCAGCGCCCGGCTGAACCCGATCACCCCGAATTTCGACGCGCAGTAGGCGGTGGCGTCGCTGACGGCCTTGATGCCCAGCGTCGAGGCGCAGGTGACGATCCGGCCGCCGCTGGCCCGCAGGTACGGCAAGGCGGACCGGACCACCGCGGCGGTCCCGAGCAGGTTCACGTGCACGACGCGTTCCCAGTCCTTGGCCGAGACGTCGCCGAGCTTGCCGCACTTGTCGGTGCCCCCGGCGGTGAACACGCCGTCGATCCGGCCGTTCACCGAGTCGGCCAGGCTGCGCACGGCGGCGTCCACCGCCTCGGTGTCCGCGAGATCGGCGTGGGCGAACGCGACGTCGCCCGACGGGGTGTTGATGTCGATCACCAGCGGTGTGCCGCCATGGCGCACAACGGCTTCCACGGTCGCCGCGCCGAGGCCGGAAGCGCCTCCGGTGATGATGATGTTGCCGAGTCCGCTCATGTTCAAAAATTCCTCTGCTCAGGATCGCGCCGCGGCGATCAGGTTGGACGATGAGTAGCCGGCGACGGTGGGCAGCAGCACCACCTCACCGCCGTGCCTGCGGACGACGCCGGCCTCCGGAAGGTCGTTCTCGGTGTAGTCGCCGCCCTTGACCCACACGTCCGGCCGGAGCCGCTCCAGGGCCTGCTCGGGTGAGTGCTCGTCGAAGATCACCACGGCGTCGACACAGGCCAGCGCCGCCAGCACCCGGGCCCGGTCCTGCTCGGCCATCACCGGGCGGCGCGGGCCCTTCAGTTCCCGCACCGACGAGTCCGAGTTGAGCAGCACCACCAGCGCGTCCCCGAGTTGGCGGGCCTGGTGCAGCAGCCGGATGTGGCCGGTGTGCAGCAGGTCGAAGCATCCGCCGGTGGCGACCAGCGTGCCGCCGCGGCGGCGGAGCCTGTCACGCACCTCGTCGAGGTCACCGGTCAGTGCGTTCGAATGGCCGGTGCCGGTGTGGTTCCCACCGACGGGCGCCGCGCTGGACACTCCGACCGCGCCGCCGGTGGAGACGAACCTGCTGGCCGCCTCGACCGCGGCGGCGACGGCGGCGGGCACGTCGTCACCGGCGCCGAGTGCGACGGTGGCAGCGATCGCGAACCGGTCGCCGGCGCCGCAGGTGTCGCGGCGGCCGGTGGTCGCTCCCGATGCGGCGGGCACCGGGACGTGCATGCTGCCCGACTCGGTGGCCAGCACCGCGCCGCCCGCGCCGAGGGTGACGCAGACCGCTCCGGCCCGCCACCGCTGCCGCAGCCGCTCCGCGGAGTGCGCATCACTGTCGCCGCGTTCGGAGAACCGTTCCGCCTCGGCCTGATTGGGGGTGACCAGCCAGCAGCCGTGCGTCGGTGCCGCGCCGCGAGGATGCGGATCCCACACCACCGGGGTCCGTTCGGCGACGCGCGTCAGCACCTCCCGCATTCCGGTGTGGGCGGTGACCCCGCGGCCGTAGTCGGCGACGCAGATCGACCGGGCGCTCTCGAGAATCTCGGCGACCTCGGCAGGCAGATCACCGCCGGCCGCGGCGCCGTCGCCGTGGTCGAGGCGAAGCATCGACTGGCCGCCGGCCCGGATCCTGGTCTTGCACACGGTGCTTCCCGTCATGGGTAGTGCCACCACCCGCACGCCGGCCGCGTCGAGCAGACCGGTGAGTGCGCGCCCGTCGGCGTCGTCGGCGACCGGCGTCACCAACACCACGTCGCGATCTACCCGGGCCGCCAGCACCGCGGCCAGACCGGCGCCGCCGGGGCGGTGCCACACCCGCTCGGCGTCGACCACCGGCACCGGCGCCTCCGGGCTGAGTCTGGTGGCGCTGCCCTCGATGTCGACGTCGAGCATCGAATCGCCCACGATCACCACCGGTTCAGCCACGGTCGCTCCCCAGGAGTTCGGCGTCCAGCGCGATGCACAGTCCGTGCACGAGCATCAGGTGGATCTCCTGGACGGTGGCGGTGGTACCGGCCTCGACGCAGATCGCGTCGTCGCACATGGCGGCGAGCGGGTTGGGCGCCGGGCCGGCGAGCGCCCAGGTGGTGAGCCCGTTCTCGTGGGCGGCCTTGACGGCGGCGAGGACGTTGGGGCTGGTGCCGCTGGTCGACAACGCCACCAGGACGTCGCCTGGCCTGCCGTGGGCCCGCACGCCGCGGGCGAACATCTCGTCGATGCCGTAGTCGTTGACGATCGCGGTGAGCGCGGAGGTGTCGGCATGCAACGAGATGGCGGACAACGGGATCCGCTCGTCTTTGAAGCGGCCGACGATCTCGGCGGTGAGGTGCTGCGCCTCCGCGGCGCTGCCACCGTTGCCGCACGCCAGCAACCGGCCGCCGGAGGTCAGCACCCCCGCCAGATGGCGCCCCCATGCGGTGACCCGGGGCGCCTCGACCCCGATGCGGTCGACGGCCTCGGCGAGCGCGGAGATGTGGGTCTCGATCACGACGTACCTCCCAATCTGTCGACGGCGGCCAGCAGCTCGGCATCGGTGATGCCGTCCAGGCACGGGTGGCCGGGCACAGGACACGACCTGGCTCGGGTCAGCCGGCATGGGGCCTGCTGATCGCCGAGACGAATGACATTGCGGCCGTATGGGCTCCACTGCGACGCGGGCACCACGGGCGCGAACAACGAGACCACCGGCGCGCCGACGGCGGCGGCCAGGTGGGCGGGCCCGGTGTTGGGGGTGACCACCACCGACGCCCGCGAGTACACCGCGCCGAGGGTGGCCAGTGTGGTGCGCCCACCGAGGTCGAGTGCGCCCTCGACGGCCACCGCCGCGGTCAGTTCCCGCTCGGCCGGGTCACCGGTGACCACGACGCGGTGACCGGCGGCCCGCAGCGCCGCCACCATGCCCGCGCTGCGTTCGGCCGAGGGCCGGCGCGCAGGCACCGCCGCGCCGGGATGGAACACCACGAACGGTCCATCGCCGGCGATCGGCGCGAGGTCGTCGGGCAGCGCCGTCTCCCGGACGCGAAGGGCGCCGTCGTCCCCCGCCGGCAGCTCGCATCCGCCGGCGCGGGCCAGGGAGAGCGCCCGTTCGGGTTCGGGGATGCCGTCGGGCACGTGGTGCCGCAGGTCGAGCAGCGTCCCCGGATAGTCCTCGCAGATCGCGCCGATCCACGGCACCGCCGCCATCCGGCAGATCAGCGCCAGCGGCAGCGGCGACTGGTGGAACGACGTGAAGACGAATACCCGGTCGGGGCGGATGTCCCGCAGCTGCTTGACCAGCGATTCGACGTGGTCGGACGTCAGGCCCGGCGAGTCGAAGTCGACCCACGGCGCCTGCCACTCGACGATCTCGTCCAGGCCGGGCAGCAGTTCGGCGGCGGCCCGTCCACGCGGACCGCAGAGCATCGTCACCGCGTCGTGGCCCGCGGCGATGGCGCGCACCGCGGGGCCGGTGATCAGCACGTCACCGGCGCTGTCCAGCCTCGCCACCACCGCGGTGCTCATCGGCAGTCCCGCAGGACGAGGTCGACCGCGTCGACGAGGCTTGGCGCCACCCGGGCCCGCGCCCGGGCCTCGTCGACCTCGTGGGGCAGGGTGCGCTGCGTCGGCACCAGCACGGCGTCGGCATCGGCGGACAGCGCCGCCGCCACGTCACCGCCGGTGTCACCGATCATCACGCACCGCGCGGGGTCCACACCGAGCGCCGCGGCGGCCGCCCGCACCATGCCGGGCGCCGGCTTGCGGCACCCGCACCCGTCGTCGGCGTCGTGCACACAGACCTGCCAGGTGTGGAACGGCCCGAGTTCGGCGTCCACCTTGGCGTTGACGGCGTCCAGCTGCTCCCTGCTGATCAATCCCTTGGCCACCCCGGACTGATTGGTGACGACTCCGAGCAGTAGCCCCTTGTCCCGCAACCGTTCCAGCGCGGCCACCGAACCGGGCATGGGCCGCACACCGTCCGGATCGTTGAGGTACGGGCCGTCCACGATGATCGTGTCGTCGCGGTCCAGCAGCACCGCCAGCGGCGGATCGCGGCGCGCGGTGCGGAACGTCCACTCCCCGCGCAGCCGGTGGGCGACGGCGACCGGCGGAATCAGCGCGCTGGTCAGAGTCATTCGGCCGGCCTCGGCAATGCTGTGCGGTCCGGCCCAGAACCGGCGGAGTGCGAACTCGGCCGTCAGCGCCGCCCACGCGGCGCCGGCCCAGCGCGCCGCGCGCCACCGGCCGCCGAGCAGCGCGCCGACCGCACAGGCCAGTGCGGCCGTCGTCGCGCTGTGCAGCGGAAGCCGTCCGCGGCCCTCCCCCACGGCTGCTCGCCAATCCCGGCCGTGCTTGCGGCGCATCAGAGCGTTGTCCCGGTTGCCGATCTGCGCCCGCACGCTGCTCATCAGGGTGGCCTTCGCCACCGGGTGGGTGGAGCGCCTTCTGCCCTGGATGATTTCGCCACCGCGCTGGGTGATGCGCAGCGCCAGATCCGAGTCCTCGCGGTAGGCGCGCGGGAAGCGGTCGTCGAACCCGCCGGCGTCGACGAGGGCTGACCGCAGGTAGGCCATGTCGGCGGTGATCCACCGGGCGTCCGCCAGCCGCTGCGTGCGCTTCTCGTCGTCGGTGGCGCGCCGGCCCGGCGTCACAGGAACCTCGATGACGGCCTGCGAGCCCGCCGCACCCTCGGCGTCCGCGGTGGCCAGGTCCTCGGCGAGGTGCTCGAACCAGTCGGCGTGCGGCAGCACGTCGTCGTCGACGAAGCAGATCCAGCGCGCCCTGGTGCCGCGCCACCCCGCGTTGCGGGCGGCCGCGGGACCGCGACCGCCGCTGCGCAGCATCGTGACCGGCAGTGCGGTGTCGAACTGCAGCGCCGGGTGCGGGTCCGGCCGGTCGTCGACCACCACGATCTCGGCGGGTTTCACACCGTCCTGCCCGTCGAGCTCGGCCAGCAACCGGTGCACCGACGGCCGGCCGATCGTCGGGATCACGATGGCGAAGTCGTCGCTTCTCACCGCGGTCTCCGCACCATGAACGGCCCGATGGCCAGCACGTCGATCGGCGAGCTGCCGAAGCACTCCAGCGCGTCGCGCGGGCTGTCGACCATCGGCCGGCCCGCGGTGTTGAAGCTGGTGTTGACCACCACCGGCACGCCGGTGCGTTCGGCGAACCGGCTGATGGTCGCGTGCAACACCGGCTGATCGCGATCGACGGTCTGGATGCGGGCGGTGCCGTCGACGTGCGTGACGGCCGGAATCCGGTCACGCCACTGCTCGGCGACGTCGTGGACGAACAGCATGTACGGGCTGGGAATCGGCCCGCCCGAGAAGATCTCGGCCGCGCGCTCGGCGAGCACCATCGGTGCCACCGGCCGGAACTGCTCGCGGCCCTTGACGTTGTTGAGCCGTTCCAGGTTGTCGATGCGGCGCGGGTCGGCCAGCAGCGAACGTGAACCGAGCGCCCGCGGCCCGAACTCCGAACGGCCCTGGAACCAGCCGATCAACAGGTCGTCGGCCAGGGCGTCACCCACGGCCGCGGCGAAATCGGCGGGCCGCTCGAACGGCACCGCCGCCTCGCGCAGCACGGCCTCGATCTCGTCGTCGGACCAGCCGCGGCCCAGCGCGGCCGACGGCATCGGCGCGATCGGCTCGCCTGCCTCCCCGGCCAGTGACAGCGCCGCACCCAGTGCAGTGCCCGCGTCGCCCGCGGCAGGCTGCACCCAGACGTTGCGGAAACCGCTGCGCTGGTGGATCTTCGAGTTCGCCACGCAGTTCAGGGCAACGCCGCCTGCGAGGCAGAGACTGTCGCTGTCGGTATGGGCCCGTAGCCAGCCGGTCAGCTCGAGCAAGACCTCCTCCACGACGGTCTGCACGCTGCAGGCCAGGTCGGCGTGCTCGGGCTCGGGCCGGGCCAGCGCGTGTCCCTTGCCCGCGCCCGCCCGGCGTCGCGGGGTGAACGAGTCCCAGTCGACGGGTTCGGTGCGGAACCCACCGTCACCGGTGGCGTAGACCAGTTCCCGGAACCGGTCGGCGAAGCGTGGCGTGCCGTAGGACGCCATGGCCATCACCTTGTACTCGTCGCTGGACCGGGTGAAGCCGAGGTGCTCGGTGAGCTCCTCGTAGAACAGGCCGAGCGAATGTGGCAGCGCCTGGGTGGCCAGCACGTCGATCTTCTGGTCGCGGTAGCTGCCCGCCAGCATCGACGTCCGCTCCCCCCGCCCGTCGACCACCAGTACCGCGCAGTCCGGATGCGGCGACGCCAGCGCGCTCGACGCGGCGTGCGCGACGTGATGGCGCACGTAGCGCACGATCCCCGGATCGAGGCCGGGCAGTGCGCTCTGCAGGAAGCGCGGCGCCCGCTCGGCGTAGAGGGTGCGCAGATACTCCCAGTCGCGGTCCAGACCGGCGAGATCGGTGGTGGTCTCGTCCATCAGGCGCGGGTCGTAGGAGTATCCGACGGCGTCGAGGTCCGCCGGGGTGAGGCCGGCCTGCTGCAGGCACCAGCGCGCCGACTGCACGGGCAGTTCCCAGGTCGAGAACGGCACTGCCTGCTTGCCGTGCTTGCGCCGGGAGAACCGCTCCTCCTCGGCGGCCGCGACGATCTGTCCGTCCACGACGAGCGCGGCTGCGGGGTCGTGGAACACCGCGTTGATTCCAAGGATACGCACGCGAGTTCCCCTAGGTTCTCGAACCGGATTGCAGGACAACGGATCCGTCGACGGCATGATCGGCCTGGCGGCGGAACCACTCGATGGTGCGGGCCAGACCGTCGCGGTAGCCGACCTCCGGCTGCCAGCCCAGCACGTCCCGGGCCGCGCTGATGTCCGGGCAGCGGCGCTGCGGGTCGTCCTCGACGGCGGGCAGGAAGTGGATCTGCGACTCGTCAGCGGCGAGGTCGCGGATCAGTTCGGCGATGTGCAGCACCGACAGTTCATGGGAATTGCCGATGTTGAACGGGCCGGCGTGGTCCGAGCGGGCCAGCGCGATCAGTCCGGCCACGGTGTCGTCCACGTAGCACAGCGAGCGGGTCTGTGCGCCGCTGCCGGTGACGGTGATCGGTTCGCCGGCCAGCGCCTGACGGCAGAACGTGGGCACCATCCTGCCGTCGTCCGGACGCATCCGCGGTCCGTAGGTGTTGAAGATGCGTGCCACCCCGACATCGGATCCGCGTTCCCGGTGGTAGGCGAACGTGAGCGCCTCGGCGTACCGCTTCGCCTCGTCGTACACGCTGCGTGGCCCGATGGGGTTGACGTTCCCCCAATAGCTTTCGACCTGTGGGTGTTCCAACGGGTCGCCGTAGACCTCGCTGGTCGATGCGAGCACCAGCCGGGCGCCGCACCGCTCCGCGAGGTCGAGCGCGTTCGCCGTGCCCGTCGCGCCGGTGCGCAACGTGTGCACGGGCAGCCGCAGGTAGTCGGCGGGCGATGCCGGGGAGGCGAGGTGGAACACCGTGTCGACGTCAGGATCCACCGCGGTCAGCGGCTGGTTGATGTCCGCGCGGACGAACCGGTAGCCGGGCCGGTCCCGGAACAACTTCTCCGCGTCGCGCGCGCTGGTCGACAGGTCGTCGACGCAGATCACCTCGGTTCCCTCGGACAGCAGGCGCTCACAGAGATGGCCGCCGACGAACCCCACTCCCCCGAGCACCACCACCTTCTTCAGTTCACGCATCATGCGCAGTTACCCCCGGTTTGATCTTGCAAACTCCGTTTGCTCCCCGCCGCACCGGGTAGCTCCACAGGCCATGGGACGTCCGCGGACACAGAGTGATTCGTCGCGCATCACGTTCGTGATCGCCAGCCGCAACCGCGCCGCGGAACTCGCGGATGTGGTGCAGCGGCTGCTCGACACCACCGACTGCCCGATCGTCGTGGTGGACAACGCCTCCGAGGACGACTCGGTGGCGACGGTGCGCCGGGTCGGTGCCCGCTCGGCAGGCCGGCTGCGAGTGCTCGAACTCGACACCAACGCCGGAGCCGTCGGCCGCAACGCGGGAGTGGCCGCCAGCCGCACCCCGTACGTCGCCTTCTGCGACGACGACTCGTGGTGGCAGCCCGAGGCGCCCGCGGTGGGCGCCGAGCTGTTCGACGCGCATCCCAGCGTCGGCCTGCTCGCCGCCAGGACGATCGTGCTGCCGCGCGACACCGAGGACGACTTCTGCCGTCAGCTGGCCGACTCGCCGCTGGGCCGGCGCGCCGAGCTGCCCGGCCCGTCGATCCTGGGCTTCATGAGTTGCGCGGCGATGGTGCGCAAGACCGCGTTCGAGGCCGCGGGCGGATTCAGCGAGATCCTGCACTTCCGCGGCGAGGAACAACTGGTGGCCGTCGACATGGCCGCGCTCGGCTGGGAGCTGTGCTATTGCCCGCAGCTGGTCGCGGTGCACCAGCCGTCCCAGGTGCGGCCCACCACGGCCGCGCAGGACGCCCGGGTGATGCGCAACGCCGTGCTGACCACCTGGCTGCGCCGGCCGCCGCGGCACTGCGTCAGCGCCACCGGCACCCTGCTCGCCGGCGCGATGCGCGGGCCCGACCATGTGAAGGCCGCCGGTGAGGCGCTGCGCCGGTTGCCCGCGGTGCTGCAGCGTCGCCGGCCGCTGCCCGACCACGTCGAGGAGGCGCTGGCGGTCCTGGAAGGCGGCTGACACAGTCATCCGGACGACATGCTCGAGGTGGTCGGAACGGGGACCGGCATCGCAGGCGCCGGGACGAGCCGGTCGTAGATGCGCGCGGTGTCGCCGGCGATGCGGTCCCACGAGTAGCGCGCCCTGGCCCGGTCGCGGCCTGCCGCGCCGAAACTCTGCCGCAGGAAGTCGTCGTGCAGAAGGTGGTTGACCGCGTCGGCCACCTCGCCGGGCCGCTTGGGCTGCACCAGCCGGCCGGTGACGTCGTGGACGATCGTGTCGAGCATGCCGCCCACCGCCGAGGCCACCACCGGGATCCCGCATGCCATCGCCTCGAGCGGCACAATGCCGAACGGCTCGTACCACGGTGTGCACGCCACCACGTCGGCCGACCGCAGCAGGGCGGGCATGTCCTCGCGTGCCACCGCACCGTGGAAGTGCACCCGGTCGGCGACCCCGAGCTCGACGGCGAGCGCACGCAGTCGACGCGCCTCGGGGTCGGCGTCGAGGCCCGACACGTCCGGACCGCCGACGATCACGAGTTCGGTGTCCGCGATCGCCGGCAGCGCGCGCACCACCACGTCGAAACCCTTGCGCGGCACGAACCTGCCGACGCTGACGATGCGGTGTCTGGCGCCCTTCTCGGCGCGCGGGCCCTCCGGGGTGAACAGGTCGAGATCGACGCCGCAGGGCACCACCGAGATGCGGGACCGCGCCCGGCCCAGCCGCATCAATTCGAACACCTCGTCGGTACAGGTCGCGGCGACCCAGGTGGCGGTACGCGCCACCATCGCCTCGAGCTTGAGCCGATCCTCCGGACTGGTGTCCTGGACACCCTGGTGCCTGCGCTTGACCACCCCGAGCGCGTGGAAGGTCTGCACGGCGGGCAGGTCGAGGTGGCGGGCGGCGAGCTGGGTCGCGATGCCGGACATCCAGAAGTGGGCGTGCGCGACATCGGGCCGATCGACCGACCACTGCTCGTCGAGGTACTGCGCGAACGGGCCCATGTGGGCCAGCAGCTCGTCCTTGGGCAGCCGCTCCGGCGGACCGGCGGGTACGTGCACGACGGTGTAGCCCTGCGGCGTCTCGACCCGCTCCGGCAGGTGCGGATCGTCGCGACGGGTGTACACCGTCACCTCGTGACCGCGGCGGCACAGCGCCGCCGACAACGCCGCGACGTGCACGTTCTGACCACCGGCATCCACGCCGCCGAGCGCGGCCAGCGGGCTGGCATGTTCGGAAACCATCGCGATTCTCATCGCAGGGTCCTCCCTTGAAATCATCCGCAGACCTCGTCGACCAGGGCATCCCAGTCGGCGAGGAAGCGATCGAGCGCGAAGTGCGCCGCCGCAAAATCACGGGCCGCCTTACCCGCGGCGGTGGCCGCGGGCAGATCGGTGACGAAACCCTCCAACGCGTACGCCAGCGTCTTGACGTCCGCACTGACCACTCCCGCCTCGGCAGGCACCACCAGGGGCGCCATCGTCGAGGCCACCGCGACCACCGGCATGCCGAGATACATCGCCTCCACCAGCGACAGCCCCAGCGACGTCCAGCGGGCCGTGTGCACGTAGACCCGCCGGCGCGCGACCTCGCGCAGGAGTTTCGCGGTGGGCACGTCGCCGAGGCCGCGGACACCGGGCCACTGCTTGTCGTCCAGCGCGCCGGTGTCGATGCCCCAGACGTCGACGGGCGCATGCCGGCCCAGTTCGGGCAGCAGATCGGCACCCACCGTGCGCCACCGCCGCAGCGGTTCGTTGATCATCGTCGCCGCGGCCGGGACCTCCCCGGTGTACAGCGCGCCGGGATCGGCGATGCCGTGGTCGATGACCCGCGTGGGCGCGCGGCCGCTGTCCCACATCAGCCGATTGAAGTCGGTGACGTGGACGACGGGGATGTCGGAGCGGTCGGCCATCGGGTGCACGCTGTCCACCGCCGACGGGCGTGGCGCGTTGTGCTCGACGTACACCGCGGGTACGTCGACGCCCGGCTCACGGCCCAGCCACCGCGCCGCGAGGTCCAGCTCCTCCGGCCGCTGCAGGATCACCAGGTCGACGTCGCGGTCACGCAGCTGGTCGAGCGGAACTTCCTGCGCACGCGGCCAATTGCGACCCAGTAGGCCCTTGCCGTTGGCGTCCTTCGCGGGGCTGACGGGTATCAGGTAGCGGTGCGGCCCGGCCACCAGCGACTGCGTCCACGATCCGTGTACGTGCCAGACGAGCAGCACGCGCGCACGGTCGGTCATGCGGCGACGGTTATCCGAGCCCAGAGGGCCATAAACGTCGAACGTTAGAGATTTCGCGAAGCGACCGGAGACCGTTCGCAAAGTGGATTTCATCGGCGCGACTGGCCGTTTCGACCGGCCGGAGACGGATACCCGGTGGGCGCGGCCATGCATGCCGAGAAGCGAGGAGACGAGGCACGTGACTGAACCCGAAGGCGTCATCGCCTACCCCGGCCACACCGCCGACATGGACCGGGCGCCGCGCGACGAGATGCGCGAATACGTCGGCCGTGACCTGCTCGCCGGTAAGCGCGCACTGATCACCGGCGGCGATTCCGGCATCGGTCGCGCCGTCGCCGCGGCGTTCGCCAAGGAAGGCGCCGATGTCGCCATCGCCTACCTCGACGAGGACGACGACGCCCGGCACACCGGCTCGCTGGTTGAGGCGGCGGGCCGGCGCAGCGTGCTGCTGCCCGGCGATCTCGGCGACGCCCAGCACTGCCGAGATGTGGTGGCGCGCACCGTCGAGGAACTCGGCGGACTGGACATCCTGGTGAACAACGTCGCCTATCAGAACCCGACCGAGGACTTCACCGACATCAGCGACGAGCAATGGCGGCGGACGTTCTCGGTCAATATCGACAGCTACTTCCGGGTGACCAAGGCGGCGCTCGCGCACCTGCCCGACGGCGGGGCCGTCATCAACACCGGATCGATCAACGGCCTGCGCGGCAACAAGACTCTGATCGACTACTCGGCCACCAAGGGCGCGATCCTGGCGCTCACCTACTCGCTCGCACAATCGTTGGCAGACCGGCGGATTCGGGTCAACTGCGTAGCGCCCGGTCCGGTGTGGACACCGTTGATCCCGGCGACGATGGATGCCGAGAAGACCGAATCCTTCGGCGAGCAGACACCTTTCGGGCGTGCGGCCCAGCCCGACGAGATCGCGCCGTCCTACGTGTTCTTCGCCTCGGGCACGATGTCGTCGTACTACAGCGGTGAGGTGCTGGCACCGATCGGTGGCGAGACGCTGCCCGGCTGACGGAGCGATCCGGAAGTGGCGCGCCGGGTTTACCCGGAGCGGTCCTCGGGAACACTGCGTCCGTGGGGACGTGCCCCGTCGTGAACACTCACGATCAAGTTGGAAGGTGAGTATGACCGAGAAGAACAGTGGTCCCGAAGAAGGCATCAAGGGCGTCGTCGAGGACGTGAAGGGCAAGGCCAAGGAAACGGTCGGCACCGTCACCGGACGCGACGACATGGTCCGCGAGGGCAAGGCCCAGCAGGATAAGGCGGACGCTCAGCAGGACGCCGCGAAGAAGGAAGCCGAAGCAGAGTCGGCCCGCGCAGGCGCCAAGACCGCCGAAGAGCGGCAGAAGTCCGAGCAGTAAATAAGCACACGAAAGAGGCCCAGCCGATCGGCTGGGCCTCTTTTGCGTGCCTGGTCGAGCGGGACTAGCTGCTCGGGGTCTGCCGCGAGGTGTCGGGGTGCTCGGCGTGCCAGCGCTCCTCCATCCCCCGCACCCGGCGGTGCTCGACGAGGAACCAGACGCCGGAGACGATGAACACCACCGCCGAGATGGAGCCCAGGATCACGCCCACGTCGGCGTGACCACTGGCGTGCGCGGCCAGCGCGCCGACGAACGCCGCCATCGCGATGCCGAGCAGGATCAGGGCAGGCAGGTTCTTGGTGTCCTTCATCGTCTCGCCGGCATGCGGACGGGTGGTCCGGGCGTGGTCGACGGGGTCTTCGGGGCTCTTCATGGTGACTCCTTCTTCAGAATGCGATGGCGGCACACGAGGTGGCGTGCCGTTTCATCAGCCGAACACCGGTCCGGCCAGCGCCGGCATGCTGGTGGTGAGCGCCAGCAGCATCAGCGTGAGCAGGATCCATCCGGCGCCCTGCCAGGCCCACGACGCCTCGTTGCGCCGCCAGCTCTGGTAGGTGCGCACGAAGGCGCGCAGCCCGCCGAGCAGCAGGATGGCCGGCGCACCCATGGCGAGCATGGTGCGTTGCGGCGCTCCGCAGGCCAGGGCGTCGGCGACCGAACCGCTGCAGGTACTCACCCAGACGGCGGCGACGGCCAGAAACCCCGCTGCGACCACCGCGACGACGAGCGCGAAGCGCAGGGCATCACGGACGCCGGCGTCGGCGGAACGCAGCTGGTTGGGGTTCTGGAACACGCCGGGGATATTCCCTGACCAGCGCCGGGATAAACCTCAGGACGGGACGCGCAGGTGTGCTGTCAGCAACAACCGGTCGTATTCGGCGCGCGCCGGCAGCGTCTCGTCGTACTGCAGCGCGAGGAAGTCCTCGGCGATCTGCTCCGACAGTGTCCGCAGCTTGACGTTGGTCTCCTGGGAACGCCACTTCAGCAGCTCGAACGCCGAATTCGCGGTGATCCGGTAGACCACCATGAGCATGCCCTTGGTCTGTTCGATCGCGCCGCGGGCCTCGGCGATCTCCGCCACCGCCTCGGTGATGCCCTCGTTGTGCGACGGGGTGACGTCGACGTAGAAGCCGTGCGTGCCGATCACCGCGCCGAACTCGCCGTGCAGGTGGTCGCCCACCACCACGACATGGTGCACCTCTCCGTGCGTGTCGATGATGCGATGTCGCGTACTGAATGCACCTGCCGTCCGCCGGATCTCGTCGAGGGTGGCCGCAACCTCTTGGTAGTCGTCGGGATGCTTGTGCGACAACACCAGTGCAGTGGTCGGCTCGGCGGTGCCGGGCTCGTAGCCGTGCATCCGCTCGACCTGGGGTGACCACTCCCAGCGTTCGTCGTCGAAGTAGAACCGGAACCAACCGACCCGCTGCGACTGCCCGCTGGCGAAGGCGTGCTCGAGAGGTGCCAACCTCCCGTCGCCGTCGGCCAGCTGATCGGTCATGACCTGCAGATTATCGCTCGGCGCGGGCCCTGATTTTCGTTCCGACAGCCAGAAAGCGCATCGTTTTGTGGATACACACCAGTTGCCCGGTCGGCATGCGGACCGTGTGGCGCGTGACTACCGTCGATGAGTGGACCTGAACACCGTCGGGGTCGTCGACCTCCCCACCGCCCGCGATCAGCTGTGGCCGCTCGGCCTCGGCGACGCGGTGCTGGCCGGCGGCACCTGGCTGTTCTCCGAGCCGCAGCCCCAGTTGCACCGCCTGGTCGACGTGACGGCGCTGGGCTGGCCGTCGATCACCGTGGGCGACAACGGTGTCGAGCTCGCGGCGACGTGCACGGTCGCCGAGGTGTCGGGGCTGGGCGCACGGCTGGCGGCGGGCCGGCCGGACTGGTCGGCGGCGCCGCTGCTGCACCAGTGCTGTACCGCGCTGCTGGCGTCGTTCAAGATCTGGAGCTCGGCCACAGTGGGCGGCAACATCTGCCTGGGCCTGCCCGCCGGGGCGATGATCGCGCTGGCCACCGCGCTGGACGGGGTCGCGACGGTGTGGCGCGCCGACGGTCACGACTACCGGCGCCCCGTCAGTGAGCTGGTGATCGGTGCCGGCAGCACCGCCCTGGCGGTCGGCGAGGTGCTGAGGTCGGTGCACCTGCCCGCCGCGGCGCTGCGCGCCCGCACCGCCTTTCGCAAACTCGCACCGGCGCCGCTCGGCCGCTCGGGCGTGGTGGTGATCGGCCGCCACGACACCCGAACCGACGGTGGCGGGTTCGTGCTGTCGGTCACCGCCGCGACGGTGCGCCCGTACGTGTTCCGGTTCGACGGCGTGCCCGACCCGGAGTCGCTGGCGGCGGCGCACGCCGGCATCCCGGAGGCCGCGTGGACCCGCGACGCACACGGCGACCCGGACTGGCGGCGCGCGATGACGCTGCTGCTGGCCCGGCAGGTCTGCGCGGAGCTGACATGAAATTCGACGTCAACGGCGACCCGATGGACGCCGACCCGCGGCCCGGCCAGTGTCTGCGGACGCTGCTGCGCGAACACGGCCGCGTCGAGGTCAAGAAGGGCTGCGACGCCGGCGACTGCGGAGCGTGCACGGTGCTGCTCGACGGCGCTCCGGTGCACTCCTGCGTGGTGCCGGCGTTCCGCGCCGCGGGCCGGCGCGTCACCACGGTGGCGGGCCTCGGCACCACAGCTGACCTGCATCCGGTGCAGCGCCGGTTCGTCGAGGCGGCCGGATTCCAGTGCGGTTTCTGCACCGCGGGCATGGTCACCACCGCCGCCGCCCTCACCGAGGACCAGTTGGCGGACCTGCCGCAGCACCTGAAGGGGAATCTGTGCCGGTGCACGGGCTACCGCGCGATCACCGACGCCCTGGCGGGTCGCGTCAACACCGACAAGTCGGCGGGCCACGGTGACGCCGGCCGGTCCATCGGTGCGCCTGCGGCCGTCGGGGTCGTCACCGGCACCGAGCGCTACACGATGGACGTCACCCCGGCGGGCCTGCTGCACATCGCGGTGCTGACCAGCCCGGTGCCGCACGCCCGCATCGAGGCGATCGACACCACGGCGGCCGAGGCGCTGCCGGGCGTGCACCTGGTGCTGACCCACCGCGACAGTCCACCCGCCGCGTTCAGCACCGCCCGCCACGAGAACCGGCTCGACGACCCCGACGACACCCGGGTGCTCGATGACACCGTGCGCTTCGTCGGCCAGCGGGTCGCCGCGGTGGTCGCCGACAGCCCGGCGATCGCCGAGCAGGCCTGCCGGCTGATCGCCGTCGAGTACCGGGAGTTGCCCGCCGTGTTCGACCCGGAACGGGCCAGGACGCCCGGCGCGCCGCTGGTGCACGGCGACAAGGGCGCCGATGCGCGCATCGCCGACCCGGCGCGCAACACCGTCGCCGAGTTGCACGGGGTCGCGGGCGACGTCGAGGCCGGGGTGGCGGCGGCGCTGGCCGGTGGCGGCGCGGTGGTGCGCGGCCGGTGGACCACGCAGCGGGTGCAGCACGCGCATCTGGAGACGCACGGCTGCACCGGCTGGACCGACGACCGGGGCCGGCTGGTGATCAGGACGAGTTCTCAGGTGCCGTTCCTGGTGCGCGACGAGTTGTGCCGCGTCTACGGGCTGGCACGCGAGCAGGTGCACGTGTTCACCGGCAGGGTGGGCGGCGGCTTCGGCGGCAAGCAGGAGATGCTCGCCGAGGACCTGGTGGCGCTGGCGGTGCTGCGACTCGGCAGGCCGGTGCGCTACGAGTTCAGCCGTGCCGACGAATTCACCATGGCGCCGTGCCGGCATCCGTTCCGCGTCGACGCGACGGTCGCGGCGGGCGCCGACGGTGTGCTCACCGCCCTTGCCGTCGACGTGCTCAGCGACGCCGGCGCCTACGGCAACCACAGCATCGGTGTGCTGTTCCACGGGTGCAGCGAGTCGGTGGCCGTGTACCGCTGCGCGAACAAGAGAGTCGACGCCCAGGCGGTCTACACCAACAACCTGCCGTCGGGGGCGTTCCGCGGCTACGGCCTGGGCCAGGTGATCTTCGCCATCGAGTCGGCGCTCGACGAACTGGCTCAACGGCTCGGCGTCGATCCCTTCGACCTGCGCCGGCGCAACGCCGTGGTGCCCGGCGACGCGCTGGACGACACCCACTCTCCGCACGACGACCTGACGTTCGGCAGCTACGGGCTCGACCAGTGCCTCGACCTCGCGCAGGCGGCGCTGGCGGCGGGCAACGGAGTACCGGCGCCACCGGGTGCCCAGTGGCGGGTGGGCGAGGGCATGGCGGTGGCGATGATCGCCACCATCCCGCCGCGGGGGCACTTCGCCGAGGCGTCGCTGGGCGTCGACGCCGACGGGACGTACACGGTGAGCGTGGGGACCGCCGAGTTCGGCAACGGCACGTCGACCGTGCACACCCAGTTGGTGGCCGACGAGATGAACACGACCGCCGACCGGGTGCTGTTGCGCCAGTCCGACACCGACGCCACCGGTTACGACACCGGTGCGTTCGGTTCGGCCGGGACGGTGGTGGCGGGCCGCGCGGTGCTCGACGCATGCCGGGAGTTGCGCGCCGCGGTGCTGACCGCGGCGGCCGGGCGCACCGGCGCGGACGTGTCGGCATGCACGCTCACCGCGTCGGGTGTGCAGTGCGGCGAGCACTTCGTGTCCTTCGCGGGTCTCGGCGACGCCCCGGCCGGTGCTCTGGTCGGGTACGGCCGCCACGACGGGACGCCGCGGTCGGTGGCCTTCAACGTGCAGGCGTTCCGGGTGGCGGTCGACGTCGAGACCGGACAGGTGCGGATCCTGCAGTCGATCCAGACCGCCGACGCCGGTGTCGTGCTCAATCCCGAGCAGTGCCGCGGGCAGGTGGAAGGCGGTGTGGCCCAGGCGATCGGCTCCGCGCTCTACGAGGAGATGCACGTCGGGCCCGACGGAACCGTCCTGACCCGCGATCTGCGCAACTATCACATCCCGCAGCTGGCGGACGTGCCGGAGACCGAGGTGTACTTCGCCGACACCTACGACACGCTCGGCCCGCGCGGCGCGAAGTCGATGAGTGAGTCGCCGTACAACCCGGTGGCCCCAGCGCTGGCCAATGCGATCGCCAGGGCCTGCGGCGTGCGGCCGCACCAGCTGCCGATGACACCGGCGCGGGTGTGGCGGGCGCTGCAGCCGTCGATCGTCGACCCCACTCCGCGGCGCGCACCGCGATAGTTGTCGGCGTCCGCTTCTACGATTCAGCCGTGGCGCGCGTCAAGTGGTTCGTGCTGCTGGCCGCCGGCGCCGGCGTGGCCGCCTTCCTGTGGGGCCTCGACCCGGCCTGGTGCCTCGCCGCGGCAGTCGCCGCACCGGTGGTCGCTGTCGCCACCGCGCACTTCCTGCGGGGTGCGATCGCCGGGGTCGGCACACCGGGGCCGAGAGAGGATCCGGCCGCGGCGATGTCGGGCACCGAGTTCGAGGACCACATCGCCCGGATCGCCAGGTCCTGCGGGGTGCCGGTGATCATGACCGCGATCACCGGCGACTGGGGCGTCGACATCATCGTCGGACACCGGCCCAACCGGCTGGCCATCCAATGCAAGCGCCAGGCCAGGCCGGTCGGCACCGCCGCCGTTCAGGAGGTGGTCGCCGGGGCACCCATGCAGGACTGCGTCCGGACGATGGTCGTCACCAACCATGACTTCACCCCTGCCGCACGACGACTCGCCGAACGGCACGGCTGCGAACTGGTCGGCCGCGACGAGCTGCCCCGGCTGCGCTCGATCATCCGGCGAGCGACGAGTTGAGCGCGGTGCGCACCGCCGCCAGCGCGGCGTCGATCTCGTCGCGGGTCACGGTCAACGGTGGCCGGAACCGCACGGAGTCCGGTCCGCTGGCGAGCATGATCACCCGCAGCTCCCACAGCCGCGCGATCAGCGCGTCACGCAGGGCGGCCGACGGGAGGCTGAACGCACACATCAGCCCGCGGCCGCGAACGTCGCCGACCAGGCCCGGGAAGTCGGACGCCAACCGGTCGAGTTCGTCGCGGAGATACCTGCCCGCCTTGCCGGCCCGCGCCATCAGGTCGTCGGACTCGATCACCTCGAGGATGCGGCGGGCACGCACCATGTCGGTGAGGTTGCCGCCCCATGTCGAGTTGATCCGCGAGCCGACCCGGAACACGTTGTCGGCGACCTCGTCGACCCGCCGGCCCGCCATCACGCCGCACACCTGGGTCTTCTTGCCGAAGGCCACCACGTCGGGCGCCACGCCGAGTTGCTGGTAGGCCCAGGCGGTCCCGGTCATCGCGCAACCGGTCTGTACCTCGTCGAAGATCAGCAGCGCGTCGTGCTCGTCGCACAGTTCGCGCATCGCCGCGAAGAACTGCGGACGGAAGTGCCGGTCGCCGCCCTCGCCCTGGATGGGCTCGGCGAGGAAACAGGCGATGTCGTGCGGATGCGCCTCGAAGGCGGCGCGGGCCTGCCGCAGCGACTCGGCCTCGAGCGCGGTCATGGCGTCGTCGTCCATACCCGGGCGCAGATACGGTGCGTCGATCCGCGGCCAGTCGAACTTCGGGAACCGCGCCACCTTGTTGGGGTCCGTGTTCGTCAGCGACAGTGTGTAGCCGCTACGGCCGTGGAACGCTCCGCGCAGGTGCAGCACCCGGGTCCCGAGGGCGGGGTCGATCCCGTGCGCCTCGTTGTGCCGGCTCTTCCAGTCGAAGGCCACCTTCAACGCGTTCTCGACGGCCAGTGCGCCGCCGTCGACGAAGAACAGGTGCGGCAGCGCCGGATCGCCGAGCACCCGGGCGAACGTGTCGACGAACCGGGCCATCGCGACGGTGTACACGTCGGAGTTGCTCGGCTTGTTCACGGCGGCCGCCGCGAGTTCGGCGCGGAACGCGTCGTCGTCGGCCAGCGCCGGGTGGTTCATCCCCAGCGCCGACGACGCGAAGAACGTGAACATGTCGAGATAGCGATCCCCGTTGCGGGCGTCGACGAGGCAGGCCCCGCGGGAATGCTCGAGGTCGAGGACGAAGTCCAGACCGTCGGTGAGCAGGTTGCGGCCGAGCACGTCGCGGACGTCGTCGGCGGCGAGGCCGGGGCGCATCATCAGGTCGGTCATGCGGGCATCGTATCGTAATATTTCCGCTCTGCTAGCCCAGCAACCGCAACTATTCCTATTGACGCGCGCGTGTGGCGCCGGTGGGCAGCGGGTACCGAGAAGGGATGCTCAAACCCCTCGGCCACGGACTGCTGACCGCCCCGCTCCGCGCCGCCGAGACGGTGACCCGCACCGCCGCCGCCGTGGCCCTCGAGGCCGTCGGCGGCCCGCCCGCTCGCCGGTGCCAGGCCCGCGGTGGCCGCTGCTGGGTCGAGGTGCGTGGACTCGGCGGGCCGCACGGCAAGGCCGTGGCCGCCGAGGTCGTCCGGGCGGTGAAGGGGATGACCGGTGTGCGGTCGGTGTCGCTCAACACGACGGTCTCGCGCATCGTGGTGAGCATCGACGACGACGGACCGTCACTGCCCGCGCTGCTGCGTGCCGTCGACGGGGCCGAGCGCGCCGCCGATGCGGACGCCCGCCGCAGCAGGCCGGTGAACCTCCCGGGAGACGATGCGGTGCTGGCGGCGCGCACTGCCGGGGCCGCCGTCGCCCTTGCCGGTCTCGGCATCTCGGTGACCGGCACCGTGCTGCGGCTGCGCGGCCTGCCCGACGTCGTGTCCGCCCTGCCGACCCTCACCGACCACATGCCGCGGCTGCGCAAGCAGGTCGAGGGCCGGCTCGGCCCCGACGGCACGGACCTGTTCTTCGCCACCGTGCACGCCGCCGCAGCCGCCCTCGCCGTCTCGCCGGTGTCCGCCGCCGCGGAGTCGGCCCAGCGCACGATGCTGGCCGCCGAGGCCTGGAACGACCGGTTGGCCTGGCGCCGGCACGAACCGCGGCTGGCCCGCCACGCGGATCACGACCGCCCGCCGACGAGCCGCGTCGCACCCGGGGAAGGCCGGGCCGACCACTACGCCGACCGGGCCGCCACCGTGGGCGCCGGTGCGGGTGTGGCTCTTGGCCTGCTGTCGGGCAGCCTAGCGACCGCGGGCGAGGCAGCGGTGGTGGCCGCGCCCAAGGCCGTGCGCACCACGCGGGAGGCGTTCGCCTGCGCGCTGAGCCGCGGACTCACCGCGCGCCACGGCGGACTGGTGCTCCATCCGCGGGCGCTGCGCAGCCTGGATCGCGTCGACACCGTGATCATCGATCCACGCGCACTGCACACCGAGGAGCTCATGGTCAGCCGGGTCCGCGGCGTCACCGACTCCGGCCGCAGCCGCGCATGGGACGCCGCGCGGCGGGCTCTTGCCGACGGAAAGCTGGACGCCGGTTGGCATTCCGTCACCGACATACCGGACGCCGGCGGCGACGGCGAGGTGCTCGTCAGCCATGTCCGTGATCCGCACGCGGCGGCGGTGGTGGCCGAGGCGCGCCGGTCCAGGCCCCGGGTGGTATCCATCGCCGACGACGGATTGCGTTCTCTGGCACAGGGATTCAATTATCTGCACCCGGTCGGTGAATCGGTCGACGATGCACTCGCCGAAGCCGTCTCGGCGGCGAAGGCCGACGGCGCCACCGTCGCGCTGCTCAGCACCGCCGACATGACGACGCCCCACGGCGCGGATGTCACCGTCGGTGTCATCCGGGACGGTAGGCCGCCGGTCTGGAGCGCCGACCTCCTGGTCGAGAACCTCACCGGGGTGTGGCGGTTGCTGCACGCCCTGCCCGCCGCGCGCGACGCCAGCGACAAGGGCGTTCGGCTGTCGCTGTCGGGTTCATCGCTCGGTGCGCTGATGCTGATCCCCGGCGTGCCCGGCCGCGGCCCCGTCTCGGTCCACGCCAGTGCGATGGCCGGGTTGCTGTCCGGCTACGCCGCGGGCAACCGGGTGATGTCGGACCCGCTGCCCAACCCCGAACCCGGCCACGACTGGCATGCGCTGCCGGTCGACGAGGTACGCGACCTGCTGCCCCAGCCCGCCGAATCCCTGTCCGGCGACACCACGGGCATTCCGGTGCCGATGCCGCTGCGTCGCGCGGCCGCCGGAACATGGCGACTGACAAGCGATTTCGTCGGTGCCATGCGGACCAATCTGGCCGACCCGCTGACACCGATCCTGCTGACCGGTGCGATGGCCAGCGCCCTGCTCGGCTCCCCCTTCGACGCCGCCCTCGTCAGCAGTGTGCTGCTGGGCAATGCGGCGCTGTCGGCCGAACAGCAGGTGCACGCCGAGCGGGTGCTGCGTCGCCTGCTCGCCGTGCAGGACCCACCGGCGCGCCGCCGCACCGCCGACGGCGCCGGCGAGGAGGTGCCCGCCAATCGGCTGCGGCCCGGCGACGTCATCGAGATTCGTTCGGGCGAGGTCGTTCCCGCCGATGCCCGGGTCATCGAGGCGACCAACGTCGAGGTCGACGAGTCGTCACTGACCGGCGAGTCGCTGCCGGTGGCCAAGCAGACCGGTGCGACGCCGGGAGCACCGCTGGCCGAGCGGGCGGGCATGCTCTACGCCGGATCGACCGTCGTGGCGGGCACGGCGCTCGGCATCGTCACCGCGGTGGGCTCCGCCTCGGAGATGCAACGCGCCATGGCGATGGCACCCTCGAAAACCCGCGAGATCGGGCTACAGGCCCAGCTGCGCCGCATCACCGGCCGCGCACTGCCGTGGAGCCTCGGCGGCGGCGCGCTGGTGGCGGTGTTGAGCATGCTGCGCCGCACCCCGCTGCGCGAGTCGGTGTCCAGTGCGGTCGGCGTGGTGGTCGCCGCCGTGCCCGAGGGGCTGCCGCTGGTCGCGACGCTGGCGCAGCTGGCCGCGGCGCGCAGGCTCTCCGGGGAGTCGGTGCTGATCCGCAATCCGCACTCGATCGAGGCGATGGCCCGGGTGAAGGTGGTGTGCTTCGACAAGACCGGCACCCTCAGTGAGAACCGGTTGCAGGTCAAGGCCCTTCGTGCCGTCCAGGGACGCACCGAGGACGACGTGCTCGCCGGCGCGGCGGCCACGATCGTCGTCAAGAACGGGCAGCGCACCGAACACGCCACCGACGACGCCATCCTGCGAGCCGCAGGCGTCGACGGCAGCGCCGTGCCGGATGCGGTGCTGCCCTTCCAGTCCGGCCGGCCGTTCGCCGCGGCGCTCACCGGCACCCGGCTGACCATCAAGGGCGCACCCGAGCGGATCCTCTCCGGGCTTGCCGACGACGACGCCGAGATGTCGCGGCTGCTGGACGAGATGACCGCCGACGGGCTACGTGTGCTCGCCGTCGCCGAACGCGAGCTGAGTGACGAGGAGGCCGGGGCGGCGGCCGCGGATCCGGAGAGGTTCGAGCGGATGTGCGGCAGCAATCTGCGGCCGCTGGGAGTGGTCGGTCTGGCGGACACCCTGCGTCCCGCCGCAGGCGATCTGCTGGCGCAGCTCGACGAACGCGGCATCGGGGTGCGCCTGCTCACCGGTGACCACCCCGTCACCGCGGCCGTGGTGGCCAACGACCTCGGACTCGACGTCGACCCGGACGACGTCGTCACCGGCGACGCCTGGGAGAACATGTCGGCCGAGGAACGGGCCGACGCGGTGGCCCACAGCGTGGTGTTCGCCCGGATGTCGCCGGAGCACAAGATCGACGTGGTGCAGGCACTCGAGCGCATCGACCTGGTGACGGCGATGGTCGGCGACGGCGCGAACGACGCCGCGGCGATCCGGGCGGCCAGTGTGGGCGTCGGGGTGGCGGCCCGTGGCAGCGATCCGGCCCGCACCGCCGCGGACGTGATGCTGCTGGACGGGCACATCGAGGCGCTGCTCGACGCGATCGACGAGGGCAACCAGCTGTGGCGCCGCGTGCAGTCGGCGGTGTCGGTGCTGTTGGGCGGCAACGCCGGTGAGGTGTGCTTCGCACTGATCAGTTCGCTGCTGACCGGCCGATCGGTGCTCAATGCCCGGCAGATGCTACTGGTCAACATGCTCACCGATGCGCTGCCGGCGGCGGCGCTGGCGGTCAGTCAGCAGATCGAGAACGGACAGGCCGACCGTGACGAGGAGGCGATGTGGCGCGCCATCGCCATCCGTGGCGCGGCCACCACCGGCGGCGCCACCGCGGCATGGATGATGGCCAGGCTCACCGGGACGCAGCGCCGCGCCGCGACGGCCGCCTTGATCGGGCTGGTGTCCACTCAGATGCTGCAGACGCTGATCGACTCGCGTGCCCCCCTGGTGGTGGCCACCAACGTGGGCACGTTCGCGGTGATGATCGGGGTCATCAGCGTGCCGGGGATCAGCCACCTGTTCGGCTGCACACCGGTCGGCCCCGTGGCGTGGGGTCAGGCCTTCGCGGCGGCACTGGCGGCCACGGCCGCGTCGGCGGTGGCCCCGGGTCTGCTCGCCCGGTTCACCGGAGTCGGTTCAGTCGTCCTCGATGACGACCACGCCGGCCCGCACGAGCAGGGCGTAGAGGTCGCACAGCGGAGGGGTGAGGACGCGGACCGCGCCGCCGAGGAGCGCGTCCTGTCCGAGTCCGGCAAGTAGGTTGCCCATGACTTCGCAAGGTAGAGGCCGCGATCGCCGCTCCGGTGAGGGACACGCCACAGACCGGACAACGGAAGGTGACGAGCAGGTGACCGAGGACGGGGATTCCCATCGGGAGACCGCACGTCGCGTCGCGGGCGCCGACCGCTTCGCACTCCAGCTGCCGGTGCTCGGCCGGGTGCCCTTCCCGCGCCCCGACCAGCTGGCCTTCTACGGGGCATTGGCCGCGCTGGTGGCGGTCGAACTCGTGGAGTGGCCGGTGGCGGTGGCGATCGGAGCCGGCCACGCTCTGATCAGCGGCCGCTCCACGGAAAAATCAGCTAATCCGGGGTCGCAACAGGAATAATTACGGCACGCTCTGCCGTCCTTCGTAAAATGTCTGTAGGATGACCGTGCTTCGAGTGCGAACGTTCGCCGCGGTGCGGATCTCCTGGAGCAGGTCTTCGAGCGCCCGCGCCGAGCCGACCCGCACCAGCAGCACGTAGCTCTCGTCGCCGGCCACCGAATGGCAGGACTCGATGGCCGCTATGTGCTCGAGCCGGGTGGGCGCATCATCGGGCTGGGACGGATCGAGAGGGGTGATGGCGACGAACGCGGACAGTTGGTGGCCGACCGCCTCCGGGTTCAGCCGAGCCTGGTACCCGGTGACGACGCCGCGCGATTCCAGCCTGCGCACACGTGACTGCACAGCCGACACCGACAGACCCGCGCTCGCCGCAAGGTGGGCCAGCGTGGCCCGCCCGTCGGCCACCAGCTCGCGGGCCAGGATCCGGTCGATCTCGTCGAGCGGCGCCGATCGGTGCGGATGTTCGTCGGCATCGACCATGGCCGCACTGTATCGCTCCACACCCCGGGAAGAAGGGACATCATGACCACAACGACCACCACGGCGCCGCTGCCGACGGCGGCCGAATTGCGCGCCCGGGTGGCGGACGCGTTGCGCGCCATCGGCTCCCATGTCGAGCTCGGCGAACCCGGCGCACCCGGCCTGCCCGCGAGCACGCCGATCACCGGCGAGGTGCTCGGCACCGTCACCGAGACCAACGGCCCGGAGACCGACGCCGCCATCGCCGAGGCGGCGCAGGCGTTCACGGTGTGGCGCACCACGCCTGCCCCGGTGCGCGGCGCCCTGGTGGCGCGGCTGGGTGAACTCCTCGTCGAGCACAAGTCCGACCTCGCCGCCCTGGTGACCGTCGAGGCAGGAAAGATCGGCGCCGAGGCCCTCGGCGAGGTGCAGGAGATGATCGACATCTGCCAGTTCGCGGTGGGATTGTCGCGGCAGCTCTACGGCCGCACCATCGCCTCCGAGCGGCCCGGCCACCGGCTCATGGAGAACTGGCACCCGCTCGGGGTCGTCGGCGTCGTCACGGCGTTCAACTTCCCGGTGGCCGTGTGGGCGTGGAACACCGCCGTGGCACTGGTGTGCGGAGACACCGTGGTGTGGAAGCCCTCAGAGCTCACCCCGTTGACGGCTCTGGCGTGTCAGGCACTGATCGAGCGGGCGGCGGCCGACGTCGGCGCGCCACCTGCGGTCAGCCGGCTGGTGCTGGGTGGGCGTGAGGTCGGCGAGCGGCTCATCGACGATCCGCGCGTCGCCCTGGTCTCGGCGACCGGTTCGGTGCGGATGGGCCGCGAGGTCGGACCGCGGGTCGCCAAGCGGTTCGGCAAGGCGCTGTTGGAGCTCGGCGGCAACAACGCCGCGATCGTGACGCCGTCGGCGGATCTGGATCTCGCCGTCCGCGCGATCGTGTTCTCCGCGGCGGGCACGGCGGGGCAGCGCTGCACCACGATGCGCAGACTGATCGTGCACCGGTCGGTGGCCGACGAGCTCGTCGACCGCATCGTCGCCGCGTATCGCCAGTTGCCGGTGGGCGATCCGAGCGTCGACGGCACCCTGGTCGGGCCGCTGATCCACGAGACCGCATACCGCGACATGGTCGGAGCCCTCGAGCGGGCCCGCGCCGACGGCGGCGAAGTGTTCGGCGGTGAGCGGTGCATGTTCGACGGCGACTCAGGCGACACCTCGTTCTACGTCACCCCCGCCGTGGTGCGGATGCCCGCGCAGACCGACCTGGTGCACACCGAGACCTTCGCGCCGATCCTCTACGTGCTCACCTACGACGAGCTCGACGAGGCCATCGAGCTCAACAACGCGGTACCGCAGGGGCTTTCATCGGCGATCTTCACCCTCGACGTGCGGGAGGCCGAGCGGTTCCTGGCCGCCGACGGCTCGGACTGCGGCATCGCGAACGTCAACATCGGCACGTCGGGCGCCGAGATCGGTGGGGCGTTCGGCGGCGAGAAGCAGACCGGCGGCGGACGTGAATCCGGATCGGACTCGTGGAAGGCCTACATGCGCCGGGCGACGAACACCGTCAACTACTCGTCGGAGCTTCCGCTGGCCCAGGGCGTTCACTTCGGCTAGCTGCGAGTGACTTCGGCGCGTTCACGTCCGCTGAGTGAACGCAGACGCGCCGAAATCGCGGCGTGGGACTAACTGGACTTCTTGGCGGGCGCCTTCTTCGCCGACGTCTTCTTCGCGGCGGACTTCTTGGCCGCTGACGTCTTGGCAGGGGCCTTCCTGGCGGCCTTCTTCGCGGGAGTCTTCTTGGCGGGCGCCTTCTTCGCGGGCGCCTTCTTGGCGGCGGGCGCCGGCCGCGCCGGTGCGGGAGCCTCCTTCACCGGGGCGGGGTCCCGCACCGGCGTGAGCACGCGAACCGTGGGAGCCGGCGACGGCGGCGGCGCACTCGCCCGCCCGCCCAGCCGGCGCGCGACCAGCGCAGCACCGCCGACGGTCACCAGCACCGGCCACTCGACCAACCCCGCGGCGCCGACCGCACCGAACGTCAGCAACGCCGCCGGAGTGGAGTGTGATCCGTCTCTGAGCCCGTTGCGGATTCCGGCGGCGGTGCCGGTGACGCCACCGACGATGCCGTTGATCGCGGCCCCGCTCACCGCGCCGGCCGCCGCCGTGGCGGCGCTCGCGGTGCCGGCGACGAATCGCGCCGTGCTGCGGACGATGTTCATGGTCATCACCTGCCTCATCGATAAACACGGGGAGTACCCGCATCGCGGAACCGGTAACCGGCGAGACTGGTGGCATGCAGATCGAAGACAGCGTCGTCATCGTCACCGGGGCGGGGTCGGGCATCGGCCGGGCACTGGCCGCCGAATTCGCGGCGCACGGCGCCGCCGTCGTGGCCGGTGACATCGACGCGGCGGCCGTGCAGGCCACCGCGGCCGAGGTGGGTGGGCGGGTCGTCGCGATACGCGCGGACGCCGCGGACGCCGACGACATCGGCGCGTTGATCAGCAAGGCCCGCACCGAGTTCGGCCCGGTGGACTGCTATGTCGCCAACGCCGGCATCATCGGCGCACCCGGCCTCGGCGATGAGCGCGACTGGGACCGGATCCTCGACATCAACCTGCGCGCCCACATCCGCGCCGCCACCGCGCTGGTGCCCGAGTGGTTACAGCGCGGCAGCGGGCACTTCGTGGCGGTGGCATCAGCGGCGGGGCTGCTCACCCAGATCGGCGCGGCCGGGTACGCGGTGAGCAAGCACGCCGCCGTGGGGTTCGCCGAGTGGCTGGCCATCACCTACGGCGACGACGGCGTCGGGGTCACCTGCGTCTGCCCGATGGGCGTGGACACGGCGCTGCTGCAGACGATCCGGGCGTCTGCCGACACCGCGGTGCGCCTGAGCGCGGACTCCGTCGTCAACGCGGGCAACGTCGTCGAACCGGCCGACGTCGCGAGGCAGACCGTCGCGGCGGTGCGCGACGGCGCGTTCCGGGTGCTGCCGCATCCGGAGGTCGCGGGGATGGTGGCGCAGAAGGCGGCCGACCACGACCGCTGGATCACCGGGATGCGGCGCTACCAGCGTTCGCTGCGCACGGACTAGCGGCGCCGCAGTTCCAGCCGGAAGTCGCGCGGCATCATCGTCAGCCGCTCGGCGACCTGCAATTCGTAGCCGGGTTCGGGCATGAGGTCGTAACGCCGGATCAGCGCGGCCAGCATCAGCACGCCCTCGTGCAGCGCGAACTGCCTTCCGATGCAGGACCGTTCGCCGGTGCCGAACGGCTTGTACAGCCCGCCGGGGCGGGCCCGGACCCGCTCGGACGCGAACCGGTCCGGGTCGAACGCGTCCGGGTCGGGGCCCCACCGGGGGTCGCGGTGCAGGGTGGAGGTCAGGGCGAGCGCCCAGTCACCGGCCCTCATCGGATGCACGCCGCCGAGCACGGTGTCGGTGCGGGCGGCGCGGTAGTAACCGGGCACCGTCGGCTGCAGCCGCAGCGATTCGTCGAGCACGCGGCGCACATAGCGAAGCTTGGCGATCCGGTCGAAGTCCGGGCGTTCGTCCTCGCCCCACACCTCGGACACCTCGGCGCGCGCCCCGGCCGCCACCTCCGGGTGCTGCGCCAAGTAGTACAGCGCGAAGGACATTGCGCCCGAGGTTGTTTCGTGGCCCGCGATGAGGAAGTTGAGCAGCTGGTAGCGGATGTTGGCGGCGTCGAGATCGGAGCCGAGCATCGTGTCGAGCAGATCGTCGTGGCGGCCCAGGCCGACGGCGCGGCGTTCGGCCACGATCTCGTCGGCCAGGCCGTGCAGATAGGCCGCGTGGCGGCGCACCCGGCGCTCGGCGAGGCGGGTGACGGCGTCGGGCAGGAAGGTCTCCCGCAGCACGCCCACGTAGTCCGAACCCTTGAGCGCCGCGACCATGTGGTCGACGAACGGGTGGGTCTGCTCGGTGGCGAAGCAGCCGAAGGAGTATCCCGCCGCGCAGCGGCCGATGGTCTCCAGGGTGGCACGCGTGGTGTCCGCCGAGACGTCGACCGTGCTGCCCTCGCTCGCCCGGTCGTCCCAGCGGGCGGTGAGTTCGGCGGTGACGTCGAGCATGACCGAGTGGTAGCGCCGCATGGCGGCCTGGCTGAAGGCCGGCATCAGCAGGTCGTGGGCACGACGCCAGTTCGGCTCGTCGTTGTACGCGGTGAACAGCCCGTCGCCGCCGATCACCCGCAGCGCCTCGATGTCGGGCCCGATGTGCTTGCAGAATCGCGACTCGTCGTTGAGGTCCGTGACCACGTCGGCGGCGGCGGCGATCACCCAGCGTGCGCCGAGGAACGTGAACTCGAAGATCGGCCCCAGCCGCGCCATGTCGACCGCCGACTGGCTCGGGGTGTCGGCGTGGAAGCCGAACACGTCACCCAGCAGAGGGACGCGCCACGGCGGGTGCGGCAGGGCCGGATGGTCGCGCCGGTGAGTTCGCATAGTTCGGTGTCCAACCGCCGATCGTCGACGTGCAAGCGACGCCTAGCGTCTCACGTGACGGTCACACTGATCTGCGCTACGTCCCGTCCTGAGTCAGTTGGGCGACATCGAGGCTGAACCGGAACTCGACGTCGTTGCGGGCCAGCCGATCGAAGACGTCGCCGATCGCCGATGTCGGCAGCACCTCGACGTCAGCGGTGATGCCGTGCTCGGCGCAGAATGCCAGCATGCGCCGGGTGGCCGGCCGGCCGCCTCCCCCGGCGACCGTGAGGTTGCGGCCGAGCATGGTCAGCGGGTTGACCGACGTCGACCCCAATGCGCCCACGAGACACAGCGTGCCGCCGTACTTCAGGGCGAGCGAGTAGCCGGACAGGTCGTGGGCGACGGCCACCGTGTCGACGATGAAGTCGTAGCGATTCCGCGCCTCGGCCATCTGCTCGCTGTCCGTGGACACCACCACCCGGCGGACGCCGAGACGTCGCGCGGCGTCCGCTTTGGCCGGCGATGTGGTGAACAGGTCGACCTCAGCGCCGAGAGCCGAGGCGAACTTCACGGCGAGATGGCCCAGGCCGCCGAGGCCGACCACTCCCACCGACATCTCGGGCCCGACCTTCCACTGCTCCATCGGTTCCCACACCGTGATGCCGGCGCACATCAGCGGCGCCACGCCTGCCGCGTCCAATCCGTCGGGAAGGTGGTAGGCGAAGCCCTCGGTGACGACGTATTCCGTCGAATAGGCGCCATGGGTGGGACGGCCGTCGCGCCGGTCGTTCCCGCCGTAGGTGAGAGTCGGGAACTCGTCGCAGAACTGCTCGTGACCGCCGGTGCACATCTCGCACACTCCGCAGGAATCCACGATGTTGCCGACCGCCACGGCGTCACCGACAGCGAACCCGCTCACCGCGTCGCCGATCGCGGCGACCTCGCCGACGAACTCGTGACCCGGGACGAGGGGGAATGTGTCGCCGTAGGCCGGTTCGCCATGCCACGCATGGAGATCGGTGTGGCAGATCCCGCAGTAGGTGATGCGAACCGCGAGATCGTCGGGTCGCAGATCGCGGCGCTCGAAGTCCCACTCAGCCAACGGCCGGCCGGCTGCGTGAGCGGCCAACCCTCGGACTCGTCTCGCCATCGTCACTCTCCCCGTAATAAACCAACTAGTCTGTTTGAACTATGCCACGGATGCTGCGTCAAACCAACCAGTCGGTCTACTCTCACCACATGCAGACGGCGCCGACCGCCCGTGGCGAGGCCACCCGACGACGCCTGATGGATGCCGCGGCGGCCGAATTCGCCGAACGCGGCATCGCGGGCGCCCGGGTGGACCGGATCGTGGCCGCAGCCCGGTCGAACAAGGCGCAGCTGTACCAGTACTTCGGCAGCAAGGACCGCCTCTTCGACGCGGTCTTCGAACATCACGTCGCCTGGCTGGTCGACGAGGTGCCGCTGGACGCAAGCGACCTGGCCGCTTACGCCGTCGCGCTCTACGACATCTGCCTCAGGCGTCCCGCGCTGGTCCGGCTCGCCGCGTGGATGCGTTTGGAGCGCGTACCCACCGGCGACCTGCTGCCCGGCGGGCGGGACGCCGAGAAGCATGCGCTCATCCGCTCAGCGCAGGAAGCCGGCGACATCGACCCGTCGCTCGACCCGGTCGACGTGCTGTCCATGCTGACCGCGATCGCGTTGAGCTGGTCGCCTGCGTCGCTTCAGGTCACGGCGTCGGCACGGGAGCCCCGCGCCGCGCACGAGCGCCGCCGGGCCGCGCTCACCGCAGCCGTACGCGATGCCTTCCACGACCGCGCCACGGACCGGTCGCGCATCCAGCATCGGTAACGAGTCCCGTCTGGCAATATCAGCAATCAAATGCATCGATCAGCCACCGAGGGCAGGAGCGACGTGCGCAGGTACGTGGTCCGTTGCGCGAGCCCCTCGTGAGGCCCGCCGGAACCGCATCACCACCGTCGCGCCGGGAGCTGGACGCGGCGGCCGCCGGCGACGGCCTCGAGGTGGTGTTCCAGCCCATCGTCTCGCTGCCCGGCGGGGAACGAGTCGGATTCGAGGCCCTGGCGCGGTGGGATCACCTCGGCGACGGTGACGCCGGCGACGTCTTCGCCCACGCCGCGCGAACCGGCCGCGCAGGTGCGCTGGAACGTAAGTGCATCGAGACGGCTGTCGTCGGCGCGCTGGACGCCGGCTTGCCGCCGGGCAGCGCCGTGTTCATCAACTGCGAGGCGACGACGCCCTACCTCAGCCGTGCCGACAGCCAGATACTGGCGCACGGCGCCGAACGCTTCCAGATCGTCTTCGAAGTGACCGAACGCAGCCTGCTCGCCCACCCGCCCGATCTCTTGCGGAAGGTGGTTGCGATGCGGATGGACGGGTTCGCCTTCGCGCTCGACGATGTCGGCTCGGATCCGAACTCACTGGCACTGCTCGACGTGCTGGCGCCTGATGTGATCAAGCTCGACCTCGCGCTCGTACAGTCACAACCCCACTATCGGCAGGCACGGACGTGGGCCGCAGTGCTGGCACACCACGAGCACGCAGGCGCACTCGTGCTGGCCGAAGGGATCGAGACGGCCGAGCATCTCCATCGCGCACTGGCGCTGGGCGCGACTCTGGGGCAGGGCTTCCGGTTCGGGCGTCCCAGCCCGTTGAGCCCCGGTGCGAGCACCGGTGTGCTGCCGCCGGCGATCAGGACGCAGTCTCCATGCGTCGATGCGGGATCTCCGTTCGCGTTGGTGGGCGGCGATCCGATACTCCGCCGGCAACGCATGGACACCGTCCTCGCCCTGTCGTTGGCCCTCGAACAACAGGCGCTGGAAGCCCGGGATCCTCCGATGGTGCTCGCCGCGCTGCAGGACGCACAATTCTTCACCGGAGAGACCCGCACGCGTTACCGGCGTCTCGCGGCGCACAATCCGTTGGTCGCCGTGTTCGGCCGCGACGTCGCCGACGACCTCGGCTGCGGAATCAGAGGGGTGCCGCTTGCGCGTGGCGATTCACTCGAGAGCCAGTGGATCGTCCTCGCGTTGGGAGCCAACATCGCCGCCGCCCTGGTGTCCCAGGAAGTCAACGATCGCGGGCGCGCGAGCACTGACACCGATCGGCGTTTCGACGTGGCGCTCACCAACGACCGCGCCCTGGTGACCAAGGTCGCGCGTCAGCTCCTCACCCGGATGCTGACACCTCCGGAGCCGTAAAACTCCAGGTGTTGTTCGGATGACGCGGGCTCAACAGGAGTGGACCATCACGAGCCATTAGGCGCTAACATCCCCGTAAATTAGTTGCTGTGCCACGCGCGCGGTCTCGCCGACCGGGCGGCACTGCACAGGTCGGTGGTGAGTGCCGCGTTGGGGGTTCGGGTTGCTGGCGTATGAGAGAGGTGTCGTGTTCAGCCGCCTCGTCCGCGAGTGGTGGAGTTCGCCGATCGACTACGCCGCGCAGGTGCAGTACTTCAGACGGGCGATGTCGGGGGCGGTCCAAATCCTGATCGGAGTCGGCACGGGACTGGACGCGGTCATCTCGGCAGTCATCCTGTTGCCGTCCGCGAGCACCGTCGCGTCGCAGGTCGCCGTGGCCGTGTTCGTCGCGCTGCAAGCCTTCTGGGCATGGGTCTGGGTGTGCCGGGAGTGGCCGTCGCGGCGAATGTCCCTCGCATTCGTCATATCCGCCGACATCGCCATCACCGCGATGGTCCTGCTCGATGCCAACTGGGTGCTGGCATCGTTCGGGTTCAGCTTCTTCACCATGCTGTCGGTGTACCTGATCTTCTTCGACGGCCCGAAAGCGCTTGCCAGTCATGTGGTGTGGATCCTCGCGACGGTGGCCGCCTTCGCCGTGCACCTCGCCGCCGAAGCGCAGCTCGACGTCACCGGATTCACGGTGAAGACAGTTGTCTCGGTGGCACTGGTGGTCGGGACACCGCTGGGCATCCAAGCCGCGATCTGGGCGCTGCGCAACGACGCCAACGAATCCGTCACCGATCCGCTGACCGGTCTCCTCAACCGGCGCGGCCTGCATGCGCAGGTCCAAGACCTCATGCGCGACGCCGCCACGACGAACAGCGAGGTGACCGTGATGGTCGTCGACCTGGATCGCTTCAAAGCGATCAACGACAGATTCGGTCACACGGTGGGCGATGCGGTCCTGATCCGTTGCGCGCGCCGGATCAAGTCCGCGGTTCGGGGCAGTGCACTGGTGGCGCGCCTCGGCGGCGAGGAATTCGTCATCGTCGACCTGGCGGACCCGCACAGCCGCGCCGCGCAGGACTTCGACCGCGTCCGTGACGCGATCGCCGCACCGACGGAGCACGCGATCACCGCAAGCGTCGGCATCGCCAGCACTGCGTTCACCGGCTCCGCCGCACGCCGGGTCGATGCGGTGGCGCTGCTCGACACCATGATCGAGCGCGCAGACCGTGCGATGTTCGACGCGAAGCGCAACGGCGGAAACGCCACGGTGCAGCTACGAGCCTGAGGGGGTTTGTAGCTGCACGCCTGACCTCGTCGGGACGACGTGTCGGTGGGTGGGGGCACCATGGTGGGGTGGCCGTCCAGACCGATCCGCTCGCCCGCTTCAGTGCGCTGACGCGGGAGTGGTTCACGGGCACCTTCCCGGCGCCCACCGACGCGCAGACGCAGGCCTGGGAGGCCATCGCCGACGGGCACAACACGCTGGTCATCGCACCCACCGGCTCCGGTAAGACGCTCGCGGCGTTCCTGTGGGCCATCGACCGGCTCGCCGAGGCCGAACCCCGCCCCGCGACGGCGGGCATCCGGGTGCTCTACGTCTCGCCGCTCAAGGCCCTGGCCGTCGACGTCGAGCGCAACCTGCGCACCCCGCTGACCGGCATCGCCCGCATCGCCGAGCGGCACGGCATGCCCGCGCCCGACATCAGCGTCGGCGTGCGCTCCGGTGACACCACACCCGCCCAGCGCCGGGAACTGATCACCCGCCCGCCCGACATCCTCATCACCACTCCCGAGTCGCTGTTCCTGATGCTCACGTCCGCCGCCCGCGACACGCTGGCCGAGGTGCAGACGGTGATCGTCGACGAGGTGCACGCCGTGGCGGCCACCAAGCGCGGCGCCCACCTCGCGGTGTCCTTGGAGCGGCTGGACCAGTTGTTGGACCGTCCCGCGCAGCGGATCGGTCTGTCGGCGACCGTGCGGCCGCCCGAGGAGGTCGCCCGGTTCCTGTCCGGCCAGGCCCCGGCCACCGTCGTCGCGCCGCCCGCGACCAAGACGTTCGACTTAGCGGTGCAGGTCCCGGTGCCGGACATGGCCGACCTCGAGAACAACACGATCTGGCCCGACGTCGAGGAGCAGATCGTCGACCTGATCGAGGCGCACCGCTCGTCGATCGTGTTCGCCAACTCGCGCCGCCTCGCCGAACGGCTGACGTCGCGGCTCAATGAGATCCACGCCGAGCGCGCCGGCGTCGACCTCGGCAACGAGCCCAACGGGAAGGTCGGCGGCGGCGCACCCGCGCAGGTGATGGCCAGCGGGGTGTCGATGGGCGCGGACCTGCTGCTCGCCAAGGCCCACCACGGGTCGGTGAGCAAGGAACAGCGCGCGATCGTCGAGGACGACCTCAAGAGCGGGCGACTCAAAGCCGTCGTCGCGACGTCCAGCCTCGAACTGGGCATCGACATGGGCTCGGTCGACCTGGTGATCCAGGTGGAGTCGCCGCCGTCGGTGGCCAGCGGGTTGCAGCGCATCGGGCGCGCCGGCCATCAGGTCGGTGAGATCTCGCAGGGGGTGCTGTTCCCCAAGCACCGCACCGACCTCATCGGCTGCGCGGTGACCGTGCAGCGGATGCTGGCCGGCGCGATCGAGACCATGCGGGTGCCGGCGAACCCGCTCGACGTGCTGGCACAGCAGACGGTGGCGGCCGCCGCGCTCGAGCCGCTCGACGCCGACCGCTGGTTCGAGGCCGTCCGGCGCAGCGCACCGTTCGCGACGCTGCCTCGCAGCGCGTTCGAGGCCACGCTCGACCTGTTGTCGGGCAAGTACCCGTCCACCGAGTTCGCCGAGTTGCGGCCGCGACTGGTCTACGACCGCGACACCGGCACGCTGACCGCACGGCCCGGCGCGCAACGACTGGCCGTCACCTCCGGTGGCGCCATCCCCGACCGCGGTCTGTTCACCGTCTACCTCGCCACCGACTCCGAAAAACCTTCGCGCGTCGGCGAACTCGACGAGGAGATGGTCTACGAGTCGCGGCCCGGCGACGTTATCTCGCTCGGGGCCACCAGCTGGCGGATCATCGAGATCACCCACGACCGCGTGCTGGTCGTCCCGGCGCCCGGACAGCCCGCGCGTCTGCCGTTCTGGCGCGGCGACGGCGTGGGCCGACCGGCCGAGCTCGGCGCCGCTGTCGGCGCATTCACCGGCGAACTGGCCGGGCTGCCCGCCGACGAGTACGTAAAGCGTTGCCAGCTAATGGGTTTCAACGACTACGCCACGGACAACCTGCGGCGGTTGCTCGACGACCAGCGCGAGGCCACCGGTGTGGTGCCCACCGACACCACGTTCGTGGTGGAACGGTTCCGCGACGAGCTCGGCGACTGGCGGGTGATCCTGCACTCCCCCTACGGGCTGCGCGTGCACGGTCCGCTGGCGCTGGCGGTCGGGCGACGACTGCGCGAGCGCTACGGCATCGACGAGAAACCCACCGCCTCCGACGACGGCATCATCGTGCGGCTGCCCGACACCGATGTCACCTCAGGCGAGACCATCTCGTTCGCCGACCTGTTCGTCTTCGACGCCGACGAGATCGAGCCGATCGTCACCGCCGAGGTGGGTGGCTCGGCGCTGTTCGCCTCGCGCTTCCGCGAGTGCGCGGCCCGCGCTCTGCTGCTGCCGCGACGCCACCCGGGAAAGCGGTCGCCGCTGTGGCATCAGCGCCAGCGCGCGGCGCAGCTGCTCGACGTCGCCCGCAAGTACCCCGACTTCCCGATCGTGCTCGAGGCGGTGCGCGAGGTCCTGCAGGACGTGTACGACGTGCCCGCCCTGACCGAGCTGATGCACCGGGTGGCTCAGCGCCGGCTGCGGATCGTCGAGGTCGAGACGGCCACGCCGTCGCCGTTCGCGGCGTCGCTGTTGTTCGGCTACGTCGGCGCGTTCATGTACGAGGGCGACAGTCCGCTGGCCGAGCGGCGCGCCGCCGCACTGTCATTGGACAGTGTGCTGCTGGCCGAGCTGCTCGGCCGGGTGGAACTGCGCGAGCTGCTCGACGCCGATGTCATCGCCGCCACCATCCGCCAGCTGCAGCACCTCGCCGAGGACCGGCGCGCCCGCGACGCCGAAGGGGTGGCCGATCTGCTGCGGCTGCTCGGGCCACTGACCGAGGCCGAGGTCGCCGAGCGCGCGACCACCGACGACGTCGCCGGCTGGCTCGACGGCCTGCTGGCCGCCAAGCGCGCGCTGCGGGTGAATTTCGCCGACCGGACCTGGTGGGTCACCGTCGAGGACATCGGCCTGCTGCGCGACGGGATCGGCGTGGCGGTGCCCGTCGGAGTGCCCGCGACGTTCCTGGCCAATGTGACCGACCCGCTCGGCGAGCTGCTCGGCCGCTACGCCCGCACCAACGGGCCGTTCACCACCGGTGAGGCCGCCGCGCGGTTCGGCCTCGGGGTCCGGGTCGCCGCCGACGTGCTGGGCCGGATGGCGGTCGACGGGAAGCTGGTGCGCGGTGAGTTCACCGATGTGGCGTCACCCGGCGCGGTCGGCGGCGAACAGTGGTGTGACGCCGACGTTCTGAAGATCCTGCGGCGCCGCTCGCTGGCCGCGCTGCGGGCGCAGGTCGAACCGGTCAGCACCGCCGCCTACGCCCGCTTCCTGCCGGCGTGGCAACAGGTCGGGTCGACGCACAGCTCGGGGATCGACGGCCTGGCGACCGTGATCGACCAGCTCGCCGGGGCGCCGATACCGGCGTCGGCGATCGAGCCGCTGGTGTTCGCCCAGCGGGTGCGTGACTACCAGCCGGCCATGCTCGACGAGCTGCTCGCCTCAGGCGAGGTGACCTGGTCCGGAGTGGGCCCGATCGGCAGCGGCGACGGCTGGATCGCGTTCCACCCGGCCGACTCGGCGCCGCTCACCCTCACCGCGCCGATGGAGATCGAGTTCACCGACACCCACCGGGCGATCATGGAGACCCTCGGCGGGGGCGGCGCGTATTTCTTCCGCCAGCTCACCGGCGATGACGGCGACTCGGTGAAACAGGCGCTGTGGGAACTGATCTGGTCCGGTTGGGTCACCGGTGACACGTTCGCGCCGGTGCGCGCGAAGCTGTCCGGACCCCGGCGGTCGGGCGGCCGACGGACCGGCGCCCCGGCACACCGGCAACGGCAGCGGGCGCCTCGGCTGAGCCGCTACAGCGTGGCGCACGCGCAGGTCCGCACGTCGGACCCGACGGTGGCCGGGCGGTGGTCGGCGCTGCCTGCCGCCGAACCGGACTCCACGATGCGCGCGCATCTGCTCGCCGACGTGCTGCTGAGCCGGCACGGGGTGCTGACCAAGGGCGCGGCTGCCGCGGAGGGAGTGCCCGGCGGGTTCGCGATGCTCTACAAGGTGTTGACCGCGTTCGAGGACGCCGGCCGGTGCCAGCGCGGCTATTTCGTGGAGTCGCTCGGTGGCGCGCAGTTCGCGGTGGCGTCCACCGTCGACCGGCTCCGGACCTATCTCGACGGCGTGGACAAAGAGCGGCCCGAGTACCACGCGGTGGTGCTCGCCGCGGCCGATCCGGCCAACCCGTACGGCGCGGCGCTGCCATGGCCCACCCGCAGGTCGGCCGACGGAGACGGACGGGAAGACGCCGCGCACCGGCCGGGCCGCAAGGCCGGAGCCCTCGTCGCCCTGGTGGACGGGCAGCTGACGTGGTTCCTCGAGCGCGGGGGCCGGTCGCTGCTCAGCTTCACCCAGGACGCCGAGGCCCACCACGCGGCGGGCGCCGCGCTGGCCGAACTGGTCGCCGCGGGCCGGGTGCCGTCGCTACTCGTCGAGAAGGTCGACGGCGCAGCCGTTCTCGATCCGGGTGCCGGTGGTCAGCACGCGGCGGTGCAGCAGGCGCTGACCGATGCCGGGTTCAGCCGCACGCCGCGCGGCCTGCGGTTGCGCTAGCTACCTCAGGACGCCGGAGCAGACGAGCGATCGGTGCCGCTGCCGGAATCCGACCGCTCTGCGCCCTCGGAGTCGGCATCGTCCTGCGACTGCGCGCCGCGGGTATCCGACTTCGTGCGGGTGAGGGACTCGACGGCCTTACGCACCGAGCCGTGCACCGAACGGAGTCCGTCGCCGGGCTTGTATCCCCCGGACGTCGACTTCTCGGTCGGCTCGGTCGTCGATGCCGGCTTGACGCGGTTGATGCGCCACGACTTCTTCGGCGCCGGCTCGGCGGCTGTCTTCGCGCCGAGGTCGGAGTCGGCCACCGTGGTAGCGGCCGCGGGCGGCGTGTTGGCGGTCGTTCGGGCGTTGTCGGCGTCCTGCAAGGTCGCCGCGGGCGATCCCAGAGCGCCCAGCGCCTGGACGGTCTGCACGGCGCCGGCTGCCACCGACTGCGCGTCACCTGCCCACTGGTCCGGGCCCGGCAACAGTTTGAAGCGCACCGGCTCGCTGGGCGCGGTGTCGCCGTCCGGGGTGCGGTCGTAGGCCGTCTCGATGACCGCACGCAGCAGCGGATCGAGCGCCGCGATCACGTCGTCCGGCACACCCAGGGAACGCAGGGGCTGCGTCAACGGCAGTTGTCCGACCGCATTGGGAAGCAGGATGTCGGTGACATTGCCGTCCGTGGAAACGACAGCGTCGGCCGGCGGGTTATCCGGATCGATGGTGACATCCTGGTAGTAGCCGCTGTGCAGGTAGACGTAGCCCAGAATCGCGTTCGCATCGGCGACCGGGTTGAGGAAGTACACCGGAGCGTCGGCCACCCCGTCGTACTGCTTGGTGACCTGGATGATCTTCGTCTCGCCGGACGTCGTGCCTTCACCGAACGTTGCGCCGACGAGGGGCAGCGTGAATGCGGGGAACCGGGTCAGCAGACCGCCGTCGTTGCGCCGCGGGTTGGCGGCGAGGATCACGACGACGTTGCCCGGGGTGTAGCCGGATTCCTCGTCTGCTTCGAGGTCCTTGACGGCCCGCACCACGGCGCTGGCGCCCTGCGAGTAGCCGACGACGTAGAGGGTTTCGGTGCTCTCGTCAGCGAGGATCTCGGTCTTGAGCTTGTCGACGGCTTCCTGCTCCGACTCGTCGAACGTCGGTGCGCCCAGCCCATGGCTCAGGATGCTCACAATCCCCAAAGAGCCGGGGTAGTCGACGAACTTGTTGTTCGGGAAATTGTCGTAACGACCGTCGAAGCTCTTCGTCATCCGTCCCGTGTTGGAACCAAGGGGATTCGAACCGGGGGGATCATCCCTGTCCGTCAGGAACGGCGACACCGTGCCGTCGACGAAGATGGTGGTACTCGCAGCCGCCAATCCCACCTCGGCGATGGTCGGATTCGTCGCGCACACGGCGGCCAACGCTCCGGCCACTGGAAGCGCCAGACCCGTCGTGACCACCGGCGCCAGCTTCATCCGACGCACATGCTTGCGATGTTTGCCCACTGCCATCCCCACCAGGTTCCCAACCCCACCTGGCGATCGCGCAGGTCCGCGCCGAGTGTAGCGGTACCTGCAGGCAGAACGCAGTCCGGCGCGGCCATCCGTCACAAACGACCACCGCCCGTCATCTCTTCGATTGAAACTTCAACGAAAGTTTGCGGAAAGTCGAGCGCATGGGGCGGCCGGTAGGTTTCGACATATCCGTCCACCGCTACCGAGGAGCAGCGCAGCGATGCCCGAGGGCGACACCGTCTACCGCACCGCCACCGCCCTGCGCGAGGGGCTGGTCGGCAAGACCGTGACGCGTTGCGACGTCCGGGTGCCGCGGTACGCCGCGGTGGACCTCACCGGCGACGTCGTCGACGAGGTGCTCACCCGGGGCAAGCACCTATTCATCCGCATCGGCGCGGCGAGCATCCACTCGCACCTGAAGATGGACGGCAGCTGGAAGGTCAACCCGGTCTCCCGGCCCAGCCGCGCCGGCCACCGCATCCGGATCATCCTGGAGGCCGGCGAAGGCACAGACGCCGTGCAGGCCGCCGGCATCGATCTGGGTGTCCTCGAGGTGCTCGAACGCGCGCACGACGTCGACGCCGTCGCACACCTCGGCCCGGACCTGCTGGGTGTGGATTGGGAGCCGCGGATCGCGGCGGCGAATCTGGCCGCCGACCCCGAACGTGCGCTGTCGGAGGCGCTGCTGGACCAGCGGGTGATGGCCGGCGTCGGCAATGTCTACGCCAACGAGATCTGTTTCGTCTTCGGGCATCTGCCCACCACACCCGTCGGCGAGATCAAGGATCCACTCCGGGTGGTGCAGAGGTCACGGGACATGTTGTGGCTCAACCGGGACCGGTGGAATCGCACCACCACCGGCGACACCAGGCCCGGCCGCGACGTCTGGGTGTACGGCAGGGCCGGAAAGCCGTGTCGCCGCTGCGGCACACCCATCAGGCGTGACGACAGCGGCGACCGGATCAGTTACTGGTGCCCGAACTGTCAGCGGTGACAAAGCACCGCGAGACTACGGTTGTTGACGGAAATCGCGGGAAAACGCGTCAACAACCGTTGTCTCGGCGGTCACTTCGGCAGGGCCAGCCGGACGATCTTGCGCACGACGGTCGCGAACTGGCGCGGCAGCGGACCGCTGTTGTACGGAACGCCGTAGCGGCGGCAGATGTCCTGCACCTGCGTCGAGATCTCGGCGTGCCGGAAAGCCGGGATGTCGGGGAACAGGTGGTGCTCGATCTGGAACGACAGATTGCCGCTCAGCAGGTGGAACAGCTTGCCGCCGCTCAGGTTCGCCGAACCGAGGACCTGGCGGAAGTACCACTGGCCGCGGGTCTCGGCCTTGGTCTCCTCGATGCTGAACTCCTGCACGTCCTCCGGGAAGTGGCCGCAGAAGATGATCATGTACGACCACACGTTGCGCATCAGGTTGGCGGTCAGGTTACCGGTGAACACCCACGGCGCGAACGGGCCGGCCAGCAACGGGAACGCCACGTAGTCCTTCATGGTCTGCCGCTTGGTCTTCGCCCAGATGCCCTTCAGCACCTCACGCTTGTCGGCAATCGAGATCTCACCGGACGTGATGCGCTCGGTCTCCATTTCGTGCAGCGCGACGCCGTACTGGAACAGCACCATCAGCAGGAACGCGTACACCGGGTTGCCCAGGAAGTACGGCTTCCACCGCTGATCCTCGCTCATCCGCAGGATGCCGTAGCCGATGTCGCGGTCCATCCCGACGATGTTGGTGTAGGTGTGGTGCATGTAGTTGTGCGAGTGCCGCCACTGGTCGGCCGGGCAGGCGGTGTCCCACTCGAACTTCTTGCCCGACAACGCCGGATCGCCGGTCCAGTCGTACTGGCCGTGCATGATGTTGTGGCCGATCTCCATGTTGTCGATGATCTTCGACAACCCGAGCATCGCGGTGCCGGCCAGCCAGAACGGCGGGAAGATGCCACCGAACAGCAGTGCCCGGCCGCCGACCTCGAGGGTGCGCTGTGCCTTGATGACGCGCCGGATGTAGGTGGTATCGCGCTCGCCGAGGTCGGCGATCACGCGCTCACGCAGCGCATCCAGTTCGCGGCCGAAGGCCTCGGTCTGTTCGGGTGTCAGCCGGATGGTGCGGCCGGCGACGGTCTTCTCCAGAGTCCTCTGCGCGGGATTCGCGGCGGGGACGTGGGTTTCGGGTGTGGTGATCTCGGGAGTGGTCGTGATGGTCATGACTTTTCTCCTTTCTTAGAGCGCGAGGTCGACGTCACCGACGGGGACGGACACGCAGATCTGCACGTCCTCCTCGTCGGTGCCCGACACCGCGCCGGTGATCAGGTTCTTGACGGCGCCGCGGGTCTTGCGGCGGGTACAGCTGTGGCAGATGCCCATCCGGCATCCGCTCTCCGGGGTGAGCCCGGCCGACTCGGCCTGTTCGAGCAGTGGCCGTCCGTCGTCGGTGACGTCGACTCCGCTGTCGGCGAACGCGACGCGCCCGCCGGTCGCCCCGCCCGACAGGTCGAACACAGGCGGCACGAAGCTCTCCGACAGCGCCTGGGGGAAGTGCTCGCGCACTGCCGCGACGAGTGCCGGCGGCCCGCATACGTAGACCGCGTCGGGTTCGGGCATTGCGGCGGCGATGTGCTCGACGCCGAACCGGCCGGTGAGGTCACTGCCGGCGGTGTCGCGGGTGAAGCCGTGCAGCACGCGCACGCCGGACATTCCCCGAAGTTCGTCGCGGTAGCAGGCCTCGGCCGCGCTGCGGGCGTAGTGGACGAACGCGACCTTCCGGTCCGACCCCTCGGCTCGCATGGTGCGCAGCATCGACATCACCGGGGTGATGCCGCTGCCGCCGGAGACGAAGAGAACGCGCCGCGGTCGCGCCGCAGGCAGCGTGAAGTCGCCGCCGACCGAGTCGAGACCGACGATCATGCCCGGGCGCGCGTGGTCGAACAGGTGTGTCGAGACCAGGCCGCCGTCGTGATGGCCGATCGTCAGCTCGATGTGGCGGGCGCCCTCGGCGCTGGCCGGTGAGTAGCAGCGGGTGCGGCGACGGCCGTCGATCTCGACCGACAGGTTGATGTGCTGCCCCGCCCGGAACCCTTGGAAGGCCAGGTTCGGCTCCAGGGTCAGGGTCACGCTGCGCGGCGTCTGCCGCGCGACGGCGATCACCTTGGCCCGGGCGTCGCCCATGGTCCAGGTCGGTGCGAGGAGTTCGGTGTAGCGGTCGACGCCGTGCGGCCCCGTGAGCAGGTCGACCAGCGGCGAGGCGAGCACCCTGTCTCGAAAGCCCCGCGTCAAAGTTTGAGTGAACATGTGTACACCGTGCAGCAGTACGGTAGGGTTCGTCAATGATATGAGTGCAGATAGTGGTGGGGTTCACACAGTGAACAGTCGTTCGCCGAAGTCACATACAGGCAGGTCAGGAATGTCCCGCTCGCGGGATTCCCTCACGCGCGAGGAGCGTAAGGAGGCCACCCGCAGGGCCATCGTCGCCGCGTCCCTCGCGCTCCTGGAGAACCGCAGTTTCAGCGCATTGAGCCTGCGTGAGGTGACCCGCGCCGCGGGCATCGCGCCCACCGCGTTCTACCGGCACTTCGAGTCGATGGACGCCCTGGGACTGGTCCTCATTGACGAGTCGTTCCGGTCGCTCCGGGACATGCTGCGCGGCGCCCGCGCTGGCAAGCTCGACCCCAACCGGGTGATCGAATCCTCGGTCGAGATCCTCGTCGCCGGAGTGCACGCCCGCCGCGAGCACTGGCGCTTCATCGGACGCGAGCGCTCCAGCGGGGTCAGCGTCCTGCGCTATGCGATCCGCACCGAGATCCGCCTCATCACCTCGGAGCTGGCGATCGACCTCGCCCGCTTCCCCGGCCTGACCGGCTGGAGCAGCGAGGACCTGAACATCCTGGCCAGCCTGTTCGTCAACGCGATGATCTCGATCGCCGAAGCCATCGAGGACACCGGAGACGCCTCGGGCACCGCACTCGACGAGATCAAACGGACCGCGATCAAGCAGTTGCGGATGATCGTCGTCGGGATCGCCGGCTGGCGCAGCGCGGACTGACCGCTCAAGACCCACCTCCGGCGAGGGCATTAGCGTGTCGGCCATGCCCACTCTTGACCTGTCCCGCCCGCGGCCCGACGTCACAGTGATCACGCTGAACCGGCCCGAGAAACTCAATGCGCTGTCCTACGAGCTCGTCGAGGATTTGCACAGCGCGATCGACGGCATCGTGGCCGACAACGAGTGCCGGGTGGTGGTGCTGACCGGAGCAGGCCGCGGATTCTGCTCGGGCCTGGACCTCACGGCGCCGAACCCACCGGAAGCTGCAGGCGGCACGGAGTTTCCGCGCTCGGGGATGCGATGGCAGGAGCGCATCGCCGAGCTCACCACGCGGCTGCACCGGTTGCGCCAGCCGGTGATCGCCGCCGTCAACGGGCCAGCCTACGGCGGCGGCTTCGCGATCGCCCTGGCCGCCGACATCCGCATCGCCGCCGAATCCGCCCGGTTCTGCACGCAGTTCATCAAGCTCGGTCTCGGCGGGTGTGACATCGGGGTCAGCTATACGCTGCCTAGGATCATCGGCGCCGGGCCCGCGTTCGATCTGATCCTCACCGCGCGCGATGTCGATGCCGCCGAGGCGCTGCGACTCGGCATCGTCACCCGGCTGTCGCGCGACGGCTCGGTGCTCGACGATGCGCTCGCGGTGGCTGAAATACTATGCGGCTACGGCAAGTTCGGTCTCGAGTCGACCAAGCAGGTGCTGTGGGCGAACCTGGATGCTGGCTGCCTCGAGACGGCGCTGCAGGTGGAGAACCGCAGTCAGATCCTGGCCTCCACCAGCGGCGAGATGGCCGCTGCGAGTGAGGCGTTCCGGCACCGGCGGCGGAATGCCATGTGAGTTCGAGACTGCGTACAGCGTCCACGGTTCCTAGCGGGGAGTCCCACCGCCGTCCACGATGATCGCCTGGCCGGTCAGGTAGCTGCCCGCGTCCGAGACAAGGAGCAGTGCGGCGCCGACCATCTCGTCGGGTGAGGCGAGCCGCTTCTGCAGCGTCGCGTTCGCCATGGCGTCGATCACCTCGGTTGGGTTGTTGCGCATCATGTCGGTGTCGACGGGGCCGGGAGCCAGTGCGTTGACCCGGATGCCGAAGGGGGCGTATGCGGCGGCCATCGACCGAGTGAACGACAGCAGCGCCGCCTTGCCCGCGGCATACATGGACACCCCGGGCGCGAAGTTGAACGCCCCCACCGACACGGTGTTGAGGACCGCCGCCGCGGGGCTGGCCTTGAGGTGCGGCAGCGCCTGCTGCACCAGGAACACCGGTCCGCGCAGGTTCACCTCGAACGACTTCGTCCACGCCTCCGGCGTCATCTCTCCGAGCGGTTGGGCCAGCGCGTTCGCCGCATTGTTGACCACCACGTCGATGCCGCCGAACTCGTCGGCGGCGCGGGTGACCAGTGCGTCGAGAGAGCCGAGGTCACCCAGGTGCGTGGGCACGCCGATGGCGCGGCCGCCGAGGCCACGCAGGTGCGCCGCGGCCTGCTCACAGGCGTCGGTTTTGCGGCTGGCCACTACGACGTCAGCGCCTGCGAGGACGAACCCCTCGGCGAGTGCAAGCCCGATACCGCGGGTGCCGCCGGTGACGATGACGGTACGGCCGGTGAGGTCGAAAAGGCGGTCGAACGCTGCGCGATCCACGGCGTCAGTAGACCACGCCGACCGTGGGGTCAGATGCAGCCGCTGACGCTGATGCGGCGTCCGACGTTGGCGCACACGTTGACATTCGGCAGCGGCGGAGGCGGCGGCACCCATACCGGCGGTGGCGGGGGCGGCGGTGGGGGTGGAGGCGGTGGCGGCGCTCCCGGGGGCGGAGGAGGTGGCGGTGGCGGAGGAGGCGGAGGAGGCGGTGGCGGCAGCGCGTCGTTGAGATAGGACAGCGGGTCGGCGCAGGTGCTCACGTCGACGTGGCGACCGCCGATCGAACCGCACAGGGTGGCGTCGGCGACGGGCGTGATCGGGGTGACGAGACCGCCGACGAACAGCAGCGCGGTCACGGCGACGGTGTAGCGCCTCGAGTTGTGCACGTCAATATCGTGCTGCATAGCGCGCCACACCACATCCGTTCGGTCGAACCGGAACCAGAGGTGCAGGGCATCCCTGCTCGTGGGGTCCCGCATGGCCGCCGCTGACCACCACATCGCCGGCTTCGGCGGAGTTTGCGACACGCCACAGTCTTCGCCATTTCAATCAATGAATCGTTTGCTAAACGAAGCCAACCCAGAAAATGATCTTGCGCCTCGGTGTTCATCCACTCGGCGGCGACACACACGGGCGTGATACGTAGCAAACCTGAGAGGAAGCTGAATGATTGCCCCGCACCCGGAATCGGGCTCGGCTTCCCTTGCGTTCGGGCGAACACTAGCCAATCCGTAATATGCCCCATACAGCCTGTTGACACCTGCTTTTTGCCTGAGGATGCGCGCGACGACGGGTCCGTGACGACACGGTGCCGCAGCCCCGAAATTGACGCGCGCATTCTCAAATAATGAGCAACGGCAACATACTTGCGCAGTGAATGACTTCCCTGAGGGCGGTCGGACCTGCTATCCATTCCCATCGAAAAAGGTTCGTAAACACGATTGAACAAGTTCCCTATAACAGCTATCGATCATGAAAATGACGAACCTATAGTTTGCTGAACCCATGGTGGGGGGCCTCGACAACGAGGATCAGGAGTAGGGGAAACCGGGATGGCTGCTGCCCAAAATCGCCAGGCACGTCGGCGTCAGCGTCGGGATGACAGGTCAGCGCGCAGCTGCGAACGGAATTCGCTGCTCGCGAGCACGGGACTCGAGCGACTCCCCGCTTCCGCCCCGATGCCCGGCTACGCGCGGTTCATCGGTCGCGTAGGCGCCTTGGCGGTCGCGCTCGGCGTCGGTGCCGCGGTCGCGACCGGTTACGGCATGCCCGTTGCCCATGCTGAGGACACCACGCAGTCGTCGAACGACAACAAGGGCGACGGGGAGTCCGGTCAGGACAACGACGACAACAAGAACGAGAACGAGAACGAGAACGAGAACGAGAACGAGAACAAGAACCAGAACAACGACGACGATTCGCAGGACAACAAGGGCGACGACGAAAGTGCCGGCGACGACGAGGAAAGCGACGACAGTCAAGCCAACCTGTCCGAGGATGACCTCGAAACGGGCGACGGCGTAGGCAACGATCAGGAGCAAGAGCAGGACGGTGGCACGCTGCTGCTGCAGGGCGACGTCATCGGCGGAACTCCTCCGCCGGCGGAGCCTCCCTTGGATCTCACGCCGCCAGTGGACGCCACACCTCCCGCGCCGCTGGCCGATCCCCCGCCGGCCGCCCCGATTCCGGAAGTGCCGAAACCGCCTGTGGACCCGATCCAGCCCGCGGTGGGCGATAGCAACCCTGTTGCGGAACAGAAGAAACTTGAATCCGGCGGCGGCGCACCTCTCGATGCCGACACCGGCCCGAGTGGAGTCGAGCAGCTACTCGACGGCGCCGGCCCAGTCGAATTCGAGGTCGAGCAACTCGATGACGGCGCCGCGAACAGGCTGACTGCCTTCAACGCCGAGGATTCGCAGACATTCTCGGCCCTGATCGCACCTGAGCCGAACATCATCGAACCCGAGCAACCGGACCTCTGGGCCGGCATCGCCACGATCCCCGGCGTGGCCGCGCGGTTGGCGTACACCGTGGCGGCAGCGTTCCTGTCGCCGTTCGTGGTGGGTGGACCCAATGCGCCCGTACAGCCCCCGGTCTTGTGGGCGGTGCTCGCATGGGTCCGTCGGGAGTTCCAGCGAACGCTCTTCAACGAAACCCCCACCGCCGTCGACGACACGTCCATCACCACCGGTGAGGATGCAGCTGTCACCATCTCGGCGCTGACCAACGATTTCGACACCGACGAGGACCCGCTGACCGTCACCGACTACACCCAGCCCGAGAACGGCACGGTCACCTACGACCCGGTCACCAAGCAGTTCACCTACACCCCCGACGAGAACTTCCACGGCACGGACTCGTTCGAGTACGCGGTCTCTGACCATGGTGGCCTGCCCCACTGGCACGGCCCTCTGGGCGGGTTGTTCAACGTCGGACACCAGGACACGGCCACCGTCACGGTGACGGTCACGGCGGTCGATGACGCCGCCACCATGGGACCCGACGCCGCCCCCGTCGACGAGGACACCACCAAGGTCCTCGACCCGACCGTCCTGCTGCAGAACGACTCCGACCCCGACGGACCG
>NZ_JAPZPY010000003.1:0-302245 GCF_027529605.1 Mycobacterium hippophais | reverse complement strand
TTCGAGTACTACGCCAGCGACCCCGACGGCAACACCAACACCGGCATCGTCACCATGACCGTCAACCCGGTCAACGACGCGCCGGTGGCCAACCCGGACGGGCCGTTCGAGGTGACCGAGGACACCGCGGCTACCGCACCGGAGTCGCTGCTGCTGGGCAACGACACCGACATCGAAGGCGACACGCTGACCATTACCGAGATTAGCGCGGCCAATGGCACCGTCACCGGAGTCGGCACCGGCACCCTGACCTACACGCCGAACGCCAACTTCAACGGCGTCGACACTGTCACCTACACCATCAGCGACGGCAACGGCGGCACCTCGACGACCACGGTGACCCTCAACGTGGCCCCGGTCGACGACCTGGGCTTCGAGGGAAAGACAGTCAATTACAGCTATCTCTATCCGACGGTTTCGGACGTTTGGGATAACACCAGCCAGGACGTGACCGTTGGCTCGGGTGTCGAGATCACTTCCCTATACTCAGGCTCTATTGCTAGCTCCGTTGATTTATCTAACGATCGGGTGCTAGTGACTTTCCACGACAACGCAAGCTGGAATGATTTCGGGACATTCAACGGGATCCGGGTTTCTGACGAGGCTGGCACCGTCAACAGCATCGTTAATGTCACTCTCTTGCAGAACGGCGGTAATGCCGCCCTCGACGCCACGCGCATCACCTTCGACGCTGACAATGTGTACCTTGATTGGGAAGGACTGGCGTTCCAAGCGGGCACCCAGGTCGAACTGCTCGTCCTGTTCGCCTGAGGTTAAGGGTGGGTCTGCATAGCGGGCCCACCCCACCTCTAGGCCGAGATGGTGGCTTTGGGCCTAATGGACCCGCGCAACGGCCGCCAACCACAGATTGGGTCCCCGAATAAACCGCGGTCGTTTGTACACAGCGGATATCGTATGGCTAATAGCGTGGCTCGCTGTCGCTTGAAAGATAGGTCCAAGACCGCCGGCGGCGGGGTTAAGTAGGCTTCTCGACCCTCAATTAACCGTCGCAATACACGCCGAATCACGCAAAGCTCAAGGGCTTCAGCAGGCAAGTGCGAACCATACTCGAACTGCTGAACTTTCGCTCTCAAACAGTGGGCTTGCCGGAACGGCCACCCGCACGAGTACCTGGGACGAATAGTAGGACAGCGGATCTGGAAGTGGGCGCAAGCCCCTATTGAACCTTGAGGAGCAGAATTTGAAGTATCCAACGCCAGGGCCTATGGATCCGGTCCACGACTATCCGGCAAACCAGCCGGGGCAGAACCGACCTACGCCTTGGCTGTGGATCGCACTCACCATCGCCGTCGTCATAATCGTGGTGCTGGCTGCCATAGTTATCTCTCAGAACCGCGACAACACTTTGGGTTCGGCCAAGACGGCTGCACCGTCGTCCGCGAGAGAGTCGGCAACACCGTCTAGTACTCAGTCGCCATCCGCCCGCACTGCGAAAGCCATGACGTGCGAGGGCTACACCGCCCAGGTCGACCCGGGCTCGCAGCCCGGATGGCAGCCGACGGTCGGCAAGCGCGGCCTGGCATATGCCGTGCCGCCGGAATGGGCGGTAGGCGGGTGCGGCGTTCAAATTGGCTGGCAGGCAGCGTGTCCGGCGGGTCAGCAAGGTGTGTGTGCGGCTCGTGCGATGGGTTCCGTCGCCACACTAAGAGATCCGGCCTGCCTCGACGGCAATCTCGCAATGGCCGGCGTGGCTGGCTCGCAGAATCCGGACATCAGGGTTGCGCTTGACAATGAGATCAAGACTGTGCCGACCATCTACGCTGGGATCAGCGGAAGCAAACCCAAAGTCGATTTCGGACCGGTGCGCGAATTCACGATCGGCACTCACCCAGCCGTTCAGATGGTCGCAAAGGTCACCGACATACGAACACCCGGCTGCACCGGCCCTGAAGCACTCCACAGCATGGTCGTCACCACGGTCCCGAACGTCGAGGGGTCCGTCGTATTCCTCATCTCGCTCAGGCAGGGCGCTCCCGGAGCCCCAAACCGCGAGTTGATCGACGACATGGTCAGGACGCTTAGGAGCCCCGCCTAACAGTCACAGCTCGCGCCCGCAAAAACTCGCCCGCCTCCCTGCCAAGGCGAAACATCTTCTGCAACCGCTGACCACCGATTGCAGTGGTTGCAGGAAGTGGCGCGGGCGACGGGGAAGGAGTACGCACAGCGTGGACCTCCGTCAAGCGGTAACGCAGCGAGTCGTTGTGTCCCCGCAGCCTCAGGCGGCCAGGGCCGCTGGGCGGTGTCAGCCGCTACAGTCCGTCGCCAAGACGCTCAAGCACGCGTCTTGAGCGGCGGGTACTTGAAACACTGCTAATTCGGCAATCTCTTTCATCTCGCTATTGTGGCGACGCCATTCTGGGCTACACGAAACCCGCGCCGGTGAACAAATCAACGGGTCGTGCGGCTCGACGGGCTGGCAGACGTCGACATATCAGGTGACCGAAACCGGTGACTACTCGCATGCAGGTGACAGCGATCGACGCGCCGCAGACGCCGATCGTCTGACCTCAGGGCCCGAAGGCGGGGATCGCAAGGCGATCCCCGCCTTTGGCGTCAGATCGCCCGCGCGTCCAGCGCCGCAGCGATCGCCCCGCGCCGCGGCGGCACGTGCTCGACTCGCACGGTGTCACCGATCCGCACCACGCCGGGCTGCACGACATCGGCGTAGGCCCCGACCGACGGCGAGTCACCACGCACCGGCACGTCACGCTGCCTGTCGCGGGTGATCGTGCGCAGGATCTTCTGGTCGCGGGCCAGGCCGGGCTGGGCGCGGGTCGTGACGATGCACCGCGGCGTCGGCATCACCACGTGCAGCACCACCTCGGCGCCGACGTGCAGGTCGCAGCCGAGCCAGCCGTCCTCGGCGTCCGGTTCCGCGTCGACGAGCAGGTTGGGCCGGAACCGGCGGGCGTCCCAGTCGCCGTCGGGATGCCGGTCGGCCAGCCAGCGCAGGGTGCCGGTGGCCGCGAGATGCACCGGCGCCAAGTCGACCAGCACGCCGGGTTCCTCGGTGGCCAGGCGCACCTCGAACCCGAGCAGCTCGGACACCCGCCGGGTCAGCTCGGCCTGGTCGTCCCGTATCACCGTTCCGTCACCGAACTCGACCTCGATGGGCGGCACCGGATCGCCCGCCGTCGGCTCACGCAGATACCGAGCGCGGCAGTTCAGCAGCGCGCCATGCTGTTTGGCACTGATGCGGTCACCGGACTCGACGGCGAAGAACGCCCGCACCCGGTCGCCCAGCACCCCGCCTTCGACGAATGTCAGGTGGTCGGGCTGCTCGCCCCACATCGACTTCACCGGATGGCGCCAGAGCCGTTCGATCACGCTCACAGAGTCCGTCCCGTCGTGAAACACCGGGTCGCCCCGGTGAGCGGATCCTCGAATTCCAGTCGCTGCGCCAGGAGCTGCAGTGGCCGGGTGAAGTCGTCGGCGGCCACGTCGAGCACCCGGGGATACAGCGGGTCATTCGTGATCGGCACGCCGATCGACGCCATGTGCACGCGCAGTTGATGCGTGCGGCCGGTTCGCGGCGTCAACCGGTACAGGTCGTTGCCGAGATGCTCGACCAACGTCTCTGCGTTCACGTCACCCGGCTCCTCATAGGCCTGTAGACGGCTGCGCTGCTTCATGATCCGGCTGCGCAGCACGGTCGGCAGCGCGACGGCCGGGGTTCCGGCGGCTCGCGCCAGGTAGGTCTTGCGCACCGCGCCGCGGGCGAACATCGTCTGGTAGGCCCCCCGCACGTCGCGGCGCACCGTGAACAGCAGCACCCCCGCGGTCAGCCGGTCCAGCCGGTGCGCCGGCGACAGGTCTGGCAGCGAAAGCGATCGGCGGAGCCGGACCAGCGCGGTCTGGGCGACGTGGCCACCGCGCGGCATGGTGGCCAGGAAGTGCGGCTTGTCGACCACGACGATGTCGTCGTCGCGGTGCAGCACCGGCAGTTCGAACGGGACCTCCACCTCGTCCGGCAGGTCGCGGTACAGGTACACCAGCGAATTCGGCGGCAGCACAGTGCCCGCAGTGACGACGCTGCCATCGGCGGCCAGCACCTCACCGTTGAAGACCTTCTCGGCCGCGCCCTCCCCGAACCGCGAAGCCAGTTCGACGAGCACAGCACCGCCGCGCAACCGGACCCGCGCGGGACCCAGGCCGTCACGCACCGGCAGCGGCGCGGCCCGCCGCGTCACTTCAGCGGCACCGGTTCGAGGATCTCGGCACGCGCCTCGGGGGCGGCGGCCCGCAGCGCGTCGGCGGCCTCATCGTCCTCCTGCGACTGCGAGAGCACCTCGGCCTCCACCCGGGCCAGATACGTGTCGACCTCGCGGTCGATGTCCTCGGTGCTCCAACCCAGCACCGGCGCAACGATTTCGGCGACTTCACGGGCGCAGTCGACGCCGCGGTGCGGGTACTCGATCGAGATCCGCATCCGGCGGGCCATGATGTCTTCGAGGTGCAGCGCGCCCTCGGCCGCAACGGCGTAGGCCGCCTCCACCTTGAGGTAGACCGGCGCCTCGGTGATCGGGGTGAGCAGCTCGGGATCTCCGTCGGCCAGCGCGAGCACGTCACCGATCAGCGAGCCGTAGCGGTCCAGCAGATGGCGCACCCGGTAGGGATGCAGGCCGTAGCGCGCACCGACGCTCTGGGTCTGATTGATCAGCGCGAAATAGCCGTCGGCGCCCATCAGCGGCACCTTCTCGGTGATCGACGGCGCCACCCGGGCCGGGATGAACTCGGCGGCCGCGTCGATGGCGTCCTCACCCATCACCCGATAGGTGGTGTATTTGCCGCCGGCGATGGCCACCAGGCCGGGGGCCGGCACGGCGACCGCGTGCTCGCGGGACAGCTTGGAGGTCTCCTCGCTCTCACCGGCCAGCAGGGGGCGCAGTCCGGCGTAGACGCCGTCGATGTCGTCGTTGGTGAGCGGGGTGGCCAGCACCGTGTTCACCGTCTCGAGGATGTAGTCGATGTCGGCCTTGGTGGCGGCCGGATGCGCCAGGTCGAGGTTCCAGTCGGTGTCGGTGGTGCCGATGATCCAGTGCGTGCCCCACGGGATGACGAAGAGCACCGACTTCTCGGTGCGCAGGATGATCGCCACCTCGCTGACGACGCGGTCCCGTGGCACCACGACATGCACGCCCTTGGACGCACGCACCCGGAAGCGGCCACGCTGCTTGGACAGCGCCTGGATCTCGTCGGTCCACACGCCGGTGGCATTCACGACGACGTGGCCGCGCACGTCGGTGACCTCACCGTCCTCGGAGTCGCGGATGCGAACTCCGATGACGCGGTCGCCCTCGCGCAGCAGCGACACCACCTGCGTCGAGGTGCGCACCACGGCGCCGTAGTGCGCGGCGGTGCGGGCCACCGTCATGGTGTGGCGGGCGTCGTCGACGACGGTGTCGAAGTAACGGATGCCGCCGATCAGCGAGCTGCGCTTGAGCCCCGGCGCCAGCCGCAGCGCCCCCGACTTCGTCAGATGTTTCTGCGCGGGCACGGATTTCGCGCCGCCGAGCTGGTCGTAGAGGAAGATGCCCGCGGCCACGTAGGGCCGCTCCCACCAGCGGTTGGTCAGCGGGAACAGGAATGGCATCGGCTTGACCAGGTGCGGCGCCAGGGTGGTCAGCGACAGCTCGCGCTCGTGCAAGGCTTCGCGCACCAGCCCGAACTCGAGCTGCTCGAGGTAGCGCAGGCCGCCGTGGAACATCTTGCTGCTGCGACTCGAGGTCCCGGAGGCGAAGTCACGCGCCTCGACCAGCGCCACCTTGAGACCCCGGGTTGCCGCGTCCAGGGCGGCGCCCGCCCCCACGACGCCGCCGCCGATGACCACGACGTCGAACTGTTCACTGCCCAGCCGCTGCCAAGCATCAGCGCGATATGCGGGGCCCAGGAAGGTCTGTCCGCTGCCTGCGATCGGGTCGCCCACTGGGATCCTCGCCTAGTTACTCGTCGGTACGGTTTGCTCGTACCCAGGTTACGTGCGGTCAGTCCAGATCGTCGTGCCTCATCAGGCGGCGGCCGGCCTCGGTGATCGATCCCGACAGCGACGGATACACCGAGAACGTCTGTGCCAGGTCCTCAACGTCGTTGCCGTTCTGCACGGCCAGCGCGATCGGCACGATCAGCTCCGAGGCGATGGGCGCCACCACCACGCCGCCGATGACCACGCCCGTCGCCGGCCGGCAGAAGATCTTGACGAAGCCGCGGCGCAGGCTCGACATCTTCGCCCGCGCGTTGGTGTTGAGCGGCAGCATCACGGTGCGCGCGGGTACTGAGCCGTCGTCGATCTTGGATTGGGGGACGCCGACCGCGGCGATCTCGGGCCGGGTGAACACCGCGGCGGCCACCGTGCGCAGCCGGATCGGCTCCAGGCCCTCGCCCAGCGCGTGATACATCGCGATGCGGCCCTGCATGGCGGCCACCGAGGCCAGCAGCATCAGGCCGGTGCAGTCACCTGCGGCGTAGATGCCCGGCACCGACGTGCGGGACACCCGGTCGACGTTCAGGTAGCCGCCCCCGCCCAGCTCGATGCCGACCCGCTCGAGGCCGAGCCCAGTGGTGTTGGGCACGGAGCCGACCGTCATCAGCGCATGGCTGCCCTCCACGGTGCGACCGTCGGCCATCGTCACCAGCACCCCGGTGTCGGTGCGGGTGACGGACTCGGCGCGGGCGTTCTTGACCAGCGTCACGCCGCGTTCGAGCAGGGCGTCCTCCAGCACCGCCGCGGCGTCGGAGTCCTCGTGCGGCAGGATCTGGTCGCGGCTGGCCACCACGGTGACCTTCACCCCGAGCTCGGTGTAGGCGTTGACGAACTCCGCGCCGGTGACGCCCGACCCCACGACGATCAGGTGTTCGGGCAGCGCCTCGAGGTCGTAGAGCTGACGCCAGTTGAGGATGCGGTCGCCGTCGGGCTCGGCGCCCTTGAGCACGCGCGGCCTGGCGCCGGTCGCGATCAGCACGACGTCGGCCTTGAGCTCGCTCTCGGAGCCGTCGTGCGCGGTGACCTTGACGGTGTGTGCGGCCATCCCCGGCATGTCGTCGACGAGTTCGCCACGGCCCGCGATCAGCCGGACACCCTCGTTGCGCAGGCGTTCGGAGATGTCGGCCGACTGCGCCGCGGCCAGCGTCTTCACCCGTTCGTTGATCCGCGGCAGTGAGATCTTGGCGTTGTCGAAGTCCAGCGCGTAGCCCAGGTCGGGCGCCCGGCGGAGCTCGGTACGCACGCCGGTGGAGGCGATGAAGGTCTTCGACGGCACGCAGTCCCACAGCACGCAGGCCCCGCCGAGGCCGTCACTGTCGACGATGGTGACGTCGACGTCCTCGGGGCCGCGGGCGGCCGCCACGAGCGCTGCCTCATATCCGGCGGGCCCGCCGCCGATGATCACGATGCGGGTTGCCACCGCACCAACCTATCGTCCGCCGCGGCCGGTGGCCGGGTGGATCGCATCCCCGGGTCGCCGCCCGGCGTGCGGTTGTGAGATTCGCCGCCGCTCCTGCTCGCGGGCGGGATCGGATTATGCTCTCCTACCGTGCCGCTCTACGCCGCTTACGGCTCCAACATGCATCCCGAGCAGATGATGGAGCGCGCACCGCATTCGCCGATGGCGGGCACCGGTTGGCTGCACGGCTGGCGATTGACCTTCGGCGGGGCGGACATCGGCTGGGAGGGCGCGCTGGCGACCGTCGTCGAGGACCCGCTGTCGAAGGTGTTCGTCGTGCTCTACGACATGACCAAGGAGGACGAGGACACCCTCGACCGCTGGGAGGGCTCCGAGCTCGGCATCCACAAGAAGATCCGCTGCCGCGTGCACCGGCTGTCGTCGGACACCGACACCGATCCGGTGCTGGCCTGGCTGTACGTCGTGGACGCGTGGGAGGGCGGTCTGCCGTCCGCGCGCTACCTCGGGGTGATGGCCGACGCCGCGGAGATCGCGGGCGCCCCGGCGGAATACGTCCATGACCTGCGGACCCGTCCCTCGAGCAACATCGGGCCCGGGTCCAGCTCGACCTAGGTCGTCAGCAGTTCCACGCGGTCGGCGTGCAGCCGTTCCAGCCGGGCGGTCACCTCGTCGATGCGCGACGCCACGCCCTCCTGGATGCGGTGCACACCGGTGATCGCCTCGGTCACCTTCTCCTTCGCCTCGATGATGCGGTCGCGGACCGCGAGATCGGTGAAGAGGTTGTCGAACCAGACGTCGAACATCTTCGTGGACTCGCCGAGTTCGACGAGCCGGACGCCCGCCATGTGCACGTCGGACAGTTCGGCGGTGAACGCGCGCAACGCGGAGTCGGCCGCCCGAAGCAGCGCCGCCACCTCGTCGAGCCGGTCGTTCTTGACCATGCTGGCGATCATGCCGCCGTCGAACCAGGTGTCGTAGGCCGACCAGAACCCCGCGTCGTCGAGCGTCTCGGCGGCCGCACGCAGATGCTCCAGCGCGGCCTCACCGGCGTCGAGCGCCTGCCCGAGCTCGCCGATCTCGGCCGCCGTGCCGCCCTGTTGCTGGGCGATCTGCACCAGCCTGGCCGCCTGCGGGCCGTTGTGTTGCCGCATCCAGCGCTCTTTGTCGGCCAGCGCGCGATCGAACCGAGCCTGCACGTCGCCGAGGCGGGCGCGGCGCTGCTCGAGGTGGTCGACCAGCTTCCGGTCGGCGTCGGCGCGGGCCTGCCTGGTCAGGTACTCGTACTCGGCGGCTTGGTGTCCGGCCGCCTCGCGGGCGAGGTCGTCGTCGTGAGAGCCTTTGAGGTGGGCGAGGATCGACGTGAGTGACATCTTCTCCAGGCGCGCCACGTCGGCCTGCTCGTCGGCCAGCTGGGCGCGCGCCTGGGCCGCCTCGGCCGCCGACGCGTCGGCCTGCTGCTGCGCGGTTTCCAGCTTGCGGCCCAGCGACTCGTGTTCGGCGAGTGCGGCGGCCGCCGTGGTCAGTTCGTCGTCCGGAGTAGACGTCATGTCGGCAGCCTAAGTCCGCTCGTGGGAGGTCCTGCGCACCGAATTGCGATGCGGCTAGATCAGGCCGGCCTGCTCGATGATGTTGACCAGCACCCGCACGCCGACGCCCAGCGCCCGCTCGTCGAGGTCGAAGTTCGGCTGGTGCAGATCCAGCTGTGGGCCGCGGCCGCTCCACACCCCGAGGCGGGCCATCGCGCCCGGTACCTCCTCGAGATACCAGGAGAAGTCCTCACCGCCGCCGGACTGGCGGGTGTCGGCCAACGCGTCCGGCCCGGTCGCCTCGATGGCGTGGGTGAGGATGCGGGTGGCGACCACCTCGTTCACCACCGGCGGCACGCCGCGCCGGTACTGCACCGTGTGCTCCAGGTTCAGCGGCGCCAACAACGATGAAACCGCATCGGTCACAATCGATTCCAGCGTCAGCCAGGTTTCCCGGCTCGCGGTGCGGATGGTGCCGGCCAGCACGCCGGTCTGCGGGATCGCGTTCGCGGCCACCCCGGCGTTCACCGCGCCCCACACCATCACCGTGCTGTTGCGCGGGTCGATGCGCCGCGACAGCACGCCGGGCACACCGGTGATCAGCGTGCCGAGTCCGTACACCAGGTCCCCGGTCAGGTGCGGCCGCGAGGTGTGCCCGCCGTGCGACTGAAGGCTGATCTCGATCTGGTCGGCCGCCGACGTGATGGGCCCCGGCCGCACCGCGACCTTGCCGACGGCCAGCCGCGGGTCGCAGTGCAGCGCGAAGATCCGTGACACCCCGCTCAGCGCCCCGGCGGCGATCGCGTCGATGGCGCCACCGGGCATCAGTTCCTCGGCGGCCTGGAAGATCAGCCGCACGCCGACCGGCAGGTCCGGCGCCGACGCCATCGCGAGCGCCGCGCCGAGCAGCACCGCGGTGTGGGCGTCGTGGCCGCAGGCGTGCGCGACGTTGGGCACCACCGACGTGTACGGCGCGCCGGTGCGCTCGGCCATCGGCAGTGCGTCCATGTCGGCGCGCAGTGCGATGCGTGGGCCGGTCTCCGGGCCGAAGTCGCAGATCAAGCCGGTGCCGCCGGGCAGCATCTTCGGATTCAGGCCTGCGTCGGCCAGCGCGGTGGCGACGAACTGCGTGGTCGCGAACTCCTGGCGGCCCAGTTCGGGGTGGGCGTGGATGTGCCGTCGCCACGACACCAGATCCTCGTAGTGGGCGGCGAGCCAGCGGTCGGCGGCGTCCTGCAGCGTCATCGCACCCGCCTCGCCTGCCGGTCGAGCACGCGGTCGCGCTCCTCCGGTGACTCGGCCAGCGCGACCACGGTGCGGGCCAGCATGGTCGCGCCTTCGACCACCGCCGTGTCGGCACTCGGACCCGCGGCGGCCGCGGTGAACGCCGGCTGGTGGATCGAGGCGCCGCCCGCGTCGATGCCGATGACCGGATGGATGCCGGGCAGCACCTGGGTGACGTTGCCCATGTCGGTGCTGCCCAGCGGCACCGACGCCTCCAACTCCTGAGCAAGCGGTTCGCGGCCCAGCCGGCGCATCTCCGCGCGGAAGGTCTCGGCCAGCCACCGGTCGGGGGTCAGCTCGGCGTACGGCGGCGCGGTCTCGGCGACCTCGTGGCGGCATCCGGTGGCGACGGCCCCGGCCGCGAAGCAGCCGGCCATCCGGCCCTCCAATTCTTCGAGCGCCTGCGAGTCGGCGGCGCGCATGGTGTAGCGGAGTTCGGCGTGCGCCGGGATGACGTTGGTCGCCTGGCCGCCGTCGGTGACGATGCCGTGCACCATCTGCCCGGGTGAGAGTTGTTGGCGCAGAAGCCCGATGGCCACCTGCGCGACGGTGACCGCGTCGGCGGCGTTGATGCCGAGATGCGGCGCGACGGCGGCATGGGACTCGCGACCGGTGTAGGTGACCGAGACCTCCGACAGCGCCAGCGACCGTGCCGCGGCGATGTCGACCGGGCCGGGGTGCAGCATCACGGCCGTCGCGACGTCGTCGAACGCACCGGCCGCCAGCAGCAGCGCCTTGCCGCCGCCTGCCTCCTCGGCCGGGGTGCCGATCAGCGCCACCGTCAGCCCGAGCTCGTCGGCCACCTCGGCCAGGGCGAGCGCCGTACCGACCGCCGACGCGGCGATGATGTTGTGTCCGCAGGCGTGGCCGATGCCGGGCAGCGCGTCGTACTCCGCGCAGATCCCCACCACCAGCGGACCGCTGCCGAAGTCGGCGCGAAACGCCGTGTCGAGACCGCCAAGAGGCGTGGTGACCTCGAACCCGCGCTCGGCGACCAGGGCCGCCGTCTTGGCGCAGCTGCGATGCTCGTTGAAGGCCAGCTCGGGCTCGGCGTGGATGGCGTGCGACAGCTCGACCAGGTCGCCGCGGCGGCGTTGCACGACGTCCTCGACGCGTGACGACGCGGTGGCGGTGGGCATTTCCGCAGTATCTCACTTGAGCTTTGCCCGCGCCGCGGGCCTCGTCGCAGCGCCGGACCGGCGGCTAAGCTCGCCTACCGTGACTTCACCGGACGCGATCGCAGCCGCCGCGGCGGGAGCGATCACCGAGCGCACCGGTGTCGACGCCCACGACGTCGCGGTGGTGCTGGGGTCGGGCTGGGCGCCCGCGGCCGATGCGCTGGGCGATCCGGTGGCGACGGTGCCGATGGCCGAACTGCCCGGATTCACCCCGCCGAGCGCGGAAGGCCACCGCGGCCAGGTGCTGTCGACGCAGATCGGGGACCGGCGGGTGCTGGTGCTCGTCGGGCGGATCCACGCCTACGAGGGCCACGACCTGCGCCACGTCGTGCATCCGGTGCGGACCGCGTGTGCGGCCGGCGCCGCGACAGTGGTGCTGACCAACGCCGCGGGCGGTCTGCGCCCGGAGTACACCGTGGGCCAGCCCGTGCTGATCAACGACCATCTCAATCTGACCTCCAGGTCGCCACTGGTCGGCGCCCAGTTCGTGGACCTGGTCGATGCGTATTCGCCGCGGCTGCGCGCGGTCGCCCGCGAGATCGAGCCGTCGCTGGCCGAGGGCGTGTACGCCGGGCTACCCGGTCCGCACTACGAGACGCCCGCCGAGATCCGGATGTTGCGCACGCTCGGCGCCGACCTGGTCGGCATGTCGACGGTGCACGAGACGATCGCGGCGAGGGGGTGCGGCGCCGAGGTGCTGGCCTTCTCACTGGTGACGAATCTGGCCGCCGGCATGACCGGAGCGCCGCTGAGCCACGAGGAGGTGCTGGCCGCCGGGCGTCAGTCCGCCACGCGGATGGGTTCCCTGCTGGCCGGGGTCATCTCGCGGCTCTGACCGTCATTGCGCTGCTCGCCCTCGCCGTCCCGGCGGCCGAGTCGCCGGCCGAGGTGCACCATCGCGCGGGCCAGTAGCGGCGCCGCGAACAGCATCAGCAGCACCCGGAGCACCTGGGCGGCGATGATGAACGTGACGTTGGAGCCGGTCTCGACGGCGGTGGCGAGCACCGCGTAGACCCCGCCCGGGCTGGTGGCGAGGTAGCCCTCCAGCGGGGTGAGGGACGTGAAGTGCGCCAGCAGGACACCGAGACCGGCCGTGCCGACGCCGAGAGCGACGATGAGGCCGACGGCCGTGGGCAGGATTCGGGCGATCGCCCGTAGGGACTCGGTGGTGAACGCCAACCCCGCCTGCCAGCCGATCAGCATGTACGCGACCTGCACGAGCACCACCGGCACGGCCAGCCCGAACGACGTCCCGGTCAGCTGCAACGCCACGGTCAGGCCCAGCGGGCCGAGCAGTCCGGCGCCCGGCAGATGCAGCAACCTGCCGCCGACGGCGCCGACGAGGACCAGCGCGGTCATCATGGCGAGGCTGAGATACCAGGGCGCGGTGTCGGCCGGCACGGTCGACGCCGGATGAGAGCGGTCGGCGTGGTAGACGAGCGTCACGACCAGTGGCATCGACGCGGTGACCATGGCGACGCGCAGGTACTGCACCACCGACACCACCCGGTCGTCACCGCCGAGTTCGCGGGCGATGGCGACCAGCCCGGAGGCGCCGCCCGCGACCAGTGCCAGGCTGCCGGTCAGGGGGCTGACGGTGCGGTGCAGTCCGAGTACCGCTCCGGCGATGAGGCTCAGCACCAGGGTGGCCACCACGACGGCCAGCACGATCGGCCAGTCCGAGCCCAGCGTGGCCGCCGCGTCGTGCTGGACCATGGTGCCGATGTAGACACCGAGGACGCCCTGGGCGGCGACGCCGGCGCGGCGCGGGATCCGGGCGGGCGCCAGCGACGTCAGGGCGAGCGCGATACCGACGGCGAGCGCCGCGAACAGCGCGGCCGACGGCACGTTGACGAGGGTGAGCAGCACCGTCACGCCGACTGTCGCCGCCACCAGGAGCAGCCACTTCAGCGCCCGCCGCATCGCACCTCCAGCGTTTTCGGATCGTTCAACAACAAGTATGTCCTTGGCATCTCTTGATCGCAACATGGGACAAACCGCGTATCGACAGCAAATAACCAAGGTATAACTTGGCTATGGCTCGAATCGATCCCTCCGACACCGCCGCCACCGAACTGCGGGAGGCGGTGATGGGGGTGGCCCGGCAGCTGCGCCGCCACCGTCCTGACCACGGGCTCACCCTCAGCCAGATGGAGGTGCTCGGCGAGGTCAGCCGGTCCGGCGTGACGACCCCCGCCGAACTCGGGGCCCGGATGCAGGTCCGGGTGCAGTCGCTGACCGACGGCATCAACGAACTCGTCGGCCGTGAGCTGATCGCCCGCAGGCCCGACGAGCGGGACCGGCGGCGCCAGCTGATCGAACTCACCCCGGCGGGAACGGCGCTGCTCGAGGCCGATCGCGCCGAGCGCGACGCGTGGTTGCAGGCGACCATGCGCGACGTCCTCTCCGATCTGGAGTTCGACCTGCTCATGCTCGTCGCACCGGTGCTACGGAAGCTGGCTTACACCGACGGTAAATTGGGCACACTTGGCCCATGACTCAGTCGGTGACCTCGACGACCGTGCAGGAGTGGATCGCTCACGACCCCGACCCCGAGACCGCTGCGGAGTTGTCGTCGTGTAGCGAAGAGGAACTCGACGAACGCTTCGGGCGGTCGCTGACCTTCGGCACGGCGGGTCTGCGGGGCCCGCTGCGCGGCGGGCCGAACGGCATGAACCTGGCCGTCGTGCTGCGCACCACCTGGGGTGTCGCACAGGTCTTGGAGCGGCGCGGCCTTGGCGGCACGCAGGTGGTCGTCGGCCGCGACGCCCGCCACAAGTCCGATGAGTTCGCCTTGGCCACCGCCGAGGTGCTCACAGCCCGGGGCTTCGAGGTGATGCTGATGCTGGCCGCGGTGCCCACCCCGATCGTGGCGTTCATGGTGCGGCACATGCACGCCACCGCAGGGATCCAGATCACCGCGTCGCACAACCCGCCTGGCGACAACGGCTACAAGGTGTACTTCGAGCACGGGCTGCAGATCAACTCACCCATCGACGAGGAGATCGAGGCCGCGATCGCCGAGGCGCCGCCCGCAGACGAGATCCCGCGGGCCAAGGTGGAAACCGGTGGGATGGAGGAGATCCGGCACTACATCGCGCGCGCCGCGAATGTCCGCCGCACCACCGACGACGTGCGGGTGGCTCTGACGCCACTGCACGGGGTGGGCGGCGACTACGCGCTCGACGCACTGGTGCGCGCCGGGATCACCGACATCCACGTGGTGGAGAACCAGTTCCAGCCCGATCCCGACTTCCCGACGGTGCCGTCGCCCAACCCGGAGGAACCCGGCGCCACCGACGCGCTGCTGGAACTCGCGGCGGACAAGGACGCCGACATCGCCATCGCGCTGGACCCGGATGCCGACCGCTGTGCCGTCGGCATCCCAACGCCCGAGGGCTGGCGCATGCTGTCCGGCGACGAGACCGGTTGGCTGCTGGGTGATTACACCCTCTCGCAGATCGATCCCGGGCCGGTGTCCGAGGACGTCCTGGTGGCGAGTTCGGTGGTGTCGTCGCGGATGCTGGCCCGGATCGCCGAGGCCCACGGCGCCCAGCACCTGGAGACGCTGACCGGATTCAAGTGGCTGGCGCGCGCCGACGATCAGATACCGGGGTCGACCCTGGTCTACGCCTACGAGGAGGCGATCGGCCACTGCGTCGACCCGTCGGCGGTGCGCGACAAGGACGGCATCAGCGCGATGGTGCTCGCGTGCGACCTCGTCGCCGCCCTCAAGGCGCAGGGCCGCACGGTGCAGGACGCACTCGACGCGCTGGCGCGCCGGCACGGGGTGCACACCACCACCGCGGTGTCGCGGCCGGTGGCCGACGCCGACGAGGCCGCCGACGTGCTGACCCGGTTGCGCGACACTCCGCCGGACCGGTTGTGCGGCTACGAGGTGACCGTGACCGACCTGATGCATGCCGACGACCACCGCCGCACCGATGCGCTGATACTCACCGCCGGCGATGCCGAAACCTCCGTGCGGCTGGTCGTCCGGCCCTCGGGCACCGAGCCGAAGGTCAAGTCCTACATCGAGGTTCGGGTGTCGTGCCACGACGACGAAGACCTCGAGACCGCCCGCGGCCGGGCCAGGGAACTGCAGGACGAACTGGTCGCCGTCGCCCGGCAGTGGTGAGGCCTCAGCGCGGGCCGAACTGACGGTCCCCGGCGTCGCCGAGTCCCGGCACGATGTAGGCCACGTTGTTCAACCCCTCGTCGACCGCGGCGGTGTAGAGCCGCAGGTCCGGCGCGACCCGCTCGAGCGCGGTCAGCCCCTCCGGCGCGGCCACCACGCAGATGGCGGTGATGTCGACGGCGTCACGGGCCTGCAGCAGGCCGAGGGTGTGCGCCATCGAACCGCCGGTCGCCAGCATCGGGTCGAGCACGAACACCGGCCACCGGCTGAGATCGTCGGGCAGCGACTCGAGGTAGGGGGCGGGCTCGTGGGTGTCCTCGTTGCGCGCGACGCCGACGAAACCCACCCGCGCCTCGGGGATCAGCGCGTGCGCCTGGTCGACCATCCCGAGCCCGGCCCGCAGCACCGGCACCAGCAGCGGTGGATTCGCCAGCCGGTAACCGGTGGTGTCGGCGAGCGGGGTGCGCACCGCGATCGCCTCGGTCTCCGCGTCGCGGGTCGCCTCGTACACCAGCATCAGGGTCAGGTCGCGCAGCGCGGCGCGGAACCCGGCGTTGTCGGTGCGCTCGTCACGCAGCGTGGTGAGCCGCGCCGCGGCCAGGGGGTGGTCGACGACCCGGACGTCCATCACCGAACCCTATCGGCGATCGCGGTGCCGGTACCGGTGGAACCGGCGGACGGTGCCGGCCGTCGTAATCCGCATGCACGCCCACACCCTGCTCGCCGACACCCTGGCGATCCGCGCCTTCGGCCGCACGGCCGACGCCCAGGCCGCCGAACTGCTCGCCGCGGCCGCCACACTGGCGGCCGCTCCGGTGCCGGCGGGGCTCGGGCCGGTCGCGGCGGGCTTCCTGGCCGCGCTGGCCGAGGCGGTGTCCGCCGGCTCGCGCGAGATCGCCGCGCTCGGGGAGCGGGTCTCCGCCGGCGCCGGCGCCGCCGACGCGTCGGCGCGGCAATACGACGCCACCGCACACCGCGGCGCAGACCGACTCGTCAAGCAGGTCTGATCGTGCCGAGCGCGCTGGTCGCGGCCCTGTCGGCGCCGATCCGGGACGTGCGGTCGATGGTCGGGCCTGGCTGGCCGGGCGGCGCTGGGGAACCGATGACGCTGCTGGCCGGCGTGCGCGACGCACTGACGGGTGTCTCGGCGTCCGTCGGTGGTGCGGCGAGCGACATCGCCGGGGTGTGGCGCGGCGCAGGCGCCGACGGAGCGACGGCGTTCACGGCATCGGTCGTCTCGGCCACCGATGCGCTCGCCGCCCACGCCGATCGTCTCGGCCATGCCGCCCGTGATGCGGGAACGGCGGTCGCCGACGCGCGGGCGCGCCTCGACGCGATCGTGGCCGGCTTCGAGGCCCGTGCCGCCGCACTCGAACCGCATCTCGACGATCCAGGGGTCGCCGAGGAGTTGGTGGCCGAGGCCAGGCGGTCGTTGCGAGAGGCGATCGCCGTGGTCGAGGACCTCCGCGCCCGGCTCGACGCGCGGGCTGCCGAGGTGACGGCGCCCGCGGGAGCGCCTGCACCGACCAGTCCGGCGGGCTTCTCGGCGCCGTCGTCACCGGGCATGGGTTCGGGTTCGGGTGGCGGACCGGGTTCGGGTGGAGGGCTGTCGGACCTGGCGTCCGCGGCGGGGCCGGGTGTGGCGGCGCTGGCGTCGGCGCGGCGCCCGGCCGCCGCGCCGACGCCGGACGCGCGGGCCTTCGGCGACGGAGCGGCGGTGCGGTTGCCCGACGGCAGTACCGCGATGGCGCCGAACAAGGTGGCCGCGGACGCGGTGCGCCACGCGCTGACCCAGCTGGGCGTGCCCTACGACTGGGGCGGGACGACGCCGGGTGTCGGCCTGGACTGCAGCGGCCTCACCCAGTGGGCGTACGGCCAAGCGGGGCTGGACATCCCACGATTGGCCCAGGAACAGGACATCGGCGCGGCGGTCGACGCCGGTTCATTGCTGCCCGGAGACCTGGCGGTCTGGGACGGCCACGTGGCGATGGTGGTCGGCGACGGCACGATGATCGAGGCAGGTGACCCCGTGCAGTTGTCGGCGATCCGGACCACCAACGCGGGTCAGGGTTTTCAGGGCTTCTGGCGGCCGACGGCGTGAGCGGCGGCGAATGGAGCCGTCAACGGTTGAGCCGGTGCACCGCCGCGGACAGCTCGCCGTACAGGGACAGCTCCGCCCGCAGCGGAGAGAGGACGTACTCCTCGCCCACCGCCTCGACCCGCCGGCCCAATTCGGCGGTCGCGCGCCGCCTGCGACGGGCCGCCCCGACGGCCACGAAAGGTCTGATCAGTACTCGGAGCACCAATCCCGACGCGAGTCCTCCGACGAGCAGCACCGTCGGCCATGCGAACGGCCCGAGTGAGGGCGCGTCGAGACCGATCTGCAGGTACGCCAGCACTGCGAGCAGCCCGAGCCACACGCCGCCCGCGACTGCAGCAGCGAGTAGCGCCCACTGGACCGCCCCGACCAGACGCCACCACCGCGGTGGCCGATTCGTCCCGAGGTCCGCACCGCCGACCGCCCGGTCCAGTGCATCGGGCACCGCCCCTGCTCGTGACTTCGCCGCTTCGAGCAGCATTCGCGGCCATGGCGCCGGTAGCCCGCTCGACGCGGTGTCGGCAAGCGAGCGGACCGCGCTGTCCACTCCCGCCCGCGATGCCGCAGAGGCCGAGGGCAACGAAGTCCGGCGAAGGATTTCGTCCCCCATACTGGACTGACCTATTCCCAATCGGCGCAACGGATCTGGTCGCAGGTGGTGTATCCACCGCAGCGGCGGCCAGCCAACCGCCGCGAGACCCCGCTGCTCATAGGCGCGGCCGACGGCACCGACTACGGCGGGAACCCCTGCGGCCCCGGCGAGGGTGCTCTGCAGCCGTCGCTCCGCGTCCCGCAGGGCCGGCACCGATCGGGGCGGCGGCACCAGCGGCGCGAGCCGTGCTGCCGCCGTGTCCAGATCCGCGCTCACCCGCGCCGTTCGCGCCTTGTGGTTCGCCACGGTCGCGACGAGGAATTCTCGCAACGGCGCGGCCCCATCCGGTGTCACCGCTGACGTCGCGAGCACCGGCACGCCGCCCAGCCCATCCTCGGCCAGCAGGCGGTCGAGGTCGCGCACACAAGCAGCCACGTCGGCAGCGGGCAGCCGGTCCGACTGGTTGAGGGCTACCACCATCACGTCACGATGTGCGGCCAGCGGGCGCAGGTAATCGTCGTGCAGAACTGCGTCGGCGTACTTCTGCGGGTCCAATACCCAGATAAAAGCGTCGACGAGGCGGACCAGCCGATCCACTTCGGCCCGATGTGCCACTTCGGTGGAGTCATGGTCGGGCATGTCGAGCAGCACCAAGCCAGAGAGCTCCGGAGCAGCTGAGGCGTCGCCGTGCTGCCGGGACCGGATCTCCAGCCAGTCCAGTAGTTCCGTGGCACCGTCGGGGCCGAAGACAACAGCCTGGGTGGCGGAAGTGGTCGGCCGCCGAACACCGACCTCGGCAAGCGAGGCACCGGCGACGACGTTGAACAACGAGGACTTTCCGCTCCCGGTCGCTCCGGCCAGCGCGATGACGGTGTACTCACCCGACAACCGCAGCCGGCTGCCCGCCCGCTGGTCCAGGTCGCGAAGATCCCTCAGGACGTCGTCGGACAGCCGGCCGGTCCCGAGGGCCACCACCGACGACAGCGCCGCCAGCCGATCGACGAGCGTCACCGCAGCACCTTCGCGACGCGATCGGCGGCCGCTCGCAGTTCGTCACCCGACACCAGTGCCGACGCGGCACCCAGCACGTCGCCATATCGGGCGGCGTCTTGGCGCAGGAGGCCGTCGACTCGAGCCAGTAGTTCGTCACGGGCCTGTCGGGCCAGTCCGCGGACGGCCTGCTCACCGAAGATCGCCTCGAGCACCTTCTGGCTGGCCACTGTGGTGCCTCCGGCCACCGCGATCTCGGCGCCGGTCAGTCCGGCCGTCTGGCTGAAGACCGCGAGCATGACGACCAAACCGGCGCCGTTGACGCCGTACGACGCCAATCGCGCCCCCGACCGCTTCGACGCGCCTTCGGTCCGAACCAGCTCGAGCACGTATTCCTGCCAGTCGCGGACCAGCCGTTCGACGGCCTCACCAAGCCCGGGGCTCGGCCGGGCCAGCTCGTCGGTCAGTAGCGGTGCACCGGCCTGGTGCCGCGCCCAGCAGCCGTAGGACAACTCAGCAGCCTCCTCGACTGCGGCCTGGATCACGGTCGCAATGCCGGTCTCCAACGCCTCGCCGAGCTCCTCGATCGGAGTGGACCGCCCGGTGACCGCCGCCACCACCCGGTCGCGGACCCGCCCCACCCGCGACTCCAACTTGCGCAGGAACTCGCCCGTGCCGACCACGTCCTGCCAGCGAGCCAGCACCTCGCCGCGCAGCAGCGCGCCGTCGCGAACCGCCTCGTCCACCCTCGCGAGCGCACTGCTGTATGCCGACGACACACACGACTCCAGCTGCGTGCGCACCGCGAACTGTCCGTCGGCCGCATCGGCCAGCGCGTACGTCCGTGGCGGCAGGCTGCGCAGTGCACCGTCGAGCGTGTAGCGCACCACCGCCGCCCGCTGCTCCGAGTCGGCCGTCAAACTGGCCAGCCACGAGCCGATGGGTGCGGTCGCCTTGTCACGCAACCGCCCGGCGCGTAAGCCCTGCTCGGCGATCACGAACAGCGGCGCGTCGCCCAAACCGTTTGCTGCCAGCATGTCCGACAGGTGCGCGGCCACATCCCTGATCGCCTCCTGCGGGCAACGATTGAGCACTATGGCGATTGCGGTGCCACGGTCGCGGGCAGTGTGCAGCATCTGCCACGGCACCGCGTCGGCGTAGCGGGCGGCGGTCGTCAGGAAGATCCACAGATCGGCGGCAGCCAGCAGTGTGGCCGCAAGCTCGCGGTTGGTGCTGACGACGCTGTCGATGTCAGGGGCGTCGAGCAGCGCGAGGCCGGGGCCGATTCCCGGGTGCGGCGCGAGGCGCAGGCCGTCCGGCCCGGACGAACGCGGCAATTGCGGCAGGATCCGGTCATCGGTGAACCAGGCCAGGTCTGACGGGTGACACACGATCACCGGGCCTCGGGTGGTCGGCCGCAGCACACCGGCCTGGCTCACGTCGTCGCCGACCAGTGAGTTGATCAGCGTCGACTTCCCGGCGCCGGTGGAGCCGCCGACCACCGCCAACAGCGGGGCGTCGATGGTGCGCAGCCGGGGGATCAGGTAGTCGGTCAGCTGCCCGGCCAGCTCCCGGCGGTCGGTTTCCGCCGGCCATGCCGACGGCGCCGGCAGCGGAAACGTCGTCCGCCCCAGCACTGCGCCCAGAGCAGCCACCGCGTCGATGAGGTCGACGGCTCCCTTCATCGCTTCAGCCTGCCCTAGATACGTCGCGAAGGCGGGTCGGTTCGCGCCGAAAGGGTCCCCCGCTGCGGGAGGCGCCGACATCCAAGTGGCGGCCGACGGCGTGAACGGGGGCTAACGTACGGCATACCTGCTATCGGGGGAGGCCGGGATGGCGTACGTCGGGAAGAAGATCGAACACCCGCTCACCGGTGAACGCATCACCTTCCTGGAGACCGCCTCCAGTTCGGGCGGCGCCCGGCTGCGGATGGCGTTCGACATGGGCCCCGGCGGAGACATGCCGAGCGTGCACACTCATCCGCGCGCCGAGGAGACCTTCGCGGTCACCTCGGGCCGACTCCGGATCGCGACCGCCGAGAACACGTGGGACGCGCTGGCCGGAGACAAAGTCGTCATCCCGCCCGGAATGAGCCATGCCTGGGGTAATCCCTACGACGAGCCGGCCACCGTGCTGATAGACCTGTGCCCCGCCTACCAGATGGAGACGTTCTTCGAGACGTTCTTCGGTCTGGCTGCCGACGGTCTGGTGAGTGCGAAGACGAACCTGCCGAAGAGCCCGCTGCAGGCCGCCGTGCTCGTCCACGACTACCGCGGCCAGGTCGACCTGCCGGGGTTGAGCGGAGTGGCGGTACGCGCGCTGGCGGCCGTCGTGGCGCCACTCGGTCGGCTGCGCGGCTACCGCTCGCGCTACCCGCAGTACAGCGACCGCCACGACGCCTGAGCGGAACCGGTGACCGTCCTCGCGCCGTCGAACACCCATGACCTTCGACGCCCTGGCGCAGCACTACGAGGAGACGATGGCCCGGGCGCGGGCGCGGGCCGCGGCGCTCGACGACGCGGTCGAGGCACTGGCCGACACCGACACGGAACGGTCGGGATCCGCGGCCGCTGAGGCGACCGCGGGACGGCGCATGCTCGACGCCCTGCGCGCCGAGCTGGATCACTAACCCGCCACGACCTTCACGACCGGCCAGGGCACGTCGTTAGGCTGTGCCGCATGGCTGCTGACATCGTGCCGGTTCGGCTCGGGCTGACCAAGGGCGATCTGTACACACTGTGGGCTCCTCGCTGGCGGGATGCCGGCGACGAATGGGAGGCGTTCCTCGGTGCGGGCGAGGATCTCTACGCCTTCGAGTCGGTGGCCGACCTGGTCGCCTTCGTGCGGACGACCACCGAGAACGACCTGACCGACCACCCGGCCTGGACGAAGCTCACCGAGGCGAACGCGCACCGGTTCACGCCCGCCGATGACCGCACGCACGACATCGTCGGCGTGCCCGAGGTCGTCGCCGACAAGCCGACCGAGGAGTCGGTGAAGGCACTGCACGCCACGCTGGCGCTGGTGTCGTCGATCGGCTCGGTGTGCGACATGCCCGCGGTCACCAAGTTCTTCAACGGCAACCCCGTGGTGGGTTCCCTCGGCGGCGGCGTCGAGGCGTTCAGCGGCCGGGCCGGACGCAAGCGGTGGGGCGAGATCGAGGCGGCGGTCGGGCGCAGCTGGGACGGCGTCCTCGACGCGATCGACGAGATCGTCACCATCCCCGACGTCGACTCCGCGGCCGCCGAGAAGGCCGGGGCCGAGTTACTCGAGCCCGCACCCGAGGTGGAGGACGAGGACGCCGCGGCGTCGGTGGAGACCGCCGAGGACGACACCGATGACGAGGCCGAGGTCGAGGAGACCAATGCGCTCGAGGACCAGGCCGGCGGTCTGGTGCTCGGCAGCGACGACGATTTCTGGCTCAAGGTCGGCATCGACCCGGTCCGGGTGATGACCCGGTCGGGCACGTTCTTCACGCTGCGCTGCTACCTCGACGACGAGCCGGTGTTCCTCGGCCGCAACGGCCGGATCAGCGTGTTCGGCTCCGAGCGGTCGCTGGCCCGCTACCTGGCCGACGAGCACGACCACGACTTGTCCGACCTGGCCACCTACGACGACATCCGCACCGCCGCCACCGACGGCTCGCTGGAGGTCGCGGTCAGCGACGAGAACGTCTACGTCCTGAGCGGGATCGCCGACGACATCGCCGACGGACCCGACAGCCTGGACCGCGAACAGCTCGAGCTGGCCGTCGAACTGCTGCGCGACGTCAGCCAGTACGCGGAGGACACCACCGTCGAGGAGAAGCTCGGACCTGGCCAGCCGCTCGGCAAGGTGATCGCCTTCGCGCTCGACCCCGACTCCGCCGACCGCCCCAAGCCGCCCTACGCCAAGGCCGTGGCGCAGTGGGAGGAGCTGGAGAGCTTCGTCGAGTCGCGGCTGCGCGAGGAGTAGCGGCCCGGCGATGACTTCCCGGGACGACGCCGGTCTACCCGGTATGACTCCCCTCGCCTCCGCCACTGTCCACCGTCTCGACGTTCCCGGCGCCACCCTGCACTACGAGGTGCGCGGCGCCGGGCCCGTCGTGCTCGTCGTCGGCTCCCCGATGGCCTCCGCCGAGTTCGCGTCGGTCGCCGACGCGATGGCGAGCGACCACACCGTCGTCACCTACGACCCGCGCGGCTTCGGTGCGAGCACGATCGCCGATCCGCGGCAGGAATCGACACCGGAACTGCGCGCCGAAGACCTCGTCGCCATCCTCGACGACCTGGGCGTCGCGTCGGCGGACGTCGTCGGTTCCAGCGGCGGCGCGGTGACCGGCTTGGCGCTGGCGACCCGGCATCCGAGCAGGGTGCGAACGCTCATCGCGCACGAGCCGCCGCTGCTCGAGCTGCTGCCCGACGCCGACGCACAACGGGCCGCCACCGACGCGATCGTCGCGACCTTCCACTCCGACGGCCCGCAGGCCGCCTGGTACGCGTTCATGGTGAACGCCGGCTTCGACATGTCCGCCGAACCCGGCGACGGCCCTGCCGCCGAATCCGATCCGTCCGAGCAGGAGGCCCGCGAGGCCACCCGGTTCTTCGCCCACGAACTGCAGGCCACCACCCGCTATGTGCCCGACATCGAGGCGCTGCGTGCGGGCCGGGTGGTAGTTGGAATCGGCGCCGAATCCGCCCGGCTGGTGACGCACCGGACGTCGACGGCGCTGGCGGACTTGCTCGGCTCGCAGCCGGTGATCTTCCCGGGTGAGCACGTCGGGTTCATGAGCCACCCCGTCGAGTTCGCCGCCTCGATCAGCCGCGTCCTCGACTAACCGACCAGGACCGCGTAGCGCGGCTTGATCACGTCGTCGATGAGCGCCAGCCGCTCGTCGAACGCGATGAACGACGACTTCATCGCGTTGATGGTGAAGCGCAACAGATCGCTCCAGCCGTAACCGAAAGCCTCGACTAGGCGCAGCATCTCGTCGCTCATCGTGGTGTCGCTCATCAGCCGGTTGTCGGTGTTGACGGTCACCCGGAACCGTGACCGGGCCAGCAGGTCGAACGGGTGCTCGGCGATGCTGTTCACCGCGCCGGTCTGCACGTTGGAGCTCGGGCACAGCTCGAGTGGAATCCGCTTGTCGCGCAACAGCGCCGCCAACCGGCCCAGCCGCACCGACCCGTCGTCGGCGACGGTGATGTCGTCGACGATCCGCACCCCGTGGCCGAGCCGGTCGGCGCCGCAGAAGGCGATGGCCTCGTGAATCGACGGCAGTCCGAACGCCTCCCCCGCGTGAATGGTGAAGCGCGCGTTGTTGCCCCGCATGTATTCGAACGCGTCGAGGTGACGGGTGGGCGGGTAGCCGGCCTCGGCGCCCGCGATGTCGAATCCCACGACTCCGCTGTCGCGGAAGCGGATCGCCAGCTCGGCGATCTCACGCGACCGGGCGGCGTGGCGCATCGCGGTGACCAGACACCGCACGGTGATGGTCCGGCCCTCCGCGGCGGCCGCCTTCTCGCCGTCGGCGAAGCCGGCCAGCACCGCGTCGACGACGGCGTCGAGCGACAACCCGCCGTCGATGTGCAGTTCGGGCGCGAACCGGATCTCGGCGTACACCACGTTGTCGGCGGCCAGGTCCTCGACGCACTCGAAGGCGACGCGGTGCAGTGCCTCCGGGGTCTGCATCACCCCGACGGTGTGGGCGAACGGCTCGAGGTAGCGCACCAGTGACCCGCTGTGCGCGGCGGTGCGGAAGAAGTTCGCCAGGTCGTCGACGTTGTCGGCGGGCAGGTCCGCGTACCCGTACTGGCCGGCGAGTTCCAGCACGGTGGCGGGCCGCAGGCCGCCGTCGAGGTGGTCGTGCAACAGCGCCTTGGGTGCCTGCCGGATGTTGTCGATCGTCAACGGCAGCGGTCCGGTCGTCGTCATGGCTCCATCTTCCGTCCGGTCAGGTGATTCGGTCGAGGATCAGCGGGCGGTGCGGCGGCGCGGTGTCGCCGATGGCCCAGCCGCCGTCGAGTTCAGCCAGGGCGGGCCCGAGCCGCTCCGGGGTGTCGGTGTACAGAGTGAACAGCGCCTCGCCCGCCGCCACCGGCTCGCCCGGCCTCCGGTGGACGTGGACGCCTGCGCCGAACTGCACCTGCTCCCCCGGCGCCGAACGGCCCGCCCCCAGGCGCCACACCGCCAGGCCCACCGCCATCGCGTCGATGCGGCCCATCGTGCCGCCCCGGGACGCAGTGACGGTCTCGGTGTGCGTGCCCAGCGGCAGCGGCGCCGACAGGTCGCCGCCCTGAGCTGCGACCAGGTCGCGGAACCGGTCCATCGCGGTGCCGTCGCGCAGGGTCTCGGCGGGGTCGACGCCGTCCAGTCCCGCCGCGTCGAGCATCTCGGCGGCCAGCGCGAGCGTCAGTTCCACGACGTCGTCGGGGCCGCCGCCGGCGAGCACCTCGAGCGACTCCGTCACCTCGACCGCGTTGCCCACGGCGCGGCCGAGCGGCACGTCCATGTCGGTCAGCAGCGCGCGGGTGGCCAGCCCGTGCGCGGTGCCCAGGTCGACCATCGTGCGGGCCAGCGCGCGCGCCTCGTCCTCGGACGGCAGGAACGCACCGGAACCCACCTTGGTGTCGAGCACGAGTGCCCGGGCACCCTCGGCGATCTTCTTGCTCATCACCGAACTGGCGATCAGCGGCAGCGACTCCGTGGTGCCCGTCACGTCGCGCAGCGCGTAGATCTTGCGGTCGGCCGGCGCGAGGTCGCCGGCGGCGAAGATCGCGGCGCCGAGGTCGCAGAGTTGTTGCCGGATCTGCTGTTTGGACAGTTCGGCGGTGAAACCGGGGATCGCCTCCAGCTTGTCCAGGGTGCCGCCGGTGTGGCCGAGCCCACGGCCGGCGGCCTGCGGGACGGCGCCGCCGCAGGCCATCACGACGGGCACCAGCGGGATGGTGATCTTGTCGCCCACCCCGCCGGTGGAGTGCTTGTCCACCAACGCCAATGGCCTGCCGTCGCGGCGCAGCCCGGTGAAGTCGAACCGCTCTCCCGATGCCACCATGGCCGCAGTCCAGCGGGCGATCTCGGCGTCGGTCATCCCGCGCAGGAAGATCGCCATCAGCAGGGCCGCCATCTGTCCGTCATCGACCCGGCCGCGGGTGTAGCCGTCGATCACCCAGTCGATCGCCGCGTCGGAGAGCACGCCGCCGTCCCGCTTGGTTCGGATGACGGTCGGCGCGTCGAATGTGAACTGCGTCACGGGGTTTCCCTGCGGGCCAGGTCGTCGGGACCGAACGCGTCGGGCAGCAGCTCCCCCAGCGGGCGCGGGCCCCGGGGGTGGTCGATCAGCAGCCCCGGTCCGCCGTGCTCGAGCAGCACCTGGCGGCAGCGCCCACAGGGCATCAGCACCTCGCCGTCGGGGCCCACACATGACAGCGCGACAAGCCGTCCGCCGCCGCTGGAATGGAGGTCGCAGACCACAGCGCACTCGGCACAGAGACCCAGGCCATATGAGACATTCTCCACATTGCATCCGGCCACCACGCGGTGATCGTCGACCAGCGCCGCCGCACCGACCCGGAAACCCGAATACGGCGCATAGGCATGCGCCGAGACAGTGATTGCCCTGCGGCGCAATGTGTTCCAGTCGATCTCAGCAGTCATGCCGGGCCGTCCGAGCCGTTTCTGAATCCATTCCGAACACCTCGTCCCGTGACCCGAAGTCCCAGATAGGGCACCCTAATTTCACCCCTCTGATCGGGGCATACGGCTCCACGCTAGTTCGTTCGTCAGTACAAAGGGGATTAGAGTCGCCCCGAGGTTTGGGGACCGGATTTCACGGCCGAGCCCCAGGCGTCCACCGATGGCGTTGGAGGGTCACATGAGTACCGCGACATCACCCGATACGGACATAGCCGCGCCGCGGTCACAGCCGGCGAAACGCCGCACCCTGTACCGCGGCGACCCGGGCATGTGGTCGTGGGTGCTGCACCGCATATCGGGCGCGACGATCTTCTTCTTCCTCTTCGTCCACGTGCTCGACACCGCGCTGGTGCGCGTCAGCCCGCAGGCCTACAACGAGATCATCGAGACCTACAAGTCGCCGATCATCGGCCTGATGGAGATCGGCCTGGTCGCCGCGGTGCTGTACCACGCACTCAACGGCATCCGGGTGATCCTGATCGACTTCTGGGCCAAGGGCCCGCGCTATCAGCGGCAGATGCTGTGGGTGGTGGCCGGCGTCTTCCTCACCGTGATGATCGCCTCGCTGGGCGTCATCGGCATGCACATGGCGGAGCGATTCCTATGAGCTCGAACATCAAGTCTGAGAACCCCTACGACCACATCAGCGACCGCGGCGGTATCGCCCCGGTGATGCAGCGCAGCCACGACCGGCCTGCGGGGCTGGACAACCCGCGCGCACCGCGCCGCGCCGGCGGGATGCCGAACTTCGAGAAGTACGCCTGGCTGTTCATGCGGTTCTCCGGCATCGTGCTGGTCTTTCTCGCGCTCGGCCACCTCTTCATCATGTTGATGTGGGAGGACGGCGTGTACCGGATCGACTTCAACTACGTCGCCGAACGCTGGTCGTCCCCGTTCTGGCAGACCTGGGACCTGCTGCTGCTGTGGCTGGCGCAACTGCACGGTGGCAACGGCATGCGCACGATCATCGCCGACTACGCCCGCAAGGACTCCACCCGGTTCTGGCTGAACACCGTGCTCGCGTTGTCGATCCTGTTCACGCTGGTGCTCGGCACCTACGTGCTGGTGACGTTCGACGCGAACATCTCATGATCGGGAGCTTCAAATGATCCAGGAACATCGCTACGACGTCGTCATCGTCGGGGCAGGCGGCGCGGGCATGCGCGCGGCGGTCGAGGCCGGTCCGCGGGCCCGGACGGCGGTGCTGACCAAGCTCTACCCGACGCGCAGCCACACCGGCGCCGCGCAGGGCGGCATGTGCGCCGCGCTGGCCAACGTCGAGGACGACAACTGGGAGTGGCACACCTTCGACACCGTCAAGGGCGGCGACTACCTCGCCGACCAGGACGCCGTCGAGATCATGTGCAAGGAAGCCATCGACGCGGTGCTCGACCTCGAGAAGATGGGGATGCCGTTCAACCGCACCCCCGAGGGCCGCATCGATCAGCGCCGGTTCGGCGGCCACACCCGCGACCACGGCAAGGCGCCCGTGCGGCGGGCCTGCTACGCCGCCGACCGCACCGGCCACATGATCCTGCAGACCCTTTATCAGAACTGCGTCAAGCACGACGTCGAGTTCTTCAACGAGTTCTACGCGCTCGACATCTCGCTGACCGAGACCCCCGGCGGCCCGGTGGCCACCGCGGTGATCGCCTACGAGCTGGCCACCGGTGACATCCACATCTTCCACGCCAAGGCGATCGTGTTCGCCACCGGCGGCTCGGGCCGCATGTACAAGACGACGTCCAACGCCCACACCCTCACGGGCGACGGGCTCGGCATCATCTTCCGCAAGGGACTTCCCCTGGAGGACATGGAGTTCCACCAGTTCCACCCCACCGGTCTGGCCGGGCTGGGCATCCTGATCTCCGAGGCGGTGCGCGGCGAGGGCGGGCGGCTGCTCAACGGCGAGGGCGAGCGCTTCATGGAGCGCTACGCGCCGACGATCGTCGACCTCGCACCGCGCGACATCGTCGCCCGGTCGATGGTGCTCGAGGTGCTGGAGGGCCGCGGCGCAGGGCCGAACAAGGACTACGTCTACATCGACGTGCGCCACCTCGGCGCCGACGTGCTCGAAGCGAAGCTGCCCGACATCACCGAGTTCGCCCGCACCTACCTCGGTGTGGATCCGGTCACCGAACTGGTGCCGGTCTATCCGACCTGCCATTACGTGATGGGCGGCATCCCGACCAACATCAACGGCCAGGTGCTGCGCGACAACACCAGCGTCATCCCCGGCCTCTACGCGGCAGGCGAGTGTGCGTGCGTCTCGGTGCACGGCGCCAACCGGCTGGGCACCAACTCGCTGCTCGACATCAACGTGTTCGGCCGCCGCGCCGGCATCGCCGCTGCCAACTATGCGGCGGGCCACGACTTCGTCGAGATGCCGGAGAAGCCGGCGGACATGGTCGTCGGCTGGGTGGGCGACATCCTGTCCGAGCACGGCAACGAGCGTGTCGCCGACATCCGCGGGGCGCTGCAGCAGTCGATGGACAACAACGCCGCGGTGTTCCGGACCGAGGAGACCCTCAAGCAGGCGCTCACCGACATCCACGGCCTCAAGGAGCGCTACGGCCGGATCACGGTGCAGGACAAGGGCAAGCGCTACAACAGCGACCTGCTCGAGGCCATCGAGCTTGGCTTCCTGCTCGAGCTGGCCGAGGTCACCGTGGTCGGCGCGCTCAATCGCAAGGAGTCCCGCGGCGGCCACGCCCGCGAGGACTACCCGAACCGCGACGACACGAATTACATGCGCCACACCATGGCGTACAAGCAGGGAGAGGATCTGCTGAGCGACATCCGGCTGGACTACAAGCCGGTGGTGCAGACCCGCTACGAGCCGATGGAGCGGAAGTACTGATGAGCGCGCCCGCAATCGAGAAGAACGAAGCCACCACACCGCCCGTGCCGGAGGGCGCGGTGATGGTGACGCTCAAGATCGCCCGCTTCAACCCGGAGGACCCGGACGCCGCCGGCTGGCAGAGCTTCCGGGTGCCGTGCCTGCCGAGTGACCGGCTGCTCAACCTGCTGCACTACGTCAAGTGGTACCTCGACGGCACGCTGACGTTCCGGCGGTCGTGCGCGCACGGCGTCTGCGGCAGCGACGCCATGCGGATCAACGGCGTGAACCGGCTGGCGTGCAAGGTGCTCATGCGCGACATGCTGCCCAAGAAGGCGTCCAAGCAGCTGACCATCACCATCGAGCCGATCCGCGGGCTGCCCGTGGAGAAGGACCTGGTGGTCGACATGGAGCCGTTCTTCGACGCCTACCGCGCCGTCAAGCCGTTCCTGGTGACCAGCGGCAACCCGCCCACCCGCGAGCGCATCCAGAGCCAGACCGACCGCGCCCGCTACGACGACACCACCAAGTGCATCCTGTGCGCCTGCTGCACCACCAGCTGCCCGGTGTTCTGGACCGAGGGCTCATACTTCGGACCGGCCGCGATCGTCAACGCGCACCGCTTCATCTTCGACAGCCGTGACGAGGCGGCCGCCGAGCGGCTCGACATCCTCAACGAGAAGGACGGGGTTTGGCGTTGCCGCACCACGTTCAACTGCACGGAGTCCTGCCCGCGTGGCATCCAGGTGACCCAGGCGATCCAAGAGGTCAAGCGCGCGCTGATGTTCGCCCGCTAGGCATCTCCCGCCGAGCGTGAGCTTGTGTGCGAGAAACTAGCGGAGATTGGCGCACAAGCTCACGTTCGGCGCTCCGAACCGACGCTCGTCAGCCTGTCGACGACGGCTGTCAGGCCGTCGAGCCCAGGCGCTGCGGCCATGTCGGCAGCAATACGCCGACTGGCTTCGCGATAGCGCGGCTGTGTCAGCACGGCCATGATCTCGCGCCTCAGGGCGCGTGGGCTGGGACGCTCATTCTTGATGCGCCGTCCGGCGCCGGACCATGCGACACGGGCGCCGACCTCCGGCTTGTCCTCCTTGCCGCCGGTCGCGACGATCGGCACGCCGTACCGCAGGGCGTACTGAACGCCGCCGAACCCGCCGTTGGTCACGTAAACCGCAGTGCGAGGGAGTAATTCGTCGCACGGCAGATACGTCGCCGCGCGGGCGTTGACCGGAAGCGGCGGCAAGGTGTCCAGTGGGCGGCCACCGGTGGTGACCACCACCAGCACGTCGTCGTCGGCGAGCGCGTGGAGCGTCGGCGCGATGGCCTGCCGGTAGTCGATGTTGGCGACCGTGCCCTGAGTGACGTGGATGACCGGCCGGGTTCCGTCGACATCGGACCACCAGTCGGGAAGCGCAGCGTGCGACCCCGTCGCCGACAGCGGCCCGGCGAAGTGGAGTTCAGGGGGTGCGTCGCTCAGCGGGTACTCGAACGACGGAACGCTGAACTGAACTATCGCATCGGCTCGGCGCCCCCAATTCGTAAAGGTGCCCCGCATGGCGACGCCGTGGACTTGGCGGTGCAGGTCATCGATCGTCCGGTAGGGCTGTCGCAGGATCCGGCGGGTCACCGCGGCCAGCATGGTGTTTCGCGGTCGGTTCAGGAATCGCGCCGGCGGAAGCCCCAACCCGAAGGGCGCGGTGTCGCGACTGTCGATGCACAGGGGAAGCACCCCGCACATGACGACCGCAGGACGGTCGGGACGCCGGTGCGCGAGCAGGAACGCCGCGCCGAGGAACACCGGTTCGGCCAGCACCGCGTCCGCGGGCTGCGCCTTGAGTGCCTCGGCGAGCGCTTCATATTGCGCTTTCGCGGGACGGGCGAAGACATGCTCGACGTCGAAAGCGGTGGATTTCATGCCCTTGAGCGCGGCACGTTCGGGGAAGCTGTCGAGCAACGACTCGTCGTAGTCGGCTTCAGCGGGCAGCGCCAGATGCGACGCCCCCGTCGCGGTGACCCTGTCGGCGAATCGTGCGCCGGTGAGGAACCGGACGTCGTCACCTCGCTTGGCGAAATGTTGGGCAACGGCAAGCAGCGGCGTGACGTGACCGTGCGCCGGCACGCTCGCTATGAGGATGGACGACATGGCAGCCCCCTGACTACAGTCAGGTAGTATTCATTACTGTGTCACCCAAGTCAATAGCTGCGCCCCGCGTCTACCGCTCCGAACTGCGCCAACAGCAGGCCGAAGCGACCCGCGCGCGGGTGCTTGAAGCCGCCGCCGAGTTGTTCGCAGCCGATGGTTACGCGCGCACCACACTCGCGAAGATCGCCGCAGCGGCCGGGGTGTCTGCCGAGACCGTTCAGGGACACGGCCCGAAAGCCGCGCTGATGATCGCCGCGATCGAGCACGCGGCCTTCGGCGTATCCGGCGAGGACGACATCCTCAACCTCGATGTCGGACGGGCGCTCGTCGCCGCCCGAGATCGCGACGAGGCCATCGAGTTGCTCGTCGGAGCGCGAACGCGGGTGCATCAGAGGAGCGCGCGCCTCGCGGAGGCGTTGATCGGGGCCGCACACGTCGATCCGGAGCTGGACCGCTACCACCGGAATCTGATCACCAGCGTGACCCTTCAGGAACGACGGGTGCTCGAGGCCTATCACGATCGAGGGTGGTTACGGACCGACGTGCCGTTCGATGAGCTCGTCGAGGGCTCCGCAGCGCTCGGCAGCACCGAGACGTATCTGCGTCTGACCGCCTACGGTTGGGACATCGACACCTACCAGCGGTGGTGCAGGCGCATGCTGGCCGAGACGGTGTTCGCGCGCTGACTCCCGCCGCCGAGCGTGAGCTTGTTCGTCAATTCCGGCGGAATTCTCGCGCACAAGCTCACTTTCGGCGCTCGAAAGTCAGGACTCAGCGGCTTCAGGCTCTTCGGGCTGCGGTTCGGGCGGATCCTCGCCGGCCTGCCTGCCGACCTGCTCGCCGTAATAGCGGATCACCACCGCCACCGTGGCGGCCACCGGCACCGCCAGGAACGCACCGACCACCCCGAACGTCGACGCGCCCAGCGTCACCGCCAGCAGCACGATCACCGCGTGCAGCTTCATCGACTTCGACTGCAACCACGGCTGCAGGACGTTGCCCTCGAACTGCTGCACGGCCAGGATGATCCCCAACACGATGAGCGCATCGACCGGACCGTTGGAGACCAGGGCGATCAGCACGGCGAGGCCGCCGGCGACGAAGGCGCCGACGATCGGCACGAACCCGCCGATGAACGTGATGATCGCGAGCGCGTAGGCCAGCGGCACCCCCACGATCACCAGCCCGATCCCGATGAGCACCGCGTCGACCAGGCTCACGAGCGCCTGGGTGCGGATGAATCCGCCCAGGCTCACCCACACGCGTTCCAGGATCTCCGCCAGATGGGGCGCGGCGGGCTTGCCGACGACGCCGCGCAGCCAGGGGACGAAGCGCGGGCCGTCCTTGAGCAGGAAGAAGGTCACCACCAGTGTGGTGAACACGGTCACCAGGGCCGACGTGGCGGCGCCGACGCCGGTGAACACCCCGGACGCGATCTGCGCGCTACTCGAGTTCAGCCGGTCGGTGACGGCGGCGACAGCCGAGTTCAGTTGTGCCTCACTGATATTCAGCGGCGGCCCACCGAGCCAGTCCTGTATCTTCACCACGCCGGCTGAGGCCTGCTCGGCGAGCTCCGTGGACTGCTCGACGATCGCCGGGGCAACCGCGGCGACCACGCCGGCGATCACGCCCATCGCGATCAGCAGGACCACCGCGACCGCCGCCGCCGGGGGCACGCCCCTGTTGCGCAGCCAGCGCACCGGTGGCCACAGCACGGTGCACACGATCAGGGCCAGCAGGACGGGCAGAAGGACCACCCATGTCTTGCCCACCACCCACGCCAGACCCCACAGCGCCGCGGCCACAGCGACGAGCTGGATCGCGACCACCGCGGTCGATCGCAGGTGCGCCCGGTAGATCGACCCACGGCTTGGCAGCGCCGTCGTGTTGTCAGTCACCCCTGACTTCTACCCGCGAACGGCCGATCCGAGTACTCGATGGCCGAATTCTCTGTCACACTCCGGCGGGCTGTCTCGTCTGATGGGTATGACCACGAATCATTCGACATCACGCATCGAACCCGTCACCCCCGAACGCGCGTCACTGCTGACCAAGCTGATGTACCGGACGGCCAGGCGCCGCTTCGGCGAGGTGCCCGAGCCCTTCGCCGTCGCCGCCCACCACCCGCGGCTGATGCTGGCCAACCTCGTCCACGAGGGCATGCTGCAGTCGGGATCGAAGAAGCTGCCGGCCAGCGTCCGCGAGCTCGCCGTGTTCTGGACGGCGCGCACCGTCGGCTGCTCCTGGTGCGTCGATTTCGGCGCCATGCTGCAGCGCCTCGACGGCCTCGACGTCGACAGGCTCAAGGAGATCGACGACTACGCGACGTCACCGCGCTACACCGACGACGAGCGTGCCGCGATCGCCTACGCCGACGCGATGAGCACTGACCCGCACACCATCACCGACGAGCAGGTGGCCGATCTGCGGCGGCGCTTCGGCGACGACGGGGTGATCGAGCTGACCTACCAGATCGGGGTGGAGAACATGCGCGCCCGCATGTACTCCGCGCTGGGGATCACCGAGCAGGGCTTCAACTCCGGCGACGCCTGCCGGGTGCCGTGGGCGACGGAGGGCACCAGCGACGCGACCCGGGATCGATAGTCACCGGGGGCCGAGCGGAGAGCCGGTGAACTTGTCGGGGTTCGCGACATCCCAGATGGCGCAGACCTTGCCGTCGCGGACGGTGACCGCCTGGATGTGCGGCGCCATCTCCGGCCACTCACCGTCCGCGGCCAGACCTTCGGTGTAGAGCCCGATCTCACCGTTGACGAGCGCGAGCTGTCCCGCCTCGAAGAACCGCGGGCCGTAGCGGCGGGCCAGCCCGAAGATGAACCGGGCGACCTTGTCGGCGCCGTGGATGACGCGGGCGGCGGTGGGCGCCTTGCGATTCGAGTCACCGGTGAACGTGACGTCGGGGTGCAGCAGCTCGACGACGGCGGCCATGTCGCCCGACGCCATCGCCGCCATCAGCCTGCCCACCACCTCGTCGTGGGACGGGTCGCGGTCCGGCGCCTTCGCATCGGCGACGATGCGCCGTGCGCGCGACGCGAGCTGACGTGCCGACGCCTCGGTGGTCCCCAGGACGGCGCCGATCTCACCGAAGGGCACGGAGAACCCGTCGTGCAGGACGAAGGCGACCCGCTGGTCGGGTGTCAGCCGTTCGAGCACCACCATCGCCGCGAATCGCGCGTCCTCGGCGGCGACCACCGCGGCGAGCGGGTCGCTGTCACTGAATCCGGTGACGACGGGTTCCGGCAGCCACTCGCCGACGTAGGTCTCGCGCCGCCGGGCGGCCGAGCGCAGGCGGTCCAGGCCGATGCGGCTGACCACCGTCGTCAGCCATGCCTTCGGGTCGGCGATGCGGACGCGCCCCTCCCCCAGCGCATCCCAACGCAGCCATGCATCCTGCACCGCGTCCTCGGCGTCGGCCACCGAGCCGGTCAATCGGTAGGCCACCGCGAGCAGGTGCGGGCGTGCCTGCTCGAAGTCCAGGGTGCGCTCGGCGGTGGTCACGCCCCAAGGGTAAGTCCGCGGGCCCCGTTCGAGTAGTGGACTACTCACGCCATTTCGCACCGCAACCGCGATGCTTCGACCCATGACGGAGGACGACGACGGACGCTTCTGTGATCGTGCGCTTCGGACCGGCGGCCGGGTGGGTGACGTGCCAGATCCCGGCCCCACCGAACGGATGTGTTTCGCCGTCGAACGTCTCGACCGGCACCGCCGCGGTCGGCGGAACCGCGGTGATGATGACGGTCGACGGTGAGCGCCGCTACCCGACGGGGCTGCCGAGCGCCGCTTGGGCGCGCCGGCCGGTGGTGGCCAGCACTGCGACCGCTCCGAGCGCCGTCGCCGCGGCGAGCATCATGAGCAGTGACAGCGACGCGTGATCCACCACGAGCCCGCCGAGCATCGCGCCGAGGCAGATCGTCGCCTGGAACGAACTGGTGAACAGCACCGTGGCCGCCTCGTCGGCGCCACCGCTGCCCCGCGCGAGCAGTGACTGGGAGCAGGCGGGCACGGCGCCGTAGGCGAATCCCCACAGCAGCAGCGGCGCTGCGGCGCCGGCAAGGTCGTGTCCGAACACCGCCAGCGCCAGGGTCGCGATCGCGATCAGCAGCGCTGCGGTCGCGAAGGTGGCCCGCAGGTGTCGCCGGATCGTGAAGCCCGCGATCAGATTGCCTGCCAGGCCCGCCGCGCCGTAGCCGAGCAGCAACGCGCTGACCGTCGTCAGACCCATCCCGGTGACCTCGTCCAGGAATGCCGACACGTAGGTGTACGCGCCGAAGTGCGCGACCACGACGAGCACGGTCACCAGCAGGCCGATCCTCACCTCGGTGCGGGCGAGCAGCGCGGCGAGCACCGCGGGACGGGTGACCTGCCGCGGTGTCAGCGATGGCACCGTCGCCCACAGTGCGCCGCACACCAGCGCCGCCGCCACAGCGAGGACGGCGAAGGTCGCGCGCCAGTCCGCGACGCCGGCGATGAACGTGCCCAACGGAACTCCGACGACGGAGCCGAGCGGGACGGCGAGGAAGATCGTCGAGGTCGCTCGCGGCACACTGTGTTCGCCGACCAGGCGGCCGGCCAGACCCGCACCGATCGACCAGAATCCGCCGATGACGACCCCCACGAGCACCCGCGCCGCCAGCAGCATCCAGAACGAGGTCGCCAACGCGCACACCACGTTCGCCCCGACGAGGATGACCGTCCACACGACCAGCATGGTCCGGCGGTCCACCCCGGCCGTCGCCACCGTCGCGACAGGTGCGGCCACCGCGGCGACCAGACCCGGCACGGTCATCATCAGTCCGGCGGTTCCGGTCGACACCGCGAAGGCGCCCGAGATCGGCACCAGCAGCCCGATCGGCAGGATCTCGGTGGTCACGATCACGAAGATGCCCGCCGCGATGCTGAACACCGCCGGCCAGTGCGGCCGAACCTGTTGTGTCATCAGGCCAGTCGACCAGCTCGAGCGGCCGTTTGCTCGCGGCTTTCCGACATGGCAGTCGCCGGTCACCCGCCAAATGGTGGGCAACCGGCGCTGCCTGTGCGTGCGGGGTCAGCAGCAGGACGTGGTGGCGGCCGGCTGGTCGGCGTCGGATGCCGCCGCGCCGCCGCAACACACCCCGCCCTGCGCCTCGCCCGCCTCGTCGAGGTGCTGAGGGCTGGTGCCGAAGGTGTCGGAGTCGGCCAGCACGGTGTAGACCTCCCACTTCTCCCCGGCGGGTCCGGTCACCCAGACCTTGTCCTGGGTCGCGAAACAACACGTGGTGCCGATCTCCTCGTCGGTGAACAGCCCCTCGTCGGTCAGTCGGGCGATCTCGGCGTGCACCTGGTCGCTCGAGGCGACCTCCACGCCGAGGTGATTGATGGTTCCGCCCCTGCCGGGGTTCTCGAGGAGCACCAGCTTCAGTGCCGGTTCGGTGACCGCGAAGTTGGCGTAGCCCGGTTTGACCTTCGCCGGGGTGGTGTTGAACAGCTTGGAGTAGAACGTGATCGCCTCGTCGAGGTCGTCGACGTTGAGAGCCAGCTGGACACGGGACATGATGGACCTCCATAGGGATGAGACATATATCGAACTGACGCGTCGCACTCAGAATGCCACCTTTTTGATATATGTCAAGACCGGTGGCATGATGGACCGCATGCCCAAAGCGCTGCCCGTCATCGACATGTCGGCCCCGGTGTGCTGCGCCCCGGTGGCCGCAGGCCCGATCAGCGACGAGGACGCCCTGGCCGTCGCGATGCGGCTCAAGGCGATCGCCGACCCGATGCGGGTGAAGATCATGTCGTACCTGTTCAGCTCCGATGCCGGCGAGGAGACCAGCGGTCACCTCGCCACGGTGCTCGGTCTCAGCGAGTCCACCGTCAGCCATCACCTCGGTCAGTTGCGCAATGCGGGCCTGGTCGTCTCCGACCGCCGCGGCATGAACGTGTTCCACCGAGTCAAAAGCGAAGCGCTGCAAGCACTCTGCGTCGTACTCGACCCAACGTGCTGCACATAGCGGAATTCGGCGCGACCTGCCGCGCCGGCGCTCGGCGTCCCTCTGATGCTGGCGTGTTTCGCATTCGGCACCAAGCGGTTCTTCCGCGGTGAGACCCTGACAGCGAGCACCGAAGTCAAGGTTCCCGACACCTTCTGATGTCGACACCTCGAGAGAAGGACCAGCCATGCATCTGACAGTCGGATATCTGGCCACTCCGACCGGCGACGACGGGGTCGCCCTGGCCAGCGCACTCGCCAGGACCTTCGACGCCGCCGTGGACGTGGTGCTGGTGGTCCGCGAGGAGATGCCCGTGGGCAGCCCGGGCCGCAGCGAATACCAGCGGTTGCTCGTCGAACGCGGCGAGGAGTGGGTCTCGCGGGCGGTCGATGCGTTGGCGGCCAAGGGCGTCAGCGCCGGATCGACGGTCACCGTCGGTGAGTCCTTCGCCCAGTCGCTCCTGCAGTTCGCCGAGGAGAAGTCCTCGGATCTCATCGTGGTCGGCGGCGCCCGTGACGGATTCTTCGGCGGCCACACCATCGGCCCCGTCACCGGCGCCCTGTTGCATTCCTCGCCGATTCCGGTGGCGCTCGCACCGCGCGGCTACGCCGAGGACCCCGACGACGACATCGCCGCCATCACCGCGGCGGTGCCCACCCGGCCCGGTGACGACAATCCGCTGCCGTTCGCCCTCACCCTGGCCAGCGCCGCGGGCCTGCCGATCCGCATGCTGTCGCTGGTTTCAGCGGAGAACCTGGCCGAGGCGGAGAGCGTGAAGGAGGTGCGGCAGTTCCAGATCGCCGCCGCCGAGGAGAACCTCGCCGTCGCGGCGCGCGCCCTGCCCGACGCTCCGGAGATCGAGTCCCTCGTCGCCGAGGGCATGACGCTGGAGTCGGCGCTCAAGAAGCTCAGGTGGGACGACGGCGCGCTGCTCGTCGTCGGCTCGAGCCGCTTCGCCGCGCCGAGGCGGATCTTCCTGGGGTCCACGGCCGCCCGCATCCTGGCCGGCGTCGACGTCCCCGTGGTGGTCGTGCCCCGCGAGTGACGTCGGATCAGCGCCGCTTGAAAATGGTGCGGTGCCATTCCTTGTCGGCGACCCCGGTGATGTCGCTCATCACGTGTTTGACGGTGAGGTACTCCTCGAGTGAGTAGTCGCTCATGTCCTTGCCGAACCCCGATGCGCCGACACCGCCGTGCGGCATCTCGCTGATGATCGGGATGTGGTCGTTGATCCACACGCAGCCGGCCTGGATCTCGCGCGACGCCCGCTGCGCGCGGTACACGTCGCGGGTCCACGCCGAGGCGGCCAGCCCGTAGTCGGTGTCGTTGGCCTGCCGCAGCGCGTCGTCGTCGTCGGTGAACGGCCGCACGGTGAGCACCGGTCCGAAGATCTCGTCGCGGTACACCTCGGAGTCCTCGGCCACGTCGGCGATCAGCGTCGGCGCGTAAAAGGAACCCGGCAGGTCCGGGGTCGTGCCGCCGGTGACGATCCGCCCACCCTGGCCGGGAACCCGCTCGACCATGCCCGCCACCTTGGCGCGGTGCGCCATCGAGATCAGCGGCCCCAGGTCGGTGTCGGGGTCGTGCGGGTCGCCGACGACGACCTTGCCCATCACCTCGGACACCCCGGCGACGAAGTCGTCGTAGACGTCGCGCGCCACGATCGCCCGCGTCGCGGCCGTGCAGTCCTGGCCGGTGTTGATCAGCGCGCCGGCGACCGCACCCTGGATCGCGGCGTCGAGGTCGGCGTCGTCGAACACCACGAACGGCGCCTTGCCGCCCAGCTCCAGCTGGGTGCGGTGGCCGTGCGCGGCGGCGGCGGCCATCACCCTGCGGCCCACCGGGGTGGACCCGGTGAAGGTCACCAGGTCGACGTCGCGGTGGCCGGCCAGCGCGGTGCCGACATCGTGTCCCGCGCCGGTGACGACGTTGAGCACGCCCGCGGGCAGCCCGGCCTCGACGGCCAGCCGGGCCAGCGTCAGCGTGGTCAGGGGGGTGATCTCGGCGGGCTTGATCACCACCGAGCACCCGGCGGCAAGCGCGGGCAGCACCTTCCACACCGCCATCTGCAGCGGGTAGTTCCACGGGGTGATGGTGGCGACGACGCCGATGGCCTCGCGCCGGATGCTCGAGGTGTGGTCGCCGGAGTACTCCGCGGTGGCCTTGCCCTCCAGGTGCCGCGCGGCGCCCGCGAAGAAGTCGATGTTGTCGACGCTGCCGGGGACGTCGAACTCGGCGGCCAACCGCACCGGCTTGCCGGTCTGGCTGACCTCCTCGGCGACCAGGTCGTCGGCGTGCTCGTCGGCCAATTTCGCCAGCCGGGCGAGCACCGCCGACCGGTCGGCGGGCGTCGCGGTGGCCCAGTCGGGCAGCGCACGACGGGCGGCGGCGACCGCCGCGTCGACGTCATCGGGGGTGGCCAGAGCGTACTCGGCGACCACCCGGCCGGTCGCCGGATCGATGACGCGGTGGTTCTCCCCCGAGGTCGCCACCGCCGCCCCGTCGATCCAGCTGCCTGCCACGTTCGTCGCCACGGTCATGCGCCAACGCTAACGGACGGCCCCGCGCATGGCTACGCAATCCAGCCGCCGCGCAGGGTTGAAACAATCGATTTCATACGTCTGGTTGCCCGCAACGACGGATTCCGTGCACAATCACTGGCATGACCAATCCGGATGGTCAACCCGTCACCCCGCCCGTCGGCTTGCGCGTCAACCCGTCGCGGCCTGGCGCGTTCCAGCTCGACGAACTGTCCAAGGCGATCATCGAGAAGTTGCAGCAGGACGGCAGGCGCTCCTACGCCGGCATCGGCAAGGCCGTCGGCCTGTCGGAGGCCGCCGTGCGCCAGCGGGTTCAGCGCATGGTCGACGCCGGCGTCATGCAGATCGTCGCCGTCACCGATCCGATGCAGCTGGGGTTCGCCCGCCAGGCGATGATCGGCATCCGCTGCACCGGTGACACCACCAAGATCGCCGAGAAGCTCGCCGGGATGGCACAGGTCGATTACGTCGTGCTCACCGCCGGATCGTTCGACGCGATCGTCGAAGTGGTCTGCGAGGACGACGACGACCTGCTCGACCTGCTCAACACCCAGATCCGCGCACTGCCGGGAGTGATATCCACCGAAACGCTTGTTTATTTGAGACTTGTTAAGCAGCAATACAATTGGGGTACACGATGACAACGACCGATATCACCGAACCAGTGACGACCGATCTGGCCGCGAAGGCCAGCCGGCACCTGTGGGGGCACTTCGCCCGCCACGGCGAGAACATCTCCCCGCCGATCATCACCCGCGGCGAGGGCACCACCATCTGGGACGACAAGGGCCGCAGCTACATCGACGGTCTGTCCGGGCTGTTCGTGGTCCAGGTCGGCCACGGCCGCGCCGAACTGGCCGAGGCCGCCGCCAAGCAGGCCGAGCAGCTGGCGTTCTTCCCGCTGTGGTCCTACGCCACGCCGCCGGCGATCGAGCTGGCCGAGCGGTTGGCGAATTACGCACCCGGCGACCTCAACCGCGTCTTCTTCACCACAGGTGGCGGAGAGGCCGTCGAGAGCGCGTGGAAGCTGGCCAAGCAGTACTTCAAGCTGGTCGGCAAACCCGGTAAGCACAAAGTGGTTTCGCGCGCAGTGGCCTATCACGGCACGCCGCAGGGCGCGCTCGCCATCACCGGCGTGCCGGCGTTCAAGGCGCCGTTCGAGCCGCTCACCCCCGGCGGTTTCCGCGCGCCGAACACCAACTTCTACCGCGCTCCGGCCAATTACCAGCACGACGAGAAGGCCTTCGGCCAGTACTGCGCCGACCGCATCGCCGAGGCCATCGAGTTCGAGGGTCCCGACACCGTGGCGGCCGTGTTCCTCGAGCCCGTGCAGAACGCCGGCGGCTGCTTCCCGCCGCCGCCAGGCTATTTCGAGCGGGTCCGCGAGATCTGCGACCGCTACGACGTGCTGCTGGTCTCCGACGAGGTGATCTGCGCGTACGGCCGGATCGGCTCGATGTTCGCCTGCGACGACTTCAACTACGTGCCGGACATCATCACCTGCGCCAAGGGCCTCACCTCCGGGTACTCGCCGATCGGCGCGATGATCGCGAGTGACCGGCTGTTCGAGCCGTTCAACGACGGCAAGACCGCCTTCGCCCACGGCTACACGTTCGGCGGTCACCCGGTGTCGGCCGCCGTCGCGCTGGCCAACCTGGACATCTTCGAACGCGAAGGCCTCAACGCCCGGGTCAAGGAGAACGCACCGGCGTTCCGCGCCACCCTCGAGCGGCTCTACGACCTGCCGATCGTCGGCGACGTCCGCGGTGAGGGCTACTTCTACGGCATCGAACTGGTCAAGGACAAGGCGACCAAGGAGACTTTCAACGACGAGGAGTCCGAGCGGCTCCTGCGCGGTTTCCTGACGCCGGCGCTGTTCGAGGCGGGCCTGTACTGCCGCGCCGACGACCGCGGCGACCCCGTGGTGCAGCTGGCGCCGCCGCTGATCAGCGGGCAGGCCGAGTTCGACGCAATCTATGAAATCCTGCACAGCGTGCTGGGCGAGGCGAGCCGGCGACTCTAGGAGGTAGACGGGTGTCGCCGGAACGGAAGCCACCGATCGACCCGGTGCGGTGGCAGCCGCCGCCGGTGACACCGCTGCCCCAATTGCCCGCTCCCCCAGTCACCGTCGTCCCGGTACCCGGCCACGCCCCGGAGGACGTGGTCGTCGACGCCGACGGCGCGGTGTGGACCGGGGTGGACGACGGCCGGATCCTGCGGATCGATCCCGACGGCCGGGTCACCGTGGTCGCCGACACCGGTGGCCGGCCGCTGGGGCTCGCGGTCGCGCGCGACGGGCGACTGCTCGTCTGCGACAGCCCGCGCGGCCTCCTGACGCTCGACCCGGGCACCGGCGTCGTGCAGCCGCTGGTCGAGCACGTCGACGGCCGGCACCTGCAGTTCTGCTCGAATGTCATCGAGACAGCCGACGGCACAATCTATTTCACCGAGTCGACCAGCGCGTTCAGCTATCAGCACTTCAAGGGTGCGGTGCTGGAGGCCCGTGGGCGCGGCGGACTGTTCCGGCGGTCGGTCGACGGGGCGGTCAGCACCGTGCTCGATGGGTTGTACTTCACCAACGGTGTCACCCCGACCGCCGACGGATCGGCGCTGGTGTTCGCCGAGACGCTGGCCCGCAGGCTGTCCAAGTACTGGCTGACCGGCCCGCAGGCGAGTCAGGTGACACCGCTCGTGACGGGCCTGCCCGGACACCCCGACAACCTGTCGACAGGCGCCGACGGCCGGATCTGGTGTGCGATGGTGTCGCCGCTGAACACCACCGCCGAGTGGCTGGCGCCCCGTGCGCCGATGCTGCGCCAACTCCTCTGGCGGCTGCCCGAGCGGTTCGCGCCGCAGCTCGCACCCGAGGTGTGGGCGGTGGCGTTCGATCCGGACGACGGCCGTCCGGTCGCCGGGCTGCGCACCACCCATCCCGACTTCGGCATGGTGACCGGTCTGGTCGAGGCCGGCGACCGGCTCTGGCTTGGCTGCATCGGTTCGGACGCCGTCGCACACGTCCCGCTGAGCCGGTTGTCGCTCTGACGGCGGGCCAAGTCATTGAGATTGTCGTGAGATCGCGATTCGGCCCTCGATCGCGATCTGGAAGCAAACTCAATATCGGCCAAGTCACTTCAATCACTCCTGTCACAGCGTGCCTCCGCCCAATGCGGTCGCCGTTCGCTTAATCTGCGCAGACGATGGCCAAGTCACGCATGCTCTGCACCCGCGCCGCGGGGCTGCTGGCCGTCGCGGCGATGGCCGCGGCGCCCGCACTGCTCGGCGCACCCGCTGCCGGCGCCCAGCCGGACGCGGCCCCCATCACGTGTCCGTACCGGGCGACCACCCCGCCCGCCATCGACGCGTCCGAGGTCCCGAAGCCCGGCCAGGCCCCGCCCGCGCCGCTGGCGGTCCCGGACAAGACCCCCGGCGGTGACGGACTCTCGGGCTGCGGAGTCATCACCGCGAGCGGCACCCCGCCGCTGCCTAACGACATCTCGGCCGAGGCATGGCTGGTCGCCGACCTCGACAGCGGCGACGTGATCGCCACGAAGGACCCGCACGGCAGACACCGGCCCGCCAGCATCATCAAGGTGCTGACCGCGATGGCCGCTATCGACGAGCTCAACCTCAACAAGACCGTGCCGGGCACCGCCGACGACGCCGCTGCCGAGGGCACCCGGGTCGGGGTCGGCGAGGGCGGCGTCTACACGATCAACGACCTGCTGCACGGCCTGCTCATGCACTCGGGCAACGACGCCGCGCACGCGCTGGCCCGCCAGCTCGGCGGCTGGGACACCGCGCTGCGCAAGCTCAACGTGCTCGCCGACCAGCTCGGCGGCCGCGACACCCGGGTCGCCACCCCGTCCGGCCTGGACGGACCCGGGATGAGCACGTCGGCCTACGACATCGGGCTGTTCTACCGGTATGCCTGGCAGAACCCGACGTTCACCGACATCGTCGCCACCCGCAGCTTCCAGTTCCCCGCGCGCGACGGCACCCACTACGAGGTGGTCAACGACAATCAGCTGCTGGTCAACTATCCCGGCGCGCTGGGCGGCAAGACCGGATTCACCGACGACGCGGGCCAGACGTTCGTCGGCGCCGCCGAACGGGACGGCCGCCGGCTGGTCGCCGTGTTGATGCGCGGCACCCGCCAACCCATCGCGCCCTGGCAGCAGGCCGCGCATCTACTCGACTACGGGTTCTCCGTGCCGGAGGGCACCCAGGTCGGCACCCTGGTCGAGCCCGACCCGTCGCTGCAGACGCCGCAGGCACTGGAGGTCAAAGCGGACGCCGCCGCGGCCGCCCAGGCCGCCGGGGTGCTGCCGCCCACCGACGCGATGCCCGTACGGGTGGGCGTCGGCGTGGTCGGGGCGATCATCGTGTTCGGTCTCATCATGGCCGCCCGCTCACTGAATCGCCGCGTCATTCAATAGCATTCCCAACTCCGCAGCAGAGACTCCGCGCCGCTGCAGAGCTGCGCGACGAGTTCGCCCGCGCTGGGCGACGCCGTCACCATGCCCACTCCCTGGCCGGCATTGACCGGAACGGGATGACCGTCGGCGCCGCGCAGCACGCGCTCCGGGATGGTCGGGGGCCACGGATATCCCTGCGCCCGGTCGAACTCGTCGGTGACCGTGGTCGACTCACCCGACGCGGCCAGCAGCGCGACACGCGACTCCGGGGGCGTCGACGCTTCCACACAAGTGGAGAACACCGTCCCGAGCCATGCCCCTGACGCCCCAGCCGCCAGCACCGCGGCCAGTCCCCGCGCCGACGCGATGCCGCCCGCGGCCAGCACCGGCACGTCGACCCGGTCGAGCACCTCGGTGAGTAGCGGAAGCGTCCCCATGCGGGGTTCTCCGTGACCACCGCCCTCGGCGCCCCTGGTCACCAGCACGTCGACGCCTGCGTCGACCGCGCGCAGCGCCGCGTCGACGGTGCCCACCTGGGTCGCGACCCCCACACCCGCCTGGTGGGCGGACGACACCCACGCCCAGTCCTCCCCGAAGCTCACCGACAGCAGGGTTGGACGGGCGGAGAGCGCCACCTCGAGGAGTTGCGGACGCGCGGTCATCACCCAGTGCACCAGGCCGATCCCGAACGGCAGACCGAGGTCTCCCATCGTGGCCAATTCGGTGCTCAGTAGATCCGGCGTGGCCGGACTGCCCATGCCGATCATGCCGAGACCGCCCGCCCGCGACACGGCGGCGGCCAGTGCACCCCCGGCCGCACCCCCCATCGGCGCATTCACCACGGGAACGCGCAGATTCATGGCACGGCTCCACGGCGTCGTCAGCGACATGCTCGGTGACACTACCGATTTGCTACGGTGGGCCGGTCACGATGTGACACCGGACGAGCGGCACCGTACCCGGCCAGCGACAAGACGGCGACCAGCGGAGGTGCGTGATGGCGTGGATCGTGTTGGTGATTTCCGGTGTACTGGAGGCGGTGTGGGCGACCGCACTCGGCAAATCCGAAGGGTTCAGCCGCCTGGTGCCGACCGTGGTGTTCGCGGTGGCGGTGGTGGCGTCGATGGTGGGGCTGGCTTTCGCGATGCGCCAACTGCCCACCGGCACGAGCTACGCCGTCTGGGTCGGCATCGGTGCGAGCCTGACCGTGGCGTACGCGATGGTCACCGGCGCCGAATCCGCTTCGGCGATCAAGGTGCTACTCATCCTCGGCGTCGTCGGTTGTGTGATCGGTTTGAAGGTCATCGGTCACTGACGCCGTCGCAGCCGTGAAAGTCCGGCGGCGCCAAGGGCTCCCACTGCCGCCGCGGCGAGCGCGCCGGTGACCCCGACGCCCTCGCGGACCTGCACACGGGTGGTGATCTGGGCGGGGTCGGGCGGGCTCACCGGCGCGATGGCGAGGTTGTCGGTGGAGGTGGCGGCCCATGCGGTGGAGAACAGAATGAGCCGCGCGGTGACGTAGGCGAACACCATCAGCCCGAGCACCGGTCCGAACGTCGCGCCGGCGGGGCCGGTCAGCACCGACTTCAGGTAGAGCGACGCGACCTGCTTGAACACCTCGAAGCCGACCGCCGCCAGCAGGCCGGCGCGGACACTGCTGCGGAAGGTGACCTTCTCCCTGGGCAACCTGGCGATCATCCAGGTGAACAGCAACCACGAGATGCCCAGTGCCACAAGCATCGACACCACCCGCAGACCCACGCCCAGACCGGGAATGCCCTCGATGCCGAGCCAGGCGAGCACCCGCACGATCAACCCACGGTCGCCCAGCGCGGTCAACGCGACGGTGACCACGATGGCCACGAAGGCCGACAGCAGTGCCAGCAGATCGGACACCTTCGTGCCGATGAAATTGCCCGGCTCGCCGTGCTGTTCCCACATCGCGCTCAGTGCCTCGCGCAGGTTGGCCATCCAGCCGAGACCGGCCCACGCCGCGGTGGCCAGGCCGATGATGCCCAGCGACGTCCGCGACTCGATCGCCGTGTTCATCAGCTCGACGAGCTGCTGGCCGAAGCTGCCGGACACCGTCTGCCTGATCCGGTCCTGGATCGAGGCGAGTACGTCGGGCTGCCGGGACAGCACGAAGCCGGCGATGGAGAAGCCGAGCATCAGCAGCGGGAACAGTGCGAAGACCGTGAAATAGGTGATGCCGGCGGCGAAGAAATTGCCCTTGGACTCCTGATAGCGGTCCTGCGCCCGCATCACGTGGTCGAACCAGCCGTAGCGTGCGCGCAGGCGGTCGAGGATGCCGGGCTTGGCCTCGTCGGTCATGCCAGCCAGCCTCCCGTGCGCACGCCCTCAGCGCGATCGCTTGAGGAAACCCAGACGGTCGTATACCCGCTCGAGCGTCGCCGCAGACACTTCCCTGGCCCGCTGGGCACCGGCGGCGAGCACCGCCTCGAGTTCGGTCGTGTCGCCGAGCAGTTCGTCGACCCGGTCCCGGATGGGCGTGACGTACTCGACCACCGCATCGGCGGTGTCCTTCTTCAGGTCGCCGTATCCGCGGCCCTGGTACTGCTCGACGAGCACGTCGATGTCGGTGCCCGTGACGGCCGACTGGATGGTCAGCAGATTCGACACCCCGGCCTTTGCCTCGCGGTCGAACCGGATCTCGCGCTCGCTGTCGGTGACCGCCGACCGGATCCGCTTGGCCGTCACCTTCGGGTCGTCGAGCAGGCTGATCAGCCCGGCGGCGGTGGACGCCGACTTGCTCATCTTCGCCGTCGGCTCCTGCAGGTCGTAGATCTTGGCGGTGGTCTTGGCGATCAGCACGTCCGGGATGACGAAGGTGTCGGAGAACTGCGCGTTGAACCGCTGCGCCACGTCGCGCGCGAGTTCGAGATGCTGACGCTGGTCCTCTCCGACCGGCACCAGGTCGGTGTCGTAGAGCAGCACGTCGGCGGCCATCAGCACCGGATAGGTGAACAGGCCGACCGTGGTGGCGTCCGAACCCTGCTTCTGCGACTTGTCCTTGAACTGCGTCATCCGCGAGGCTTGGCCGAACCCGGTGAAACATCCCAGCACCCAAGCCAATTCGGTGTGCGCGGGCACATGGCTCTGGACGAAGATGGTGCTGCGCGCCGGGTCGATGCCCAGCGCCAGGTACTGCGCCGCGGTCACCAGGGTGCGACGCCGCAACGTCTCCGGGTCCTGGGGCACCGTGATCGCGTGCAGGTCGACCACGCAGAAGAACGCGTCGAAGTCGTCCTGCATACCGACCCAGTGCTTCACCGCACCCAGCGCGTTACCCAGGTGCAGGGAGTCGGAGGTGGGCTGCACGCCCGAGAAGACGACGCGCGGCTGCCGGGGCGGCATCTCGACAGGAGAGTTCATGATGTCCCGATCTTTTCATGGCCGGCCAACGGCTTTTCGCCGCCTGTCAGGTGTACTCGACGGTGACCGGCGCGTGGTCGGACCAGCGCAGCGCGTAGGCGTCGGCCCGCTCGACCCGCGCCGCCCGCGCCCTGGCCGCCAGCGGGCGGGTGGCCAGCTGGTAGTCGATCCGCCACCCCGCGTCGTTGTCGAACGCCCGCCCGCGCCACGACCACCACGAGTACGGCCCCGCCACATCGGGGTGCAGCACCCGCACCACGTCCACCCAGCCGGAGTCGAGCAGCTCGGACAGCCACTGCCGCTCGCCGGGCAGGAAGCCGGACTTCTTGACGTTGCCTCGCCAGTTCTTGATGTCGTTCTCGGTGTGGGCGATGTTCCAGTCCCCGCACACCACGGCCTCGCGGCCGTCGCCGCCCATCGCGGCCATCCGCTGCGCGAGCGCGGCCATGAACCGCTCCTTCTCCAGCTGCCGGTCGGTGCCCGCCTCACCGGTCTGCACGTACACGCTGGCCACCGTCACCCCGGCAGCCCCGTGATCGATGTCGACCTCGATGTAGCGGCCGTGCTCGCCGAACTCGTCGGACTCCATCAGACGCACCGCGGTGACCGGGTGCCGGGACAGCACCGCGACGCCGCTGCGGCCCTTGACGTGCGGGCTCGCCGCGGCCAGCCGCCACCCGTCGGCCACGGCGGGGGCCAGCGCCGCGGCCAGTTGTTCGTCGTCGGCGCGGGTCTCCTGCAGGCAGACCACATCGGCGGCGGAGCCGGCCAGCCACGCGAGCAGGCCGAGGTTCTCGGCCGAGCGCTGCCGCACCGCGGCGCGGACGCCGTTGACGTTGACGGTGCTCACGATCAGCCGGCTCACGGCGCCAGACCCTAACGGACAATCTTGCGGTACCGGCGGTATCACCTTACTGTCGGGCAGCATGACCGAACGCGCACCGATCCACCTCGGCACCGGCGAGCCGATGCTGCTGCTGCACCCGTTCATGATGTCGCAGAACGTGTGGAAGGGCGTTGCCCCGCGGATCGCCGACACCGGCCGCTACGAGGTGTTCGCGCCCACGATGCTCGGCCACAACGGCGCGCCGCGCGGCACGTTCTTCCTGGACAGCGCCTCGCTGGCCGACGATGTCGAGCGCAGGATGGACGCACTGGGCTGGGGCACCGCGCACGTCGTCGGCAATTCGCTGGGCGGCTGGGTGGCGTTCGAGCTCGAGCGGCGCGGCCGCGCCCGCACGCTCACCGGGATCGCGCCGGCCGGCGGGTGGCGGCACTTCACCCCCGCGAAGTTCGAGATCGTCGGCAAGTTCCTGGCCGGCCTGCCGCTGTGGGTGGCCACGCTGGTGCTCCGTCAGCACGTGCTGAAACTCCCGTTCACCCGGTATCTGACCCACCTGCCGGTGAGCGGGACCCCCGACGGGCTGTCCGACGACGACGTGGCCGAGATCATCGACGACGTCTCCCATTGCCCGGCCTACTACCAGTTGCTGGTCAAGTCGCTGACGCTGCCCGGCCTGCTGGAGATCGCCGAGGGCAAGACCCCGACGCACCTGGTGATCTGCGAGAAGGACCGGGTGCTGCCGCATCCCCGGTTCACCAGGCACTTCACCGAGCACCTGCCCGAGGACACCGAGGTGACCCACCTCGACGGTGTCGGGCACATCCCGATGTTCGAGGCGCCCGATCGCATCGCCGAGGTGATCCTCGGCTTCGTCGACGGGCACGTCGGCAGGCAACGCGCCACCGGCTAGTTCGTTCTCCGTCTGCGCGCGTCGCGCCGCCTGCCCCCGCCATGGTGGCAGCCGCGGCGCGGCGTGCGTTAAGCTGCTGATCGGTCATGAGCGCCAGCGTCAAGCCCCGGCTTGCTGGCCGGCAACCCTCCAACCGCGGTGGGGTGCCCCGGGAGACGACCAGGTTGAGTAGCCGACTGTTCCGTTGATCCAGTCGGCCACACGGCAAGCGCGGGTCCGCAGGTACGGGCCCCCCGACAGACAGGGAGACCTGGAACCGCCATGAGCACACCCGAAATCACCGACGACCCGACCGCACGCTGGTCGTTCGAGACCAAGCAGGTCCACGCCGGGCAGACGCCTGACAGCGCCACCAGCGCGCGGGCGTTGCCGATCTACCAGACGACGTCGTACACGTTCCGCGACACCGATCACGCGGCCGCGCTGTTCGGGCTGGCCGAGACCGGCAACATCTACACCCGCATCATGAACCCGACGCAGGACGTCGTCGAGCAGCGCATCGCCGCGCTGGAGGGCGGTGTGGCGGCGCTGTTCCTGTCCTCCGGCCAGGCCGCCGAGACGTTCGCGATCCTCAACATCGCCAACGCGGGCGACCACATCGTGTCGAGCCCGCGCCTGTACGGCGGCACCTACAATCTGTTCCACTACACGCTGCCCAAGCTGGGCATCGAGGTCAGCTTCGTGGCTGACCCCGACGACCTCGAGTCGTGGCGGGCGGCGGTGCGGCCGAACACCAAGGCCTTCTTCGCCGAGACCATCTCCAACCCGCAGATCGACATCCTCGACACCCCCGGCGTCTCGGCCGTCGCCCACGACGCCGGTGTGCCGCTGATCGTCGACAACACCATCGCCACGCCCTACCTGATCCAGCCGATCAGCCAGGGCGCCGACATCGTGGTGCACTCGGCCACCAAGTACCTGGGCGGGCACGGCAACGCGATCGCCGGTGTGATCGTCGATTCCGGCACCTTCGACTGGACCAACGGCAAGTTCCCCGGCTTCACCACGCCGGACCCCAGCTATCACGGCGTCGTCTTCGCCGAACTCGGGCCGCCGGCGTACGCGCTGAAGGCCCGGGTACAGCTGCTGCGTGACCTCGGGTCGGCCGCCGCGCCGTTCAACGCGTTCCTGATCGCGCAGGGCCTGGAGACGCTGAGCCTGCGCGTCGAACGCCACGTCGCGAACGCACAGCGGGTGGCCGAGTACCTCGCCGGGCACGCTGACGTGCTGTCGGTGAACTACGCCGGGCTGCCCAGCTCGCCGTGGTACGACCTCGGAAAGCGCCTGGCGCCGAAGGGAACCGGCGCCGTGCTCGCCTTCGAGCTGGCCGGTGGCGTCGACGCGGGCAAGGCCTTCGTCAACGCCCTGACGCTGCACAGTCACGTCGCCAACATCGGTGACGTCCGCTCACTGGTGATCCACCCGGCGTCGACGACCCATGCCCAGCTGTCCCCGGAGGAACAACTCGCCTCGGGCGTGACGCCCGGCCTGGTGCGCCTGGCGGTCGGCATCGAGGGAATCGACGACATCCTGGCCGATCTGGAGCAGGGGTTCGCGGCGGCGAGGGCGGGCAAGTGACAATCTCTGACGTGCACATCGCGACGCTGCCCGCCGAAGGCGAGATCGGTGTGGTGGACATCGGTCCCCTGACGCTGGAGAGCGGCGTCGTGATCGACGACGTGTCCATCGCCGTACAGCGCTGGGGCGAGCTCTCGCCGAACCGCGACAACGTCGTGATGGTGCTGCACGCGCTCACCGGCGATTCGCACATCACCGGCCCGGCCGGACCGGGGCATCCGACCCCCGGCTGGTGGGACGGCGTCGCCGGTCCGGGCGCCCCGATCGACACCGACCGCTGGTGCGCGATCTCGACGAACGTGCTCGGCGGCTGCCAGGGCTCAACCGGACCGTCGACGACCGCCCCCGACGGCCGGCCCTGGGGTTCCCGGTTCCCCGCGATCACGGTGCGCGACCAGGTGGCGGCCGACGTCGCGGCGCTGGCCGCCCTCGGCATCACCGAGGTTGCCGCGGTGGTGGGCGGCTCCATGGGCGGCGCGCGTGCGCTGGAGTGGGCCGTCGGCCATCCCGACGACGTGCGGGCGGCCCTGGTGCTGGCCGTCGGCGCCCGCGCCACCGCCGACCAGATCGGCACGCAGTCCACCCAGGTCGCGGCCATCACCTCCGACCCGGACTGGCAGGGCGGCGACTACCACCACACGGGCCGCACACCCCACACCGGCATGGAGATCGCCCGCCGGTTCGCCCACCTCACCTACCGCGGCGAGCACGAGCTCGACGAGCGGTTCGGCAATGACGCCCAGGGCAACGAGGACCCGACCAACGGAGGCCGGTTCGCCATCCAGAGCTACCTCGAATACCAGGGTGCGAAGCTGGTCGAGCGGTTCGACCCCGGCACGTACGTGACGCTGACCGACGCGCTGTCCAGCCACGACGTCGGACGCGGCCGCGGCGGCGTGGCGGCCGCACTGCAGGGCTGCCGGGTGCCGGTGGTGGTCGGCGGCATCACCTCCGACCGGCTGTACCCGTTGCGGCTGCAGCAGGAGCTCGCCGATCTGCTGCCGGGCTGTTCGGGGCTCAACATCGTCGAGTCCCGCTTCGGCCACGACGGCTTCCTGGTGGAGACCGAGGCCGTCGGCGCGCTGATCCGCCGCACCCTGGACCTGGCGGCGACGTGAGCGACCCCGCCAACGACCGCTCGCTGTCGTTCGGCGCAGAGGCGGCGGCCTACGAGCGCGGCCGGCCGTCCTACCCGCCGGAGGCGATCGACTGGCTGCTGCCCTCGGGCGCGCGCGACGTCCTCGACCTCGGCGCGGGTACCGGCAAGCTCACCACGCGGCTGGTGCAACGCGGCCTCACCGTGGTGGCCGTCGACCCGATCCCGGAGATGCTCGAGGTGCTCTCCACCTCACTGCCGGACACCCCGGCGCTGCTCGGCACCGCCGAGGACATCCCACTGCCCGACGACAGCGTCGACGCCGTACTCGTGGCGCAGGCCTGGCACTGGTTTGATCCCGACCGCGCGGTCAAGGAGGTCGCCCGGGTGCTTCGGCCCGGCGGGCGGCTCGGGCTGGTGTGGAACACCGCCGACGAACGGCTGGGCTGGGTCAAGGATCTCGGCCGGATCACCGGGCACGAGGAGGATCCGTTCAACGACAAGGTCACGCTGCCCGAGCCGTTCACCGGCTTCGAGCGCCGTCGCGTCGAGTGGACGAATTACCTGACGCCGCAGGCGCTCATCGACCTGGTCGCCTCGCGCAGCTACTGCATCACCTCGCCCGCCGAGGTGCGCACCCGCACGCTCGAGCAGGTGCGTGAGCTGCTGAACACCCACCCGGCGTTGGCCAACACCAGCGGGCTGGCGCTGCCGTATGTGACGGTGTGCATCAGGGCGACGCTGGGCTGAGCTCGGCGAGGAACTCCGCGAGCAGGTCGGCGAGCAGGTCGGGCCGGTCTTCGGGCATCCAGCTGTACGAGTCGTCGACGGTGACGAGCCGGGCGCGCGGCATGGTCTGCGTGAGCCTGCGCGCTCCCTCGGCCGGGAAGTAGCGCTCCTCGGTGGGCCACACCACGAGCGCCGGCTTGTCGAACGCCGCGAGTCTCGGCGACGCCTCGGCCAGGTGACGCGGCGACAGCTGACCGAGGAAGCGACGGAAGTCGTCGCGCACCTGGCGGTCTGACCACAGCGACGTCAGGTAGGACGTCATCACGTCGGCGGGGATGGGCCGCTTCGTGACTCCGCCGTAGGTGAACCACTGCCGCTGCATGTGCCGGCTCCGCATGCCGATCGCCTGCAGCGCGCCGGCGCCCGGCAGCGCCGTCAGCCGCTGCAGCACCCGGGTCGGCGCCGGGTCGGAGTCGAAGGCGTTGGTGGCGGCGAGCACCAGGGCCCGCGCCCGTTCCGGATACTGCACCGCGACCACCTGGGCGATGTCGCCGCCGTAGCCGTTGCCGACGAGTACGGCGTCCCCGAGTCCGAGGGCGTCCATCACGTCGACCACGATCCGGGCCAGGCCCGGCAGGGACAGGTCGGCCGACGGCATCGCGGGATGATGTGAGCCGAGCGGCCAGTCCGGTGCGATGCAGCGCGCCTGCCCGGCCAACCGGCGGGCGACGTGACGCCACGCCAGGCCGTTGGCGACGATGCCGTGGACGAAGAGGACGGGTATCCCGGCGCCGGCCTCGCGACAGCCGACGACGCCTGCCGGGATGCGCACCGTGCGGCGGTCCTGAAGGGGCGAGAAAGTATTCATACACCCTGTATTAAAACTGGCCGCGCCGGGTAAAACAAGGCAGACAGGCTGTTAATATTCAGCCGTGCCGAGTGAAGGCGACGGCCGTGCGCTGCGCAGCGAATTGACCCGGGCCGCCCTGGTCGCCGCCGCGCGGGCGTTGTTCGTCGACCGCGGCTACGTGGCGGTGTCCACCGGCGACATCGCCAAGGCGGCCGCCGTCACCCGCAACGCGCTGTACTACCACTTCCCTACCAAGGAGGCGGTGTTCCGGGCGGTCTACGAGGACGTCGAGCGGCAGTTGGCCGACGCCGTACTCCCCGCCGCGCTCGCCGAACCGACGGCCCGCCGCCGGCTCGAGGTCGGGTGCGAACGGTTCCTGGACGGCTGCCTCGACCCGGCGGTGGCTCGAATCAGCATCCTCGACGCCCCCGCCGCGCTCGGCTTTTCCCAGATGCGTGAGATCGACAACCGCAACTACCTCAGTGCGCTGCGCGACGGCCTGCGCGCGGGAGTGGATGCCGGTGAGATCGCCGACCTGCCGGTGGACACGCTGGCGTCGATGATCATCGGCGCGCTCGACGAGGCAGCCCTGCTCATCGCGTCGTCCGACGATCCCCGGCGCGCTCGCCGCGATGCCGGCGTCGTCGCGCGGGCACTGGTGGGCGGACTATTCACCGCCGCACCGAAAGTCGGTTGATCGCTCGATGCGGTTGCGTCCGCGCCTAGCCGGCGCCGAACCACCTGCTCAGCGCCTGGTGGAGCCGTGGCTCGTCGGCAACCTCGAAATCGTCCGTCGCACAGGCCACGTAGCCATCGGGGCGGACGAGGAGCACCGCAGGCCCGCCGGCGATCTGGCCGGAGACCACGTCCACCCTGTCGGCCCACGGCGCCGCGACGGTCGATGCGGCGCCGCCGATCGCGTCGAGCAGGATGCCGCGCGCGTCGTGCAGCAGGTCGGTGACGCGGCGCCCGTCGTCGAGCACGAGATCGGGCACCATGAACCCGGACATCGGATGATCGTCGCCGACGTCATAGCGGACATCCGCACCCGCGAGAGTGCGTGCCAGGTGCCGCGCGACCTCGGGCTGACCCGCCAGTTCACCGAAGAGCTCACGCAGCGCGCTGACTTCGGGCCCCGGCGCGCCAGCGCGAGCTGAGCCAGCGAGTGCATCATCACCCGCTCGCCCACCGGACGACGCTCGGACTCGTAGGTGTCGAGAAGCCCCTCGGGCGCCCACCCGTTCACCACCGCCGCGAGCTTCCAGCCGAGGTTGACGACGTCCTGCATGCCGAGGTTCAGACCGGGCCCACCCATCGGTGAGTGCACGTGCGCGGCGTCACCGGCCAGCAGGATCTGTCCGGCCCGGTAGCGTTGCGCCAGCCGCGAATTGATCCCGTCGAGACGGCGCAACGCATGCGTGTCCGGCGTCCTGGGCGCCTCGATCGCCACGTCGACACCGAGCACCCGGCTCAGACTGTCCTGCAGTTCGGCGAGCGTCATCGGAGCCTCGGTGCTGCCCGGCGTCCAGCCGTACTCGATGGTGCCGAGCATCGGCCGGTCCGGTTCGAGCGGGAACACCACGACGGTGCCGTTGTCGAATCTGCTGACGCCGAAGGCGAGTGTTCCGAAGCCCTCGATGTCGAAGCCGCGGCCGGGCACGAGTCGTGCGTCGGGCAGGTGGACGTGGGCGATCCTGCTGACGATCGGTGAGGTGTGGCCGGGGAACTCGATACCCGCGGCCTTGCGCACCATGCTGCGGCCGCCGTCGGCGCCGACCAGATAACCGGCGTCCATCCGGTGCTGCCGGTCCTGCGTGGCAACGGTCAGTGCCACGCCGTCCTCGCGAGCGTCCAGCGCGGTGAGCTCACTCCCCCAGCGGATGTCGACGCCCAGGTCACGCGCCCGCTTCTCCAGCAGGCGGACCAGCCGCGGCTGCGGAAGGATGAGCGCGTACATCGGATTGTCCTCGATACCGAGGAAACTCAGCGACATCCCGGCGAACATCCAGCCGTGGGCCGGTTGCGGCGGTCCCGCGTCCCCGCCGAACGCGTGGTAGAGGCCGCGCATGTCGAGCTGTCGGATCACCTGTCCGACAAGGCCGTTGGCTTTCGGTTCGGCGCTGGGTCCGGGCAGTGCGTCGAGCACGACCGGCCGGATGCCGGCGAGTGCCAACTCACAGGCCAGCAGCAGGCCGTTCGGTCCGGCTCCGGAGATGGCGACGTCTACGCGTTCGTCGGTCACGACGTCCTCCCGGTGGATCCGCTCGGCTCGGGCAGTCCCGCGGCCACCTCGGTGAACGCCGCTCGCAGCAGTTCGGTGAGCGCGACCGGGGGTTCGGCCCGCACGTAGGTCTCCATCGCCGCGTCGCCGACGGCGCGGATGACCGCCGCCACCAGTCGCGGGTACATGTCCTTCGCGGGGTCGGTGCCGGTCCGCTCGGCGATCGCCGCGAGCCACTCGTCGAACAGTTCCCTGTTGGTGGCGTCCCGGATCTCCGGGCTCAGCAGCAGCTTCCGGACCTCGGCGAGTTCCCGGCGGTCGGGGATCCTGCTCTCCTCGCTGTCGGCGGCACGGAAGTCGGCCTCGAGCGGACTCAGGACGGCCTCGGCGATCGAGGTCCACAGCGGCTCGCCGGCCGGACGCCGCCGCAGTTCGTCGATGCTGTGTCGCAGCCGTTCGGTCTGGCGGTAGGCCAGGGCCTCGTACTTGCCGGTGAAGTAATTGTTGAACGTCCGCAACGACACGCCCGCCAGCTCGGCGATCGCCTCGCGGGTGACGGCGTCGAAGCCGCGTTCGAGGGCGAGCGCGAGCGCGGCGTCGCTGAGTGCGCGGCGGGTGTCCGCCTTCTTGCGTTCCCGGAGTCCGGCCATGCGGCCACCCTACATAATTTTGCACAGTAGGCAAGATTGCCCGGTGCGCAACTCTCAGCTGGTGCCCAGCGGATCGATCGTCCACGCGACATAGAACATGGTCGCGCTCACCGTCGCGGTGGTGACGAAATCCGTTGCGCGCGAACGCACCACGAGAAGGCCGGCCCTGTCGTCGGAAAGCGCGAGGCGCAAAGCCGCCGCGACACCCACCCCGATGGCCATCACCAGCGCGCCGCGCCGCCAGTACCCGGCGACCACCAGGCCGAAGGCGGCGATGAGGATCAGGCCGACCGCCAGGATCGGCCACTGCCCCGCGAAGACCTTGCGGGCGAACTCCTTCGGGGTCATCGCCCCTTTTCGGCCCGCTCGACGACATTCGTCAGCAGGAACGCGCGCGTCAGCGGCCCGACGCCGCCGGGATTCGGCGACACGTGACCCGCCACGTCCCACACATCGGGCGCGACGTCGCCGACCAGCTTCCCGGCGTCGTCCCGGCTGACACCCACGTCGATCACCGCCGCGCCGGGCCGCACCATCTCGGCGGTCACCATGTGCGGCACACCCGCGGCGGCCACGATGATGTCGGCCTCCAGGGTGAACTGCGGCAGGTGGCGGGTGGCGGTGTGGCACAGCGTCACCGTGGCGTTCTCCGACCGCCGCGTGAGCAGCAGGCCCAGCGGCCGGCCGACCGTGACGCCGCGGCCGATGACGACGACGTGCGCGCCGGCGATCTCCACCTCGAAGCGGCGCAGCAGGTGCACGATGCCGCGCGGGGTGCAGGGCAGCGGCGCCGGCTCGTTGAGCACCAGGCGGCCGAGGTTGGTCGGATGCAGCCCGTCGGCGTCCTTGTCCGGGTCGATGCGCTCGAGTGCGGCGTTCTCGTCGAGATGCTTGGGCAGCGGCAACTGCACGATGTAGCCGGTGCACTCCGGGTTGGCGTTGAGTTCGTCGATGGTCTCGTCGAGGGTCGCCTGGCTGATGTCGGCGGGCAGGTCGCGCCGGATCGAGTTGATGCCCACCTTGGCGCAGTCTGCATGCTTGCCGCGCACGTAGGCCTGTGATCCGGGGTCGTCGCCGACGAGCACCGTGCCCAGCCCCGGCGTACGACCGGCCTCGGCCAGGGCCGCGACGCGGTCTTTGAGGTCGACGAAGATCTCGTCGCGCGTGGCCTTGCCGTCCAACGTGATCGCACCCACGGCGTCCAGTCTCGCATGCGCTGTGACAGGCTCTCTCTTATGGACACTCAGCCCAATGTGTTCACTCCGGCCAAACTCGGCCCCGTGACGCTGCGCAACCGCATCATCAAGGCGGCGACATTCGAGGCGTCCACACCGGACGCCCTGGTCACCGACGACTTGATCAATTACCACCGGCTGCCCGCCGCGGGTGGCGTCGGCATGACCACCGTCGCGTACTGCGCGGTGACACCCGGCGGACGCACCGACGGCTGGCAGATCTGGATGCGGCCGGAGGCGGTGCCCGGCCTGCGACGGCTCACCAACGCTGTGCACGCCGAGGGCGCCGCCATCAGCGCCCAGATCGGCCACGCGGGTCCGGTCGCCAACGCCCGCACGAACAAGGCCAAGGCGCTGGCCCCGATGCGGTTCTTCAACCCCCTGTCGATGCGGTTCGCCAGGAAGGCCACCCGCCACGACATCGACGCCGTGACCAGGGCCCACGCCAATGCGGCTCGGCTGGCCATCGAATCCGGGTTCGACGCCGTCGAGGTCCACCTCGGCCACAACTACCTGGCCAGTTCGTTCCTGAGCCCGCTGCTCAACCACCGCAAGGACGAGTACGGCGGGTCGCTGGAGAACCGGGCGAAGGTCGCGCGCGGCGTGGTGCGTGCCGTCCGGGACGCCGTGGGCAACCAGATCGCGGTGACGGCGAAGCTCAACATGACCGACGGGGTCCGCGCGGGTATCCCGATGGAGGAGTCGCTGCAGACCGCCAAGTGGCTCGAGGAGGACGGCGGCCTCGATGCCATCGAGCTGACCGCAGGCAGCTCGCTGGTGAACCCGCTGTACCTGTTCCACGGCGACGCGCCGGTGAAGGAGTTCGCCGGTGCGTTCAAGCCGCCGCTGAGCTGGGGCATCCGGATGACCGGCAAGAAGTTCCTGCGTGAGTATCCGTACCGCGAGGCGTTCCTGTTGGATAAGGCCCGGCAGTTCCGCGCCGAGCTGACGATGCCGCTGATCCTGCTGGGCGGCATCACCAACCGCGAGACGATGGACCTCGCGATGGCCGAGGGGTTCGACTTCGTGGCGATGGGCCGCGCGCTGCTGGCCGAGCCGGACCTGATCAACCGGATTCAGGCCGACGCGCTGGTCCGCTCGGCGTGCACGCACTGCAACAAGTGCATGGCGACCATCTACAGCCACACCCACTGCGTCGTCACCGGCGCGCCCGACGCCCTGGTCTGACGGCTCACTCCGGCGGCGCCAGCGCGCGTGCGCAGTCCACGACGATGCCGTCGGCGGTGGCAGGAATGCGGCTGCGCGCCGCCAGGTGCCGGCGCACCACGGCCGACGGGATGTCGACCAGCGCGGCGGTGACTCGGTCGACCGGCCCACCCATGTCGCGCAGTTGTCGGATCATTCTGCGGTGCAGCGTTTTTCGACGGTCCTCGAGTTCCGTCGGCCATTCGGAGCGGCAAAATGCGTCGGGGCCGGCCAGCAGTACCTGCGCCTCGTCCGCGTGGTCGCGGCACCACTGCACGGTGTAGAGCGCGCCTGCGGCGACCCGGTCCTGCCGTTCTCCGGAGCGCTCGAGCACCGCGATCAGGCCGTTCTGGAACCGCTCCTCGGTGCGCATCCAGAGTTCGCCGCACAGCGCGGCGCGCGACGGAAAGCGGTGGTACATCGACCCGCTCGGCGCCCCGACCGCGCGGGCCACCGCCGACACCGTCACCGCCGCCGCGCCGTCCGCGGCGACGATCGCGGCGGCCGCGTCCAGCAGCTGGTCGACGGTGAATCGGGCTGGCCGCGGCATGGCGCACAGTTTATAGTAGAGATGCATCTCTAATACGGAAGGAATCCCGATGAGCGATCCCACGGGTGTGGCCCGGCGGTTCTACGCGGCGATGGCCGACGGTGACGGCAGTGCCCTGTTCGACGTCCTCGCCGACGATTTCGTGGCCGACGTCAGCGCCGGCATGCCGCACGGCGTCGGCGGTGAACACCGCGGCGCCGCGGAGACCATCACCGAGGTGTGGGCCCGCATCGATTCCCTCTACGACGTCGACGTCGCGCCGTCGGAGTACCTGCCGGTCGACGACCACCGGGTGGTCGTGCTCGGCGCCTACCGCGGCTCTGCCCGCGACGGCGGGTCTACGGTGGACGCGGCGTTCGCCCATGTGATCACCGTGCACGGCGAGAAGATGACGGCCCTGCGGCAGATCACCGACACCGCGCGGTGGAGCGTGCCGCTTCCGGCCTAGCGGTAGCCGTCGATCACGAGGGTGCGGTTCTCGCCTCGGCGCAGCACCAGATTCGCGCCGGGCACGGGCAGGAGGCCGTCGACATCAGGGGCAGATGTGCGGGCCACCTCGGCGCACGTGGTGCTGTCGAGGGTCACCAGGCTCTCGCGCTCCTGATCCTGGACGACGAAGGCGTCGCCGAAGGTCAGATGCGCGGTGTCGAAGCCGGTACCCCTGAGCAGCGGGTAGCCGCTCGAGAACCCGCCGACCGTCGAGCACCGCTCGGAACCCCGGCCGTCGAACAGCGTCAGCCGTTCATCTCGACCGACCGACTGCGTACCGAGGATGTCGTCGTCGGGACCGGGAGCCTCTCTGAATGTCAACTCGCGCGGCAGATCGGTGATCGTCCGATCAACGACGTCGACGTATTGATTGGTCCCCGGCGCCTGGGGATCGGACAGCCGGAGGAGAACACCGGAGCCGCTCAGCGCCGACCCGGATCCACTGTGATAAGCGTTCGATGTGTCCTCCGACGCCCCTTCGCGCAGCAGGTGGTCCCAGACGATGCTCCCCGTCTGCGGATCGAGGACCGTCAGCCAGACGGTGCCCTGCTGGTTTTCGAAGCACGTCGACACCGAGACCAGGCGTTCGGCCGTGTCCATGTATTCGGTCGCGCACCCGGCATGCGGCGCGGCCACCGTCCACATCGGCTTCCCGGTCCGGGAGTCGGTGCGGGTCCACGTCCGTTCATCGCGGTAGACCATGTAGGGCGGGCGGTCGAATCCCTTGGTGGTGTACAGCTGCCTGCCACTTCCGCTCCACAGCTCTTCGCCGGTGACGGCGTCCAGTGCGACGACACTCTTCTCGCCGACTTTGTCGTCGCCGTCGATCCAGACCAGGACCGTCGCGCCGTCGTCGAACACCAGCACCGTCTCGACCCGGGATACGCCCGGCCCGGTTCGCCGGTAATGCCAGCGCTGCGCTCCGTCGGCGTCGTATGCAGTCACCATGTCCCCGACATCGACGATGAATCCGGCGCCGGCGGCCGCTGCGAAGAACTGCGGATAGTCCTGGTCGTCGTAGGCGTCCGGAACCGTGACGGTGAACCGCTTCTGCCCCAGCACCATCGGGACCGGCGGGACATCGGCGGCCGCGGCCGTGGTCGCATCGACGTAGCGGGTGTCGTCACCGGCGCGCACCGATGCCACCGTCGTCACTGACGCCATCACCACGCCGACGACTGCCCCGAGGGCGACCGCACGCAGGTCCCGGCGGGCCAGCAGCGGGATCCGCACGGCGGCGAGCAGCACGGCTATCGCACCGGCCACCCCCAGGAGCCACGCCGCGATACCAGCAGGCAGCGCCGGGGTGACCGGATATGTGCTCGTCACCCTCGCGTAGAAGGAGGCGATGTCGACGCTGTAGATCCCATACACAGCGAGGGCGAGGACGCCTGCCACCGCCACAGGTCTCACGGCGCCGCTGCGCCGGGTGCGGCCCAGCCAGACGCTGACGGCGGCGGCGGCCAGCAACGTGACGGCCGCGATCCAGACGACGACGGCCAGCGCGTCCACCGGCGAATCACCCAGCCGGGGCAGGCGCTCGATGTACCCCGGCCAGCCGCCGACATGCCGGGTCTGCTCCGCCTGCTGCCGGCTCCACAGCGCCAGGCCCGCCGCCCACAGCAGCAACGCGACCGCAAGCCCCGCGAATGCCGTCATCACCGTCTCCAGTGCCGCCCGCATCCGCCAGCCCAACTCGCCACGATCCACGCCGGTCATCGTCACACGCCGCGCTGCGCGGTAGCAGCGGCAATTCCAGTGGCGGTACCGATAGAGTTGATCACGATGAGCCGACCAGCACCGCCCGCGCTGACCGTTCGTTACGAGGGCTCCACCCGCACGTTCGCGCCGGGCAACGACGTCGTCATCGGCCGCGACCTGCGCGCCGACGTGCGAATCGCCCACCCCTTGATCTCCCGCGCCCACCTGGTGCTGCGGTTCGACCAGGGCCGGTGGGTCGCCATCGACAACGGCAGCCTCAACGGCATGTTCGCCAACGGCCGACGCGTCCCGTCCGTCGACATCCGCGACGGCCAGACCCTCAACATCGGCAACCCGGACGGCCCGCAGGTGTCATTCGAGGTCGGCCGCCACCAGGGTTCGGTCGGCAGCCCACCGCCGACCAGTGCGGTGCCGGTCGCGCGCCCCAACACCGGCTGGAACACTCCGCAGCCGCACACCGCCCCGGGCCGTCCGCACATCGCGACGCCGCCCACGTCGCGGCCGCAGCAGCGCTACCCGACCGGTGCGCAGCAGGGATTTCCCCCGTCGTCGCAGCAGCGGTACCCGACGGGTCCCGCATCGCACCAGACGCGGCCGCCGATGTCGCAACCGATCTCACAGCAGTCCAGTGAGCCGGTCACCAGCATGGGTCCGACGGCGGCGCCGCGCTCCAGCGACGGCGGCAATCTGGCCACCAGCATGCTCAAGATCCTGCGGCCCGGACGGACGCCGGAGACGCCGGCGGGAGCGGTGAAGATCGGTCGCGCGACCGACAACGACATCGTGATCCCCGACGTGCTGGCCGGGCGCCACCACGCCTCGCTGGTGTCGACCGCGCAGGGCACCGAGATCGTCGACAACCGCAGCATCAACGGCACCTTCGTCAACGGTTCGCGGGTCGATTCGGCGTTGCTCCAAGAGGGCGACACCGTCACGATCGGCAACGTCGACCTGGTGTTCAGCGGCGGCACACTGGTCCGGCGCACCGAGACCGCGGCCGCGACGGCCACCGGCGGCCTCGACGTGCACGGCGTCACCTGGACGATCGAGAACAACAAGACGCTGCTCGACAACATCTCGCTGACGGCGCGGCCGGGCACGCTCACGGCGGTGATCGGCCCGTCGGGCGCGGGCAAGTCGACCTTCGCCCGGCTGGTGGCCGGCTATACCCATCCGTCCAGCGGAACGGTCACGTTCGAGGGCCACAACGTGCACGCCGAGTACGCCTCGCTGCGCTCCCGCATCGGGATGGTGCCGCAGGACGACGTCGTGCACGGGCAGCTGACCGTCCGTCAGGCGCTGATGTACGCCGCCGAGCTGCGGCTGCCACCGGACACCACCAAGGCCGACCGCGAACAGGTCGTCATGCAGGTGCTCGAGGAACTCGAGATGACCAAGCACCTCGAGACCCGGGTCGACAAGCTCTCCGGCGGTCAGCGCAAGCGGGCGTCCGTGGCGCTCGAGCTGCTGACCGGGCCGTCGCTGCTGATCCTCGACGAGCCGACCTCGGGTCTGGACCCGGCGCTCGACCGCCAGGTGATGACGATGCTGCGCCAGCTGGCCGACGCGGGTCGCGTCGTGCTGGTGGTCACTCACTCGCTGACCTACCTCGACGTCTGCGATCAGGTTCTGCTGCTGGCACCGGGCGGCAAGACCGCCTTCTGCGGGCCGCCGGCGAAGATCGGCGCGGCGATGGGCACGACCAACTGGGCCGACATCTTCAGCACGGTGGCCGGCGATCCCGAAGCGGCCCAACAGCGGTGGCTCGAACTCAACGGCCCGCCGCCTGCCCAACCGCCGGCCGATCAACCGGCCGACCTCGGCGAGCCGTCGAAAACCAGTCTGCGAAGGCAGTTCTCGACGATCGCGCGGCGCCAGATCCGGCTCATCGTGTCCGACCGCGGCTACTTCATCTTCCTTGCGCTGCTGCCGTTCATCATGGGCACGCTGTCGCTCTCGGTGCCGGGCACCGTCGGCTTCGGCGTCCCGAACCCGATGGGCGACGCACCCAACGAGCCGGGCCAGGTGCTGGTGCTGCTCAACGTCGGCGCGATCTTCATGGGCACGGCGCTGACCATCCGCGACCTCATCGGCGAGCGCGCGATCTTCCTTCGCGAGCAGGCCGTCGGCCTGTCCACCACCGCGTACCTGCTGGCGAAGGTCTGCGTCTACTCGATTTTCGCGATCATCCAGTCCGCCATCGTCACCGGTATCACGATCGCGGGCAAGGGATTCGGCGAGGGCGCGGTCGACAGCGGTTCGGTGGTGGGCAATCCGTCGCTCGAGCTGTTCTTCGGGATGGCCGCGACGACGGTGACCGCGGCGATGGTCGGGCTCGCGTTGTCGGCGCTGGCCAAGACCAGTGAGCAGATCATGCCGCTGCTGGTGATCGCGATCATGTCGCAGCTGGTGTTCTCCGGCGGCATGATCCCCGTGACGGGCCGCATCGGCCTCGACCAGATGTCATGGATCACCCCGGCCCGCTGGGGCTTCGCCGCGTCGGCGTCGACGGTGGACCTGATCAGACTCGTCCCAGGACCGCTGACGCCGAAGGACTCGCACTGGGAACACACCGGCGGCACCTGGCTTTTCGACATGGGGATGCTCGCGGCCCTCAGCATCGGCTATCTGACGTTCGTGCGGTGGAAGATCCGGCTGAAGGGCGCCTGAGCGCTCCTCTGACCTACGGGTGGCTGGCCGTCCTGTTGGTCACGACACGGCTGCAGCGGGCGGCAGGGCGGAAGCGGTCACGCTTGCTGCGTCAGCAGTCGACGAATCTGCATCACCTGTCGCGGGAGCCGCTGCGGGTGCTGGTCACCAGCCTCTTCTGGCTCGACGGGCGACGCTGGTGGCCCTATGTGCCTGTGTACGCGGCGGTGCTGGCGCCGGCCGAGCGGAGGATGGGGTCAGGCCGGTGGCTGCTGGTCGGGCTGACCGCGCACATCGTCGGGACGGTCGCTGGGCAGGGATTCCTCCGCCGGTCGATCCGGGCCGGGCAGGCGCCCTCTCGGCTGGAGAACGCACGCGATGTCGGAGTCAGTTACTTCGTTTTTGGAGTCGCCGGTGCGGCGTCGCGGTACCTCCCCCGCCGGTATCGCGCCGGCGCGCAGGTGCTGGGTGCCGGTGCGCTCGTCGTCGACGTCGTCGTCCAGCCGACCTATACCGAGGTGGGCCACCTGACGGCTTTTCTGACGGGTTTGGGTCTGACGCGCCTGGCGCGATAGTCGCCTCAGAGTTATCCCCAGTGCCGGAATCGCGGCTGTTGCGCGTCGTACCCCTCTGCCATAATCGAATGTATGTTCGATCCGATGCAGGCGAGTTTCGACGAGGTGCTGACCTCGCCGCGTCCGCGGTTGGTCGAGGCCGACGCGCTGATCGCCGACCTGGTGGCGACCGCGCGCCGGGAGAACCAGCAAGCCGCGGCCCGGTTGACGATCATCGGTGAGCTCTATGGGCTGCGGATCGCGCAGCGTGACGAGATCAGTGACCAGTGGGCGGTGGACACCGAGTGCGCGGTGGCCGCCGAAGTCGCCGCCGCACTGAACATCGGGCACGGGTCGGCGTCGATCCAGGTCAATCTGGCGCGCGGGTTGCGGGAACGGCTCCCCGCGGTGGCGGCGGTGTTCCGGGCCGGTGAGCTGAGCATCGCCATCGTGGATGTGTTGCTGCATCGCACCAGCTTGATCACCGATCCCGACATCCTCGCTGGGGTGGATGCGGCGTTGGCCGGTGCGGCGGCGCGGTTGATGACACTGAGTCCCGGGCAGCTGTGCGGTCATGTCGACCGGATCATCGCCCGCCAGGATCGCGATGCGGTGCGGCGACGCAGGAGGGCCGCCGAACTCCGTGAGTTCTGGGTCAACGACGGTCTCGATGGGATGAGCACCTTCGGCGGCACCATGAGCACCGTCGATGCCCAGATCTTCGAACGGAGTGTCGACGCGATGGCCGACACCGTGTGCCCCGATGATCCCCGTACCAAGCGGCAGCGTCGTGTCGATGCCATCGCCGCGGTGTGCAGCGGCGCCCAACGCCTGCCCTGCCAGTGCGCCAATCCGGGCTGCCCGAAGAAGGACGCCGTCGCCGCCCCCTTCGTCATCCACACCATCACCGGCCCCAACACCGATAGTGGGGCTGGGGCTGCCGCCGACACTGACGCGGCCGCCGACACCGACACCGTGGGCACCCCCGACACCCCCGACATCGCCGACGCCGACACCGACACCGACGCCGACGCCGATGATTCGGTGGCGAGCCTGGTGCACAACGACGGCATCCTGCCGCCCGAACAGGTCGCGCCCCTGGCCGAGCATGCCACGATCCGGCCGCTGATCCATCCCGGCGACGCCCCGCCCGAGCCGCGCTACACCCCCTCGCGCAACCTGGCGGAGTTCGTCCGCTGCCGCGACATGGGCTGCCGATTCCCGGGCTGCGACGTGCCGGCCTTCAGCACCGACATCGACCACACCATCCCCTACAGCCAAGGCGGGCCGACCCAGGCGTCGAACCTCAAATGCCTGTGCCGCCTTCACCATCTGATCAAGACCTTCTGGGGCTGGCACGACCAACAACAGTGCGACGGCACGGTCATCTGGACCAGCCCCGCGGGCCAGACCTACACCACCAGACCGGGATCGGCGCTGCTGTTCCCCAGCCTCTGCGCACCGACGGCCGCCGCAGTTGTCACACCGCGACCCGACGATCCATGCGGTGAGCGCACCGCGATGATGCCCAAACGGCAACGCACCCGAGCCCAATCCCGCGCCGCCCGCATCGCCGCGGAACGCCAACAGAACCGCGAACACCGCGAAGCCCGCCGCCGCGCACGCCGACAAGCACTCGACGCACTCTTCGCCCCCAAGCCACCACCACAACCCGGCGACGAACCGCCACCCTTCTAGCGACACCGCGGCTCAACACCGCCGACGCCATCACACGTCGGCGGTAACCGCCTGCGCGAGTGAGGATTCAGTGCACATCTGGATGCACGGCGCGTAACTGCGCGCTGTCCCAGTAGCCGCGCTGGTGTTCGATCAATCCATTGCGGACATGGAAGAACCCGCACCCGCGGAAGCCGTCCGGGTCGACCCATTCAAGTGCAGCCCAGTCACCGTCGACCACAAGGTTGATCGGTGTGCATGTCAACGGGCCGGCCGCGAACGTCTCGCGGTGGAACTGCTCGATCGCCGCTCGGCCGGCGACGGGGTCCAGCGCGATCTGATGGTTCACCGCATCCTCGGCGTACAACGCCGAAAGAGCCTCCGGGTCATTGGCGTTGAACAACTCCACCCAGCGCTCGATGGTCTCCCGCGTCGTCACCGGCCCTCCTACTCCGCGTTGACATCCAGCCCGTGGGCCGCGGCGTACGACAGTGCCTGCTCGATGTCGATTTTCGCGCCGCGCACCGAGGCGGTGGTCCAGAACGTCGGGTCCATCCGCGCCCCGCGCAGATCGGCCTCACCGAACTTCGCCCCGTTGCAACGGGAACCGGTGAGATCGGCACGGCGCAGCACCGCCTTACGCAGGTCGGCGCCGACGAGGCCGGCCTCCCGCAGCCGACAGTCCGACAGGTCGACCCCGCGCAGGTCGCAACCGCCCAGCACCGCCAGGGTCAGATCCACCTCGACCAGCACGAGCGGCCGCAACCTGCACTCGGTGAACTCCGAACCCAGCAGGCTGCAGTGCTTGAACACGCTGTGCCACAACGTCGTCCGCCGGAACCGGCAGTTCCGGAACGCCGTACCGACATGCTCGGACTCACTCATGTCGACACCGCTGAAGTCACACCCGTCGAACACCACCCGATCGGTGCGCAGCCGACTCAGGTCCTCGTCGCGGAAGTCCCGGCCGATGAACTCTTCCTCGGTCCAGACCGTGTCGCCGCCCACCCGTCAGCCGGGCAGCGCGCTGAGGCTGTCGAGGGCGTACTCGGTGACCGCGATCAGGGCGGCCTTCGCCGAATGCCGGTCCCGGGCATCCACACTGACCACCGGGATACGGTCCGGCAGTGCGAGCGCCTTACGCACCGCGGCGGCCGGGTGCTTCGGCGCATTGTCGAATTCGTTGACCGCGATGAGGAACGGCAGCCGGCGCGCCTCGAAGAAGTCGACCGCGGCGAAGCTGTCCTGCAGCCGCCGGACGTCAACCAGGATGATCGCGCCGATCGCCCCGCGCACCAGGTCGTCCCACATGAACCAGAAGCGGCGCTGCCCCGGCGTCCCGAACAGGTACAGCACCAGGTCGTCACCGAGGGTGATGCGGCCGAAGTCCATCGCCACCGTGGTGGTCCGCTTGTCGGGGGTGGCGTCCAGTCCGTCCAGCCCGGCCGACGCGTTGGTCACCAGGGCCTCGGTCCGCAACGGCATGATCTCCGACACCGCACCCACGAAGGTGGTCTTCCCGGCGCCGAATCCGCCGGAGATCACGATCTTGGTCGAGGCGGCGTCGCGTCGATCAGAGTGCCCTGAGGCCACGCAGCGTCCTTCCTATCAATTCGCGACGTTCGTCGTAGGTCGCCGAGTCGTCGAGGGTGACGAGCACCCGTAGATAACCTTGCGTCACCAGGTCGCCGATCAGCACGCGCGCCACGCCGAGCGGCACGGACAACCTGGCCGCGATCTCCGCGACCGAGGGACTGTCCACACACAACGCCAGGATCTGACCGCGGATGTCGCTCGCCGGCCAGCGCGGCGCCTTGCCCGAATTCAACGTCTCCACCGGCGCCTCCATCGGCAGGTGGACGCGAGACTCCGTGCGACCCGCGGTCAGAGTGTACGGCCGGACCAGGTTCGGCGTCGGCCCGGACTCCTCGGAGTCAGGTCCCGGATCGGGTTCCCAACCGCTCGATTCGCCTCTGCCGCTCGGATAGTCCATCGCGGATCACGAGTGCTGCGGAGTCCGTCGAGCCGACTGCACCACAGTGCCGACCCGCTCTACCAGTATCGCCATCTCGTAACCGATCTGGCCGATGTCACACGACCGCTTGGCCAGCGTCGCCAGATTCGACCCGTCGCCGACCCGCATCAGCAACAGGTAGCCGTTCTCCATCTCGACCACCGACTGCAACACGTGCCCGCCGTCGAACAGCTGTGCCGCGCCGGTGGACAGGCTCGCCAGCCCGGACGCGACGGCTGCGAGCTGGTCGGCCCGCTCGCCGGGCATGTGCTCGCTGGCCGCCATCAGCAGTCCGTCGGCCGACACCAGCACCGCGTGCGACACACCGGACACCTCGCGCGCGAACTTCGAGACCAGCCAGTCGAGCGACTCGCGCGCGGACGGGCGTGCGAATGAGTCCCGGGGGTTCGCGGTGCTCCTGCTGTCCGGAAACGTCATTCGTATTCAGATCCTCTGGTCTCACGGGCGTGCATGCGGCCGGCGTGCACACCGCCGAAGTGGTTGCTGATGCTCGCGCGGACAGCGTCCGGATCGCGCAGCGGAAGCGACTCCGACCCATTGCCGGCGTCGACCGCCGATGCTACCTCGTCGTCCGGGTCGACGCTGCGATGCGCTCCGCCGTTGCGCTGTCCGCCGTTGACGGCATCGACCCCGCCCGGCACCAGCCGGGCGCCCGGCTGCCGCACCGGTAGCCCCTCCTCGGTGTGCGCGACGACGGGCGCCTCGTCGGCAGCTTCAGCCGCTGACCAGCCGTGATCCCATACCGACTCCCAGTTGAGGTCGCTGCTGTTCGCGATCTCGTGGGGATCGACCAACCATTCCGACAGCATCTTCTGATAGATCGCGTCGTCGGACCCGGCGGTCTCGGACAGGTCGCCGGACAGCTCCCCCGGCAGGTCGGCGAGACCGCGGACCGGCTCGACGGCGGACGCGGGCTCGGCCATTTCAACCGGCCGCTCGTCCTGCGGCGGCTCCATCTGCTCCGGCCGGTGCACGCCGTTGCTGGCCACCTGCGCCCGCGAGGCGAAGAACGCCGACGTGTTCGACGGACCCTGCGGTTCGGCCGGCGTCTGCGCCGGCATCGAGTCCTCCGGCCAGTCATCGACGGGCTGCAGGTCGGGCCGCACCTCGGGCTCATCGACCGGCGCCGGCGCGGGGACGCCGGAGATGCCACTGGCACCGGGGTTGCGCTGCGGCAACAGCGATATCGGGATGTCGGCGTGCCCGTTGAGGTGCCCGACCGGCTCGTCCTGGGCCGCATGGCCGAACCCGTCGCCGTAGGCGTCACCGTGCGCGGTCCCGTTCGTGCGCTCCCGTCCGGGCGACGGCATCGCCGGGAAGGCGGTCAGGCCGGCGGGTGCGTCGGCCGACTCGGCGTACGGCTCGGGCGACGCGGCGTCACTGCGCGCGATCAGCTCGACCGGCACGTACACCCCCGCGGTGGTGCCCGAGTTCGGCTCTTCGGCGACCGTGGCGCGCAGCCGGACCACCAGGCCGTGCTGGGCGGCCAGCCGTCCGACCACGAACAGGCCCATGTGCCTGGCGGTGTACGGGTCGACCTCACCACCGGACTGCAGGCGGGTGTTGGCCACCCGCAGGTCCGACTCGGTCATGCCCAGCCCGATGTCGCTGACCTCGATCACCAGTCCGCCGTTGCCGCTGTGCACAGCCGACACCCGCACCTGCGAGATCGGCGGTGAGTAGCGCAGGGCGTTGTCGAGCAGTTCGGCGAGCAGATGCACCAGGTCACCGGCCACCGGACCGGCGATCTCGCTGTCGGGCACCGTCGCGGTGATCACCCTGGCGTAGTCCTCGACCTCCGAGGCGGCGGCGTTGATGATGGCCGCCACGGGCACCGGTGCGGCCTGGTCGCGCGGGATCCTCGCCCCGGAGAGCACCAGCAGGTTGGCGCCGTTGCGGCGCATCCGGGCCGCGAGGTGGTCGAGCCGGAACAGGCTCTCCAGTCGCTCGGGGTCGTCCTCGTTGGCCTCGAGCCGGTCGATCAGCGACAACTGCTGGTCCACCAGCGACCGGCTGCGCCGCGACAGCGTCTCGAACATGTCGCCGACCTGCATCTGCAACCGCGCCTGCTCGCCGGCCAGGAAGACCGCCTGCTCGTGCAGCTCGTCGACGGCGTGGGCGACCTGCCCGACCTCCTCGGTGGTGTGCACCGGGATGGGGGCGACCGGACCCGGCTCACCGCCGGCGCGCACCCGCTCGATCTCGCCGGCCAGGTCCTCGTGGGCGACCTTGAGGGCGCTGTCGCGCAGCCGGCGCAGCGGCCGCACCAGCGAGCGCGCCACGAGCAGCACTACCGCGAGCGCGATGACGATCGCGACGGCGACGAGGACGGCTTCCCGGATGGCGGCGCTGCGCTGCGCGGCGGCCTCGTCGTGCACGGCCGCGGGAATGCTGGCGGTCAGGTCGTCGATCATGGTGCCGGCGATGCCGTCGGTCACCTGCTGGGACTGGAGCAGTTCGGGATTGCCCACCAGCACCACCCCCGGGGTGGCCATCATCGACATCCGCTTGAACATCTCGGTGCGCAGCGTGGCGGCATCCTGCGACGCCGGACCGAGCAACTCCGCCATGCCGGTGACTGTGGACGGTTCGGTGCCCGCCAGCGTGGTCATCGACACCCGCAGCTCGGGTTCGGGTACGTCACCGCCACGGGTGACGAGCATGTGCTGCAACGCCATCTGGCCGCGGGCGCCGATGGCCCGCGACAGGGCCCGCGCCTGCACCTGCACGTCGGCGGTGTCGGCGCGCGCCGATCCGGTGACGGCCGTCTCCGAGGTGAGCAGCAGCGCCCCGTAGGCGAGCACCCGGCCCCGGAGGTCGATGGTGTTGGCCATCACCTTGTTGATCAGTTCCTGACCGATGGTGAGCAGGTTGCTGACGGCCGACTCGACGTCGCCCACGACGTCGGTGTTCTCCAACCGCTCGCGGAGATCGGCCTTGCGGGAGTCGAAGTCGGCCAGCGGCTGCTGCGTCGGGGTGCCCTCCGTGGCGGCGATCATCGCGCTCTCGAATGCGGCCATGTACTCGCTGATCGCCGGGATCATGTCCGCACGCTCGGCGGCCAGGCGCAGTTCGGACGCCTCGCTCGCACTGGCATTGATCCGCAGCCCGCCGAACCCACCGGCCAGCAGCAGCGGCACCAGCACGATCGCGAAGACCTTCCAGCGCACCGGCCAATTGGTCGGCGACCACCGCGACGGACGCCTGGTCGGCGCCGCGGGCGCGACGGAGCCGCCGGCCGGTCCGCTCAGTATTGGATCGTGATTCATAGGTTTCCTGCTGTTTCGCCGTATGCGGGCGGCGCGGTTCTACGCCTGGATGCGCCTGGCAATTGCACGAGTATGACAGCCACTCGCGGGCGATTCCACAATTCTTACTGAACAGACAGAGTTCACAACGGTCCTTCAGTGTCGCCTCGTGGTACACGAGCAAACAGTTTCGGCCACCGGCGATTCAGCTGCGATCATCATCGGATGTTCCGGGTGATGTTCTACTCACCGCGGATCGCGCCGAACACCGGCAACGCGATTCGCATGGTGGCGGCGACGGGTTGTGAGCTCCACCTCGTCGAACCGTTGGGTTTTGATCTGACCGAACCGAAGCTGCGCCGCGCCGGACTGGACTACCACGACCTCGCGTCGGTCACCGTGCACCCGAATCTGCCTGCGGCGTGGGCAGCCCTGGCTCCGAAAGCCGTGTACGCGTTCACCGCGCACGCGCGGACGCCGTTCGGTGAGATCGGCTACCGCCCCGGCGACGTGCTGATGTTCGGTCCGGAACCGACCGGCCTGGACGACGAGACGCTGGCGGACCCGCACATCACCGCGACGGTGCGCATCCCGATGCTCGACGGCCGGCGGTCACTGAATCTGTCGAACGCCGCCGCGGTGGCGGTGTACGAGGCATGGCGCCAGCAAGGTTTCACCGGCGCGGTGTGACGACCGGCCTACCAGGTGTCCCAGTGCGTCAGCTGCTCGGCGGGCAGCCGCTTGGCGGGCTTGAAGTCCGTGCCCTTGGTGTAGGCGATGGGGAACAGCCCGCCCTGGGCGTACCTGTCGAAGGGGATGCCGAGCAGCTCGGCGGCCTGCTTCTCGCCGTCGCCCATCAGGTGCAGCGAGGTCCACGCCGACCCAAGGCCGCGGGACCGCAGCGCGAGCATGAAGCTCCACACCGCGGGCATCAGCGATCCCCAGTACCCCGCGCTCATCGACGCGGGTGCGCCGTCGGGCCTGCCCTCCAGGCACGGGATCAGCATCACCGGTACCTCGTGCAGGTGGTCGTTGAGGAACTTCGCCGAGTCGACGACCTTCGGCGTGCGCTCGTCGCGGCTGTCGCCGTAGGAGGGCTTCGGGGCGTTCAGGTACGGCGTCGCGTTGGTGCGGTAGATGTCGGCGAGCGCCTTCTTCTTCGCCGCGTCCTCGACGAACACCCACTGCCAGCCCTGCGCATTGGAGCCCGTCGGCGCCTGCAGCGCGATCTCCAGACACTCCATCAGCACGTCCCGCGGCACCGGCTTCTCGAGGTCCAGGCGCTTGCGCACCGAACGGGTGGTGGTGAGGACTTCGTCGGCAGACAGGTTCAAGTTCATCTCCGCGAGACTACATTCGCTCCCATGGCAGTCGACTTGACGCAAGAGGTTTCCGGCAGGCTCGAAGCAGACCACTTCGGGTGGCTCACCACGGTTGCGAAGTCGGGGCAGCCGGTGCCGCGGCTGGTGTGGTTCTACTTCGACGGCACCGACATCGTCGTCTACACCATGGGGCAGGCGGCCAAGGTGCGCCACGTCGAGAACCACCCGCAGGTCAGCCTCAACCTCGACTCCGACGGCAGTGGCGGGGGCATCGTCGTCATCGGCGGCGAGGCCACCGTCGACGCCACCGACGCCGACCCTCGCGAGGATGCGCCGTACTGGGCCAAGTACTCCGCTGACGCCGAGACGATCGGCATCGCCGACGCGATGGCCTCCTACGGCACCCGGCTGCGGATCCGCATCGACAAGGTGTGGACCACGCCGACGGCGGGGTGAGCGTGCACAACGCATCTGATTTCGAGCGGCCCGTCAGCACCTGGCAGGACATCCCCGGCTGGTTCACTTGGCGCGGCGGCCAGGAGGAGGCGGTGGCCCATTTCGGCGACGGCAGCCGCTTCGTCGAGGTGGGCTGCTACCTGGGCAAGAGCCTGTGCTCGCTGGCCGAGGTGGTGCGTGGGAGCGGTCGCGACATCGCGGTCACCGGTGTGGACACCGGCCGTGGCAGCGGCCCGGAGGGTGTCAGCGAGATCAACGCTCACGGCGCCGCGGTGGAGTTCGGCGGCGGGACCTTCGCCGGACTGCTGCACCGCAACCTGATCGCCTGCGGCGCAGCTGATCTGGTACAGCTGCTGATCACCGACTCGGTGGCGGCCGCCGCGCTGTTCGCCGACGAGTCGCTGGCCTGGGTGCACCTCGACGCCCGGCACGACTACGACAGCGTGCGGGCCGACATCGCGGCGTGGCTGCCCAAGGTGCGCCCCGGCGGCTGGCTGTCCGGCGACGACTACAACCGGGATTGGTTCCCCGGCGTGGTCGACGCGGTCGGCGACACACTGCCCGGGGCCGAGGTCTGGTGCTCGACGCAGTGGCGGTGGCTCAAGCCCTGACAGAGTCGGCGACCATGCCACGGTGCATCACCCGGTCGCCGTCGACGCCGTCGTGGTCCGCCCGGTGCATCACGCACCGGTTGTCCCACATCACCACGTCGCCGGGCCGCCACCGGTGGCGCAGCACGTTGTCCTCGCGGGTGGAGTGTGCGACGAGCATCGACACCACCCGGGCCGCCCGGTCCGCGGACAGGCCGCTCACCGCCGCACACCGCTTCGGTGTCGACAGGTACAGCGCGGTGCGGCCCGACAACGGATGGGTCAGCGCCACCGGGTGAGCGGCCGAGGTCTCCTCGTCGTCACCGAGATCGAGCCCCGTGACGACGTGGGTGATGCTGCGGCCCTGCAAATCCCCGCGGACATGGGCAGGCAGCGTCTCCCACGCCCGGTACTGGTTCGTGAACAGGGTGTGCCCCCCGTGCCGCGGGACGTCGACGGCGCGCAGCGCGGTGTAGGCGGGCGGACGGCGCACGTAGCTGGTGTCGACGTGGAAGTTCGACCGCGGCGGCGTTGTCCGCCCGACATTGCTGATCACGTTCAGGTCGGCGAATCCAGGTACCGGCGTCTCCCCGGCCGTGAACATCAAGTCGCCGAAACCCCGTAGGAACGCCAGGAACCCGGAGTCGTCGACGCACTGGCCGGACATGATCACGACGCCATGGCGGGCGAGCACCTGCCGCAGGCGGCCGACGTTCGCGTCGTCCAGCGCCCCGACCCGCAGGCCCTCCACCCGCGCGCCGACCGGCGCCAGTTGCCTCACCTCGAACACGACGCCGATCCGATCTCGGCTTCCCGCAGCACATGTGCGAACAGATCGGCCACCTCGCAGCCGTCGGCCGCCGCCATCATGGCGATGACGCTCGACTCGGCGAACGAGCAGTACAGGCCTGCCTCGAGGAACCATGCTTCGCCGTCGGGGTCGATGCGGAAGTCGAAGAGGCCGTAGTGCCGGCATCCCAACGCCCGATAGCAGGACCGGGCTGCGGTCCAGACCCGTTGCGTCACTGGGTCGTCGGGCGCGACGATCCACGCCCGGCTGACGTCCTTGGCCACCAGGAACAGTTCACCGTCGGCGCCGCGGGCCAGCTTGTCCCCCGCCGTGCGGATCGGCTTACTCGACGGATCCACCGCATACTCCTCGAGCGGCAGGCACCACAGTTCGCCGTCGCGCTCCACCACACCGCAGCGCACCTCGCGACCCAGCTCCACGTAGGACTCGACGAGTACGCCGGAGCCGTGCGCCGTCGCCGCGTCGACCGCGGCGGAGAATTCCGCATCGTCATGCACCAGGCTGACCCCCGCCGAATTGTCGGCGGCGGCAGGCTTCACCACCACCGGCAGCGGAATCTGCAGTGCCTCGCCGGGTTCCAAGGTCTGCGCGTCCGGCACCGAAACCCCGGCGGCCGCGACGACCGCCCTGGCCTTGGTCTTGTCGGCCGTCATCGCCATCACCTCGGGCCGGTTCCCCAGATACGGCAGCCCGAGCAGGTCGAGCAGCGCCCGGAAGGTGGTCATGCCTGGACGGCAGAACATCTGCGGCACCACCACGTCGATGGGCATGTCGCTCAGCCGGTCGACGGCCGCCGCGATGCTGTACGACTCCGCGGCGGCGATACTCCCGGTCTCTAGAGTGGCGGGAAAGCACCACTTTCCGCCCGGCGCGACGTAGGCGATCTGATGGCGGTACCGGTGCGGCGCGTCGAGTGCGGCGAGGCAGTCGCGGGCGTACAGCCGGGACAGGTCGGCGTGGAACTCGTCGACCGGCGAGCCGACGAGGTGCAGCACCGAGATCATCAGTCGCCTCCTGCCTCGACGAGCTTGCCGATGTTGAAGTCGATGCGGCTCCACCCCCGGCCGCTGCGCAGGTTGGCCAGCAGCAGCGAGGGAATCTGTAGGTGGTGAACCATCAGGTAGGGCAACGGGTCCCAACGGGAGAAGATCGCGTCACGGCCCCGCAGCATCGTCGTCAGTCCGCCGTGCCCGGTCAGCAGGCGCCACAGCTCGTGATAGGCCCAGTAGGTCGCCCGCGACTCGGCGGCCGGAGTGATCTCGACGTGCTGGGCGTCGAGGTACGCGCCGGCGACGCGGGGATCGTCGCCGAACACGGTGATCGCCGAATGCGTCCGCGGATTGCACTCGATCGCGTATGGCGTGCCGTCCGCGGCCTCGATGAAGTCGAACGACACCTGGCCGGTCAACTCGAGGCTCTTGACGAGATGTTCGACCCAGTGCCGGATCCGCGGCTTGTCGACGTGTGCGTAGTTGACCTGGAACGCCGACGACTCGCAACAGCAGTAGACGCGCAGGGCGCCGTCGCGCACGGTGGCGTGGGTGCAGTACTCGCGGCCGGGGATGAATTCTTGCAGGATCCACGGGTCGTCCGCGGAGATGGCCAGTGAGCGGGCGTATGCCGCGTTGCGCTCGGGTGTCTCGCGGGTCAGCGGGGTGAGATCGGTCCGTCCGACGGGGTGATAGGCGATCCGCTTGAGGATGTACGTCCTGCCCACAGGAAAGTCGAACTCCTCGACCTGCCGCGCATCGGTGATGCGGTGGGTGTCGGGCACGCTCAGGCCGAGAGACGATGCGACTCTGGAGAATTCGGACTTGTCGTCGAGCGCGGCGACGGTGTCGGCGTGACCGTGCACCACGTCGCACACGCCGTCGAGCAGTGACCGTGCCCGCGCGTCGGGCACGCTGGCCGCCGGGCTCGACACCGGCACGACGACGTCGACCCGCTCCCGGCGGACGATGTCGAGCAGCGCCTGGGCGTAGCCGGGATCCGACGGCTCCGGAACGGAGTGGAAGGCGTCGACGGCCGTGGAGAAGCGGTGACCGGTCCAGCGGTACTTCGCCGACTCCACCAGCACCACCCGGTGCCCGGCGAGGTGGAACGACCTCGCCAGCTGCAGCGCCTTGGTCATCTTTCCACCCGTGAGCAGCACGGTCCGCACCGCAACGGGTCCCGGCAGGCGGGCCGGCGGCGGACGGCGACGCACCAGCGTCAGTCCGACGACGGCGACGTCGACCGGCAGCGTGGCGCACAGTGCGGCCAGGGCCGCCACTGTGCGTCCCGTGTGCGCCCGTGCCGTGACCGTCACCAGTCGTCGGCCCGGCGGATGAGGGTGAGCCCGTCGCGGACGGGCAGTAGCACCTGCTCGACGCGTGGATCGGCGGCCACAGCGGCGTTGAAGGACGCGATCGCCGCGCCGTTGGCCGTCGGCTCACCGCTGACCGCGTACGGCTGACCCTGCATCAGCGTGTTGTCGACGGCGATCACCGCGCCGGGCGCCAGCAGGTCCGAGTCGAGCAGAACCTCGAGATAGCCCAGGTATCCGGCCTTGTCGGCGTCGATGAACACCAGGTCGAATGCCTGCAGCTCATCGTGGCGGGCGCGTTCGGCGAGCATGCCCAGCGTCTCCATCGCCGGCGCCACGGCGACGGTGATCTTCTTGCCCGACGGGGACGCGGCGAAACACTGCCGCGCGAACTTCGCTGCGTGGCGGTCGATCTCGCAGGCGACGAGCACGCCGTCGGCGGGCAGCGCCTCGGCCATGGCGAGCGCCGAGTAGCCGGTGAACATCCCGATCTCGAGCACCCGGGTGGCGCGCGTCATGTGCACCAAGAACTTCAGCGCCTGACCCTCGACGTGGCCGGAGAGCATCTCGGCCTCGAGCCCGTCGGTCCAGTACGCCCCCTGGGTGCGGCGGGCGAGTTCGGCCAGCGCGGGCGACTCGGGGGTGGTGCACCGGTCGAGATAGGGATCCAGCCCGGCGGCGAGATCACGGGCCCGGGCCAGCCTCGTCAGCGTCTCGGCGTCGACGTCGGGTGTGGTCTGCAGCCGTCGCCAGACCTCGTCGAGCTCCGCGGCCAGGATGGTCGACGGAGTCACCGCCCGGGGCAGGCGCCGCTGCTCGAACTGCACGCTCATGACACCACCTCCGCAGCGGTGAACATCTCGATCCCTTCACCGCCACGGTCGAGCTCGATGCACAGCTTCTTGTGCAGTGTCAGCGTGTCGGACAGCTCCTCGACCGAGACGTCGTTGAGGAAGCGGCAGCACCCGATCGGGTCGGGGATCGCCGCCCGCAGGGTGCCGTCGCGGGTCTTGAGGATCGAGCTGGTCGCCTGCTCCAGCAGTTCCGGGGTCAGGTGATCGCTGTCCAGCGCGAGCCCCAGTCCGCTCATCACCGCCAGCACGCGGTCCCGATCGGCGGGCGTCAGGTGGCCGCGTCGCTCCGCGAGGGTGACCGACAGCGCCATGTCGATGTTGATGGCGTGCCCGTGGAAGAACGGCACCGGCGGAGCGAGTTCGAGCGTCGGGCTCCACGTGTGACCGAAGGCGATGACCCGGTCCAGGTCGATCTCGTGCAGGTTGGGCGCCTCGAGCTCCAGCATGGTCGCGATGGCCTGGTAGGTCAGCCGGTCGCCGACCCGGCGGAGTTCCTGTGTGCCGTCGAGGTGGCCGAATCTGGTGGAAAGCAGTGCCGGGCCGTGCTCTTCGAGCATCTGGAAGATCTCGGCGTTGCCGACCACGGCGATCTTGATGAGTTCGGCCATGCCGTTGCGCACCTGGTCGGCCGGCAGGGTCTTCAGGAAGGAGAAGTCGAGGAACACCCGCTGGGAAGCGTGATAGGCGCCCAACCGGTTCTTGTGCTTGCCGTAGTTGACGGCGACCTTGATCGACACGCTGGCGTCGATCAGACCGATCAGCGTGGTGGGGATGCGGATGTACGGGGTGTTGCGCCGGTAGCTGGCGCAGGCGAAGCCGGCGACGTCGGTGGTCAGCCCGCCGCCGACGACCAGCACCGGTTCCGTGCGGACCAGTCCGAAGGCGTCGAACTCGCCGACGATGCGCTCGAAGGTCTCCAGCGACTTGGCCGTCTCGCGGATCTGCACGGGAACCACCGTCAGCGCGATGCCGTGATGGTCGAAGTAGTGGTGGATCGCCTCGCGGTAGAGCGCGTAGACGGTCTCGTCGATCACCATCAGGGCGCGGCCGTAGGGCCGGTAGCACTCGGCGAGATCGGGGCGGTCGACGTCGAAGACGCCGTCGACGTAGAGCAGGTCGTATTCGATCTTCTCGTAACCCTCGACGTGAAAGGCCTTCTCGGAGGCCGAGACCCGGGCGGTCATGTCGCTCATTCCGTGAACCCCTCGCTGACGGCCAGCGAGACGACCCGGCGCTGGTCGAGATTGTTGACCGTCTCGGCCGCCGAGCCGAAGTCGGCGCCCTCGGTGTTCTCGTTCGGGAAGGCGATGCACGTCACCCCGGCGGCCGTCGCGGCCTTCACCCCGCCGGCGTTGTCCTCGATCGCGACCGACTTGGCGGCGTCCTCGCCGAGTTGTTCGAGCGCCCAGAGATAGCACGCTGCATCGGGTTTCGGTGTGTCGACGGCATCGCTGTCGACGATCAGGTCGAAGGGATCCGCGCCGAGGTGCGGTTCGAGCGCCGACAGCAGCGCGGTGATGTTGGCCCGCGACGTGGTGGTGACGAAGCCGAGCTTCACGCCCTTGGCCTTGGCGGCGTCGATGACGTCGGCCACTCCAGGCCGCGGGGCCAGGCCGGAGTCGGCCACCAGGCGCTGGAAGATCTCCGACTTGGTGGCGTGCACGGCGGCGGCGTCGACCTCGTCGCCGACGGCCTTGGCGTACTCGTCGATCCGGTCGGCGCCGCCGTTGGCGCCGAGCATCTCGCGGTAATCATCCTGCGACCAGTTCCAGTCGAGTCCGTGGTCCTCGAACGCGCCGTTGAAGGCCCGGCGTTGCAGCTCCGAGGTGTCAGCAACCGTACTGATGGAGCCGAAGAGAATGGCGGCCATGAAAGATCCTTCCTGGTCGGCGGCGAAAACGCTCAACACGAGCACGCCGCGCACATTGGGGAGACAGCTATCGGCGTCGCGGACGCCCGCTTCTCGACACCCCGCGATGACAACCAATCTGACCGTTCACTACTGAACAGCTCGTCCATTACTTCACACTTGATGCACTATTGGAAGAGTTGTCCATCAGATAATTTCTGTCGGATCCATGACGCGGATGAGGGAGGTGATCGCACGGGGATTGAGGACGCACGCATCGGCCGCACCCGCGCCGATGTCTCCCGCGCGGCACTCGACGTGCTGATCGGCGAAGGTTGGGAGCAAGTGACCCATGCCCGGGTGGCAGAGGCGGCCGGCTACTCCAAGTCGACGCTGTACACCCACTGGCCGTCGCGGTACGACCTCATCGCCACGGCGATCGACTCGCTCGGGGACATGCCCCACCACGAGCCCACCGGAGAACTGCGGGCCGACATCGTCGGCGAGCTGACGGTGTTCCGGCAGGCCATCCGCGAACTGCGGCTGGACCACATCCTGGCCGGGATGGCGCAGTCGTCGTCGGTCGACGACGTGGCGGCGCTGCGGGAACGGGTCAACTCGGCGGGCCAGCGCAACCTGCGCGACATGCTGGCTCAGCGATTCGACGGCGCCGACCTCGAGGCGGCGGTGTCGATGCTCACCGGTGTCGTCGCCTGCCCGTCACTGATGTTCGGCCACCTGCCCGAGGACGAGGTGATCGCCGCCGCGGTGGACATCGTGCTGGGGCACAAGAGCTAGCCGCTCAGCGGAAGTCCCTCGACTTCGACACCACCCGCAGGTCGAGCTTCTCCAGCCGGTCGGCCACCACGGTCACCGCGCCGGTGGCGTTCTGCACGATGCCGCGGATGACCATCGCCGGAGCGGTCTGCGCCAGCCGACGGTGCCGCGCCCACACCCCGGGTGCGCACAGCACGTTGACCATCCCGGTCTCGTCCTCGAGGTTGACGAACGTCACGCCCTGCGCCGTCGCAGGCCGCTGCCGGTGGGTCACCGCGCCCGCGACCAGCACCCGGCTGCCGTCCCGCACGCCGAGCAGCTTGTCGGCCGGGACGACCCCCATCGCGTCGAGGTGCTCACGCAGGTACTGGGTGGGATAGCTGTCCGGGGAGACGCCCGTGGCCCACACGTCGGCCGCCGTCAGCTCCAGCTCACTCATCCCCGGCAGCGACGGCACATGCGACGACGAGCCGACACCCGGCAGCCGGTCGGGCCGTTCGGCGGCGGCCGCCCCCGCCGCCCACAGCCCCTCGCGGCGGGTGATGTCGAAGCAGCCCAGCGCCCCCGCCGTCGCCAGCGCCTCGGTCTGCGGCACCGACAGCTGCACCCGCCCGGTCAGATCGAGCAGATCGATGAAGGGGCCGTTGGCTTTCCGCTCGTCGACGATGCGCTCGGCGAGCTCATCGCCGATGTGGCGGACACTGCCCAGACCCAGCCTGACGTCGAGCCCGCTGTTCTCCAGGGTGGCGTGCGCCAGGCTCGCGTTGACATCGGGGCCGTGCACGGTGACCCCGTGCCGCCGGGCGTCGGCCACCAGCGACTGCGGCGAATAGAACCCCATCGGCTGGGCACGCAGCAGCGCGGCGCAGAACGCCGCCGGATGGTGCAGCTTGAACCACGAGGAGTAGAACACCAGCGACGCGAACGACAGCGAATGGCTCTCCGGGAAACCGAAATTGGCAAACGCCTCGAGCTTCTCATAGATCCGGTCGGCGACGTCACCGGTGATGCCGTGCCGGTTGCGCATCCCGTCGTAGAAGCGGCCACGCAGCCTGCGCATCTTCTCGGTGGAGCGCTTCGAGCCCATCGCGCGGCGCAGCTGGTCGGCCTCCGCGGCGGTGAAGCCCGCACAGTCGACGGCCAGTTGCATCAGCTGCTCCTGGAACAGTGGCACGCCGAGCGTCTTCCGCAGGGCGGGCTCCATCGACGGGTGGTCGTAGGTGACCGGCTCCTCGCCGTTGCGCCGCTTGATGTACGGGTGAACCGACCCACCCTGGATCGGTCCTGGCCGGATCAGCGCCACCTCGACCACCAAGTCGTAGAACAGCCGCGGCTTCAGCCGGGGCAGGGTGGCCATCTGGGCGCGCGACTCCACCTGGAACACGCCGACCGAGTCGGCCCGCTGCAGCATCTCGTACACAGCGGGCTCGGAGAGGTCGAGCTGGGCCAGGTCCACGTCGATGTCCTTGTGCTCGGCGACCAGGTCGATGCAGTAGTGCAGCGCCGAGAGCATCCCGAGTCCGAGCATGTCGAACTTCACCAGACCGATTGCGGCACAGTCGTCCTTGTCCCACTGCAACACGCTGCGGTTCTCCATGCGGGCCCACTCCACCGGGCACACGTCGGCGATCGGCCGGTCGCAGATCACCATGCCCCCGGAGTGGATGCCCATGTGCCGCGGCAGGTTGGAGATCTGCTGGGCCAGGTCGATCACCTGCTCGGGGATGCCCTCGACGTGTTTGGTGTCCGCGAGCTTGCCCCACTGCCCGAACTGCTTGCTCCAGGCGTCCTGCTGCCCCTGGGAGAAGCCGAGCGCACGGGCCATGTCGCGCACGGCGCTGCGCCCGCGGTAGGTGATGACGTTGGCGACCTGGGCGGCGTAGTCGCGGCCGTAGCGTTGGTAGACGTACTGGATGGCCTGCTCGCGCAGGTCGGACTCGATGTCGATGTCGATGTCGGGCGGCCCGTCCCGCGCCGGGGACAGGAACCGCTCGAACAGCAATTCGTTGGCAACCGGGTCGACGTTGGTGACGCCGAGGGCGTAACAGACCGCGGAGTTGGCCGCCGACCCGCGGCCCTGGGCCAGGATGCCGTTCTCCCGGCAGAACCGGGTGATGTCGTGCACCACAAGGAAATAGCCGGGGAAGGAAAGCTCTTCGATGACCCTCAGTTCGTGCTCGATCTGGTGGTAGGCCAGCGGCGCGCGCTCCGGCGGACCGTACCGGTCGCGGGCGCCGGTCATCACCAGATGCCGCAGCCAGCTGTCCTCGGTGTGCCCCGGTGGGACGTCGAACGGCGGGAGCTGCGGGGCGATCAGCGTCAGCCCGAACGCGCACTGCTCGCCGAGGTCGGCGGCGGCCCGGACCGCTTCCGGGCTGTGCGCGAATAGCCGCGCCATCTCCTCACCCGACCGCAGGTGCGATCCGCCGAGCGGCGCCAGCCAACCCGCGGCGTCATCGATCGAGTTGCGGGCCCGGATCGCCCCCATCGCCATGGCCAGCCGCCCCCGCGACGGCTCGGCGAAGTGCGCCGCGGTGGTGGCCACCACGCCGAGACCGTAGCGCGGCGCCAGCTCGAGCAGCGCGGCGTTGCGCTCGTCGTCGCGGGGATGGCCGTGGTGGGTGAGCTCGACGCTGACCCGGTCGCGGCCGAACCGGTCGACCAGGTCGGCGAGCGCCGCGCCGGCCGCCTCCGGACCACCCTGCGACAGTGCCTGCCGCACATGGCCTTTACGGCATCCGGTGAGGATGTGCCAGTGACCGCCGGCGGCCTCGGTGAGCGTGTCGTAGTCGTAGCGCGGCTTGCCCTTCTCCCCGCCCGCGAGGTGGGCCCTGGCGATCTCGCGCGACAACCGGCGATAGCCCTCGGGCCCGCGGGCCAGCACCAGCAGATGGGGGCCGGGCGGGTCGGGCACCTCGGTGCGGGCGGTGTTGCCCAGCGACAGTTCGGCGCCGAACACGGTCTGCACGCCGAGTTCGTGGGCGGCCTCGGCGAAGCGCACCACCCCGTAGAGCCCGTCGTGGTCGGTCAGTGCGATGGCGCGCAGATCCAGCCTGGCGGCCTCCTCGACGAGCTCCTCGGGCGTGCTGGCGCCGTCGAGGAAGCTGTACGCCGAGTGCGCGTGCAGTTCGGCGTACGGCACCGACGAGGCGATCCGGTTCTCCCCCACCGGCTCGTAGGCGCCGCGCCTGCTCGACCAGGCCGGACTGTCACCGCCGTCGCCGGTGGGCTCGGCCAACGGCGCACCGGCGCGGCGGGGCTTGCTGTTGAGCACCCGCTCCATCTCCGGCCAGTTCGACGGCCCGTCGTTCCACGCCACCTGACCAGTGTATCGAACGCCAGTTCGAACAGCTCGGTTGCGCTGACCGTCTGACCCGTCGCCGCCGCTGCGGTGTGTTTGCCGTCGCTCGGCCAACGTCCGTGGTCATAATCGGGTGTGATCTGGCTGCTGCAGATTCCTGCGCCGATTCTCGGTCTGCTGTGGGTCGGCGCCGTCGTCGGGTTCTCCGTCGGCGGACTCCTCGTGTTCCGCAAGGCCGTTTCCCACACCAGACTCGAGAACGCGAATGCGGTGTCCAGCACGGTGTTTCAGCTCGCCGGCGTCCTCTATGCCGTGCTCGTGGCGTTCGTCGTGGTAGTGGTGTGGGAGCAGTTCGGTGACGCCGAGGACGCCAGTGGCCTTGAGGCCAGTGCGATCGCCGATCTACTCCGAGACTCGGCTGCCCTGCCTGTGGAGTCCCGCGTAGCGGTGCAGCAGAGCCTCATCGCCTACACCCGGGACGTGATCGACGACGAGTTCCCGCGCATGCGTCGCGGCGAGACCATCGAGGAGCAGTCCGACGAACTGGCCGACGTCTGGGAGACCTACCTGACGGTGCAGCCGGAGAGCCGCAACGAGATCGCGTTCTTCGATCACGCGATCCTCCGGTTGAACGACCTCAGCGCCAACCGGAAGATGCGGGTGTCCACCGGCGAGGCGTCGGTCCCCGGCGAACTCTGGGTCCTGCTGCTGGGTGGTGGCGGCGTGGTGATGGCGTTCACCTTCCTGTTCGGCACCCGCGATCTACTGATTCATGCGCTGGCAGTGGGGCTGACGGCGGCTCTGCTGGGATTCGTCATGTACCTTATCTTCGCGCTGGAGCACCCGTACGTCGGTGCGCTCTCGGTCGAGCCCGCCCCGTACGTGACGGTGCTGCAGGTGTGGTCGGAGTAGTCCCGACCCGGCGCTCGCCGCCCTAGCCGACGGGAGTGTCCACCGGCGCCGGGGTGTCGCGCCGCAGCGTCTGCCCCTGGAAGAACCCCGGGCTGCGCACCCGCCAGATCAGCATCAGCACGGCGCCGAACAGCAGGATGCCGAATCCCATGTAGAAGACCAGCCCGATGCCGCCGACCGAGGTGCCGCTGCCGTTCTCGGGATTCATGCTCTCGCGCACCGAGATCACGAACACCGCGGCGAGCACCAGCCCGCCGAGCAACGGGAACAGGAACTTGAAGACCGCGTTGTGCAGGTTGGCGAACAACTCACGGCGGAAATACCACACGCACGCGAACGCGGTGATGCCGTAGTACCAGCAGATCATGATGCCCAGCGCCGCAATGGTATCGAGGAGCACGCTCTCCGAGAGCAGGCTCACCACGGTGTAGAACACCCCGGTGACCACGCCGGCCACGACGGTGCTGAACACCGGCACCAGGAACCGCGGGTGCACCGAGGCGAACCGGTCAGGGAACGCGCGGTAGGCGCCCATCGCGAGCATCGCCCGCGCCGCCGGCAGGAACGTCGTCTGCAGGCTGGCCACCGACGAGGCGAAGATCGCCAGGAACAGCAACGGTCCGGCCCAGGTGCCGAGCACCGGGTCCGCGAGCGCGCCGAACACGTTGTCGGCGTTCTCCTCGTTGCCCAGCCCGAGGCCCTCGGCGCCGACGCCGGCGTACATCATCACCGCGACCGCGACGAGCAGGTAGGTCAGCAGGATCGACAGCACGCAGACGAGGCCCGCCCGTCCGGGGACCTTCGTCGGGTCCTTGGACTCCTCGCCCAGCGTCAGGCAGGTGTCCCAGCCCCAGAACGCGAAGATCGAACCGGTCACCCCGATCACGAACGCGCTCAACGCCAAACCGGTGAAGGGGTTGAACCAGTCCAGGTCGAAGGCCAGCCCCGCGGGCGCATCGCCGGCGCCCACATGCCAGAGCGCCGCGACCGCGAAGGCCAGCAGCACGATCATCTGGAAGCCGACCAGGATGTACTGGACCCGCTCGCTGGTGGTGATGCCGCGACTGGCGATGTAGGTGGCGATCGCGATGAACGCCAGTGTCGTGGCGATGTTGACCGCGGTGTTGCCCGCCAGGTCGGCGATCTCCGGACGGTTGAGGATCCGGGCGATGAAAAGGTAGAAGAACTCGACCGCGATCGCCGCGAGGTTCGACAGCACGATGATCGACGCCACGACCATCCCCCACCCGCACATCCACCCGACATAGGGGCCGAACGCCTTGGTGGACCACGTGAACGACGCACCGCAGTCCGGCGCGCGGGAATTCAGCTCCCGGTATGCGTAGGCCGTCAGGAACATCGGGATGAAGCCCGCGATGAAGATCGCGGGCATCTTCAGCCCGACCGCGGCCACGATCAGCCCGATGCTGGCCGTCAGCGTGTATCCGGGCGCGACGCAGGAGATGCCGAGCACCGCGCCCGATAGCGTCCCGATCTTGCCACTGGCCAGGCCCTTCGACACCAGGCCTGATTCGTCGTGCGCCACCGCCTCCGTCACGGCAGGTCCTCTTCACCGAGCTGGTCGCGGGGCACGACGACCATCGGCACGTCGAGCACGCGCAACATCTTGGCCGCCGTGGAACCGAGGAAGAGCCGCTTCGGTGCGCTGAGCCGGCTCGACCCCACCATGATGAGGTCGCCGTCGCGCCATTCCAGCTTGCTGACGGCGGTTTCCACCGACGGTCCGTCCACCACGGTCGACGTCACAGGAAAACTGTCGGGCAGCTCGCTTTTCGCCGTGTCCAGGGTCCGCGCCGCATGGTCGAGCGCTCGTCTGTGCACGGCGTCGGCGTCACCGCGCAGGGTGCCGAAGGTGGGGTCGAGTGCGACCAGCGACACCAGTCGCAGCGGCGTGCCTGCCGCCATACTGAATCGAACGGCGTTGTCCAGCAACAGATCGGCGCCTTCGCGCTCACCGATGGCGCATGTCACCTCGCGGACCCGCTCGATTCCGGAAAGGCGCGCTCCCCGCGGCGCCACGGCCACCGGCACCGGCGACGAGTGCAGCAGTTCGTTGACCACCGAGCCCAGCGAGAAGCTGCCGGCCAGGCCGCCGCCGGATCCGCCCACCACGAGCGCGTCCGCCTCGAGCCTGCCCGCCTCCCGGATGAGCCCGTCGGCGTACGAGGCGGAGAAGCTGACGTGCCCCTGGGTAACAACGTCATCGGGCACCGCCCCGAGCGCGCGGTCGAGCCACTCCGTGGCCTGCTCGGCGAGCAGGTCCTCGTAGCCACCGGTGGTCACCATCGCGGGCACACCCCGGTCGGGTGGCATCACGATGCAGGCGTGCACCTCGGCGCCGAGCGTCCGGCCCAGGCGCACACCGAGCGCCAGGGCGTCACCACCTCCGGGCGTTGCGAGAAAACCGACCACCAGTCTCACGACCACCACCGCCCGTTCGCGTCTCGTCCGACCGTCGTGATGATCCTGTCAACCGCGGCAGCGGTTGGCGACGGCTTCGGCGAAATCCGCGGCAGGGGGCGGTGGCTCAGTCGGTGTACTCGGCGGTGCCGTCCTCGAGCACCAGCCTGCTGTCCGCGCCGTCCGGAGCCGCGGCCTCGGTGCGGAACACCGCCCGGCCGGGGTCGGTGCGCCAGATCGAGGTGGTCAGCGTCTCGCCGGGGAACACCGGCGAGGTGAAGCGGGCGCCGACGGCGGTGATCTTCGTGGCGTCGCCGCCGCCGAGTGCGGCCACCAGCGCCCGGCCCGCGACGCCGTAGGTGCACAGGCCGTGCAGGATCGGCCGCGGGAAGCCGGCGAGCTCCTTGGCGAACCACGGATCGCTGTGCAGCGGATTGCGGTCACCGGTGAGCCGGTAGAGCAGCGCCTGGTCCTCGCGGGTGGGCAGGGCGATCTGCGCGTCGGGTGTGCGGTCAGGGATCTGCGGCGCCACCGGGCGCTCGCCGGGTTGGCCGCCGAAGCCGCCCTCGCCGCGGATGACGGCGGTGGACAGTGTCTCTGCGACGACCTGGCCGGTGTCCGGGTCGGTGCCGGTGCCCTTGAAGACCAGGATCGCGTTCTTGCCCTCACCCTTGTCCTGGATGTCGGCCACCTCGGACACCACGCTGAGCTTGCCGGCCGGCGGGAGCGGCGCGAACAGCCGGATCTGCTGGGACCCGTGCAGCAGCATGCCGAAGTTGAAGGTCCCGACTTCGCCGACCGCGCCCCACGCAGGGCTCGCGATGACGGCGTAGGTGGGCAGCACCTGCTGCTCGATGTCGTGGCTGTTCTCGGTGGTGAATGCCAGATCCGTGGTGCCCGCGCCCACTCCGAGCGCATACAGCAGGGTCTCGCGGTCGGTCCACTCGAGCAGTTGAGGTGCGGACTTCTTCCCCACGGCGGTCGGGTCGATCGGCATGGACACTCCCTTCTCGGCTGAGACGGACCATACCGGTAACGCAAAGACGGTTAGCAGGGCGAATAGTGGCTATGGAAGGCAGATGGTCGAGCCGAGCGGGCACTTGGCGATGAGTACGGTGCTCAGGTTGCACCGGTCGATGACGGCGGTGGTGGACCAGCAGCTCAAGTCCGGCTTCGCGCTGCGCCTCATCGACTACGAGATCCTCAAGGAGTTGCAGCAGGCCGACGGCGTGCGGCTGCTGGGCGAGGTGGCCCGCCGGCTCTCGGTGCACGCCACGACGGTGAGCATCGCCTGCGACCGCCTCGCCGAGCGCGGCCTGCTGACGCGCCAGCGCCACCCCACCGATCGCAGGGCCACGCTGGTCACGATCACCGGTGAGGGCCGGGCGGTCGCGGAGGGGGCGACGGCGGCGCTGTGCAGCGTCGGCTTCGGTGTCACCGCTGACGACGCACGCACCCTGACCGAGGCGTTGACGAGTCTGTACGGCAGCGTCACACCTTATTGACCTTTGCCGGGCCAGGGGTGACCATGGCTCGCATGCGCTATGTCGTTACCGGCGGTACCGGGTTCATTGGACGCCGGGTCGTGTCCGAGCTCATCGCCCGCGGCACCGCCGCGCAGGTGTGGGTGCTGGTCCGCCGCGAGTCGCTGTCCCGCTTCGAACGCCTCGCCGGCGAGTGGGGTGAGCAGGTCAAACCGCTGGTCGGCGACCTGACCGCGGCCGGCCTCGACCTGACCGAGGAAGCCGTCGCGGAGCTGGGCGAAGTCGACCACGTGGTGCACTGCGCCGCGGTGTACGACATCACCGCTGACGACGACGCCCAGCGGGCGGCCAACGTCGAGGGCACCCGCGCGGTGATCGAACTGGCCCGCCGCCTCGACGCCACGCTGCACCACGTGTCCTCGATCGCGGTGGCGGGCACCTATCGGGGCCAGTTCACCGAGGACGACTTCGACGTCGCGCAGGACCTCCCGACGCCGTACCACCAGACGAAGTTCGAGGCCGAACTGCTGGTGCGGTCGGCCCCCGGCCTGCGCTACCGGGTGTACCGGCCCGCCGTGGTGGTCGGCGACTCGCAAACCGGCGAGATGGACAAGATCGACGGCCCCTACTACTTCTTCGGTCTGCTGGCGAAGCTGTCTCGGCTGCCGAGCCTGACGCCGATCGCGCTGCCCGACACCGGCAGGACCAACATCGTCCCGGTCGACTACGTGGCACGGGCCCTGACGGAGTTGCTGCATGCCGAGGGCCGCGACGGCCAGACGTTCCACCTGACCGCACCCGGCACCATCGGGCTGCGCGGCATCTACCGGGGTGTCGCGAAGGCCGCGGGCCTGCCGCCGCTGCGCGGCACGCTGCCCCGGGTGACGGCCGCCCCGGTGCTCGGCGCGACCGGGCGGATGAAGGTGTGGCGCAACATGGCGGCCACCCAACTCGGTGTGCCCGCCGAGATCCTCGACGTCGTCGACCTGGCCCCCACGTTCACTGCGGACAACACCGCGGAGGCGTTGCGCGGCACCGGCATCGAGGTGCCCTCCTTCTCGTCGTACGCCCCGCAGCTGTGGCGGTACTGGGCGAAACACCTCAATCCCGACCGGGCCCGCCGCGACGATCCGGCCGGTCCGCTGGTGGGCAGGCATGTCGTCATCACCGGCGCCTCCAGCGGCATCGGCCGCGCCGCCGCCCTCGCGGTCGCCGCACGCGGCGCGACGGTGTTCGCGCTCGCCCGCAACGCCGAGGCGCTCGACGACCTGGTCGCCGAGATCCGGGCTGCAGGCGGTCAGGCGCACGCGTTCACCTGCGATGTCGCCGATTCTGCGTCGGTGGACGCGACCGTGAAGGACATCCTGGGCCGGTTCGACCACGTCGACTATCTGGTGAACAACGCCGGCCGCTCCATCCGCCGTTCGGTGGCCAACTCCACCGACCGCTTGCACGACTACGAGCGGGTGATGGCGGTCAACTACTTCGGGGCGGTGCGGATGGTGCTCGCGCTGCTTCCGCACTGGCAGGAGCGCCGGTTCGGTCACGTGGTCAACGTGTCCAGCGCGGGCGTGCAGGCCGCGAGCCCGAAGTACAGCGCCTACGTGCCCAGCAAGGCCGCGCTCGACGCGTTCGCCGACGTGGTGTCCACCGAGACGCTGTCCGATCACGTCACGTTCACCACGATCCACATGCCGCTGGTGAAGACCCCGATGATCGCGCCCTCGCGCAAGCTCAACCCGATGCCGCCGATCACGGCCGACCACGCCGCCGCGATGATCGTGCGGGCACTGATCGACAAGCCGGCGCGCATCGACACCCCGGTCGGCACCCTCGCCGACATCGGGATGTACTTCGCGCCCAAGCTTTCCCGCCGGGTGCTGCATCAGGTCTATCTGGGTTATCCGGACTCGGCCGCCGCCAGGGGCGTCAGCGCCGATACGACCACGGCGCGCCGGCCTGCGCGCCCGTCCCGCCCGGCCGCGTCGCCGATCAGGATGCCGCGGCCGGTCAAGCGCATGGTGCGACTCGTCCCCGGCGTGCACTGGTAACGCCGCGTATCCTCTCCGAAATGCCGACCCACAGTGGTGATTCCGCCACGCCACAACCGGTGTTCGTCGACGTCGACACCGGCGTCGACGACGCGATGGCGCTGGCTTACCTGTTCGCCAGCGCCGACGCGGAGGTGGTCGGAATCGCCTCCACGGCCGGAAATGTCGGCGTGGACCAGGTCTGTCAGAACAATCTCGGGCTGATCGGGCTGTGCGGGGTGAACGGCATTCCGGTGTCGCGGGGCGCCGACGGCCCCGTCGCATCGATGCTGCGGACCGCCGAGGACACTCACGGGCCGCAGGGGCTCGGCTACGCCCGGCTGCCACCCTCCGACTGTCAACTGACCGCCCACGATGCGGCCGAGGCGTGGATCCGCGCCGCACACGCCCATCCCGGTGAGTTGATCGGCATGGTCGTCGGGCCGCTGACCAATCTCGCCCTCGCGCTGCGCGCCGAACCGGCGCTACCCACGCTGCTGCGCCGGCTGGTGATCATGGGCGGTGCGTTCGACTACCGGGGCAACACCACCGCGGTGGCCGAGTGGAACGTCAGCGTCGACCCCGAAGCCGCGGCCGAGGTGTTCGCCGGCTGGGGTGCGGCATGGGGCTCCGGAGACCAGCAGAGGGCGCCCGGTCATCTACCGATCGTGCTGGGGCTCAACCTCACCGAGAACATCGCGATGACTCCGGCGCTGCTGAGCCGGCTGGCGGCCGCGGCCGATTCGCCGACCGCGCCGATGAGTGTGCTCGACGACCGCGGCACCCGGTCGGTGGCCGCCAACCCGTTGATCCGGGTGCTCGAGGATGCGATGCGGTTCTACTTCGAGTTCCACTTCGACCAGGGCGAAGGCTATCTCGCGCACCTGCACGACCCGCTGGCGGCAGCGGTGGCCCTCGACCCGGAGCTGGTGCGCTACCGGCAGACCACGGTCGACGTCGAGTTGACCGGCTCGCTGACCCGCGGGATGACCGTGGCGGACTGGCACGGCCGGTGGGGACGCGACCCGAACGCGCTCGTCGGCGTCGAGGTGGATCCGGATGTGTTCTTCGACCGGTTCATCGCCCGGGTCGGCGAGTTCGCCCGTCGCCTGGGCTGATCGGTGATCAAGACTGTCTATTCATAGACCCCCTCGACGTACCACCGCCGCTGGCGGTAGCACAGCAGCAGCGCCTTCTCGGGTTCGCCGCCGATCAGCACCTGGGCCCGCGCCGTGCGCCCCTTGGCGCGGTCCTGATCCCACCACCGTTCGTCGACCGGCCACGGCCCCGCCCACCAGCTCAGGTCACCGCGGAACCCCCCGCCGTCCAGCCGGGCCGGATCGCCGGAGAACAGTCCCCGGTGGGTCACCCGCACGGGATCGCCCTGGCCGTCCAGCAATTCGACCGGGTCGTCGAGCAGCACCGTGGGCGACGGCTCGGGTAACCGGCCGGGCCAGGGTTGGTTCGGATCGGCAGCCGGGACGGGTTCGTCGCCGAACGGGGTGAGCGTGATCCGCTCGGCGGGTCCCCGGCCGCCGCTGAGCACCGGCACCTGCACCGCCTCCGGACCAAGCAGGCCCTGCACCCGGACCAGGGCGCGGCGGGCCCGCAACCGGTCCTCCTCACCGACGCCGCCCCAGAGCGGCAGTTGCAACGCCTCGGCCGAGATCACCTCCACCGGGCGCAGCCGCAGCACCGTGACCGCTGCGGTAGGCCGGTCGTGTTGATTCCGCCGGTTCAGCCACCCGTCGAGCTGCCAGCGCACCCGGTCGGCGGTGGCATCCTCGGTCAGCGGCTCGGCGCACCGCCACACCCGTTCCAGCTCTTCGCCGTTGGCGGTGACGGCATGGATGGCCAGCCGGGTGCAGCCGACCCCGGCCGCCTCCAGGCTGCGGTGCAGGTCGCCGGCCAGCGACCGGCCCGCGAAGGCCGCGGCGTCCACCCGGTCGATCGGCGGGTCGCAGTCCATCACGGCGTCGAGTTCCGGCGGGGGTTCGCGCCCCGACGGGCCCCGGGCCGGTTCGCCGCGGGCGAACCGGTGCGCGGCCACGGCGTCGGCGCCGAACCGGGACGCCACATCGCTGCGGGACAGCTCCGCGAACTTGCCGACGGTACGGATACCCATGCGCCACAACAGGTCAGCCAGCTCGTCGCGTCCGGGTGCGGCCAGGCTCGGTTCGGTGGCCAGCTGCCGGATGGACAGCGCCGACAGGAAGCCGGCATCGCCACCGGGTTCGACGATCCGGCCGGCACGGGCGGCGAAGACCGCGGTGGCCAGCTGGTCGGCGATACCCACCTGGCACTCGGCGCCCGCCGCGGCCACCGCGTCGACGAGTCGTTCGGCGGCGGCCTGTTCGGAGCCGAAATAGCGGGCTGCCCCACGGACCGAGAGCACCAGCAGGCCCGGCCGCAGCACCTCCGACCGGGGCACCAGATCGTCCACGGCGACCGTCACGTTCTCGAAATGCCGGGCGTCGCGTGCCGGATCGGCGGGCGCCACGTGGAGTTGCGGACAGCGGGCCTGCGACTCACGGCGGCGCAGACCGCGTCGCACCCCGCTCGCCCTGGCCGACGCCGAACACGCGATCACCCGGTTGGCCAGCGTGACCGCCACCGGTGCCGTCGTGGCCAGCCCGGCTGCGGCCGTGGCGGCGACCGCGGGCCAGTCCATGCACCAGACGGCCAGCACCCGGGAGGCCACGGCGCCTCACTCCCCCACGGCGCGCAGAGCGCCGACGGACCGTCCGCACGCCCGCATGGCCAATCGCACCCGGCTGATGCGCCCACAGCCGGGCACCGGCCTGCCGGACCGGCCCGCCCCGCTCACCTCGTAGCCGCACACCCGGGCCTCCAGCCGCGCGGACGCCCCCTGCCACTCGCCGTCGGTGACCAGCAGGGTGCAGCCCTTCTGCCGCGCGCGGGCCACCACCGCCCTGGCCCGGCCCGCGGTCACCGAACGCCCACCCAACCCGAGCACCACCAGATCCATGCCGTCCATCAGCACCGCGGCCACCTCGACCGGGTCGGCCCCGGGGTCCGGGATGACGGCCAGCCGGCTCAGGTCGGCCCCCATCTCCACGGCGGCCAGCAGGCCCACGTCGGGCTGACCCACGATGGCCGCGTGTCCGCCCGCGGCCGTCACCGCCGCCACCATGCTCAGCGACAGCGACCGGGCGCCCGTCGCCACCGCCACCGTGCCGCGCGGCAACGAGGTGGGCAGCAGTCCCGCCAGCGATTCGGGCAGCGGCAGCAAAGATTCCGACTCGGGCAGCAGGTCGGCCGACGGGGCCGCGCCGCGACGCCCGGAACCGACTTTCCCGCCGACCGCCGCCATCTGCCTGCGCAGGTGTTCTACCTGTTCAGTATGGTTGAGGCGGCGCAAATCCAGACTCGTCGCCGCTGTCACAGCAGCACCTCCAGCACCATCCGATTCACCCGTTGTTCGAATGTATGTTCGATGCTCCGAGTAAACACCTCGCCTCTGACACCGTCAAGCGGCCGACCCCCTCGTCAACCGTTTCCGCCGGCGGGCGATCCGCCGCGCCGACAGCACCGAATCACCCCCATGACGTCCTTGAACACGCTGGTGAAGCTCCCCGTCCAGATCGCCGAATCGGCCGGATCGATCGTGGGCCTGCGGTTCGGCACCGAGGAACCCCACCACCGGGTCACCGACCGGATCGGCGATGTGGAGATCCGGGTCTACGGTCCCCGGGTCGCGGCCGAGACGCTCGTCGCGGCCGACGACGACGCCGCGCGCAGCATCGGGTTCCGCCGGCTGGCCCGCTACATCTTCGGCGGCAATCACAGCGAGACCTCGATCGCGATGACCGCGCCGGTCGCCCAGTCGGGGGCCGGTGGTGAGCAGATCTCGATGACCGCCCCGGTCGCCCAGTCGGGCACCGGCGGCGGCTCGACGATCCGGTTCTTCATGCCGTCGAAGTACAGCCTCGAGACGCTGCCCGAACCCGACAGTGCCGCAGTGCGCCTGGTGACGGTGCCCGCGGAGACCGTCGCGGTGCTGCGGTACAGCGGCGACCGCAGCCCCGCTGTCGTCGCGCGCAAGGGCGCGGAACTGCTGGACGTGCTCGCCGGGAGCGGCTACCGGGCCGAGGGCGAGCCCGTCGCCTGGTTCTACGACCCTCCGTTCACGCTGCCCTTCCGCCGCCGCAACGAGGCCGTCGTGCCGGTCACGCCGCGCTGAGGGCTACTCCCACTCGATGGTGCCCGGCGGCTTGCTCGTGACGTCGAGCACGACGCGGTTGACGGCGGGCACCTCGTTGGTGATGCGCGTGGAGATGCGCTCGAGCACCTCGTAGGGCACCCGGGTCCAGTCGGCGGTCATCGCGTCCTCGCTGGAGACCGGGCGCAGCACGATGGGGTGGCCGTAGGTGCGCCCGTCGCCCTGCACGCCCACCGACCGGACGTCGGCGAGCAGCACCACCGGGCACTGCCAGATCTGGTTGTCCAGACCGGCGGCGGTGAGCTCCTCCCTGGCGATCGCGTCGGCACTGCGCAACGTGTCGAGCCGGGCGGCGGTCACCTCGCCGACGATGCGGATGCCAAGCCCCGGTCCGGGGAACGGCTGGCGGGCGACGATGTCCTCGGGCAGGCCGAGCTCGCGGCCGACCGCGCGCACCTCGTCCTTGAACAGCAGCCGCAGCGGTTCCACCAACTTGAATTTGAGGTCGTCGGGCAGGCCGCCGACATTGTGGTGGCTCTTGATGTTCGCGGCGCCCGACCCGCCGCCGGACTCGACGACGTCGGGATACAGCGTGCCCTGCACCAGGAAGTCGACGTCCCCGGCCTTGTCCTCCACCAACCCACGCACCGCGCCCTCGAAGGCGCGGATGAACTCGCGACCGATGATCTTGCGCTTGCCCTCGGGGTTGGTCACCCCGGACAGCGCCTGCAGGAACCGGTCGGCGACGTCGACGGTGACCAGGTTGGCACCGGTGGCGGCGACGAAGTCACGCTGGACCTGGGCCCGCTCACCGGACCGCAGCAGCCCGTGGTCGACGAACACACAGGTGAGCCGGTCGCCGATGGCGCGCTGCACGAGTGCGGCCGCCACGGCGGAGTCCACCCCGCCGGACAGACCGCAGATCGCCCGGCCGTCGCCGATCTGCGCGCGCACCTGCTCGACCAGCGCGTCGGCGATGTTGGCAGGCGTCCACTTGGCGCCGATCCCGGCGAAGTCGTGCAGGAAGCGGCTGAGCACCTGCTGGCCGTGCGGCGAGTGCAGCACCTCGGGGTGGTACTGCACACCGGCCAGCCGGCGGGCGCGGTTCTCGAATGCGGCGACCGGCGCGCCGGTGCTGGTGGCGACGACGTCGAAACCCTCGGGCGCGGCGGTGACCGCGTCGCCGTGACTCATCCACACCGGCTGGGTGGCGGGCAGATCCGAATGAAGTTCACCGCCGGCGACTTTCAGTTCGGTGCGGCCGTACTCGCTGGTCCCGGTGCGCGCGACGGTGCCGCCGAGCGCCTGCGCCATGGCCTGGAACCCGTAGCAGATCCCGAACACCGGGACGTCCAGGTCGAACAGCGCCGGGTCCAGTTGCGGCGCCCCCTCGGCGTACACGCTGGCCGGGCCGCCGGACAGCACGATCGCCTGCGGATCGCGCGCCTTGATGTCCTCGACGCTGGCGGTGTGGGGCACGACCTCGGAGTACACCCGCGCCTCACGCACGCGACGGGCGATGAGCTGGGCGTACTGCGCGCCGAAGTCGACCACCAGAACGGGCCGCGGGTCCGAGGGATCGGCGGGAGAATTCACCGGCCCAGTCTAGTGGGGGGTGGGGAATCAGCTGCCCGGGTCGTCACGGGCGGTGGCGACCCGACCGGTGACGCCGATTCAGCGGCGCCACAACACGGCGACGCCGTCCTTGCCCGCACCCATGGAGCTGATGAATGCGTCGTTGTCGAAGCCGGGCAGCGCCTGCATCCGGGCCAGCACGCCGCCGACCTCGTCGAGGCCGAGCACCGTGTCCGGGCCGTCGCTGTGATTGCACACCAGGAACACGTCTTCGGCGTCCGGCCCGTCGGTCGTCATCACCAGCGACACCTCGGTCAGCGCATCCCAGCGCACCTCGTCCACGCCCGAAGTATGCCGGTCAGCGGACAGCCGGCCTAGGCGAACGCCACACCGGATGCCGACCCCGAACCCGAACCCGGCAGCGCGTGCCACGGGCAGTACGCCAGGTAGGCGCTGACCGTCAGCACCACCGCCCGGTCCCGGTCGAGTTGCGGTTGGTCGACCATGACGTCATCGACGACGTCGACGTGCGACACGCCCCGGTCGAGCGACGCGCAGATGCCGTGGGCGTATTCGAGCATCGCCCTGAAGTCGGTGAAGATGACGCCGTCCCGGCTCAGTTGTTCGAGGAACTCCCCGTCACTCGGTGTCGCGCTCGCCGGGGCCGACAGCAGCAGCGCGGGCAGCACAGCCGCGACGGGCACCGCCATGCGCATCCGCCTCAGCAGCCTCATCGACATGCCCTTCTCGCCCGACGCTCCTTGACGAAGCTACCCCGCGGCCGGCAGGCCAAACGTAGAAACCGGACACACGCAGGGCCTTCATCCCACCGACAGCGTCACCGCCCACGTCCGACGTATGCCGCTCGACGAAAGTGGGCATTGAAGAGGTACTGCGCGTTCGACGACCCGACGGAAGCGAGGTGGCCAGTGCTTGGTCTGCCCGACGAAGTACGCACCTGCCTGTTCGACCTCGACGGTGTCCTCACCGACACGGCGAGCGTGCACAAGAAGGCCTGGCAGGCGATGTTCGACGACTTCCTGCGGCAGCGGGCCGACAAGGCGGGTGAGCAGTTCGTGCCGTTCGACGTCGACCACGACTACCTGGAATACGTCGACGGCAAGCGCCGCGACGACGGCGTCCGCTCGTTCCTGTCCAGCCGCGGCATCGAACTGCCCGACGGCGACGCCGACGACCCGCCGGACGCCGAGACCGTCGCGGGGCTGGGCAACCGCAAGAACGACCTGTTCCAGCAGACCCTGCGCACCGACGGCATCGAGGTGTTCGACGGCTCCCGCCGCTACCTCGAGGCGGTCGCCGCCGCGGGGCTCGGCGTCGGGGTGGTGTCGTCGAGCGCCAACACCCGCGACGTGCTGGAGGTGACCGGCCTGGCGCGGTTCGTCGAGCACCGCGTCGACGGGGTCACGTTGCGCGAGGAGAACATTCCGGGCAAGCCGGCACCCGACTCCTTCCTGCGCGCGGCGCAGTTGTTCGGCGTGGCGCCACCCGCGGCGGCCGTGTTCGAGGACGCGCTGTCCGGGGTCGCCGCGGGCCGGGCCGGCTATTTCGGCTACGTAGTGGGCGTCGACCGGGTGGGGCAGGCCGAGGAGTTGCGCCGCAACGGCGCCGACATCGTCGTCACCGACCTCGCCGAACTGCTGGACGAGTCGTGATCTCCCACGACGCCTTCCCCGTCGAGCCGTGGCAGGTCCGGGAGACCGAGCTGGACTTCGACCTGCTCGACGAGTCCGAGTCGTTGTTCGCATTGTCCAACGGCCACATCGGATTACGCGGCAACCTCGACGAGGGCGAACCGCACGGGCTGCCCGGCACCTACCTCAACTCGTTCTACGAGATCCGGCCGCTGCCCTACGCCGAAGCGGGATACGGCTATCCAGAGGCCGGGCAGACCGTCGTGGACGTCACCAACGGCAAGATCATGCGGCTGCTGGTCGACGACGAGCCGTTCGACGTCCGCTACGGCGAGCTGATCGACCACGAGCGCGTCCTCGATCTGCGCGCAGGCACGCTGACGCGCTGCGCGCACTGGCGCTCCCCGGCGGGCAGGCAGGTCAAGGTGCGGTCCACCCGCCTGGTCTCGCTGGCACAACGCAGCGTCGCGGCCATCGAGTACATCGTCGAGGCGATGGACGAATTCGTCCGCGTCACAGTGCAATCCGAGCTGGTCGCCAACGAGGACCAGCCGGAGACGTCGGACGATCCGCGGGTGGCGGCGGCGCTGAAGACGCCGCTCGAGGCAATCACCCACGAGAACACCGACACGTCGGCGGTGCTGGTGCACCGCACCCGCGGCAGCGCGCTGATGATGGCGGCGGCCATGGACCACGAGGTCGACGTGCCCGGCCGGGTCGAGGTGCACACCGATTCCCGCGACGACCTGGCGCGCACCACAGTGATCTGCGGGCTGCGACCCGGCCAGCAGCTGCGGATCGTCAAATACCTGGCATACGGCTGGTCCAGCCTGCGCTCCCGGCCCGCGCTGCGCGACCAGGTCGCCGCGGCGCTGACCGGCGCACGCTACGTCGGGTGGCAGGGGCTGCTCGACGCCCAGCGCGAATACCTCGACGAATACTGGGACTGCGCGGACGTCGAGGTGGACGGCGACCCGGACATCCAGCAGGCGGTGCGGTTCGGGCTGTTCCACGTGCTGCAGGCCAGCGCCCGCGCCGAACGACGCGCCATCCCCGGAAAGGGCTTGACCGGCACCGGATATGACGGCCACGCCTTCTGGGACACCGAGGGCTTCGTGCTGCCGGTGCTGACGTACACCAAACCGAACGCGGCGGCCGACGCGCTGCGCTGGCGGGCGTCGACTCTGCACCTGGCCAGGGAACGCGCCGCCCAACTCGATCTCGAGGGCGCCGCGTTCCCATGGCGCACCATCCGCGGCGAGGAGTGTTCGGCCTACTGGCCGGCAGGCACCGCAGCGTGGCATGTCAACGCCGACATCGCGATGGCGTTCGACCGGTACCGCACAGTCACCGGTGACGACTCCCTCGAGGAGGAGTGCGGACTGGCCGTGTTGGTCGACACCGCCCGGCTGTGGATATCGATCGGCCACCACGACCGGCACGGCGTGTGGCACCTGGACGGCGTCACCGGGCCTGACGAGTACACGGCCGTGGTGCGCGACAACGTGTTCACCAATCTGATGGCCGCGCACAATCTCCGGGTGGCCGCCGACGCGTGCACCCGGCGACCCGAGGCGGCCCGCGAGATGGGGGTGACCACCGAGGAGACCGCGGCCTGGCGCGACGCGGCCGCTTCGGCGCACATCCCCTACGACGAGGAACTCGGCGTGCACCAGCAGTGCGAGGGCTTCACCACGCTGGCCGAGTGGGACTTCACCGACAACACCTCCTACCCGCTGCTGCTCAACGAGCCCTACGTGCGCCTCTACCCGGCGCAGGTAGTCAAGCAGGCCGACCTGGTGCTGGCGATGCAGTGGCAGAGCCACGCGTTCACCGACGAGCAGAAAGCCCGCAACGTCGACTACTACGAGCGGCGCACCACCCGCGACTCCTCGCTGTCGGCGTGCACCCAGGCGGTGATGTGCGCGGAGGTGGGGCACATGGAGCTCGCGCACGACTACACCTTCGAGGCGGCGTTGATCGACCTACGCGACCTGCACCACAACACCCGCGACGGGCTGCACATGGCGTCGCTGGCCGGGGCGTGGACCGCGCTGGTCGCCGGGTTCGGCGGGTTGCGTGACGACGAGGGTGTGCTGTCGCTGGACCCGCATCTGCCCGACGCGTTCTCCCGGTTGCGGTTCCGCCTGTGCTGGAGGGGTTTCCGGTTGACGGTGAACGCCGAGCACGACGAGGTGACCTATACGCTGCGCGACGGGCCCGACGGCGAGTTGACGATCCGGCACGCCGGTGAGGAACTCCAGGTCACCACCGCGGAGCCGACCACCGTCGCGGTGCGGCGACGCAAGCCGCTGCTGCCCGCGCCTCCGCAGCCACCCGGCCGAGAACCGCTGCGGCGCCGGCTCACCGGCGAGGTGTGACCGCGCTGCGGCTCAGGCGCCGCGTGCCTCCGCGGTGGTGGGGTCACGCCGGTTGACGTCCTCGGCGCTGGCGTTCCAGTCCAGCGCGGCGGGCGCTCCGGCAGGCACCACCGGGTGTTCGGGCTCGATGGGGTCGAGCCGGCGGTAGCCCTCACCCTGGGCGGGCCGCAGATCCTCGGTGCCCTTGTTCGGCCACAGCGACGCCGCGCGCTCTGCCTGGGCGGTGATGCTCAGCGACGGGTTCACGCCGAGGTTGGCGGAGATGGCCGCACCGTCGACCACGTACAGCGTCGGGTAGTTGTACACCCGGTGGTACGGGTCGATGACCCCGTGATCGGGGCTGTCACCGATCACCGCGCCGCCAAGGAAGTGCGCCGTCAGCGGGATGTTGAACAGCTCACCCCAGGTGCCGCCGGCCACGCCGTCGATCTTCTTGGCGATGCGCCGGGTCACCTCGTTGCCCACCGGGATCCAGCTCGGATTCGGCTCGCCGTGGCCCTGCTTGCTGTCAAGCATGCGGAAGCCGAGCTTGGTCTTCCTGGTGAAGGTGGTGATCGAGTTGTCGAGGTTCTGCATGACCAGCGCGATCATGGTGCGCTCGCTCCAGCGCCGCGGGTTGAGCAGCCGCAGCGTGCCCTTCGGGTCGGCGCCGGCATTCTGGAACAGCTGCTTCCAGCGGGGCACGTCGGTGCCCTGCGGGCCGGCGCCGTCGGTCATCAGGGTCTGCAGCAGGCCCATCGCGTTGGACCCCTTGCCGTAGCGGCAGGGTTCGACGTGGGTGTCGTCCGTCGGGTGGATGGACGACGTGATGGCGACACCGTGGGTGAGGTCGAGATCGTCGCGGACCTGGAGCCGGCCCGCACCGACGATCGACTCGGAGTTGGTGCGGGTGAGCAGGCCGAGCCGGTTCGACAGCTTCGGCAGCTTCCCGGTGTCGCGCATCTTGAACAGCAGCTTCTGGGTGCCGTAGGTGCCCGCGGCGACGATGACGTGAGTGGCGGTGAACGTGCGGCGCTTCCGGCGCAGCAGCCGGCCGGTGTGGGCGGTCTTGACCTCCCAGAGCCCGTCGGGCCGCTGCTGGAGGCTGGTCACCGTGGTCATCGGATGGATCTGCGTCCCCGCCGACTCCGCCAGGCCCAGGTAGTTCTTCAGCAGGGTGTTCTTGGCGCCGAAGCGGCAGCCGGTCATGCACTGGCCGCACTCGATGCACCCGGTCCGGGCCGGGCCCGCGCCACCGAAGTACGGGTCGGGGACGGTCTTGCCGGGCGTCTTCTCGCCGTCGGGGCCGAAGAACACCCCGACCGGGGTGGGCACGAAGGTGTCCCCGACGCCCATGTCCTCGGCGACCTCTTTCATGATGCGGTCGGCGTCGGTGAACGTGGGGTTGGTGACGACGCCGAGCATGCGCTGCGCCTGCTCGTAGTGCGGCAGCAACTCGTCGCGCCAGTCGGTGATGTGCTTCCACTGCGGATCTTTGAAGAACGGCTCGCGCGGCACGTACAGCGTGTTCGCGTAGTTGAGCGAGCCGCCGCCGACGCCCGCGCCGGCCAGGATCAGCACGTTGCGCAGCAGGTGGATGCGCTGGATGCCGAAGCACCCGAATTTCGGCGCCCACAGGAACTTGCGCAGGTTCCAGGAGGTCTTGGCGAACTCCTTATCGGCGAAGCGGCGGCCGGCCTCCAGGACGCCGACGCGGTAGCCCTTCTCGGTGAGTCGCAGCGCGCTCACGCTGCCGCCGAATCCCGAGCCGATGATCAGGACGTCATAGTCAGGCTGCATCACACCAGTATGAGTTACCGCTGGGTAACTTTTCTAGACAGGTGGACCTAAGTTGTAAAGGCGTCACACTTGCGCCGGCGCGGTCAGGAACCGACGGCCAGACCGACCTTCTGGAATTCCTTGAGGTCGCAGTATCCGGCCTTGGCCATCGCCCGGCGCAGCCCGCCCACCAGGTTCAACGAACCGAACGGATCGTCGGACGGGCCGTCAAGCACCTGCCGCAGCGACGGCCGCTCCCCCACCGCGACCTGCAGCAACGCGCCGCGCGGCAGCGACGGGTGGGCGGCCGCGGCAGGCCAGAACCAGCCGCCGCCCAGCGCCTCGGCCGCCGAGGCCAGCGGGGTGCCCAGCACCACCGCGTCGGCACCGCACGCGATGGCCTTGGCCAGGTCTCCGGAGGTGTGGATGTCGCCGTCGGCCAGCACGTGCACGTAGCGGCCGCCGGTCTCGTCGAGGTACTCGCGGCGGGCGGCGGCCGCGTCGGCGATCGCGGTGGCCATCGGCACGCTGATGCCGAGCACCTCGTCGCTGGTGGTGACGCCGCTGGTGGAGCCGTACCCCACGATGACGCCGGCCGCGCCGGTGCGCATCAGGTGCAGCGCCGTGCGGTGGTCGAGCACCCCGCCCGCCACGACCGGGACGTCGAGTTCGGAGATGAAGGTCTTCAGGTTCAGCGGCTCGCCGTCGGAGGCCACGCGTTCGGCCGACACGATGGTGCCCTGGATCACCAGCAGGTCCAGCCCGGCCGCGATCAGCGACGGTGCCAGCGCCCTGGCGTTCTGCGGGCTGACCCGTACGGCCGTCGTCAAACCCGCTTCGCGGATCCGCGCCACCGCGGCGCCCAGCAACTCGGGGTCCAGCGGCGCGGCGTGCAGCTGCTGCAGCAGCCGGATGGCGGCCGACGGCGCCGGCGGGCAGGAGCGTAGCGACCCGGGGTTGGACCCACGCTCCTTCTCGGCGGCCTCGAGCACCTGGGCGATCTTCTCCTCGACATCGGCGTGCCTGCCGATCAGCCCCTCGCCGTTGAGCACGCCGAGGCCGCCGAGCCGGCCCAGCTCGATGGCGAAGTCGGTGGACGCGAGCGCATCGGTGGGATGCGACAGCACCGGCATGTCGAACCGGTAGGCGTCCAGCTGCCATGCGGTCGACACGTCCTTGGACGACCGGGTCCGCCTGGACGGCACGATGTTGATGTCGCCGAGCTCATAGGTACGGCGGGCGGTGCGGCCCATGCCGATCTCGACCATGTCGCGCATGCGCGTCAGACCCCGCGGGCGTAGTAGTTCGGCGCCTCGACGGTCATCTGGATGTCGTGCGGATGGCTCTCCTTGAGCCCCGCGGCGGTGATCTGGACGAACTGCGCCTGCTGCAGGTGCTCGATGGTGGCCGACCCGGTGTACCCCATGGCCGCGCGCAGGCCGCCGGTGAGCTGGTGGATCACTGTCGACAACGGTCCGCGGAACGGCACGCGGCCCTCGATGCCCTCGGGTACCAGCTTGTCCTCGCTCAGCGCGTCGTCCTGGAAGTAGCGGTCCTTGGAGTAGCTCTTGCGGGTGCCGCGGGTCTGCATCGCACCGAGCGACCCCATGCCGCGGTAGCTCTTGTACTGCTTGCCGTTGACGAAGATCAGGTCGCCGGGCGCCTCGGCGGTGCCGGCCAGCAGCGAACCGAGCATCGCCGTCGACGCGCCCGCGGCCAGCGCCTTGGCGATGTCGCCGGAGTACTGCAGCCCGCCGTCGGCGATCACCGGCACGCCGGACGGCGCGCAGGCGGCGACGGCCTCGAGGATCGCGGTGATCTGCGGTGCGCCGACACCGGCGACCACCCGGGTGGTGCAGATCGAGCCCGGCCCGACACCCACCTTCACCGCGTCGGCTCCGGCCTGTACCAGCGCCGCTGCCGCCGCCCGGGTGGCGACGTTGCCGCCGATCACGTCGACGCGGTCGCCGACGGCCATCTTCACCCGGTTGACCATGTCCAGCACGCCGCGGTTGTGCGCGTGTGCGGTGTCGACGATCAGGACGTCGACGCCCGCGTCGGCCAGCGTCATCGCCCTGGTCCAGGCGTCGTCCCCGACCCCTACCGCCGCCCCGACCAGCAGCCGGCCGTCGGAGTCCTTGGTGGCAAGGGGGAACTGCTCGGTCTTGACGAAGTCCTTCACGGTGATCAGTCCGGTGAGCTTGCCGTGGTTGTCGACGATCGGCAGCTTCTCGATCTTGTGCCGGCGCAGCAGCCCGAGCGCGGCCTCGGCCGACACCCCCTCCTGCGCGGTGATCAGCGGCGCCTTGGTCATCACCTCCGACACCGGCTTGCTCTGGTCGACCTCGAAGCGCATGTCGCGGTTGGTGATGATGCCGACGAGCTGCCCATTGTCGTCCACCACCGGCAGCCCGGAGATGCGGAACCGCGCGCACATGGCGTCGACCTCGGCCAGCGTGTTTCCCGGCGAGCAGGTCACCGGGTCGGTCACCATGCCCGCCTCGGAGCGTTTCACCGTCTCGACCTGGCCGGCCTGTTCGGCTGCGGGCAGGTTGCGGTGCAGCACGCCCATCCCGCCGGCGCGTGCCATCGCGATGGCCATCCTGGACTCGGTCACAGTGTCCATGGCCGAGCTGACGAGCGGCACCCGCAGCCGGATGCGCTTGGTCAGCCTGCTCGAGGTGTCGGCCATCGCCGGCACCACGTCGGAGGCGGCGGGCAGCAACAGGACGTCGTCGAACGTGAGCCCGAGCATCGCGACCTTGGTCGGATCGTCACCGCCGGTGGGGACCGGTACGGCGAGGGGAACGCTGCTTTCAGCGATCGACATGGGCCTCGACTCCTTACTGCCTCCATCGGGGCGAAGCGTGATACTCAATCCTATCGGCTCAGCAGTCGCAACTCGCGATTCCATCCCTGGGTCGCCGCGCCGGGGCAACCGCTGGCGCGATCCCAGTGGGGCTGCGTACTCTGGACGCGTGCGAGACCACTTGCCGCCGGGTTTGCCGCCTGACCCGTTCGCCGACGATCCGTGCGATCCGTCGGCTGCGCTCGATGCGCTCGAACCGGGTCAGCCGCTGGACCCGCAGGAACGCACCGCGGTGGAAGCCGATCTCGCCGATCTGGCGGTCTATGAAGCACTCCTGGCCCACAAGGGCATCCGTGGCCTCGTGGTGTGCTGCGACGAATGCCAGCAGGACCACTACCACGACTGGGACATGTTGCGCGCCAACCTGTTACAGCTGCTGGTCGACGGAACGGTGCGGCCGCACGAGCCGGCCTACGACCCGGAACCCGATGCCTACGTGACGTGGGACTACTGCCGCGGCTACGCCGACGCCTCGCTCAACGAGGCTACGTCGGAGTCCGACGGATACCGCTGACCCGACCGGTCACTCAAGCGCCCTTCGGCGTGGCCACCTCTGGCAGCACCAACTCGGGCATCTGGACCACCGGCGGAATCCTCGCGGGCCCCTGATCCTGCGCCCCACCACCACTGAGTCGCGGCTGGGGTAACTCGACAGGCTCCTGCACCGGCGGCTGCTCGGCCTGCGGCGCCTCGACGGGCGGCAGCTGCACAGGCGGCGGCGCCGGGATCGGCGGCGCCGGGACGAAGGTGGTCGTGGGCACCTGCGGCGGCGGCGCCGGGATCGGCCGCGGTGTCGGGATCGGCCGCGGCGTCGGGGTGGGCTGAGGCGTCGGCTGCGGGGTGGGCAGCGGCGTGGGGCTCGGTTGCGGCGACGGCGACGGAGTCGGCAGCGGCAACTGTGGCGACGGCGTCGGGCTCGGCAGCGGTGTCGACGGCGTCGGCGTCGGTGACGGCGTGCCGTCCGACGGTGACGGGGTGGTCGGCGACGTGGTGGTCGGCGACGTCGAACCCGGGGTCTCCCCGGCGCTCGTGGCCGGCGGCGGCGAGGTCGCGGCGTCCGGATCGAGGATCACCGGAAGCGGCAGGTCCGTCGGGACCTCGGGCAGCACGACCGGCGGCGCGTCCGGGGGCACGGTCGCGTTGACGTCCCGGGTGTCCACCTTCACCGACAGCTGCTGCCACTGCTCGACGAGCTCTTCCTGGCGGGTGGAGTCGTCCACCGCGGCGACGGTCGTGGTCATCGTCTGCAATTTGGTCTGGGCAGCCGTCCAGTCGCCCTGGTCGATGAGCTGCTGCACCTCGGCGAGCTGCGACTGCGCCGCCAGCACCACCTGGTCGTCGCGGGTCTGCTGCTGTTCACCGAACAGGGCGGTGCGCAATCCGTAGAGCGGGTCCTCGGGTCCGGCTCCGGCGATCACGGCGCCGAAGCCACCGACGGCGAGGACGGCGGCGGCCATTGAGCCCAGCACGGCCATCGAGGCGCGCCTGCGTTGCCGCGACGACGCCGACCGGTCCAGCGCCATGACCGCGTCCCGGGTGGTCACCACCGAGGTGACCGGCGCCTGCCGGACCTCGTCGCGCCAGCCGGCCAACACGTAAGCCAGTTCCGCCTCGCCCGCATCGGTGGAGTAGACGGGCTGCTCGCCGGCGAGCGCGTCGAGGAAGCGGTCGGTGCGGTTCACCTCGTTCAGCGAGGGGTCACCACCGTTGTTGGTCCACCGTCCGAAGTCAGGCATGGTCGTGCCCCGTCGCCATGATCTCCTGCTTGAGCCGGGCCAGGGCGCGGTGCTGTGCGACCCGCACGGCGCCCGCGGTGCTGCCGACCGTTTCGGCGGTCTCCTCGGCGCTCATCCCCACGACGACGCGCAGGATCAGGATCTCGCGCTGCTTCTCCGGCAGCGTGGCCAGCAGGCTGTTCATCCGGGCGGACGCCTCGGCGTCCATCGCCATCTGCTCCGGTCCGGCGTCGGTCGAGAACCGCTCGGGCACGACGTCGGTGGGTTCGGAGCGGTTGCGGGCGGCGGCACGATGCGCGTCAGCAACCTTGTGAGCAGCGATACCGTACACAAAGGCCAGGAACGGACGTCCCTGATCCTTGTAGCGCGGCAGCGCCGTGATGGCGGCCAAGCACACCTCCTGAGCGATGTCATCTGCTGAGAGACCACTTCGTTCGCCCGCCCCGATCCTTGCCCGGCAGTACCGGACGATGATGGGCCGGATGGTCTCCAGCACCTCCCGTAGCGCGTCCCGATCGCCGGCCACTGCCTCAGCAACGACAGCATCGAGACGTTCTCTCGAATTTGTCATCGTGGGCGGCTTCTCCAGCGTTACGAACGCCGACACTCTCGGTGGTGTGGCTGAGCTAAACAATAACGACCGTGCCGAAGCGGCCCGGGGTCAGCGATCAGACCACACGCCGCCCCTGTGCTGCACGATATCGGCGCTGCGGTCCCGAACGGCGGCGACGCGCTCCGCGGTGAGGGTCGCACTTCCGATATCGGCGAGCAGACAGGCCAGCGCCCACTGCAGCGGAACCAGCCCCGCGGCGTCGGCGGCGGCCAGCGCGGCGTCGGCCACCGGGCGGGCGGCGTCCACGGCGCCGGCACTGCACAGCGCGGCCGCCAGGATCACGTCCGACTTCACCGAGTGCCGGGTGGAGCCGAAGGTCGCCGCTGTCGCGACCGCTGCTCTCGCATGGCCGACGGCGGCGGCGCCGTCGCCGCGCGCCATGGCCAGTTCGGCCGACACCCAGCCGAGCCGGATCCGCGGTCGCTCCGACGCGACGGCGCCGGCCTCGGCGCGCACCTGATCCAGCAGCCGCTCCGAGAGTGCGAACCGGCCGGTGCCCAGCGCGTCGGCCGCCAGTCCGGTCAGGGCGTCGGCACGGGCCTCGGGATCGCCGCCCGCCAGGGCCAGCGCGGTGCCGTCCCAGCGCCGGGCGTGGCGATGTCCACCGAGTTGACGAAGAAACGATGCCCGCGTGCTGTGCGCGAGGGACACCACCGGCCCGCCCGGCGACCGGCACACGACCGCGAGGTCGGCCAGCGCCGCACCGTAGCGGCCCTGCCCGCCCGCGGCGACCGCGCGCAGCCACCGGTCGGCCGGACTCGCGGCGGGCGGCAGCGGCCAGCGGCCCGGGTCGGCGCCGAACGCGGCGAGCCGGAGAGCGGTCGCTGGGGTCGTCGTCATCGCTCGGCGACGGTATCAAGCACACCGCGGGGGTCGTTGCGGCAAATTCGTCGACGATCCGGATCAGCCGCGGTTAACAGTTGATGGTGCACGGGTTACGGCGGCGTTACGGTACTCGCCGGTGTGCCGCGAAACATGGGCAGAACCGGCGAACCCGATCTGCGGAAACGCGTGAAGCGCACTGGTCGAAGGTGATTCGCTACCACCTTCCGCGCTACCCACAGGTCACAACAATGAACGTGACGTAAATTCTCGAGCTGCGATTATGTCATTGAGCACACGTGCAGGCTATTGACGGAATTTCTGGCGCACCCCTACTTTGTGTGCACGAGTAGTCATCGGCGACACGAGCTCGGATCGGTTCCACAACTCACGCGCTCCCGCGTTCTCCACAAGAGTGTGTAGAGAGGGGTTTTACCCATGCCACAGCCGCAGCAGCTGCCCGGACCCAATGCCGACATCTGGGACTGGCAAATGCAGGGCCTTTGCCGAGGCGTCGATTCGTCGGTGTTCTTCCATCCCGATGGCGAGCGCGGTCGCGCCCGCGCCCAACGGGAGATGCGTGCCAAGGAGATGTGCCGGAGCTGTCCGGTGATCGCACAGTGCCGGTCCCACGCGTTGGCGGTCGGCGAGCCCTACGGCATCTGGGGCGGTTTGAGCGAGGCGGAACGCGAACTGCTGCTCAAACGCGGCATCCGCCGCACGGCGTAGAGAAGACTTCGAGGAGGCCCCATTCCGGGAAACCGGGGTGGGGCCTCGCCGTGTCCGGACCCCGGCCTCCCTGCGGAGAACGCGCCGAAAAGCCCACATCTCGCGGGCGCGCGCCACTAGATTGAGTCGCGACGATCGGTACTTCGACATCCCGCCACACCATGGCGCGATGAAGGGAGCCCCCATGAGCACGGCAGCCGAACGCGTAGCGCAGCTCGAACTGGTGTCGCGACTGAAGTCCGCCTACCCCGAGCTCCCGGACGCCCCCACTCCCGACCTGCTCGACCATGCCCGGATCACGGCTTACCTCAAGCCCGTTCACGATGTCGGTGGAGAGCCCTGCGCGCCCGAAGAATTCGTGAACAAGGAGTACGAGCAGTGGGAGGAACTCACCTACGTCATCTGCGAGGTGCTGGCATGGCGCGGCATCTGGCTGTCGGAGGAACGGCGCCGCATCGGCAACGTGGACGTGGGCCGGGCCGAGTATCTCGGCCTGCCCTACTACGGCCGGTGGCTGCTTGCCGTCGCCCGCATCCTGGTGGAGAAGCATCACCTGGCGCTCGGTGAGATCAGCGAGCGGATGGCCGAGGTGTCCTCGCGGTACGCCGGTGGCCTCGACGGTAGGAAGCTCGAGGCGCAGCCGAAGTCCGAGGGCGACGGGTCCCAGGTGAAACGGAACAGCCACCACAAAGACGCTGTCGGCAAAGGTGATCCACAGAAGTACTCCGGTCTGGCCGGCGAGCCGGGATTCAAGGTGGGCGACCGGGTCACGGTGCGCGAACTGCCGGTGATCTTCTACACCCGCACACCGGAATACTGCCGCGGCGCCACCGGCGAGATCGCCTCGGTCGCCTACGAGAGTCCCGCCGCGGAGGACGAGACCTGGGACCGCGAGGACGCCAAGCCCGAATGGTTTTACGTGGTCCAGTTCAACATGTCCGAGCTGTGGGACGGCTACACCGGAACCGCCACCGACACACTGCGCACCGAGCTGCCCGAGCGCTGGCTCGAATCCGCCCACTGACTGCCGGTTTTCGAGAGGGAATCCATACATGTCTCACGACCACGACCACGACCACGACCACGACCACGACCGGACGGTCAAGCCGATGGTGGACGAAGTCACCGACTTCGAGGTCCTCGAGATCGCGCTGCGCGAGTTGTGCATCGAGAAGGGCATCTTCACCGCCGAGGAGCATCGTCGCTTCACCGAGTTCGCCGAGCAGATCGGTCCCACGCCCGCGGCGCGCCTGGTGGCCAGGGCGTGGCTGGACCCCGACTTCAAGCAGCTGGCACTCACCGAACCGATGACCGCCAGCAAGGAGTGCGGCGTCGACTGGATGGAGCCGACCGGCTTCGGCACGCCCAGCGACTTCACGGCGTTCGAGATCCTCGCCGACACACCGACTCTGCACAACGTCATCGTGTGCGCGCTGTGCTCGTGCTACCCGCGGCCCATCCTGGGCAACTCCCCCGAGTGGTACCGCACCCCGAACTACCGCCGCCGCCTCGTCCGGTGGCCCCGCCCGGTGCTCGCCGAATTCGGCCTGTACCTGCCCGACGACGTCGAGGTCCGGGTGCAGGACTCCAACCAGAAGCACCGGTTCATGGTGATGCCCATGCAGCCCGAGGGCACCGAGGGCTGGAGCGAAGACCAGCTGGCCGAGATCATCACCCGCGACTGCCTGATCGGGGTGGCGCTGCCCAAGGCGGGCGTGACCACCAACGTCATCACCAAGACCCGTCCGGCGACGCATCCGATTCCGGCCGAGTGAGAACCCATCGTGTCCACCGTGCCTGAATCACAACCCGTCGACGAGGTCAGAAGCGCTGTCCTGGACGAGATCGTCGAGCGCAACCAGGTGTGGCCGCGGATGGCCGCCAAGTACGGCGTCGAGAATCCGGTGCCCCCGTGGAAGACCAGCCTCGACGGCCTCTGCGACGCGCTCGACCAGGCGGCGTGCGACGCGAATGTGCCGAACTTCAAGGAACGCCGCGACGAGGAGGACGCCCTCTCGGCGAGCCGGTACGCGGATCTGCCCTACCCCGAGAACCAGTTGATGGCGCTCGCGCACTCGCTGCTGGCGCGCGGCGTGGTCGACGAGGCGACGCTGCAGCAGCGCCTCGCGAGCGTCCGGGCGCGTCTCGAAGCCTAGGCGGCGCCGCACGGCGTCATGGTTACCCTCGTGGTGCCATGACTCGACGTTTCGCACTCCTGCTGCTCGTATGTGTCCTGTGGTCCGCGTCGACGGGGTGTTCGCTGTTCACCGGCAGCGACCCGAAGGACGCGTTGCAGGCATTCGCCGATGCGCTGCAACGCAAGGACGCCGCCGCCGCGGCGGCCGGCACCACCGACCAGGCGGCGGCCGCGCCGGCCATCACGTCGATGTTCGACGGCGTGCCGGAGGACACCACGGTGACCGTCGACGTCGGCGACGTGTCCGAGGACACCCACCAGGCAACGCTGAACTACTCGTGGACGTTCGGACCCGAGCGGAACTTCCGGTACGACGCGACCGCGACCGCGACGCAGTCCGGCGACGAGTGGCGGGTGCAGTGGGCGCCGACGGTGCTGCACCCGGACCTGGCCGCGGGCATGCACTTCCAGTACAGCGACGACAAGAACTTCCTCACCCCCGTCACCGATCGCGACGGCCAGCCGCTGATGACATGGCAGACCGTCGGCGTGGTCGACCTGCGCCGGGACAACCTGGCCTCGGCGGCCACCCTGGCGCCGCTGCTACAGCAGTTCGCACCGACCATCACCGACGCCACCATCGCCGAACAGTTCGCAGCCACGCAGGACGACGCCGTCACGGTGATCCGACTACGGGAAGCCGATCTGGCCGTGGTTCGCGATCAGCTGGCCCAGATCCCGGGCGTCACGGTCACCGAGCAGGGTGCGCTGCTCACCGCCAACCGCGAGCTGTCCTCGCCGGTGATCAGCGGCCTGGATGATGCCTGGCGCGCGGCGATCGATGCGGCCGCCGGGTGGTCGGTGGCCCTCGTCGACGCCCAGGGTCAGCCCACCTACGACCTGACTTCGACGCCGGCCAGGGACACGCCGCCGATCCGCACCACCCTGGACACCCGCCTGCAGTTATTGGCGCAGGCGGCCGTCGCCGCGGAATCCCGGCCCGCCGTCGTGGTGGCGATCTCAGCCGGCACCGGTGGCATCCTGGCCGCCGCGCAGAACGCACCCGCCGATGCGCAAGGGCCTATAGCGTTCTCGGGCACGTATCCGCCCGGCTCGACGTTCAAGACCATCACCACGGCGGCGGCGCTCGAGGCGGGCATCGCGACACCCGACAGCCCGCAGGCCTGCCCCGGTCGGGTCACGGTCGAGGACCGCACGATCCCGAACGACGACGAATTCGACCTGGGCACCGTGCCGTTGACGACGGCGTTCGCCCGCTCGTGCAACACCACCATGGCGGTGCTGTCCGACCAGCTGCCCGCGAACGCGCTGCCCGACATGGCGAAACTGTTCGGCATCGGCGTGGACTACGTCATCCCGGGCCTCACCACCATCACGGGCAACGTGCCCAGCGCCGACACCCCGGCGCAGAAGGTGGAGAACGGAATCGGTCAGGGCACGGTGACCGTGAGCCCGTTCGGCCTGGCGGTCGCCGAGGCCAGCCTCGGGCACGGGTCGACGATCACGCCGACACTCGTCGTCGGCGAGGAGACCACGGCGGACACCGAGTCGAAGCCCATTCCCCCGGCCATCGTCGACAGCCTCCGGGCGATGATGCGTCAGACGGTCGCCGACGGCACCGCGAGCGAGCTGCGCGACATCCCCGGGCTGGGCGGCAAGACCGGGACCGCCGAGTTCGGCGACAACACGAGTTCGCACGGCTGGTTCGCGGGCATCGTCGACGACATCGCCTTCGCGACGCTCGTGGTCGGCGGGAACACCTCGGCGCCCGCGATCAAGGTGACCGGCGACTTCCTGCGGCCCGCCGTCGGCGGCTGAGCCCCGGGGTTTGATCCACCCGGGTAAGGGCATACTCAGTGGAGTGGCGGGTGCAACGCGGTTGCGTTGACAGGCTCGCTATGAGGTGGGTACGGGATCAACCCTCTCGTTGAGAAAGCAGCGCTCGCCCGTGCCTACCGCACCAGGCGGCCAATTTCTGACGCCGGCGTCGATCGCCATCCGGCTTGGCCTAATCTCGGAACATGGCCACCAAGGCTTCAAAGAAAACGAGCAGCGGCTTCACGAGCCAGGCGGCCGCCGATGCTGCCGAGATGGGCGTCGACGGCCAGGCCGCGAGTCGCCTCGACCGCGCCCTGATGGGCGGACCCCCACAGCGGGTCGGGCGTTTCCAATACCACTACCTCACCGACACCTGGACGTGGTCGGACACCGTGGCACGGATGCACGGCTACGAGCCAGGCGAGGTGACACCCACCACCGAACTCGTCCTCAGCCACAAGCACCCCGACGACCTGGCGAAGGTGCGCGCACTGCTGCAGCAGACGTCGGCGCCGTTCAGCAGTAGGCACCGCATCATCGCCAAGGACGGCACCACGCGCAACGTCGTGGTCGTCGGTGAAGCCGTCACCGACGACGACAAGCGGATCGTGGCCACCCGTGGCTTCTACATCGACATCACGGCGAGCGTCCACGCTCAGGTCCAGGAGACGATCAACGAGGAACTCGAGGTCATCGTCGCCCACCGTGAGTCGATCGACATCGCCAAGGGCATGCTGATGGCCATCTACGACCTCACCGCCGACGCCGCCTTCGCGGTGTTGAGATGGCGCTCCCAGGAACTGAACATCAAGCTGCACGTCGTGGCGCAGACACTGGTCGACACGCTGCCGAGCCTGCTCCAGACATCGGACCAGACGCGCGCACCCGTCGACCACTACCTGATGACCCTCGAGGCACCCGCCACCGAATGACGGCTCGGTGTGCGCCGTCCGGCTTCACGATCGGCGCGACCGCACCACCCGGATGAGTGCGTAGCCGGCCAGTGCGAACACGGCGAGCACAGCCAGCCACGGCAGCAGCAGGCCGACGAGCAGGAACAGCGTCCCGGTCACCGAGACCAATGCGTCCCATCCCCGTTCGACCTGGCCGAGGAATCCCTGGTACTGCTGCGGCGACGGCCCGCCGACCCGCTCGGCGACGAACGTGACGTCCACGGTGCTGTAGTCGATCCGGTCGCCGAGCTGATCGCGCTGTGCCCGCAGGCTGTCCAGATCGGCCTGGCGTTGCGACAGGGCGTTCTCGGCGGCGATGAGCGCCTCGGGATCCCTGGCGTCACGCATGATCGTCAACAGTCGGTCGACCGACGTCTGCAGAGCTTTGATCCGCGCGTCGAGATCGACGCGTTGAGCGGTCACGTCCTCCGACCGGGTCTCGGCGGTCTGAACGGTGCCCAGCGTCTTGAGTTCGCGCACCACACCGTCCAATTTCGGCGCGGGCACCCGCAGCACGATCGAGGTGAGCGCCCGGCCCTGCCCCGAGCCGGAATCCTCGGAACGGCTGTCGACCCGCCCGTCGGCGTTCTCGACGATCACCGCCGCCTTGTCGGCGGCTTCCGATGTGCTTGCCACGGTGATCGTCATGGAGGCGGTCTTGACGACGTCGCGCTGCTCGGTCAGCTCCTGCGGCGGCCCGTTCTGGGGCGCCGGTGCGCCGGCGGCGTCCTTCATGTTGCCGGTCGCGGGTTCCGTGCTGGTGCCCACGGGCGATCCCGCGCATGCCGTCAGCAAGGTCAGCGCCGCCATCGCCACGACCGTGCGCGCCAGATGCCTTCTCATGACTGGAAACCTAGCCATCCGGACGGAGAACGCCTGCGTTTGCGCGGAATTCACAGGATCGCCTCGAGCGTCACTCCTGCGGCGGTCGATCCCCCCAGCCGGAGTTCGCGATCACATCGAAGAATGTCAGCGATCTGCCGTTGAACAATTCGTGCACGTGCGCGGGAAACGTGAAGGGCGGCGCCTTCATCGGATCGGCCTGGATGCCGCGGTCGATGGCTCGGGCGATCGCGTATCCGAGGTCGTCGCGCGGCCACGCGTCATGGACCCGCTCGGCGAAACCCGGGGCGAGTCGGCCCTTGTCCATACCGTCGATGTCGAGCGAGATACCGGAGAACGCGAGTGACTGCACGTCTCCGAACCGTTGCGCGAGGCCGAGACTGGTGTGCAGGGCGATGGACTGCCACACGGTGACGATCCGGTCCTCGGCGATGCCGTGGTCGCGAAGGAACCGCGCAGCGGCGTCGGCGCCGTCGACCTCGAATCGCTGACCGCCCGTCCCGTAGTCGGTGATGCCGAGGTCGTGCAGCAGGCAGGCGAGGAAAAGGGTCTCCTCGTCGAGGCCGTCCCCTCCGCGTCGGTCGGGGGTGGACGCGAGCTCGCGCGCGAACAAGAAGCTGCGGACGCAGTGGTTGGAGAGGAATGCCGGTGAGACGTCGAACACCAGCTTCAATGCTGCTGAGGAGATGTCGGAGTCGGGAAGGTCCCACTGAGCGCCTCGGGTGGTCAACGGGACGTTGTGCCGGCTGGTCATGTCCTCATGGTGGTCAGCGGGTCCGCCCGCAGCCAGTGGCCAGAGTGTCAGTCACCGCCGGAATCCGGCCACCGGTGGCATCGTCATCGATCCCGCCGGACTCGCCGGCCGCCGGGTAGGTTGATTCCGGTGAACCGCGCAGACGGCGAGCAGGTCGACGCCAGCTCGTTGACCGGAGTCTCGGAGACCGCCCTGCTCACACTGAACGCCCGGGCGTACCAGGCCCGCCACCCGAGCCCCGTGATCGACGACCCGATGGCGATCCAGCTGGCCGACGCCATCGACTTCGACTTCGGCAAGTTCGGTCGACGAGGTCAGGAGACGGCCGTCCGCGCCCTCGCCTTCGACCGCGCCGCGGCCCGATACCTGACCCGGCGTCCGTCGGCGGTGGTCGTCGCCCTCGCCGAAGGGCTGCAGACCAGCTTCTGGCGCCTGAACAGCGCGCTGCCCGATGCCACATTCCGTTGGGTCACCGTCGATCTGCCGCCCGTGGTCGAACTACGCAGGAGACTGCTGCCGTCGTCCCCACGGATCCTCAGCATCGCGCAATCGGCCCTCGACTACACGTGGATGGATCAGGTGGACGCGAGCGACGGTGTCTTCATCACCGCCGAGGGCCTGTTGATGTATCTGCAGCCGGAGGAGGCCATGGGCCTCATCAGGGAGTGCGCCAACCGCTTCCCGGGTGGGCAGATGATGTTCGACCTGCCGCCGGTGCTGGTGAAGCGGCTCGCGCCGAACGGGATGCGGGCCTCGCGCAGGTACCGTGTCCCGCCGATGCCGTTCAGCATGTCGGCCTCCCAGCTGGCGGAGCTGGCCGGCACGGTGCCGGGAATCCTTGCCGTGCACGACCTCCCGATGCCGCACGGCCGGGGCCTGGTGTTCGACAGACTGTTTCCCGCCTTCTGGCAACTGCGACTCACCAAGCAGATCCGCGGCGCCTACACCCTGCTGGAGTTCGGCTGAGGGCGGTCACCGACCCGTACGAAGCTCTGACTTGAGCGCGGCGTTCTCCTCCTCCAGGACGGCCAGCCGTCGCCGCATATCTGTGAGTACCGGCTCGAGTTCCTCGACGGTGAACCGGGGCGTGATGTGCTGGGGGCAGTTCCAGTCGAACGCGTCCACGCTGACGATGACCGCGCGCTCGACCACCGCGTCATATCCGGCGTCGCCCAGGGACCGGATCAACTCCGTATCCTCCTCGGCGGTCACGATCCGGGCGTGCCCGAAGATCTTCAGCCGCCTCCGCCGGGCGTAGTCCATGGCGATGATCGCGACCCGGTCGTTCCCTCCGATGTTGCCTGTGCTGATGTACTGCAGGTTGCCGCGGAAGTCCGCCCAGCCGATCGTGCCGGGATCCAAGACGCGCGCGAATCCCGCTGGCCCACCGCGGAATTGCACGTACGGCCAGCCGGTCTCGCCGACAGATGCGAGATAGAACCCGTCGCGCTCGGCCAGGAACTCGGCTTCGTCGTCGGTCAGCCGGTCCGGTTCGGCGGACGCACCGGCAGTGATGCGCTTGCGGGCGTACACCCGGTCGCTGCCGTGCTCGCGCTGCACCGCCTGCACGTCGTCGGTGAAAGCGATCGCGGGGTAACGCCTACTCATGCATCCTCCAGCCGACGTACGTACACGGATTGGCAGCGTCGCAGCGTGCCCAGGAATTCCCCGCCGTGAGTCGAGGCAATTCCGACCCATGTGCTGTGCAGTTGCTTAGCATTATCCGGATACCAGGAATGCAGAGCAGGTGACGACGAGACCGGCCCACCGAGCAGAACGGTTCAGTTATGTTTCGCAGCAATGCTTTCGAGGCGTGGAGCCCGCTCGCTCAAGGCGCAGGGTTCGCACTCGCGGCCGACATGGCGATGGCTCGATTCCTCCCGCGCAGGCGCACGGCAGTCGCGGCCGTCGGCCTGGTCGCGGCTGCCGCGGTGTATCCGCTGTCGCGTCGACGGTGGGGCATCGACACCCGTGAGGCGATCACGCTCACCGCAGCGTGCGCGGTCGCAAGCGCCGCGACCTGGCTGCCCGCCGGCACCGCCCGTCGCGTCGTGGGCGTCGGCTGGGCGGCCCACGCGGTGTATGACGCGGTCTTCACCCACGATGCCTCGATCACCCGCCTGCCCCCTACGTACGCCGCGGCTTGCGCCGGCGCCGATATCGCCATGGGCGCGCGGCTGTTACTCGTCCGACCATGACTGCCGCGCCCGTGGTGTCCAGCCAGGGAGTACCGCACCCTGCCTGAGACGCCACCGCCTGGCTACGTTGCGGATATGACCGATCGACGCAGGACCAGGACAACCTTCGCCGCACTGCTCGCTGCGGCCGCCGTCACGGCGGGATGTGCCACCGCCGACGCCGCACCGCCGCAGGCCGATGCCAAACAACGCAACACCCACCTCGTGCGGGAGGCCTTCGCACGCGGTGTCGGGGACGCCGAGACCTTCTACGCGATCCTCGCCGACGACGTGACCTGGACGGTGGCGCGGGCGACGGCACCGACCACGTACACCAGCCGGCAGCAGTTCCTCGACGACGGCGTCGCCCCGATCGTGGACCGGCTGACCGGACAGATCCAGGCCGATGTGCAGGAGTTGATCGCCGACGACGACCAGGTGGTCGCGCGATGGCGGGGCACCGCGACCGCACGCGACGGCGTGCCGTACGTCAACGAGTACGCCTGGGTGATGACTATGGCGAACGAACGGGTGACCCGCGTCGTCGCGTACCTGGACCTGGTCGCACTCGACGACCTGATCACGCGCGTACCGCTGCCCTCATGAGATCAGGGATCAGGAGCCAGGGGACCGGAACCCAGCACGATGGTGATCTCGGTGGTGGTCGCGACAATTCGGTTGGCCGGGGGATTCGTCCCCACGACAAGGTCCTTCATCTCCGGTTGTGACGGTAACGACGCCTGCTGGAACCGCCCGAAGCCTGCGTCCGTCAACTCGCGGACGGCATCGGCATAGGTCAACGACCTCACCTCCGGCACCGTTACTTGCGCAGCACCGGTCGACACGTCGGGGACGGGACCCGTCGACACATTGAGCGTGATCTCCTCCCCGGCGGCGACCGCGGTGTCGGCGTCGGGGTCGGTGTTGATCACGAGACCGGGCGGTACGGTCGCGTCCGCGCTCTGCAGGATGCGGGTCTTGAAGCCGTCGTTCTTCAGGACGGTGACCGCGTCGGCCGAAGTCCTACCGTGCACGTCGGGAACCGCCACGTCGCGGGAATCGCTTGCAAGAAGATTGATCCCGATCCCACCCCCGATGGTGAGCACAGCCAGCACCGCGACCGCAGTCAGCCAACGCCTGGTCGACCGGCCTGCGTGCCGCCTGCCGTCACCTGACGGCTGTGTCGCCAACTGCTCAGTCGGCGGAATCGTGTCGGGCGACCCGGCCAGGGCTGAGTGGCCGGCGGCGTCGGTCCCCACCGACGAGGCGTACGGGGTCAGACCACGATGCACGCGAACGAGGTCGGTGCGCATCTCTGCGGCCGTCTGATATCGATTGTCGGGATTCTTGGCCATCGCCTTGAGCACCACTGCGTCCAGGTCGGGCGTGACCTCACTGTTGAGCACTGACGGCGCAACCGGCTCCACCTGGACATGCTGGTAGGCGACCGCGACGGGCGAATCCCCCACGAAAGGTGGTTCACCGGTGGCGATCTCGTAGAGCACGCACCCCAGCGAGTACACATCGGCCCGAGCGTCGACCCGAACGCCGCGGGCCTGTTCAGGCGACAGGTACTGGGCGGTGCCGATCACCGCGCCGGTCTGGGTGACGCCCACGTCGCTGTCGGCGATCGCCTTGGCGATGCCGAAGTCCACCACCTTCACCGAGCCGGCCGTGCCGATCATGATGTTGGCCGGCTTGACGTCGCGGTGGATGATCCCACGCTGGTGACTGAAGTTCAGCGCCTGACAGGCATCAGCGATCACCTCGATGGCCTGCCGTTGGCGCATCGCACCGTGGGTACGCACGTAATCGCGCAATGTCACACCGTCGACGTACTCCATCACGATGTAGGACAGCGTCCCGCTCGGCGTCTGCACCTCACCGGTGTCGTAGACGGCGGCGATGGCAGGGTGGTTCAACGATGCCGCGTTCTGCGCTTCTCGCTGAAACCGCAGATTGATGCTGGGGTCCTCAGCCAGGTCGAGACGTAGCAGTTTGACCGCGACGTCACGATGCAACCGCAGATCGCGGGCCAGATGGACTTCGGACATGCCACCCAGGCCGAGGATCTCGCCGAGTTCATACCTGCCCGACAGTCGCCGCGGAGCAATCATGGCGATGTCCCGGTCGGTGCCGGCGAGGTGGGGTTCTCAGCCGGCAGCGCACTGCCTATCGGCAAATCCGGTGCCACCTGCCGATGGTGGCACGTTTCGGCCGCATCCGCCCTCAGAGCCGAGATGTCGACCATCGACGGGCTGGGCACCCACCGACGAACGAAAGCGCCCCCGGTCACAAGGACCGGGGGCGCCTTCTCAGTGCTTGATCTAGTGGGCGTGGCCGTGATGGCCGTGCCCGTGATCCTCGTCCTCGGCCGGCTTGTCGACGATCGCCGTCTCGGTGGTCAGGATCATCCGCGCCACCGACGCTGCGTTGAGCACCGCGGAGCGGGTCACCTTGACCGGGTCGACGATGCCGTCCTCGGACAGGTCGCCGTATGTCAGCGTGGCCGCATTGAAGCCCTGGCCGTTCGGCAGACCCGACACCTTGTTGGTCACCACGGCGCCGTCGAGCCCGGCGTTGGTGGCGATCCAGAACAGCGGAGCCGACAGCGCGGAGGAGAAGACCTCGACGCCGAGCGCCTCGTCGCCGGTGAGCGACCCGCGCAGACCGTCGAGCGCCGAGCGGGCCTGCACCAGCGCGGCACCGCCGCCGGTGACCACGCCCTCCTCGACCGCCGCCTTGGCCGCCGACACGGCGTCCTCGACGGCTTCCTTGCGCTTCTTCATGTCGGTGTCGGTGGCAGCACCGACCTTGATCACCGCGACACCGCCGGCCAGCTTCGCCAGCCGCTCCTCGAGCTTCTCGCGGTCCCATTCCGAGTCCGTGGACTCGATCTCCGACCGCAGCTGCTTGGCCCGGTCGGCGATGGCCTCCGCGCCGCCGCCGCCGTCGACGATCACGGTGCTGTCCTTGTCGACGACCACGCGCCGCGCCGAACCCAGCACGTCGAGGCCGGCCTCCCGCAGCACCAGGCCGACGTCGGGGTTGACCACCTGCGCGCCGGTGACGATGCCGAGGTCCTCCAGGAACGCCTTGCGGCGGTCGCCGAAGAACGGCGCCTTGACGGCGACGGCCTTGAGCGTTTTGCGGATGGCGTTGACCACCAGCGTCGACAGCGCCTCGCCCTCGACGTCCTCGGCGATGATCAGCAGCGGCTTGCCCGCCTCGGCGACCTTCTCCAGCAGCGGGAGCAGGTCGGGCAGCGAGCTGAGCTTGTCGCGGTGCAGCAGCACCAGGGCGTCCTCGAGGACGGCCTCCTGCGAATCGAAATCGGTGACGAAGTAGGCCGAGACGAAGCCCTTGTCGAAGCCGACGCCCTCGGTCACCTCGAGCTCGGTGTTCAGCGTCGAGGACTCCTCGACCGTGACGACGCCGTCGGCGCCGACGCGGGTCATGGCCTCGCCGACCAGCTCACCGATCTCCTCGTCGCGCGAGGAGACGGTGGCGACCTGGGCGATCGCCTTCTTGTCGCTGACGGGGGTGGCCGCGGCCAGCAGCGCCTCGGACACAGCGTCGGCGGCCTTGCTGATCCCGGCGCCGAGCGCGATCGGGTTGGCGCCGGCCGCGACGTTGCGCAGCCCGGCCTTCACCAGCGCCTGCGCCAGCACCGTCGCGGTGGTGGTGCCGTCGCCCGCGACGTCGTTGGTCTTGGTGGCCACCGACTTGACCAGCTGTGCGCCCAGGTTCTCGAACGGGTCCTCGAGGTCGATCTCGCGCGCGATCGTGACACCGTCGTTGGTGACGGTCGGGCCGCCCCAGGACTTGGCCAGCACCACGTGGCGGCCGCGCGGGCCCAGTGTCACCTTGACGGCGTCGGCGAGCTTGTCGACGCCGACCTCCATTGCCCGGCGCGCAGTCTCGTTGAACTCAATCTGCTTGCTCATAGAACTGCTTCCTGCTTGAAAAGACGGATGTCGTGAAAAGAAAAGGGGTGTGAAAGACGAGAGGAACGCATGCCGCCCCGGACATCACCCGTCTGCACGGGGATCTCCGGGGCGGAACACGTCACTACTTGGAGACGACTGCCAGCACGTCGCGCGCCGACAGGATGAGGTATTCCTCGCCGTTGTACTTGATCTCGGTGCCGCCGTACTTGCTGTAGATGACGGTGTCACCTTCCGAGACGTCCAGCGGGATACGCTTTTCGCCGTCCTCGTCCCAGCGGCCGGGGCCGACAGCGACGACGGTGCCTTCCTGAGGCTTCTCCTTGGCGGTGTCGGGGATGACCAGACCGGAAGCGGTCGTGGTCTCGGCCTCATTGGCCTGTACGAGGATCTTGTCCTCGAGTGGCTTGATGTTCACGCTCGCCACGATGGAGCCCTCCACTATTTCGGGTGTAGATCCGGGCACACCCCGGACCTGTGTATTACCAGGTGTTCGGCATGCGTCCGGGTCCGTGCGCCGTCGTCGCGGGTGCCGGCGCAGGGGGTTGGCCGCCTGCCACCTAGCACTCTATACATGCGAGTGCTAGCACTCAAGGCTCGGGTAGTGCCTACCGTGAATGGTGAACGCGAAGGTCACCGAAGAACGCGGTCACCAGCGGATTGAGCAGGTCCGCCCGCTCCCACTGCAGGAAGTGGCCCGCACCCGGCACCACGACCGGCCCGGCGCGGTCGGTGAACGCCACCTCGCAGGTGTGCAGGAAATCCGGCCCGATGACGTGGTCGTCCATGCCGTAGAGGATCAGCGTCGGCACGTCGACCTTGCGGTCCAGGATCGGCGGCTCACTCATCGGCCTGCCGTGCATCAGCTGGTAGCACGCCCAGCCGGCACGCATCCGCTCCTCGGTGGCGAACGGTTCGGCCATGAAGTCAATGTCAGCGGCGCTGAACGTACCCGGCGACGCCCACAGCCGGTGGCCGTACATTCCGCCGATGTACCGCCTGCGTTTGGCCGGTGAATCGAGTTCCGCGGCCAGCGCATCCGGTGTCACACCCTGCAGGTGGCGGTAATCGGCGGTCGGTCCGTCGCCGAGTGCTGTTATCGATGCGACGTCGATGCCCGCCGCGACGAAGTCGTCGAACACGAACGGCGGCACCGTGTTGAAGTAGACGAGCTTGTCGACGAATCCGGGGTACCGGTGCAGCATGTCGACGGCGACCGCACCGCCGAGGTCACCGCAGACGACGCCGCAACGCTCGTGACCGAGCACGTCGTGCACGAGCAGGTACAGGTCACGGCTCCACGCCGCGAGGTCGTAGACGTCGTCGGCCGAGAGATCGGAGTCGCCGAAGCCGCGCAGATCGGGCGCGATCACCTCGTGGCCGGCCGCGGCCAGCGGACCGATGTTGCGCCACCAGATCCGCTTCGTCTCGGGGTAACCGTGCACCAACAACAACGGGTAGCCGCCGAGGCCTTCGTGCACGAACGCGAGCGACAAGCCGTCGCGGTGCTCGCTCGCGGAGACGTGCCGGCGGTGGATCTCGAAGGCGTCCGGCGCGGGTGTCGCCGGCTGTGCAGGTCTCAACCGCAGGTCGTAGTGCACGGCAGCGAGTCTGCCGCACCGGCCGTCAGATGTTCGCGGATCCACCAACAGGTGTGCGGCGGCGGCGAAGGCCGACCTCGTCGCTCACGCCACCTGACCCTTGACCACCGGCAGACCCGGATCGCTGGCGACGTCTAGCGGCGAGGGCGCCGCACCCGCGGCGATCAGGTGCGCGGCGAACGAGGCGATCATCGCGCCGTTGTCGGTGCAGAGCCGGGGGCGCGGCACGCGCAGGGTCAGTCCGGCTGCGGCGCAACGCTCTTCGGCGAGCTCACGCAGCCGGGAGTTGGCCGCCACCCCGCCGGCGATGAGCAGCGTGGACACCCCGAGCTCGGTGGCGGCCCGCACCGCTTTGAGGGTCAGCACATCGGCGACGGCTTCCTGGAAGCCGGCCGCGACGTCGGCCTGCGCCGCCTCCGGGTGGCTCTCCACATAGCGGGCGACACTGGTCTTGAGCCCGGAGAAGCTGAACGCGTACGGATCGTCGCGGGGGCCGGTCATCCCGCGCGGGAACGCGACAGCCGCGCGGTCGCCCTCACGCGCCAGCTCGTCGAGCACCCTGCCGCCGGGGTAGCCGAGCCCGAGCAGGCGCGCGACCTTGTCGTAGGCCTCCCCCGCCGCGTCGTCGACCGTGCTGCCCAGTTCCAGGATCGGCTCGCCGAGTGACCGGACATGCAGCAGATGGGTGTGCCCGCCGGACACCAGCAGCCCGACGCACTCGGGCAGCGGGCCGTGGTCGTAGACGTCGGCGGCGAGGTGACCGCCGAGGTGGTTGACGGCGTAGAACGGCACCTGCCAGGCGGCCGCGTAGGCCTTGGCCGCCGCCACCCCCACGAGCAGCGCCCCGGCCAGACCCGGTCCGATGGTGGCCGCCACGACGTCGGGTCTGCGCACACCGGCGGTTTCCAGGGCCCGGCGCATCGTCGGGCCGAGCGCCTCGAGGTGCGCCCTGGACGCGATCTCGGGCACCACGCCGCCGAACCGGGCGTGCTCGTCGACGCTGGACGCCACCTCGTCGGCGAGCAGCCGGACGGCGCCGTCGTCGGTCAGCTCGGCGACACCGACACCGGTCTCGTCGCAGGAGCTCTCGATGGCACAGATGATGGTCATGGCGGATCGCGCCTCATCGTATAGGCGTCGGCGCCGCTGACCCGGTAATACCGTTTGCGCAGGCCCACCACGACGAAGCCGGAACTGGTGTACAGCCCGATCGCCGGGTCGTTGTCCGTGCGCACCTCGAGGAACACCACACCGTCGCCCGCGTGCACCAGCACCTCGTCCAGCAGCCGGCGGCCGATGCCCCTGCCCTGGTATTCGGGATCGACACCGATGGTGTGAATCTCGTACTCGTACGGCGCTTTTCGGCCCAGCCGGGCGATCCCGGCATAGCCGACGAGTGTGTCGTCCACGCGCGCCGCGACGTAGTGGTTGTGCCTGGCGGCCAATTCGGTGCGGAACGCCTGCGCCGGCCACGGGTCGTCGCCCGGGAACAGCAGGGACTCCAGTTCCGCGCACCGCGCAGCGTCCTCAGGCTGCAGCGGGCCGTAGACGACGGTCATCGCCGCGCCGTCGGGGGCTTCGCGTCGGGCCTGCGCAAATACAGCGGCACCAGCGGCTCGGGCTCGGCGTCCCAGTCGTCGACGGCGCGGACCAGCCCGGCCGGCGACGGGTACACCGGAGAGAGTCGCGGCAGGTCGAACAGCGCGGCATGCTCCGGTGAACCGGCCACGGCGCCGGCACCGGCGGGCACGTCGGCCGGTGCGCTGACCGCGGGGCCGTCGGTCCGCACGCCACTGCGGTAGCGCGCCCAGTACACCTCGCGGCGCCGGGCGTCGGTGACCACCAGGAGATCCGGGGCGGAGGAGGCGTCCACACCGATCGCATCCAGACTGCACACCCCGCGCACCGGGATGCCCAGCGCGTGACCGTAGGCGGCGGCGCTCGCCATGCCGACCCGCAGCCCGGTGAACGGTCCCGGTCCGCAGCCGACGACCACGGCGTCGAGCGCGTCGACCCCGACGTCCGCGTCGCGCAGTGCGGCGAGCACGTTCGGGGTCAGCTGTTCGGCGTGCGCGCGGGCGTCGACGGTGACGCGCTCGGCGAGCACGGTCACCTCGGCACCCGATCGGCGCACCACACCGGCGCTCACCGCGGGGGTGGCGGTGTCGATGGTCAGGATCAGCGTGCTCACTGCGCGCTCCACTGCCACACCGCGCTGCGGGCCTCGGTGTGCGCACTGCGTTCGAGGCGGATGCCGAGGTGATGCTCGGAGAGCCGCTCGGCCAGACCCTCACCCCACTCGACGACCACAACGGCATCGTCGAGATCGGTGTCGAGGTCCAGTGAGTCGAGCTCGGCCAGCAGGTCGGCACCGGGATGGTCGAGCAGCCGGTACATGTCGACGTGCACCATCGCGGGTGCGTCCGGCCGTCGCGCCCGGTGTACGCGGGCCAGCACGAAGGTGGGCGAGGTGACCGGCCCGTCGACGTCCATCGCCTGCGCGATCCCCTTGGCCAGCACGGTTTTTCCTGCACCCAGCGGTCCCGACAGCACCACCACGTCGCCGGCGCGCAACTGTGCGCCCAGCCGCGCACCGAGGGCGACGGTGTCCTCGGCGGTGGCCAGTTCCGCCGTCCCGCCCGACCGCTCAGCCATGGGGCCGGGCCCGCTCCCGCAGCCGCCGCCCGAGAGCGACGAGCTTGGAGGGCGTGGCGCGCTCGACGAGCCGCACCAGCGCGTCGTCGATGGTCTCCGGCTCCTCGAGTTGAACCAGATGACCTGCGCCGCCGACGATCACCAGCTCGGACTTCGGCAGCGCCGCGGCCATCTCCTGCGAGTACTCCATCGGGGTCAGCAGGTCGCGGTCACCGCAGGCGATCAGAGTGGGCACCTTGGCCAGCGTCGCGAGGCCCGCGGTCTCGTCGTGCACCTCCAGCGCGTGCAGGAATTCGACCAGGGTGGCGATCGGGGTGTCGTGCATCATCCGCTCGGAGAACGCGACGACGCTCGGGCTGATCTTCTCGTCGCCGTAGGACGCCGCCCGCAGCACCGGGCCGATCACCGCGCGCGCCGCGCCGCGGGTGCGGTGGACGGCCCCGGGTGCGTACCGCGCCGCGAACCGCGCCGCCTCCAGGGCCGGGTTCTTCAGGATCTCGCCCAGTGGCGAACGCGAAACTCCCTCGGCGGCTGAGGAGATGAGTGCGGCGCCGACGACGCGGGTGGGATAGCGCTGCGGGAATTGGCGGGCGTGCGACAGCACGGTCATCCCGCCCATCGAATGTCCGACGAGCACCACCGGGCCCTTCGGCGCCGTCACGGCCAGCACGGTGTCGAGGTCCTGACCGAGCTGGGTGACGGTGTAGGTGTCCGGTGGCGCCGCACCGGACTGGCCGTGGCCGCGCTGGTCGTAGAACACCATCCGGACCTGCGGCCCCCACTGCTCGGCCAGGCGGGCGCGCTGGAAGTGGAACGCGCCCATGCGCAGACAGAAGCCGTGCGCGAACACCACCGTCAGCGGCGCGTCCAGCGGCCCGGTCTCGCGAACCGCCAGCGGCACCCCGTCCGACGTGGTCACCACCGAACTGCGGTCGGCGTCGAGGAGTTCGAAGTCCTCGTCGAGGTGCGGGTCGTCGTCGGTGACGCGCCGGGTCAGCGACCTCATCACCGTCGAACCGGCGAGCCCGCCGACGGCCGCAAGGCCCGCCGCCCCTGCCAGCCAGCGCGCGCCGCGCAGACGTCCGCGCCTGCGTGCCTCGTCGCCGGTCACCGGGCCGAAACCGCCTGCGGTCCGCCGCGATACACCCGGGCGACCCGGCCCCGCGGACTGGTGACGACCTCGTAGTTGATGGTGCCGAGCAGCTCGGCCCAGTCCTGCGCGGTCGGTTCCCCGGCGTCGCCCGGGCCGAAGAGGATGGCGCGGTCACCCTCGGCGACGTCCACCGGACCCGGGCCGAGGTCGACGACGAACTGGTCCATGCAGATGCGGCCGACGCCGCGACGCAGCCGTCCGTTGATCAGCACGTCGAGGCGGCCGCCCAGGCTGCGGAACACGCCGTCGGCGTAGCCGATCGGCAGCAGTGCGACGGTGGTGTCACGCTCGGCGATCCAGGTGTGGCCGTAGGAGACACCGTCGCCGGCGGTGATGCTGCGGACCATCGCGACCGGGCAGGTGAGCGTCATGGCCGGCCGCAGCCCCATGTCGCCGCGCTGCGGGATCGGCGTCTGGCCGTAGACGGCGATGCCCGGCCGAACCAGGTCGTAGGCCAGGTCCGGACGGGTCAGCGCCGCCGGCGAATTGCACAGGTGCACCACCTCGAAGCGGACTCCGCGGTCATGCGCCAGCTCCCGCATCTCGGTGAACCGCCGGGCCTGCCGGTCGTTGACCGGGTTGTCCGGTTCATCGCCGAGGGCGAGATGCGACATCAGCCCCCGCAACCGGATCGCGTCGTCGGCCTGCGCCCTGCGCAGCGCGTCGAGCAGCGCCGGGTATTCGGCCGGGCTGACACCGTTGCGGCTCAGTCCGGTGTCGGCCTTGACCGTGACGGTGGCGGTGCGCCCGGTGCGGCGGACCGCGCCGAGGAGGTCGTCGAGTTGACGCACCGAGGACACCGCGATCTGGACGTCGGCCGCCACGGCGGGGGCGAAGTCGGCGCCGGGCGCGTGCAACCAGGCCAGCACGGGCGCGGTGATGCCGTCGCGGCGCAGTGCCAGCGCCTCGTCGAGGGTGGCCACGCCCAATTCGGCCGCTCCGGCGGCGAGCGCCGCGCGCCCCACCGGAGCGGCGCCGTGGCCGTACCCGTCGGCCTTGACGACGGCCATCACCTGCGCCGATCCGGCGCGTTCGCGCAGCACGGCGATGTTGTGGGCGACCGCGTCGAGGTCCACCACCGCCTGCGCGGTGGTGGTGAGGTCGGTCGGCGGCGCAGTCATCTCGTCACCGATTGTCCCAGAGGCCGCCGAGGCGCCGCCGGGGCCGCCCGCGGGACTAGTGCGCGAAGGGCTGGATCTCGTCGAACCGGCCGTCGGGCTTGAGCGCGTCGAGGTGCCCCAGCACGGTCACGATGTCGTCGCGCAGCGCTCTGGCGAGGTCGGTCGAGAAGCCCTCGCGCACCACCACCCGCAGCACCGAGACGTTCTCGGCGCCCTCGGGCATGGTGTAGGCCGGGACCTGCCACCCGTAGCCCCGCAGCGCCTGTGACACGTCGAATTCGGTGTAGCCGGGATCGCCCTTGAGCCGGAAGCTCACCACCGGGATGGCCGAGCCGTCGGTGATCAGCTCGAAGTGCTCACTGTCGCGCAACTGGTCGCCGAGCCACCGCGCGGTGTGTGACAGGGAATGCATCACCTGCGTGTACCCGGCCCTGCCCAGCCGGATGAAGTTGTAGTACTGGCCGACCACCTGGTTGCCGGGCCGGGAGAAGTTCAGCGTGAACGTCGGCATGTCACCGCCCAGGTAGTTCACCCGGAACACCAGTTCCTCGGGCAGGTGCTCGGCGCTGCGCCACACCACGAAACCGATGCCGGGATAGGTCAGTCCGTACTTGTGGCCGCTGACGTTGATCGACACCACCCGCGGCAGCCGGAAGTCCCACACCAAATCAGGGTGCAGGAACGGGACCACGAACCCGCCGCTGGCGGCGTCCACGTGCACGGGGATGTCGAGCTTGCGGGACCCTGTCGCGAGTTCGTCGAGGGCGGCGCAGATCTCGCCGATCGGCTCGAGCTCACCGGTGTAGGTGGTGCCCAGGATCGCCACCACGCCGATGGTGTCCTCGTCGACGTGCTCCAGCACCTGCTCGGCGGTGATGACGTAGCGGTCCTCGGCCATCGGCAGGTAGCGCGGCTCGATGTCGAAGTAGCGGCAGAACTTCTCCCACACCACCTGGACGTTGGCGCCCATCACCAGATTCGGGGTACGGCCCTTCCAATCGTCGTTGCGCTGACGCCACCGCCATTTCAGCGCCAGCCCCGCCAGCATCACCGCCTCGCTCGACCCGATCGTCGACACCCCGACGGCGCTGGCCGGCTCGTCGTCGCGCAGGTCCTCGGCATGGAACAGGTCGGCGACCATGCACACGCAGCGCTGCTCGATGGCCGCGGTCGCCGGGTACTCGTCCTTGTCGATCATGTTCTTGTCGAACGTCTCGGCCATCAGCTTCTCGGCCTCGGGGTCCATCCACGTGGTGACGAACGTCGCGAGGTTGAGCCGGGAGCTGCCGTCGAGCATCAACTCGTCGTGGATGAACCGGTACGCCGACTGCGGATCGAGGCACTCCTCGGGCATGCGCAGTGACGGCACCGGCGCCATCGCCAGCCGGCCGGTGTACGCGGGAGCGATGTGGGGGGCGGGCTTGTGCCTGCGCGACATGGCGTTTCCTCTCGAGTTACAGCTGGGCCAGTGCGGTCCGGATGTGGGCAAGGATGCGCGACGCCGACGTCGGCGCCGGGTGCGGTCCTGGATCGAGCGCCGAGGCGCCGGCGGCGCGGGCGTGCACGAAGGCCGCCGCGGCGGCGGCCTCGCCGGGCGGCAGCCCCGCCGCCAGCAGCGCGCCGATCATCCCGGACAGCACGTCGCCGGATCCTGCCGTGGCAGCCCAGGATTCGTCGGCGCGGTTCACATACACAGCGGACCCCGGCTCGGCGATCACGGTGACGTTCCCCTTGAGCAGCACGGTCGCGCCGAACTGGTCGGCGAGCCTGCGGGTGGCGGCGATGCGGTCGTCGCCGGGCGGCGAGCCCGCGAGCCGGGCGAACTCGCCGGCGTGCGGGGTGAGCACCGTCGGCGCTCGTCGGTCGGCGAGCAGGTCGGGGTGTGCGGCGAGGATGGTCAGACCGTCGGCGTCGACGATCACCGGCAGGTCCTGGTCCAGTGCGAACACCAGGGCCGCGGCGCCTGCGCTGTCGGTGCCCAACCCCGGTCCGACCACCCAGGCCTGGACGCGGCCGGCCTCCTGGGCGGTCGGCGTGGCGATCACCTCCGGCCACAGCGCTAGCACCTGCTGGCCCGCCGTGCCCGCGTAGCGCACCATTCCCGAGGTCGCCGCGACGGCGGCGCCCGTGCACAGCACGGCCGCACCCGGATAGGTCGACGACCCGGCCAGGATGCCGGTGACACCCTGGGTGTACTTGTCGTCGCGGGGGCCGGGAACCGGCCAGCGCGCCAGCACGTCGCCCGCCTCGAAAGCGGCGGCGACGGCATCGGGCAGGTCGAGGCCGATGTCCACCAGCTCGACCCGGCCGCAGTCGCCGAGGGCGTGCACGGGTTTGTAGCCGCCGAAGGTGACGGTGAGCGCGGCGCGCACGTGGGCGCCGTCGGCGGCGCCCGTCGCGACGTCGAGCCCGCTCGGCAGATCGACCGCGACGACGGGGGTGCCTGCGGCGTCGACGGCGGCGAACGCCTCGGCGGCGCCGGGTCGAAGCGGGCCGCTGCCGGAGATCCCGACGACGCCGTCGATCACGAGATCGGTTGCGGGCGGGACCCGCTCGACCACCTGCCCGCCTGCGCGCCGGAACGCCGCCAGACCCGCACGGTGCGCGCGATCGGGGGTGAGCAGGACGGCGGTGGCCGCCACCCCGCGGCGCCGCAGTAAGGCCGCCGCCCACAGCGCATCGCCGCCGTTGTCACCGGAGCCGACGACCGCGCACACCCGGCGCCCCGCGACACCACCGGTGCGCAGCACCAGTTCGCGGGCGATCGCGGTGGCCAGCCCATGAGCGGCGCGCCGCATCAGGGCGCCGTCGGGCAGGCGTTGCAGCAGCGGCGCTTCGGCGTCGCGGATCGCATCCGCCGAGTAGTAGTGCCGCATCACCGCAAGCCTACGGTCTGGGCGCCGTACTGCTGGGCTGTTCGGGGTGATGGCACACGGCTTCGACGTTGACGCCGTCCGGGTCGAGGACGAACGCGCCGTAGTAGTCGGCGTGATATTCGGGGCGCTGCCCAGGTTCGAGCAGCGACCGGCCACCCGCGGCGAGCGCTGCGTCGTAAAAGGCGCGCACGGTCGCCCGGTCGTCCGCCGTGAACGCCAGGTGCATGTTCGAACCGACGGCGCCGTCCGCCACCAGCCAGAAGAACGGCTTGGGGTGGCGCCCGAACCCGTGCATCTCCAGCTGTCCGGCCGCCGGATCGGCGGGCACCTCGAGCAGCTTGACGATGCCGAGGACGGCCAGCACCGGCTCGTAGAAGGTCAGCGAGCGGGGTAGGTCGGGCACCGCGATGTTGAGGTGGTCGATGAGCGAACCGGTGAAGTCGGGCATGGCGGGACCACCGCTTCCTGTCGTAGTGTTTAATTGCTCGGCGCAATAGTTGCATCGTGCAAATACTTACCTGTGCAGTGAAACACCCGAGCAGAGGGAGCGCAACCGTGCCCGAGCGATCGGCCGGCCGGACAGCGGCCGTGCGTGACGCCATCGAGGCGATGGCCGGATGGCAGGTGCTCGTCGCCCAGTTCAACGATCTGGTGGCCCGCAGGCTCGGGGTGTCGCCCACGGAGACTCAATGTCTCTACGTGCTGGCCAGATTCGGACCGGCCACGCCCGGCGAACTGGCCCGGCGGGTGAATCTCAGCAGCGGCGCCACCACCCGCATGCTGGACCGTCTGCTGGCGGCGGGCTACATCACCCGCTCCCCCGACCCGCACGACCGCCGCCGTGTGGTGATCGCACCCGCGGGCGACGGCATCGCCCGGGTCGCCGCGATGTACGAACCGCTCAACGCCGACCTCGCCGGACTTCTCACCGACTTCGACGTCGCCGGCCTGCAGCGGCTGGCCCGCTTCGCCCGTGCCGCCGAACACGTCACCGAGGAGCGCATCCGCGAGCTCTGACCCGCGCCGAGACGACCTAACGTCCGTCGACCTCGTCCCAGAACTGCCCTGCCCGGGCGGCGATCTCGTCGGGGAACTCGCCGTTGATCGCGTGCGAGGCGTCCGGCCAGAGCTCGACCTGACCGCGGGTCAACAGGTCCCGGGCCCGCCGCGCGGCCCGACGGGCATCGTGGATCACGCTGCGTCCGGCGATCAGCGCCAACACCGGGATGTCGAGCGACCGCAACTCGTCGTCGGTGAACCGCTGCGGAAGCGGCTGCCGCAGAATGAAATCAGTGGTGCCGGCGGAGATCAGGGCAGCCACGGGCACGCGCTCGTCGACATCGGCGCCGCCGGAGAGCCAGCGCAGCACGCGGCGGCGCACGAACTGCGGCGTGCCGGGCAGGCCCATCGGCGCCACCGCGAGCATCGTGCGGACCGGGATCGGCGCGAACGTCATCACCGGGTCGAGCAGGGTCAGCGATGCGGCACGCCCGGGAATGCGCACGGCGTGGTTGGCTGCCGTCCAGCCGCCGAAGGAGACGCCCATCAGGTGGACCGACCGCAATTCCAGGCCGGCCAGCAGGTCCTCGAACCAGCGCGCCTGATCATCGGCGCCGCGCAGCGGGCGGTCCTGCACCGACATGCCGGGCTCGCCGAGCAGGTCCACGCCGTACACCGTGCGGTGCGCCAGCAGGCCGGGCAGATTGGCGGCCCACATGGGGGTGGACGCGTTGCGACCGGGCAGCAGCACCACGGGACGTCCGCCGCCACCGTCGAAGCGGTACACCCGCACCGTGCCGAAAGCCGTTGTCACATCGATCGACTCGTCATGCGACGGCAGGTCCGCCTGAGCCCGCCGGTAGGCGTCGATGAAGTGCGCGTGTGCGGCGTCGCTGCGGAAGCACCCGACCCCGCCCACCGGGGCTACTCGACGGTGACGGACTTGGCGAGGTTACGGGGCTTGTCGACGTCGTACCCGCGGGCCTGCGCCACTCCCGCGGCGAACACCTGGAGCGGGATCGTCGACAGCAGGGGCTGGAAAAGCGTTGACACCGCTGGTATCTCGATCAGGTGATCGGCGTAGGGGCGCACGGTGTCGTCACCCTCCTCGGCGATCACGATCGTGACGGCCCCGCGGGCCTGGATCTCCCGGATGTTGCTCAGCAGCTTCGAGTGCAGCATCGCGGCGTTCTTGGGCGACGGCATCACGACGATGACGGGCAGGTCGTCCTCGATCAGCGCGATCGGCCCGTGCTTGAGCTCGCCGGCGGCGAAGCCCTCGGCATGCATGTACGCCAGTTCCTTGAGCTTGAGCGCGCCCTCCAGCGCCACCGGGTAACCCACGTGGCGCCCGAGGAACAGGATCGTCGGCGACTTCGCGAACCGCTGCGCCAGGCCGTAGACCGAGTCCATGGTTTCCAGCACCTGCTGCACGAGTTCCGGCATCGCCTCGAGCTCGTGGTACTCGCGCTCGACCTCGTCGGGGTACTTGGTGCCGCGGGCCTGCGCGAGCGCCAGCCCCACCAGGTAGTTGGCCGCGATCTGCGCGAGGAACGTCTTGGTGGACGCCACGCCGATCTCGGGTCCGGCGCGGGTGTAGAGCACCGCGTCGCATTCGCGCGGGATCTGGGAGCCGTTGGTGTTGCAGACCGCGAGCACCTTGGCCTTCTGCTCCTTGGCGTGACGCACCGCCTCGAGCGTGTCGGCGGTCTCACCCGACTGCGAGATGGCGATCACCAACGTGCTGCGGTCGAGCACCGGGTCGCGGTAGCGGAACTCGCTGGCCAGCTCCACCTCGACGGGCAGCCGCGTCCAGTGCTCGATCGCGTACTTGGCCAGCAGCCCGGAGTGGTAGGCCGTGCCACACGCCACGATGAAGACCTTGTCGATCTCGCGAAGTTCCTGATCGCTCAGGCGCTGCTCGTCGAGCACGATGCGGCCGTCGACGAAGTGGCCGAGCAGGGTGTCGGCCACCGCCGTCGGCTGCTCGGCGATCTCCTTGAGCATGAAGTACTCGTAGCCGCCCTTCTCGGCGGCCGACAGGTCCCAGTCGATGTGGAACTCACGGAAGTCGTCGGTGGCCTCGCCGTGGAAGTCGGTGACCCGATAGCCGTCGGCGGTGACCACCACCGCCTGGTTCTGTCCGAGTTCGACGGCGTCGCGGGTGTGCTCGATGAACGCGGCGACGTCGGAGCCGACGAACATCTCCCCGTCGCCGATGCCGAGCACCAGCGGGGTGGACCGCCGGGCGGCCACGATCGTGCCGGGATCGTCGGCGCTGGCGAACACCAGCGTGAAGTGGCCCTCCAGGCGCGGCAGCACCGCCATCACCGAGCCGACGAAGTCACCCGCGGTCGGGCCGTGGTGGTACTGCCAGGCCACCAGGTGCACGGCGACCTCGGAGTCGGTGTCGCTGGCGAACTCCACGCCGGTCGCCTCGAGTTCGTGCCGCAGCGGCGCGAAATTCTCGATGATGCCGTTGTGGACGACGGCGAACTTGCCCGTGGCGTCGCGGTGCGGGTGGGCGTTGCGGTCGGTCGGCCGGCCGTGGGTGGCCCAGCGGGTGTGCCCGAGGCCCGTCTGGCCCGACAACGTGGCGGGATCCGTGCATTCGAGGACCTCGCCGAGGTTGGCCAGCCGGCCCGCCCGGCGCTCCACCTTCATGCCGCCGTCTCCGTCGAGCAGGGCGATGCCCGCTGAGTCGTAGCCGCGGTACTCCATCCGGTGCAGCGCGTCGACAACGATGCCGCAGGCGGGGCGCTGCCCCACGTAGCCGACGATTCCGCACATAGGGGTCCAGAGTAGTGCAAGGGCCGCGCTCAGCCCTGCCACCACCACCATGGACCAACGCTGAGCTGCGAAGACGGACGGTCGAGGGGCCGGATCGCCACCCACGGGCGGCCCGTCGCTGTGAACTCACGGGTTTCGTTGCTGCCGAAGTTTGCCAGCAGTGAAGACGACGGAGCATTGTCGGACGTTCGCGCTTAGCAGAGTCTTTGCAAGCGCAAACACCATCGGTCCGGCTCTGGGCGTCTAGCCGATCCGTCGCCGCGCGACCACGACGCCGAAGGCGGAATACGGCGGCGGTGGGCTACGGTCGATTCGTGCCGAGCACCAAGAAGCTGTTCAAGGCGCTGACCCGCCGCGGACCGCACCGCGTTCTGCGCGGTGACCTCGCCTTCGCCGGACTTCCCGGTGTCGTCTACACCCCGGAGTCGGGCATGAACCTGCCCGCGGTGGCGTTCGGCCACGACTGGCTGGCCGGTGACTACCGCTATCACGGGACCATCGAGCACCTGGCGTCGTGGGGCATCGTCGCCGCCGTGCCGGCCACCGAGACCGGGCTGGCGCCCTCGGTGCTCAACCTGGCGTTCGACCTGGGGACCACCCTGGACATCCTCAGCGGCGTGCGGCTGGGGCCCGGCAAGATCAGCGTGCACCCCACCAAGCTCGGCCTGGCGGGGCACGGTTTCGGCGGGTCGGCGGCCGTGTTCGCCGCGGCAGGCATGCCGTCGCGGGTGAAGGCCGTCGCCGCGTTGTTCCCGACGGTGACCAGTCCCCCGACCGTGCAGCCGGCGGCGTCGCTGCGAGTGCCGGGCCTGATCCTGGCCGATCCGGGCGATCCGATGTCCCTGCGATCCAACGCCGTCGAACTGGCGCGGGTGTGGCGTCCGGCGACACTGCGCGCGGTGCACAAGGTCAAGGCCGGCGGCCTCATCGAGGGCAGGCGCCTGGCCCGCGTGGTCGGCCTGCCCGGCGCCGACAAGGGCACCCAGAAGATCGTCCGGGCACTGCTCACCGGCTATCTCCTGCACGAGTTGACCGGCGACAAGGCCTATCGCGACTTCGCCGACCCCGAGGCGGCGCTGCCCCACGCGGACGTGCTCGACCCGTTCTCCGACGACCCCGTCGACCTGGAGAACAAGGTCGTCGCCCTGCTCAAGCCCTGACCCGCCGCGCGCCCAACCAACCGGTTGGGATAGGTTTTGGAGTCATGCGGACTGGCATCTTCCTGAGCTACGCCGGCGGCTTCAAGGAAGCGGTCGAGGACGTCGTCGAACTGGAGAAGGTCGGTGTCGACATCGCCCTGGTCGCCGAGGCCTACTCCTATGACGCGATCAGCCAGCTGGGCTATCTGGCGGCGAAGACCTCGACGATCGAGCTGGGCTCCGGCGTCGTCCCGATCTACGTGCGCACACCATCGCTGCTGGCGATGACGGCCGCGGGTCTGGACTACGTGTCCGACGGCCGGTTCCGGCTGGGCATCGGCACCTCGGGACCGCAGGTGATGGAGGGCTTCCACGGCGTGCCCTTCGACGCTCCGCTCGGTCGCACCCGCGAAGTCGTCGAGATCTGCCGCCAGGTGTGGCGCCGCGAGGACGTCGTCCACGACGGCCGCCACTACCAGATCCCCTTGCCCGCCGACCGGGGCACCGGTCTCGGCAAGCCGCTTCACCTCATCAATCATCCGGTGCGCGAACGTATCCCGATCACCATCGCCGCGCTCGGCCCGAAGAACGTCGAGTTGACCGCCGAGATCGCCGAGGGCTGGCAACCGGTGTTCTTCCTCCCGGAGAAGGCTGACGACGTGTGGGGCGACGCATTGCGCAGCGGATCGGCCAGGCGCGACCCGCAACTCGGCCCACTGGACGTCATGGTCAGCGCCAGCCTGGCCATCGGCGACGACGTCGAGGACAAGCTTGCGTGGGCCAAACCCCAACTGGCGCTCTACATCGGCGGCATGGGAGCCCGGGGGCAGAACTTCTATCACAAGCTCGCCACCCGCTACGGCTACGGCGAGATCGCCGACCACATCCAGGATCTGTTCCTGGCAGGCAAGAAGGCCGAAGCCATCGACGCCGTGCCCGACGAACTCGTGCGCAGCGTGTCGCTGGTCGGCACACGGGGTTTCGTCAAGGAACGGCTGGCCGCGTTCGCCGAGGCCGGTGTCACAACAATGCTGGTGCACCCGTTGACCGGCGATCGTCGTGAGTCGGTGCGGTACGTCGAGGAACTGCAGTCACTGCTGCCCTGATCGCCGCCGGGGCCGACCCCGTGTCGGCGCACGGTGACCAGCGCCATAGCGGCATTTCCGTGCAGACCCGGTAGACTGCTCACAGCGGCATCGTCTGTTCTGCCTTTTGCCGCTTCTCGATCGTCAACCGAGCGCCGCGGGAACTCACCCGCGCCGGGCAGGACGACCACACTACTTTTTCGGAGTATCCAACCTTGTCTGTGCAAGAAACCGGTGGGTCAACCATGCCCTCCTTCGCCGACTTCGACCTGCCGAAGGCCGTCGTCGATTCCCTCTCCGCCAACGGCGTCGAGAGCCCCTTCCCCATCCAGTCCGCCACGCTGCCCGACTCGCTGGCAGGCCGTGACGTGCTGGGCCGCGGCCGGACCGGCTCCGGCAAGACCTATGCCTTCCTGCTGCCGGTCGTCACCCGGCTGGCCAACGACGCGAAGCCGCGTCGTCCCGGCAAGCCGCGCGCGCTGATCCTCGCGCCGACGCGCGAACTCGTCGCCCAGATCGACGCGGCGCTGGCCCCGCTGGCCGAGGCGACCGGTCTGCGTTCCGTCGTCATCTTCGGCGGTGTCGGCGCGCAACCGCAGATCAACAAGCTGCGCCAGGGCGTCGACATCGTGATCGCCTGCCCGGGCCGGCTCGAGGACCATGTGCGTTCGCATCACGCGGACCTGTCCGCGATCGAGATCACCGTGCTCGACGAGGCCGACCACATGGCCGACCTCGGCTTCCTGCCCCCCGTCAAGCGGCTGCTCGACAAGACACCGCGCGACGGGCAGCGGATGTTGTTCTCCGCCACCCTCGACGGCGGCGTCGACGTCATCGTCAAGCGCTACCTCACCAACCCGATCGAGCACAGCGTCGACTCGGCGCAGTCACCGGTGTCGGCGATGGTGCACCACGTGCTGCACGTCGACGGCACGGCGGCACGGGTCAACGTGCTGACCGACCTCGCCGCGTCACCGGGCCGCACCATCGTCTTCGCCCGCACCAAGCACGGCGCGAAGAACCTGACACGGCAGCTCAACTCGCGCGGCGTACCCGCCGTCGAACTGCACGGCAACTTGTCGCAGAACGCCCGCACGCGCAACCTCGCCGCGTTCTCCGACGGCTCCGCCACGGTCATGGTGGCCACCGACATCGCCGCGCGCGGCATCCACGTCGATGACATCACCCTGGTCGTACACGCTGATCCGCCCGTCGAGCACAAGGCGTACCTGCACCGCTCGGGCCGCACGGCCCGCGCCGGCGCCGACGGCACCGTGGTCACCCTGATGCTGGACGCGCAGGTGTCCGACGTCCGGACGCTGACCCGCAAGGCGGGCATCAAGCCGACGATCACCCGCTTCAACGGTGCCTCGCACCCGGTGTTGCTCGAGATCGCCCCGGGTGAGCGCAGTTTCGACGGACCGCTGGTGGTCGCGGCGCCGATGAACGAGCAGAACGAACCGCGTCAGCAGTCCGGACGACGGCGCAATCCGAACCGCGGCGGCCAGGGCGGCGGCGGCCAGAACGGCGGCCAGAGCCGTGGCGGCCAGCGCGGCGGTGCCCAACGCAGCGGGCACTCCGGCGGCCAGGGCGGCGGCGGCAACCGCCGCGGTCAGTCCGGACGGACCGGCGGCGGGCGGAGCACCACTGCCGCATCATTCTCGGCCGGGTTGTCGCGCAGCCGCTGATCGGCGACGAGCACTGACGGAAGGCCCGCGGGTTCACCGCGGGCCTTTCTCTTGGCTCAGTGGGTCAGTACTGCTCCGCGATCGCTCGGGCGACCGTCCTGATGCGGTTCATGTCCAGTGAGAGGTCCACGATGTTCATCGTCGGGACCAACCGCTCACCCGCGACCTGGAATTCGGGACCGACTACGACGTCGAACACGCCACTTGCGGCGTCGCCTGCCACCCGGTGCCCGCCGATGTCGAAGTGATCTGTCGAGTAGTCGAGGTGTTCCGGCCTCAGATACGTCGAGGACGTGGTGACCATGTCGCTGTTGTCGAGCGTGAAAGCGCATGTGCTGACCGATGAACTCGCCACATCGATGTCGACTCGCTGGGTGGATCGCAGTCGCTCGGGTGCCGCGCACGGATCCGCGCCCGTCAGCACGGTGGTCGGGAAGTCGGTCGATCCCCATCCGGGGCGTTCTGCGAATTCGCGGATCGCGGTTCGCATGACGTCCTCGCCGACCGCGCAGGCGTCGGCTTCAGGCGGTGCGGACGCGTGCACGATCAGCCGAGTGCTGTCGGAATATGCGGCGAGCACGCCGCATGTCCAGCTCACGACGTCATCGCGCGGCGGTGCGTCCGGCGCCTCCAGAGCCGAGGTGACTGCGACATCGACACCGTCGATGTCGAGACGCTCGGCCCAGGCCGGCGTCTCCACCGGAGGAACCGTCGCGACGTTCACGCCGATGTTGACCTCGACCTCGCGATCTCCGTCGACCGTGTGGGCGTCGCAGCTCAGCGGCATTGAATGCCCCTCGACCGTCAGCGGCTGACCGGCGACCGCCGACGCGTCACCGTACAGGGCGCAGGGGTCGACGTTGCGCAGCGACTGGATCACACCGAGCCGATCCTGACCCGCCGGTGCGCTCGGCGGCGGCTCCGGTGACTTCGCCGGCGCGGAATCGTCTGGCGCACATGCGGTCAGCACTGCCGCCACCGCCACGGCGATCCGCAGGAGCACAACCTTCACGCGCATCAGCCTAAGCACGTCTCGGTAGGTGTCCCCGCACCAATCATGCGGCTGGTTCGCTCATCCGCCCGCCTGAGGCACTTCGTCGGCGGCGATCTCGCATGGCGTGCCAGCCTGCTCCGGCGAAGCGCCTTGCGGTGGCGGTTCGGCCGCGGCGACGGGCTCGGCGGGTGGCGGCGGTGTCGGTGTCGGCTCAGCAGGTGGCTCCTCGGCAGAGGGCTCCCCGGCAACCGGCTCCTCGGCAGGTGCAACCGGCGTCGGGGTTTCGGCGCATTCCGGTGTTTCGCCGGTCACGCCGGGCGTGGAGCCCGCGGCGTCGGTGGAGGCCGGCGACCCGCCGCCGCCAGCCGGATTCACCGAACCAGCGCCGGATTCGGCTTCACCGTTATCGTCTTCGGGCTCCGCCACGTCGGGTTCGCCGTCGTCGAGTTCGGCGTCCTTCTCATCGGGTGGCTCGAGCTCATCGAGACCTGAGAGCGCGTCACCCGACGACCCGAGCAACCCGCCGAGCATGTCAGCGAACTGCTGGCCCATCCCGGAGAGCCCGGACCCCACGTCCGGCAGCCCACCCATTGCAGGCGTCGACGACGGCGCGGCGGCAGGCTCGACCGGAGCCGCCGCCGGTTCGGGCGCCGCCGACAACGCCGTCGGCTCCATGGCGGCGGGCGCCGCTCCCCCCGCAGCCGGTGCCGGTGACGAAGCCGGCCACGGTGCTGCGCCGGCCGCGGGAGCGCTCCACGCCGGCGATCCACCCCACGCGGGTTCCCCGCCACCGGATGGCTCAGCCGCAGAATATGTTTCGGTGACCCCGGCCGGTGCGGTGCGGACCGCTGCCGGCCCCCAGTCGGCGGGCACTTCGAACACGGGCGCCGGCTCGGAGGTCAGCTCCGCGGTCGCCGCGTCGTAGGCGGCCACCACGTCGTCGGTACCCGCCCGCATCGCGGAGACCCATTCGTTGCCTATCTCGCCGGCGACGAACGGTTTCACGCGCAGATCGACCAGTTCACTCGCCGCCACGCGGTCTCCGGCTCCGGTGAGTACCGTGTGCGCGGCCGCCCGCCACTCCTCGGTTTCGCTGGTCTCGGCGATCGCCTGCGTGGCGACGACTTTGAGGTCGACGCTGCGCCACAGACCATCCCGCAGTTCCGCCAGCACCTCGGCCGCAGCGCGCACCGCAGTCGCTGCCATCGCCGACGCGTCACCGTGACGTCGCAGGAATTCCTGAGCCGACCGCGCACCGGATCCGGCCCAGGAGTCGGCCAGCGCGCCGACCGTACCGTCCTGCAGGTCTCGGGCCTGCTCGACGGCCGCCGTCGCCGCTCGCAGCCGGGCGCAATCGGCGTCGAGAGAGTGCAGATCCATGCCGGACTCGCTGCCGTACCAGCCGTCCACCTGGCCAGCCCGGGCGGTGAGATCGGGGTGGTTGAATCCAATTGCGGCGCAGGCTGATACATAGGCGTCTACGGTGTCGACCGCCGGCTGCCCGTCCGCCAGCCGGCCGGCGACGTCGAACTGGCCGGCCATCGCTCAGCCGACCCGGCGTGCCGCAGCGGCGTCGACATCGGTGTAGCGGTCCGCCGAAAGCCGCAGCAGCACTGCGATCTCCGTCGCCGCCCTCGACCACTGCCGCAGTGGAGCGACAACATCGTCGACGGCGGTGCGCAACGCTTCGCCCCGCATGGTGTGCGCCCGCCCCGCAGCGGCGCCGTCGAACGTCAGCGCATTCAGATGAGTGCGGACCGCGGTGTCGACGAGGCGGGCCGCCGACTCGTACTGGTGCGCTGCGGCGCGCAGCGCGGCTGCGTCGACGCGGGTGGCGTCACGTTCTCCCATACCCGGGTTGGACGCCGCGGGCGATGATCCGGTTCCGCGTCAGCGCTGTTGGCTCACCGATTCCGCCACGCGGACGGCGAGCTGGCGAGCGGTGTCCTCGTCGGCGGCCTCCACCATCACCCGGACCACCTGCTCGGTTCCCGACGGCCGCAACAGGATCCGGCCGGTGTCACCGAGCTCGGCCTCGGCCTGCGCGACGGCCGTCTGCACCGACGGGGCCTGCGCGACCGTCGCCTTGTCGGCGACCTGGACGTTGATCAGCACCTGCGGGAGCGTCTCCATCGGCGCGGCGAGGTCGGCCAGCGGCGTGCGCGTCTGAGCCATCCGCGACATCAGCCGCAGGCCCGTGACGATGCCGTCCCCGGTGGTGCCGAACGACGGCAGCACGATGTGACCCGACTGCTCACCGCCGAGGGTGAATTCACCGGCACGCAGTTCTTCGAGCACGTAGCGGTCGCCGACGCCGGTGGTGCGCACCTCGATGCCGGACGCCCGCATGGCCAGGTGCAGGCCGAGGTTGCTCATCACCGTCGCAACCAGCGTGTTCGACGCCAGTTCGTCGGCCTCCTGCATGGCGAGCGCGAGCACGACCATGATGGCGTCGCCGTCGATGACGCGGCCTGTGGCGTCAACGGCCAGGCAGCGGTCGGCGTCGCCGTCGTGGGCCAGGCCGAGGTCGGCGCCCTGCGCGACGACGGTGGCCTGCAACGTCTCCATGTGGGTGGACCCGCAGCCGTCGTTGATGTTCAGGCCGGTGGGTTCGGCGTTGATCGCGATGACGCGGGCGCCTGCGGCGCGGTAGGCCAGCGGCGCCGCGGTCGACGCCGCGCCGTGCGCGCAGTCGACCACCACGGTCAGGCCGTCGAGGCGGCTGGTGACGGCCTTGCCGACGTGGCGCAGATAGCGCTCGAGCGCGTCCTCGGCGTCGACAACCCGGCCGATGCCGGCACCGACCGGCCGCTCACCGGGTCCGGCCTGCACGAGCTCCTCGATCCGGTCCTCGGTGGCGTCGTCGAGTTTGTGACCGCCCGGGCCGAAGATCTTGATGCCGTTGTCGGGCATCGGATTGTGCGAGGCGGAGATCATCACGCCGAAGTCGGCGTCGTAGGCATTGGTCAGATAGGCGACCGCGGGCGTCGGCAACACGCCGACCCGCAGCGCGTCGACACCTTCGCTGGTCAGCCCGGCGATCACCGCGGCCTCCAGCATCTCGCCGCTGGCCCGCGGGTCGCGGCCGACCACTGCGACGCGCCGTCGCTCCTGCCCGCCGGTGGTGCCCAATCTGCGGGCCGCCGCCGAGCCCAGCGCCAGCGCCAACTCGGCCGTCAGGTCCCGATTGGCGACGCCGCGCACCCCGTCGGTGCCGAAGAGTCGACCCATGCGCACAACCTCTCACACATCGCGGTGCGAGAGCCAACCCGCGCGGGTGCCGTCCGCTCCGCCGCCAAACCGATACGGCGGCGAGACCCAGACAGCCCACCGCCCGTGTCCGAAGTGGACACGGGCGGTGACTTGACCGTTAGTTACCGGTTTCCACCGGCGCGCGAGTTCTCGGAGTTGCCCGCACCGCCGGACTGACCCGGAGTGCCGGCGTTCTGCTCGATGAGCACGGGTCCACCGGTGACGGTGCAGACCGTTTCGTTGGTGGTTTCGTCGCCAGCGTCGATCTGCTCGGCGAGGACGTTGAGGTTCACGCCGTTGAGCGCCTGGACACCGCAGATGGCGGCGGCCACGTTGGCCGCGACGGCGGCGTTCACGTTCTCGAGGATGGTGACGTCGCCCACGGCGACGTTGACGAGGCCGTCCTGCAGGTTGAGCGGCTGTGCGGTTGCACTGCCCATGCCGACGGTGAACAGCAGCGAGCCGCCGATCATTGCACCTGCGGCTGTGGTCTTCATGATGTTCTTCATTTCGGTGGATCCCTTTCAGTCGTGGAAGTCGCGGTCCGGCCCCTCGACGAGCGACTGGACTCGTACCGGAGGCAGGAATTGCCTGCCAACGCCGCTATGGCGCCCGAACTTCCTGACAGGGGGCTTCCTTGATCAGGGGCGAGTTCAAACCAAAATCACAGAAATAAGTTCGACTGGTCGCGTATAATGTGGCGATCTAATTAACTGTCGCGTAGATTTTGCGGCGCTTCACGCAGGTCGATGCTCTACCTCTTGATCGGTGGGCGTAACGCGACCGTTACTGGCCGGGCGAACTCGTCTGTTGGTCGAAACGACTCACCGCCCGTGTCCAGGCAGACACGGGCGGTGAGATCGATTAGTTAGCCGGTCTGGACCGGCGCGCTGTCAGGCGTCTCGACGCCCTCCGGGCCGGTCTCAGCGGTGCCACTCTCGGCGCCCTCGGGCTGCGCGGCGTTCTGGGTCACCACGAGGTCGCCACCGGGCAGTCCGGCACACACGGTCTGCTCGGTGCCCTCGGCGTCGACGCGGTCGGCCAGGGTGGTCACCTCGGCGACCTCCGACCCGCAGATGGCGGCGGTCTTGGTCGCGGCCTCGTCGGTGCTCACACCCTCGAGGATGGTCTGCTCGGCGACGGCGACGTTCACCAGGCCGTCCGGTGTGTTCTGCAGGGGCTGCGCGTTCGCGGTGCCCAGGCCTGAGGCGATCAGCAGCCCGCCACCCATCAGGGTGCCCGCTGCGACGTTCTTCACGATGCTCTTGGCGTTCGTCATCAATCACTCCTCTCGGATTCGGTAGCAACGGTCCGGTCTGCGACTCGCGTCGCACCAGAGGCAGGGTCCCGCCGACGCCGCGTGGCGCCCGTGCTCCGGGATCGAGGGTTTCGCAGCAGCGGGGCGGAACTCAAGCTCACCGCCGCCGAACCGGGCACACCGTGACACGCCCTAAGTAACTGCTGCGCCGTCACTCCCGCGCACAGCGCCGGCTCGGTTTACTCAGACCGCAGTGTGTGACGGCTCACAAACGCCGATCGCCGAGCATGCACGCGGCATGCTCGGCGATCGGTTTCGCGTCTGTGCGCAGATCAGCGCTTCGAGTACTGAGGCGCCTTGCGGGCCTTCTTGAGGCCGTACTTCTTGCGCTCGATGGCACGCGGGTCACGGGTGAGGAAGCCGGCCTTCTTCAGGGCCGGCCGATCCTCGGGCTGGACGATGATCAGCGCCCGGGCGATCGCCAGGCGCAGCGCGCCGGCCTGCCCGGAGGGGCCGCCGCCGTCGAGGTGGGCGTAGACGTCGAAGCTCTCCAGCCGGTCGACGGTCACGAATGGCGCCTTGATCAGCTGCTGGTGCACCTTGTTGGGGAAGTAGTTCTCCAGGGTGCGGCCGTCCAGGTTGAACTGGCCGGTGCCGGGCACCAGGCGCACGCGGACCACGGCCTCCTTGCGGCGGCCGACGGTCTGGATGGGCCGCTCCATGTAGACCGGCTCGCGGGCCTCGGTGGCCTCGGCGGCCTCGGTGGCCTCGGTGGCCTCATCGGTCACGGCGGCCTCGGTGGTCACGTCTTCGGTCGTTTCGGTCACTGGGCCACCTGCTTGATCTCGAACGGAACCGGCTGCTGCGCGGCGTGCGGATGGTCGGGACCCGCGTACACCTTCAGCTTCTTCTGCACCTGGCGGCTCAGCTTGGTGTGCGGCAGCATGCCGACGATCGCGTTCTCGACGACGCGGGTCGGGTGCTTGACCAGGAGCTCGCCGATGGTGCGCCTGCGCAGGCCGCCGGGGTAACCCGAGTGGCGGTAGGCGAACTTCTTGGTGAGCTTGTCGCCACCGATGGCGACCTTCTCGGCGTTGACGATGATGACGAAGTCGCCACCGTCGACGTTGGGCGTGAACGTCGGCTTGTGCTTGCCGCGGAGCAGCTTGGCTGCTTCGACGGCGAGCCGGCCGAGGACCACGTCGGTGGCATCGATGACGTACCACGAATGCGTGGTGTCACCCGCCTTCGGCGTGTACGTAGGCACAGCGCTTACCTCTTCTTCTCGGGGTTCCCGGTGACCCGGGGTGCCGGTCAGGCGTTGACGGTGAAGCGGTCTCGGCGACCGACAGTGACCCGAGGACTTCGTGCGTACCGCACGCCAACGGAGCAGCTTACCGGTGCACGTCGCCGCAGGTCAAAATGCCCTTTGCGGGTGCCGTGCGACGGGCAGGCGCGGCGATGCGCTAGCGGCCGATGCTGGTCGGGGTCGCGCCGGCGCCCCGGCCCGTACTGCGTTGACCAGCCATTTTTGCACTCAGGGCTGTCGAATCGGCATCGTCACGACCGTCAGCGCAAAAACCAGGGCCCGGCCGTCGAGCGCAGAGAGCTGTGCGGTCCCGCCGGGCTCTCCTCCCAGCAGGACCGCACAGAGTCTGTGATTGAGTGGCGTCACCACCCCCAAGCGCCGGCGGCACTGCGGTCGGTCGCCGCCATGTCGTCGGCGCCGTCGCGGACCGCATTGCCCAGACTGGACAGGATCTCGTTGAGCACCGCGGCCGCCTGATCCCACCGGACCTGCTCGGCCCGATACGCCTCGGCCGCCTCACGCGTCCAGATCTGCTGCAGCGGCGCGATGTGCGAACGCAGTTCGTCGAGCGCCGCGTTCATCCGCGTCGACGTCTGGTGGATCTCCTGACGAACCGTGTACTCGATCTCGTCGAAGTTGTAGGACAGCACCTGATCCATGACGGTTCCCGTTCTCTCAGAGGTTCGTGGCGACGGCGTCGATGCGCTGCGAGTGACCGTCACCGGCGTCGCGCAGCGTCCGTTCGTTGTGCCGGATCGTCTCGGCGATCCTCTGCAGCGCCACATGGAGTTTCGTCGACTCGGCATTCCACCGCTCGACCACGTCGCGGAACCGGGTCGCCGCCACACCACCCCACACCGACGGCGGCACACTGCCCATCCGGCCGATGAAGGACTGCAGCATCGCGCGGGTCTCCTCGTTACGCGCGTCGACCTTGCCCGCCACCGAGGTCATCAGGTCGAAGTCGGTGTTGAGCGCACCACCGCCGGGTGTCGTCATGGGATCGCCTTTCCAGTGTCGTTGTGCGATATCAAGTTCGACGCAGCGCAAAGCAATCCGGTTCCCCTCGATTCCTCAAAAGATCGCATGCGCGGATCGGACGGCCCGGTCGCAGGCGGCTCCGACCTGTCGCTCGGAATCCGGCCGTCCCTGGCACCCGATGCCAATCCGCACGGCGCCGTCGACGAACACCGACCAGGCGATGTGGCGCCCCGGCCGGATCTCGCGGTAGGACGCGACGGGTCGACCTCCCCTGCGCTGGTCAGGCACGAAGTCGGTGAAGACACCGGGTGTTTCGTCGGCCAGCGCGACGCGCAGGGTGTCGGCGACCTGGTCGGGTGTCGTCCCCGGCGCCACGGGTGACTGGGTGAGTAGCAGCGCCGTGTCTGCTTCGTCCGGTGAGTTCACCTGCACCCGCGCCGATCCCGGCCCGTCGGTTATTCGTTCCACGGCCCACATCGCCGGCACCTTGACCGCGACCCTGCCCTCGACCAGCAATGTCTCCGGATCGTCGGGCACCGAATCAACCGGGTCGGCCCGACCGGTGAGCGCAACGCCCAGTCCCGCGACCGAGAGGACCGCGCCACTGAGGACGGCGACGCCGCGGCGGCCGCGACGGCGTGGCGTCGTCACCGCCGAGTCGGCTGATGGTTCGGGCGCGCAGAGGTTCGCGGCAGCGGCCCGAACCGCGCGGCGGTCGACGCGCATCACAACGACTCCGTCCGGTCGCACCGAGTCGGCGATCACAGAACCCAAATCGACCGCTCCCGGCACCTCCGTCGGTGCGTCGATGACGACGGCGCCGCCGATGCCCACCGCGTCGGCCGCCGCCAGACCCACCCGCAGCGGATCGCCGACGCGGGGCACCGCCGCGACATCGTCGCCGGCGGTGACGGCGACGAGGTCGGGACCGATCTCGACCACGGCCGGATCCACCGCGGACACCGCCGCGCGCAGCGCTTCTGCGCGGGTGAGGACCACCACGTCAGTAGCCCACGACTGCGCCGCGGTGCGCACTCGATCGACACGGCGTGGCGGCCACCACGTCGGACAGACCAACACCACCGCCCGCACCGGTCCCCCGGCGGCGAAACGCAGCACGTCGCGCCACAACTCGTCGGTCGGCACCGGCCGCTCCCCGACGAGCGCCAACCCCGAGTCGACGAATTCCAGTGCGGCCAGCGCGCTCTCACTGTCGACGGAGCCGACTCCCGACACCGCCATCGGCCCCACCTCGATCACCGCGGTCACGGCGGCTCAGTCCACCCCACCTGGACGATCTGCTCGTCCGCGGTTCGGGCCAGCAGCACGGCCCGACCGGGCGGGCGGACCGCCGGCCGCACCGACCCGAGCAGCACGCCGTCCTCAGGCTGCACGCTCATCAGAAGGCCCATGGCGCCCAGGTCGCGCAGCTGGGCCAGCAGCGGATCGAACATCGCCCGCGCCGCTCCGCCCGAGCGGCGGGCGACCACGACGTGTAAACCGATGTCCCTGGCGTGCGGCAGGTAATCGACCAGCGCCGTCAACGGATTACCCGCACTCCCCGCGACGAGGTCGTAATCGTCGACCACGACGTAGATCTCGGGCCCCGACCACCACGACCGGTCACGCAGCTGACGCTGTGTCACCTCATCGCCGGGCAGGCGTCCGCGCAGCCGTTCCAGCAGGGCAGGCAGGTGAGCGTCCACCGCGCCCACGGACATCAGGTAGGCCCGGAGGTGGTCGGTCTCCACCACTCCGAGCAGCGTCCTGCGATAGTCGACGATCACCAGTTCGGCGCTTCGCGCGTCCTTGGTGCGCACGATCTCGGCGCACAGCGTGCGCAGCGTCGAGGTCTTTCCGCACCCCGGCTCCCCCAGGACGATGAGATGTGACTGCTCGTCGAAGTCGAGCGTGACGGCCGTGAGTCGCCGCTCGCCGACGCCGAGTACGACCGGGCCGCCCGGAGCGGCTGCCGCGGTGAGTTCGGCCAGGTCGACCCGCGCCGGAAGCAGCCTGATCGGCGCCGCACCCCGGCCGGGGTGACGCGCCCGCAGATACTGCGCACCGTCGGCGAGCGCATCGGCCAGCCCGGCCTGGCCTGCCACACCGTCCAGCCGCGGTAGTGCGATCGTGAAGTCGGCGCCGCCCCGGGTGATCCCGCGGCCGGGTGGGCAGTCGACCAGATCTCGTGCCCGCCTGCGATCCATGTCCGACTCCGCCGGATCGCCGAGCCGCAGTTCGATCCGGGTGCCGAGCTGATCCTTCAGTGCGGGACGGATGTCCGCCCACCGCGATGCGGCGAGGACGACGTGCACGCCGAACGACAGGCCCTGTGCGGCCAGCGCGGCGATGGCGGCGTCGAGGCCCTCGAAGTCCTGACGCACCACCGCCCAGCCGTCCACGACGAGGAAGACGTCACCGAACGGGTCGGCGGCAACCGCCGGATCACCGGCCGCCCGCCTGCGCCGGAACTCCGACACCGAGTCGATGCCCTGTTCGCGGAATCCGACCTCGCGGGCCCGCACCAACGACTCGAGTTCGGCCACCGTGCGGCGGACCAGATCGCTCTCGTGGCGGCCGGCTACGGCGCCGACGTGTGGCAGGGCGTGCAATGACGCCAGCGACCCACCACCGAAGTCGAGGCAATACAGCTGCACGTCGCGGGGATCGGAGGTCGCCGCCAACGCCAGCGCCAAGGTGCGCAGGGCGGTCGACTTGCCGCTGCGTGGCCCACCGACGACCGCCACGTTGCCTTCCGCACCGGAGAGCACGGCGGTCAGTAGATCCCGGCGCTGCTCGAACGGCCGGTCCACCAGCCCGATCGGGACGGTCAGCGCTCCGAGGCCGCCATGGGTCAACAGCTGGTCCAGCGTCGGCGGCTTGGTCAGCGGCGGCAACCACACCCGATGTGCGGGTGCGCCGTGACCGGCCAACCGGTCGAGCACGGTGTCGAGGACGCTGCGGCCCGCGCCCGCGCCGGGCCCGTCTTCGACGGATGGCCGGGGCACCGGCGCTGCGGAGAACGGCACGGCGATCGGTGCGGTCGCCGAGGATCGCACAGGCGCGACAGCCGTACCCGAGACGTAGGCGGTCTGGAATCGGATGAGTTCGCCGGTGGCCGTCCGCAGGTACGCCGCGCCCGGTGCGCCGGGCAGGTGGTGGGCGTCCGGCACTCCGAGCACGGCACGTGATTCGCCGGCGGAGAACGTCTTCAGGCACACCCGGTAGGACAGGTGGTTGTCCAGACCCCGCAGCCGTCCTTCGTCGAGGCGCTGACTGGCCAGCAGCAGGTGCATGCCCAGCGACCGGCCGAGCCGCCCGATCGCCACGAACAACTCCGCGAAATCGGGATGCTGGCTGAGGAGTTCGGAGAACTCGTCGACCACGATCAGCAGGGACGGTAGCGCGGGGAGGTCCGGGCGACGGCCCTTCGCCCGGTGGTACTCGGCGATGTCGGCGAAGTTGCCCGCCGCGCGGAGTGCCTCCTGCCGGCGCGTGACCTCACCGGACAGCGCGTCCTTCATCCGCGCCACCAGATGCGCCTCGTCGGCCAGGTTCGTGATCACCGCCGACACGTGGGCGGCGCGGTCGAAACCCAGGAACGTCGCGCCGCCCTTGAAGTCGATCAGGATGACGTTCAGCCGGTCCGGCGGGTGCGCGACGAGCATGCCCAACGTGAGTGTGCGCAGGAACTCCGACTTCCCCGACCCGGTGGCGCCGATGCACAGACCGTGGGGACCCATCCCCCGGTGCGCCGCCTCCTTGACGTCGATGTGGACGGGTTCACCGTCCTCGGCGACACCGACCGGCACCCGCAGTTGCGCTGCGGCATCGCGGGATCGCCACACGCCGCCGGGGTCGAGGCGGGTGAGTTCGATGCCGACCAGAGCCGGCCAGTCGGTGCGGCTGAGCAATGGGGCGTCCGCGTCGGTGGCCACCGGCCGATGAGGAGCGAGCCTGCGGGCACATGCGACGGCAGCAGCCGCATCCAGACCATCGGCGAGCACCCGTCGGCCGTCTTGGAGTGTGAGGACACCCCCGTCGACGATCCATTGCGTGGTGCCGCGCGTCGTCGTGTCGGCGGCTTCGACGAGGAGCACCGTCACCGCCGCGCCGGTCTGCGAGCGCAACGGTTCCGGAACCTCGGGGACCGCGAGGTCGACGACGATCACGAAGCCGACACAGCCGTCGAGGAGATCGGCCGCCGCATCGCGCGCGGCGGTGACGGTGGTGTACGTCATCCGTGCCGATCCCGCGCCGTCGAAGGTGTCCGGATGCTGGTGATGCGGCAGCCATTTCAGCCAGTCCCAGCAGGGCCCGGTGGTGGGGTCGGTAACCGCGGCGATCCTGACGTGCTCCGGGCCGTGCAGCACCGCCACCTGACACAGCAGGGCCCGCAACAGGGTCCGTACGGCGTCACCCGCACCAGTGACGGCTATCGCGTCGCCGCGGAACAGGTCGACCGCGACAGGCACGTCGGCGACGACGCCGCGGCTTCCGATGAGCCGATCGACCGCCGAGGTGGTCACCGGATCAGGTTCCTCGACGGGCCGTGCGGGAGGCGCGATCAACCGGGTGGACAGCGGTTGGGTCCCCAGCCCGAGGCGGACGTGACCGAAGTCGTCATCGGTGGGTGCACGCTCCCACATCCGCGCGCCACCGGCCAGGGTCCACAGCCCGTCGGGTGACGGATGCCGCCAGTGCGACGATCGGTATTGTGCCCGAGCGGTTTCCGCAGCCGCCCCGTCCAACGCCTGGAGGTACCGCAGATAGTTGCGTCGCCCTTGGTCCAGCTCAGCGGTCCGGGCACCTCGTAGACCGTAGGCCAGTGTGCCGACCAGCGAAAGCACCATCATCACCGGGAACAGCAGATACATCGGGCTGCGGGGACCCGAGGCGCCGGAGGTGAAGTAGAGCACCATCATGCCGCCGGCAGCGACCACCATCGCGACCGGAAGCAGCCGCGCCAGCGGATTGGCCGGCGTCACGTGCGGCACCTCCGGCGGAGGTTGCACGGCGATGTCGCCGTCGGCCACCGCCGGAACTGAGAGCCGCTTCCCTCGGATGAACTCCATCGTCGATCAGACGGCGAGGACGCCGAGCGGGTTCCATCCCCAGGTAGGAAATTTGGCGCGCACCGACGCCCGCACCGTCGGTTACGGTGACATCGCCGACGATCACGGGGGGTGATGCGGTGTCGGATTCTCTACGCCGGATTTCGGTACACAGTGTCGACGGAAATCATCGCGGGACAATTGATCTCGCATTGCCGTCGGCGATGACCATTGCGGAGTTGCTGCCGTCGATCATCGACAGGGTCGGAGCGTCGGGGCCGGATGCACCGATCCGCTGGCGGCTGTGCCGCCTTGCAGGCGCGGCCCTCGACCAGTCGATGAGTCTGTCGGAGGTCGGTGTCCGCGACGGTGAGGTGCTCCTGCTCTCCCGCCACGAGCCGCCGCCACCGGCCTTCAGATCGCAGGACCTCTCGACGGTGGTGGCCGATGCCGCCGCGGGCGGCCCGTCGTCGCGGCTGATCACGTCCGCCGCGACGGCCTGGACTGTCGCCGCCGGTGCTGTCGCAGTGACCTGCGCCGGTGTGTCATCCTCCACTGCAATACATCTCGGCATTGTCGGCGCACTCGCCACCGCGGCGGCCGCGGCGGCGGTGGTCGCCGACCGGACGGGTTCTGACCCGTGGTGGCGCCGAAGCCTGCAGCACGTCGCATTGTTGCTCGCCGCGGTGCTCGGCTACCGGATCGTGCCCGGCGGTCCGGCCCCGGCCAACTTCCTGCTGGCCGCGTCTTCCGTGACCGTGGCATCGATCCTGTTGCTCCGGTTATCTGTTCGGCCGTCTGTGTGGCTGACGGCGGTCGCCGTCAGCGGCTCGCTCATGGCCGCCGCACTGGGAGCCGCGATGGTGTGGGCGGCGCCGACGGCCGTCATCGGGACGATTCTCACCGCGCTCGGCCTCGTCACGCTGAGTTCCGCGGCGCGGTTGTCGGTGCTACTGGCCGGCTTGGTGCCGGCGGGTCAGACACTGGTGGTCGAGGGTGTTGCCGACCAGCGGGCAGCACGAGGGCGGTGGCTTCTCGCGTCCCTGGTGACCGGTGCGTCCGGTGCGGCGCTGGCGGGCGTGCTGCTGGTGGCGGTCGGCGGCGCCGGGGTCGGCGCGCCATGGCCGGTTGACGCCGGCTTCTGCGGGGCAGTCGGCCTGGCGCTGCTGCTGCGGAGCCGGTCGCACGCCGACGGTTGGTGCCGCACCGCCCTGACTGTCTGTGGCATGGGTTGTCTCACAGCGGCATTCGCCGGTGTTTCGGTGGCGATGACGAGTCAGGCGTTCTGGATCGCGGTGTCGACGGTTGTGGCCGGTTCGGTCGCGCTGTCACCGGCTGCACGTTCGGCGGCCGGTCCCGTCGCCGCGCGCGCCGTCGACGCGCTGGAGTACATCGCACTCACCACGGTGGTGCCACTGGCCTGCTGGATCGCGGGCGTGTTCGCCGCGGTCCGCGGGTGGCAGCTGCCGTGAGCACGGCGGGCCGGCTCGTTGCGGCGGTCGTGGTGGGCACCGCCCCACTGATGACGGCTCCGGTCGTCTCAGCGGTGACTCCTCCCGTTGTCGACGACACGTTATTGCCCGCGCCGCGCCCGCCGGCGCCTCCTGACCTGACCGAGCCGCAGGGCGCGTGCCTGGACGCCGCCGACGCCGGCGACACGGTCGGCGGGACAGGACGGCTCGACATGCTCGCGCTGGACGAGGTCCGGCCGCTGACCAGGGGAGCCGGTCAGACCGTCGCGGTCATCGACACCGGGGTGACGCGGCACCGGCTGTTGCCGCACCTGGTGCCGGGCGGAGACTACGTGTCGACAGGCGACGGCACCGAGGACTGCGACGGCCACGGCACGATCGTCGCCGGGATCATCGGCGCCGCAGTGTCGCCCGGGCAGGCAGGCGGCGTCGCACCTGAGGCGTCGATCGTGACGATCCGGCAGTCCAGCAACCGGTTCCGGGCCGTCAATGATCCCGGCGGGTCGGGCTACGGCGACGTCGCGACGTTGGCGATGGCCGTCCGCAGCGCCGCCGACCTCGGCGCGACGGTGATCAACGTGTCGTCGGTGGCGTGCCTGTCGGCGGCGGACGCTCCCGACGACCGCCCCCTCGGCGCCGCCCTCGCCTACGCCGTCGACGTCAAGAACGTCGTCGTCGTGGCCGCCGCGGGCAACGTCGGTGGTGCGGGCCAGTGCCCGGAGCAGAATCCCCCGGCCGACCCGGCCCGCCCGGCCGGACCGGACTGGGAGTCCGTGCGCACCGTGGTGAGTCCGGCCTGGTACGACGATCTGGTGTTGACGGTCGGTTCGGTCGACGCCTCGGGCGCGCCGTCGACGTTCAGCCTGGCGGGGCCGTGGGTCGACGTGGCGGCGCCCGGCGAGGCCGTCGTCGCACTGGATCCCGACGGCGAGGGGCTGATCACCACACTGCCCACACCGTCGGGCGGTGAGCCGATCTCCGGCACCAGCTACGCGGCTCCCGTGGTGAGCGGCGTTGCGGCACTGGTCCGGTCGCGATGGCCGCAGCTGACCGCCCGGCAGGTGATGGCCCGCATCGAGGACACCGCCCGGCGACCGGCGGCGGGCTGGGACCCGGTCGTCGGCCACGGTGTCGTCGACGTGGTCGCCGCCGTGACCGGAACGGCGCCGGCGGCGAACGCCCGCCGTGGCGGACCGGTGCGGGTCGATTCACCGCCGACCGCCGCCGAACCGGACATCCGCCCTCGCCGTGTCGCGGCGTACGGCGCCGCCGTGTGCGTCCTGGTGGCCGCGGCGGTCGCGCTCAGCGCATCAGCCGGGCCCAGGTCCCGCCATCGCGTCGTGCAGGACTGACGCGCGCTCCCTGCTCAGTTCGGGTCCGCGCGGCAACCTCGCCAGCACTGGCCAGGGGGCCCGTGTCGCGGTGGCAGGCAGACCCAGATGCTGCGCGGTCTGTACGTCGCGCACTCCGAACACCACACCGAGATCGTTCACCAGGTAGAGCGGTCCTGCGCTGCCGCCCGACCCGTCGACACCGACCGCGCGCACGAAGAGACTGTGCCCGGCCGGCACCTGCACCGCGTCGAGTCCCGGCCCCGCGCCGTCGGCCTGTGCCAGCGCGACGAGCCCCGGTCCGGACGGGGCGGCATCGGCCCGCCACAGCGTGGTCCCGGCTTTCGGCTCGTCGTCGCCGGCGTGCCATCGCGCACACAGCACTGGTGGGTCGGTGACCGTCATGCGCGCGGGAAAGGTTGCGACGGGCAGTGTCTCGACCGACGGCGCGGCTGCGAGCGCCGTGGCGGCGATCGTCGGGATGTCGCGGTGCGGCTGGGTGACCGTGAGACGGATCAGGTCCGCGGTGACCTCCCCGATGCGTTGCACACCGTCGGTCAGCACGACGTAGTGCTCGGCAGCCTCGGCGCGCGCCAGTCGCACCACGGTGCCGACCGGATACCCGCCGAGCGCCGCCGGCCCGGCGGATCCGGTCCCCGGGATGGTGGGCGCGACGATGGGCGGGTCCTCGGGGATGGCGTCGAGCAGACTGCGTGACACCGGCCGCGGCGTGCGGCCGTCGAGCCGTAACGCCCGGGTGACGGCACGGTCGCGCAGGTCGACCTGCGCGCGTCGACCGGCGTGGAGCAGGTATGTGGTGGCGGCGCTCTCGGCCACGGGGGCGACCAGCACCGCGTCGGCGTTGCCGAACGGCGCCGCGTCTGCGGGTGAGCCCACCCGCACGATCGTCCGGTCCGCGGAGTCGCAGACGTCCCAGGTTGATTCGGCCGCCGGCAAGGCGGTGCCGATGGACGTCGGTGCCCCGGCGATCCCGACCATGGGGCCGCGGCGGGCCGAGGCGACCGCCTGGTCGGTCACCACCGTCGGGTCGTCAGCTGCGCCGGCAACCAGGCGTGCGGAGGCAAGGTTCGGCACCGGGTGGATGGTGTCACCGATCCGTACGTAGAGGGCGCCGGACTCCCGGACCGTCACGATGGTCGCGCCGTCGATCGCACCCTGTGGTCTCAGGAACGCGAGAACGGCACACCCGGCGATCGCGATCACCGCCAGCACGGCGCCGGCGGTCAACGAAAGTGACTGTGCACGTAGCGGATCGTCGAGCATCCGGACGTCCCCGCGTACCAGCGCATGCTGCATCCGGCGCGTCAGGAAGCGGTGTGCGCTGACCTGCAGCCGAGTGGTCGTGCGTTCCCGTGATTCCGCCATGGCATCCCCCGGGGAGAGCCTAACGGCCTGCGGCCCAACGCCATGTCACCAATCTCGGCGCAGCGGTCAGCGCCAGCGCGCCCACACGTAGGGCACCAGCGCGCGCAGGAAGTCGAGGTCCGGTCCGGGCTCGGCCTGGGCGAAGGCCTGCTCGAAGTACTCCTCGGCGACGAGCAGGATGCCTTCGGCGTATTCGCGGGTGAACGCGATGCTGCCGTAGTCGTCCATCAGCCGCCGCACCGCGGTCACCTGCTCGGCCGTGCGTTCGGCGCGGGTGCGCCGTAGATAGTCGCGCACCAGCAGCTTGTCGGCGCCGGTGGCCGACGACATCAGATGCACCAGCGGCAGCGTGCGCTTGCCCTCGAAGAGATCCCCGAGGATCTCCTTGCCGTAGGTGGCCTCGTCGCCGACCAGGTTGAGCAGGTCATCGCGGATCTGGAACGCCGCGCCGAAGTGGAAACCGAAGCGCACCAGGGGCCGCAGGTCCGCGGTGCCTCGCGAACCGATGATCGCTCCGACCCGCAAGGGATGGATCGTGGTGTACCAGCAGGTCTTGTGCATGATGAGGTTGAGGCAGTCCTGCGGGTCGAGGTTCTCGACGCCGTCACGCTGCCAACCGATCTCGATGGCCTGTCCCTCGAGGGTGCGCAGGGCCATGGTGTCGAACTCGCTCCACACCAGGTCGGCCAGGTCCCGGTCGAGTCGCCGGGTGGCACGCCGCAGCACCTGCCCCGCCACGATCGCCAGCCCGTCGCCGGCATTGAGTGCAGCAGCGAGCCCGTGACTCGCCGACAGCGTGGGCCGGCCCCGGCGCATCTCACTGCCGTCGGCGATGTCGTCGTGGACCAGGAAGGCGTTGTGCAGCAGTTCGATCGCCACACCGACACCAAGGAGTTCCTCGGTGGGAGCCCCGAACGCCCGCCCGGCGGCCAGGCACAGGGCCGGGCGCAACGCCTTGCCCGGGCGCGATGGATACTCGCGCATCGGCCCGTAGAGCCAGTGCACCGGTTCCCCGTCGGGCATGGCGTCGAGCATGGTGCGACGGACCGCCCGGCCGACCTCGCGCAGGGTGGCTTCGACATTCTCGACCAGGTCGAGCGCGTCGGCGGTGTCGGTCATTCCCGCACCGTCAGCATCATCGACAGCCACAGGTCCGGGTGATCGTCGACAAGAAGAGTGCCGCGGTACACCCCGGGCGGCGTGCCGTCGTGTACCTGCACGGTGACCACTGTCCCGTGGCTGGTCCGCGGTGGCAGGGGTACCGACCGGCGGTCGAACGTCACTTGAGCCGCGGCGACGCTGTGTCCGGTGTGACCGAGCAGCTCGCTGCTGCGCAACCGGACCTCACCGAGGTCGTCCGGACCACCGTTGTGCAGCCATACCTCGGCGTGAGCCGCACCCGCGCCGGTGACAGTGAGGTGAACGGTGTTCGACGGTTGGCCGCCCACCACGTCGAGGGTTGCAACGCCACCCGCGGCGGCATTCGACGTGCCGACGTTCGGCGCAATTTTCGATATCAAGTTCTGCCATGCCGAGAAGAGGCCATCGACACGCGCGTCGGGTGCAGCGTTTCGCGTTGTCGCCGTTGCGTCGTCGGATTCGTCCCGTGCGCCGGATGACTCGCCCTCAGCGAACACCGTCACGAAACGGTCGACGAGTTCTGTTGCGGCGCGCAGTCCTTGGGACTGCACCGCCCCCAATGCCCGCGCATTCGCTGCCGGGTCGAACACCGCTGCCCAGGGCAGGTCGAGCAGGGTGCTGTCGTCGCCCAATCCACGCTCGGCCAACTCGCCCCCCGATCGCCGTTTTTCCGCTGTTTCGCCAGTACAACGCTATGCTAAGGCGTCAATTCATGGGAGGCGGGGACCATGGCAGATATTCGCAGCGACGTCACGGCATTGTTCGGGTCGATAGACAAGTTGGTGGTCGAAGCCGACGCGGATCCCGGTACCGGTGCCAATGCGGACATCGTCGATCTCGCCGAGAGGCTGCTGCCGAACACCACCGGACTCGGCCGCCAGGGCTGGTTCCAAGAGTTGCAGGAGTTCTTCGGATCGGACCCGGTGCGCAACCCCAGGTCGCGGTACCTGTACAGCTTCCCGAGTGCCGAGGACGCGCGCGCCAATCTCAACAGGGAGCTGAATCCCGACCGCGTGTGGAACAGCTATCAAGCCAAGGAGGACAGGCATCCGGCCCTGGCGCGGGCCGCCTTCGCGCTCGTGGCATGGGAACGGCTCAACCTGCTGCGCCACGGCCGGATCGACGAAACCGTCATGACCGTTCTTCCCGGTCTCCTGGACCCGTGGCCCGTCGAGCCGACGGTTCCCCGGCCGGGACCCCGTGACGCGGTGAGCAATGCGGAGTACCTGCTGGAGAGAATCGAGCGGATCCAGGACCGCGAGTCCTGGATCGTCCTCGCGGGTGAGGCCGTCAGTGAGCAATTCGCCAAGGACTCCTCACGCTGCTTCGGCACACTCGAGGATGCCGGCGGGCAGTACTGCAGCACCCTCTACACCGAATGCTGCGACGACGACGTCACGGTCGCTCAAGTCAGAGCGATCTTACACCCGCTGAACTGGGACCTGTGCTACCCCAGCTTCTTTCAGACCATGGAGAAGCAGACTCCGTACTTCACCCACGACGGCTGGCATCGCATCGTCGAGGAGATCTCCGCGGAACCCTCTTTCTACACCCTGAAGACTGCGCTCATCTTCTCGCTCGAGGATTGCGACAACGGTTTCTACATCAACTACCGGTTGGACCCCAACCGCCAGAAAGAGGGCAATTCGATCGGCATCGTCGAGATCGACAACGGCTACATCTGGGTCACTCCGAAATCTGACGGCAAGGGGGTCCGGGTCCGCACCAGTAAGGAGGAGCGAGTCAACGGCCTGAGCCCGACCGCGACAGCGGCCCTCGGATGCCAACTCGGCTGGGGTGACTCGGCCTACGAGATGGTGGTGAGTGCTGCGCGCAAGGCGGCCACCGGCGACTTCAAGGTGCCCGCCAAGCACCCGGTCGAGAAGTGGCCCGAGGTCACGCTGATGAAGAAGCCGGCGGACACCGATCCGCCGCTGCAGTACCCGGCGATACCCGACAAGCTGCCGATCAACGCCGCCGACGCCATCAAGGACGGTGCCTGCCTGCTCAAGAGCTTGATCCGGCGGGTGAGTAGCAACACCGGCGGCGCCGCGAGCCGATGGCTGGACGGAACGGTCAAGACGGATGTCGAGGAGGTGACCACACAGATGGGCAAGGATCTCAAGGAGTGGTCGCTGGAGGTCTATCAGAAGGCCCAGGACAATGTGAAGCCGCCGAAGGAGAAGAAGCCGTGATGGACGATCCGAAGGTCATCGCCGCGAAGGTGGCTGCCCGTGCGTCGGCGACTGTCGACGAGGCGGCGAAGGTCGCCATCGATGCCGCCACCAGGATCAACGACGACGACAAGACCAACTTCACCCCTGACGACGCCGCTAAGTCGCTGTTCGAGATGACCAGGATCGCGATCCGGGGCGCAGCGGACATCGCACGGATACCGCTGCAGACACCGCCTGACCCCAAGGTGTTGCTGCTCGCTGATCACGTCAGCACCGTGGTGCGGCGTGGCCTCCTGGAAGCCAGCCAGGTCGCCGAGGAGGCGCTCGCGGCGTTCACCGACAAGAAGGACGTCTTCGACCGGGACGAGTGGCTGACGTCGGCGATCAAGCTGACCCGCATCAGCATGCTGCGCGGCGCCGAGATCGCCCAGACCATCGCCGCCGGACCGGGAGCCTATAAGGATCCGGTGCTGACCAGCGACGACATCCCCGTGAAGAAGGTCCAGCCGTGGGACCGGATCCTGACGGCGACGTCGCTGTGCCGCAAGGACGTGCCGAACGAGAACATCTGTGGGCTCGTCGGCTTCATACCCGCCGACGCCCGGCTTCCCGCCAATGCCACGACTTTCCGGCTCGTGGTGAACTCCGCCGGAATCCCGAGCGGCGTATACGTCGGCGAGGTGAAATTGATCGGCACCGGCGCCGGGGCGGGCACCGACGACACCCAGCCGGTGTCATTCGAGTTGTGACTCCGACGAATCGACCAGCTTCGGGGGTCGACAGACTTCTCGACCGCGCCGTTGCGGCGCTGGCCGACGGTGACCGCACCACGGCGAACCGGCTTGCCGGTCAGGTGCTGGCCGTCGACAGGGACAACACCGACGCCGAGGACCTACTGGCCGCTCCCGCCAATCACGGTGAGATCCGGCGGCTCACCATCATGTTCGTCGACCTGGTGGATTCCACCGCTCTGTCGACCCGCATCGAGCCGGAGGTCTACCGCACCGTGGTCGGCCGCTACCGCGATGACGTACTGCGCGTCGTGCGTGCCTACGAAGGCCATGTCGGTAACACCAAGGGCGACGGTCTGCTGGCGTTCTTCGGCCATCCCCGCGCGCACGAGGACGACGTGCGACGGTCGGTGCAGGCCGGCTTGGACATCACACGCGAGGTGACCGCCCTCAGCGATCGGGTGCACAAGCGCTTCGGCTTCGACATCAACGTCCGGGTCGGAATCCACCGGGGCATCGTTTATCTCGATACAGCACAGGACGACGTCTACGGTCTCGCGGCGAACCTGGCCGCCCGCGTCTGCAGCCTCGCCGAACCCGGCACGGTGGCCGTGTCGTCGGCGATCGAGCCGTTGATCCGTGACGGCTTCGACCTCGAGGCCCGGCTGCCGCGCAACGTCAAAGGTGTTGACGTCCCGGTGCACTACTTCCGGGTCCTGGCTGAACGCGACGTCGTCGCGACGCCGCTCGGCCCGTTGGTGGGCCGCGCCGACGAATACCGGTACCTCCAGCAGGGTTGGTCGCAGGCCTTGACGAACGGCCTCGACAATCCGGGAGTGCTGTTCGCGGGTGACGCGGGCATCGGCAAGAGCAGGCTCGCATGGTCGGCGGTCGACATGGCCGAACATTCGCACGGCGCGGTGCTCCAGCTCATCGGCTCGCCCTTCCACACCGACGTGGGGCTGAGACCGATTCGCCGGCTGCTCGAACGGCAGTGCGGGATAACGCGCACCTCGGATGCCGATGAGCGCCTGCGTCGTCTACGGCGTGAGGTCGAGCACCGTTCCCTTGACGCCGACGCCGTCGTTCCACTGTTGGCGCCTGTTCTGGGCATCGGCGCCGACAGCGGATATGAACCGGTGCATGCCGAGGGCCGCAGACTCTACGACCTCATCGGCGAGGCAGTGCAGACATATCTGCTGAGCTGTGTGCGCAGCGCGCCGTCCGTGGTGCTGGTCGAGGATCTGCACTGGTTCGACGAGACGACCATCGAGGTCGTACAGGCGCTCCTGCGCGCCGACCTCGGCGGGCACGTCCTGGTCGTGATGACCAGTCGCGTCCCGGTCGCCGTGTCGGACCTGTCGCGGACGACGGTGTTCGAGCTGCAGCCGCTCAACCCCGACGAGGTCGCCGAACTGACGACGGCGCTGCACCCCGGCGCCACCGACGAGGAGCAGCGCATCGTCCACCGGCGCTGTGACGGGGTGCCGCTCTACATCGAGGAGGTGGTGGCCAAGCTCAGGCAGCAGACGGCCGCAGGCACCCGGTCGGTCGAGGTACCGGACAGCCTCTACGAAGCGCTGTTCGCCCGGCTTCGCACCAGCACTGAAGCCCTGCGGGTGGTCGAGGCCGCGGCGATCATCGGCAGTCGAGTGGACCGCGGCCTACTGATGGCTGCCACCGACCTCGACGGCGCCGCCGTCGACGAGGTCATCACGCAGCTGACGGCCGGCCGGGTGCTCGAACCGCTCGACGCCGAGAGTTGGCGGTTCCGGCACGAATTGCTTCGAGAAGTCGCCGCCGAGCTCTCGCCACCGAGCATCCGGCGGACACTGCACAGCCGAGTCGCCGATGCACTGGTTTCCGGGCCTGTCGAGGGCAATCCCGACTGGCCGCTGATCGCCCGCCACTACGAACGGGCCGAACGGCATCTCGAAGCGGCGTCGGCCTACGGCCGGGCGGCGGCGAACGCGTGGACGCGTGGTGCACTCGGGGAAGCACGCACTCATCTCACCTACGCGGTGACGCAGATCGAGCAGGCACCGCCCGGCGCTGACCGCCATCGACTCGAGATCGACCTGAGGCTGCGCCGCGCACTGCTGGCACAGGCCGCCGAAGGGGTGTCCAGCGCCAACGCGGCGACCGACTTCGAACGCTGCCTCGAGCTGTGCAGCAGCGACCTGCGCGATGACGACGTGTTCTCGACGGTCATGTCGCTGTACCCGTACTACACGATGCGCGCCGACCTCGATCGTGCCGAGCTGCTCGTCACCTCGATCCGGGCCAACCTGGTCGGATCGCGGCAGGCCTTCCTTCCGATCAACGACCTCGCGTTGGGGATGCTCGCGTGGTACCGGGGCGGATTCGCCGACGCACGAGACAAATTCGACGTCGCGCTGGAGATGCTGACCCCGGAAGCGGAACGCGAACTCGAGGCCATGCTGTTCATGCCGAACGACGCGTCAGCGGGGCTGTACACCCATCGCGCACTGTCCCACGCGCTCGACGGTGATCTGCGCGCAGCGGAGGACGAGCTCCGCAGGGTCGAGGACCGTTGTGCCCAACTGCCCTTCCCCAAGGGGGCATTCAGCCTGGCCTACGCCCGGCAGATCGAAGTCCTCTTCCGCATCGAGGCGGGACAGTTCGACCGTGCCCGCCAGGTCGCGGCACAATTGACGGAATTAGGGCAGCAGCACGGCTTCGATTCGTGGGCCATGGTGGGCGCCGCCCAGGACGCCACCGTCAGTGCGATCGCCGCTGCGGACGACTCCACCGGCACCGTCGACCTCAGCGGTCACATCGCCACGATGCAGATGTATGTCGACGCTTGGCGCGCGCTGGGAGCCATCTCCCTGGTCACGTTCTACGACGCGGTGCTGGCGCGGCTGTGGATCGCCGCCGTCGCCCACGACGAGGCCAGGCAGCGACTGGACACGGCGCTCGATCTGGCGGAGTCCACGGGCATGCGCTTCTATGACGCCGAACTGCTCCGGCTGCGCGCGCACACGCACGACGACATCGCGACGATGCATGCGGACCTGCATGCGGCGTTGCAGCTCGCGCGCCGACAGGATGCGCGGGTCTTCGAATTGCGTGCGGCGCTGTCGTACCACGAGTCCGACGGGCCGGGCGCCTCGGAGGCGCTCCTCGAGGCGGTGAGCCGGTTCCCTGCAGACAGTGACTGGCCCGAACTCGTCCGCGCGAGGGCTCTTCTCGGGTGAGTGCCGGCGGCGGAGCGGTCGCGATCCTCGGCGGCGGCATGGCCGGTCTCAGCGCGGCATGGCGGCTCAGCGAGCCTGGTTGGCAGGACCGGTTCGACTCGATCACCGTGTACCAGCGCGGCTGGCGACTCGGCGGCAAGGCGGCGTCCAGCCGCGGGAACAGCGGCCGCATCGAGGAACACGGCCTGCACATCTGGCTCGGCTCCTACGAGAACGCCTTCCGGATGCTGCGCGAGTGTTATGGCGAATTGGACAGGGCCGCCACTGATCCGGGATCGCCGATCGCGTCGTGGCGCGAGGCACTCGTTCCCGCCGACAATCCCGGTCTCACCGAGCGCTTCGGCGGTGAATGGACGACTTGGCTGGGCACCCACCCTCACGACGACGACCTGCCGGGGGCACCGGACGACGAAGAGGGCCGAGCACTGACAGCGGTGACCTTCGTCGAACGCGCGCTGCGTTTGTTGGCCGCTTTCACCGCCTCGCTCACCGGCGATGACACGCCGGCGGCCGGGCTGTCGTTCACCGCGTCGGCCCAGCCGCCGCCCGCGAAGTCGTCGGCCGCCGACGCACTCAGGCGGGCTCTGTTGGCCGGAGTCCTCGCATTCGGCGATTCCGGTGGTGCAGCGGGCAATCCGACGCTGTTGATCGAGGCAGTGCTCCGCGCGGCACGGGAGTCGATCGAGTACGAGAGCCGGCCGGCCGACCGGCGCGGATGGATCCTGGCCTCGCTCCTGGCCGCCGCCATCGGCGGAATCATCGCCGACGACCTGATCACCGATCCGCGCGGGTTTCGCGCCATCAACGACGTCGACTTCGGGGTATGGGTGCTCAGCCACGGCGGCCACCCGGACATCCTGGAGTCACCTCTGATACGCGGGTTGTACGACCTCGTGTTCGGCTACGCCGACGGCGACCCGGAACGACCGGCGGTCGCGGCCGGAACCATGGTGTTCCTGATCGGCCAGGTGTTGTTCGGTTATCGCGGCGCGATCTTCTGGAAGATGACGGCGGGTATGGGTGACGTCGTGATCGCCCCGCTGTACCAGGCACTGCGGCGGCGGGGAGTTCGGTTCGAGTTCTTCCACCGGGTCGTCGCGCTGCAGCCGGACCCGCGCGGCCATACGATCGAGACCATCGCTCTGGCAAGACAACTCGATCTCGCGAGCGGTCGCGAAGTGTACGAACCGTTGACGACGGTGAAAGGTCTACCGGTGTTTCCCGCCGCGCCGCTGACCGACCAGATCGTCGCGACCACCACGGTCGGCGATTTGGGATCGCACTTCACCGAGACGTCGGACGTCGAGGAGCGCGTGCTGCGTCGGGGTGAACATTTCGACCACGTGGTTCTGGCCGTCTCCATCGGCATGCTGCCCGTCGTCGCGCCCGCCCTGATCTCCGATCGTCCCGAGTGGGCGCAGATGACCGCCCACGTCAAGACCGTCGCCACCCAGGCGCTGCAACTGTGGTTGCGACCGGCGGAAAGGGCACTTGGCTGGCACGCGCCCGGCGCCACGATCAGCGCATACCTGAGGCCCTTCGAGACGTGGGCCTCGATGCCCCAGACACTGTGGGCCGAGCACTGGGCCGACGGCGACGCGCCGCAGACGGTGGCCTACTTCTGCGGCAGCCTGAAGGCTCGGTGGCCGACCGCGGAGCCCCACGACGACTACCTGTCCCGCTGGCGTGAAGCGGTGCTCGCCGACGCCACCCACCACGTCGAGGCGAACCTCGGGCTGTTCTTCCCGAATGCCTACCGCGCTGGTGAGTTCCAATGGGAACTGTTGTGTGGCAACGATGCTCGCGTGGGCCGGGCGGCCATCGAGACACAACACCTCAGCGTCAACGTGGATCCGTCCGACCGCTATGTGCAGTCGGTGCCGGGCAGCGACCGGTACCGGCTGCGTCCGGACGAGAGCGGATACGACAACCTGGTGCTCGCCGGTGACTGGACCGACACGGGTATCAACGCGGGCTGCATCGAGGCGGCGGTGGTGTCGGGTCTGCAGGCCGCCAACGCGCTTCTGGGCCGCGGCCGCTATCACCGCATCCGCGGCTTTTACATGCCCTGATCGGCCGACCGCCGGGGCGGATGAATGCCGGCGTCACGAGTCCTTGGCGCGTCGTTCGCGATACGCGGCCACGTGCTGGCGGTTGCCGCAGTTGCCGGTGTCGCAGAACATCCGGGAACGGTTGCGGGAGAGATCGACGAGCACCGCTTCGCAGTCGGGCGCCGCGCACACCTTGAGTCGTCGCAACTCGCCCCCGCGGATCAGGTCCGCGAGTGCCATCGCCATCTCCGCGCCCATCCGCTGCCACAGCGGGTCGTGCACCGATGCCAGATGCAGGTGCCATTCCGGCATCTCGGGGTGGCGGGTGAGCCACGGCGCCGCTCGGGTGTCACTGAGGAGCGCGTTGACGTGACCGACCGTGCTTTCCTCGTCGTCGGCGACCGCCCAGATCGCGCCCAGCCGCTGCCGGAGCCGGTGCACGTCGGCCAGTTCGGCGGCGTCGCGGTCGCGCCGGCCGGTCCAGCCGAAACCGTCGAGGTACTCGTCGAGTGCGGCCATGTCGGCGAGTTGTTCGCCGTCCACCCGGTCGGTGTTGATCAGGACACACGCCGCGCGCAGCGTGAGCTCGGTGTCATGAGTGAAAATCATTTGACTCATGACTCCCTCCGCCATTACCGTCATGACCAAAGCTCATTTTACTCCTTACATGAAGGGGAGGTCGCCACATGGCGTCCACGCTGCGCCCGGCACCGGCCGTCCACGAGTTCCGGACGGGCCTGATGTTCGCCGTCGGGTCTGCCCTCGCGTTCGGCATGTCGGGCCCCCTCGGCAAGTCGCTGATGGCAGCGGGCTGGAGCCCCACCGCGGCGGTCACCGCCCGGCTCGCCGGCGGCGCCCTGCTGATGGCACTGTTCGCCACCGCCGTGCGGCCGGGCTGGTTCCGCGAGGCGCTGACCCACCGCCGAACCGTCGTCGCCTATGGACTCGTGCCGATCGCCGGTGCGCAGCTGTTCTACTACAACGCCGTCAATCATCTGTCGGTCGGCGTGGCGCTGCTGCTCGAGTACACCGCACCGGTCCTGGTGGTGGCCTGGCTCTGGATCAGCACCAGGCGGCGGCCCAGCTCGCTCACCCTCGCCGGCGCCGCCACCGCGGTGGTCGGGATCATGCTGGTGCTCGGCGTGGTCGGCGCCGGCGGACTGGCCGCCGCGCACATCAACCTCGTCGGCGTCGGCTGGGGTTTGGCCGCCGCGGTCTGCGCGGCCTGCTACTTCCTGATGTCGGACAAGGTCGGCGGGCAACGCCCCGACGGCTCGGCCGGGCTGCATCCGATCACCCTGGCCGCCGGTGGGCTGGCGGTCGGCGCCGCCACCACCGCCCTGCTCGGCCTGACCGGCGTGATGCCGATGACGTTCACCGCCCGCGACGCCGTCATTGCGGGATGGACCACGTCCTGGGTGGTGCCCGTGATCGCCCTCGGCCTCATCCCCACCGCCGTGGCGTATTCGCTCGGCATCGTCGGCATCGCCCGGCTGCGCCCGCGGTTCGCCTCGCTGGTCGGCCTGTCCGAGGTGATGTTCGCCGTGCTCGCGGCGTGGCTGCTGCTCGGCGAGGCCATCAGCGCGACCCAGGCCCTCGGCGGTGCGGTGGTGCTGCTCGGCCTGGCCGTCGCACGGCTCGGCGACCGCAGCGACACCGCCGCGGCGCACGCCGCGGACTGGCCCGACACCGTCGGCGAGCTTCCTCACACGCAGTCCGTTGGCCGCAACTGACCCACCTGTGTGAGTATGACCCGGTGACGTTGCTTAGCTCCGCTTCCCGATTCGCGGCCGTCGTGGCCGCCGCAGTGTCGGCGGCCGCCCTCACCGTGGCGGGGCCGGCTCCCGTGGCCGCCGCCCAGGGTTGCTCCGATGTCGAGTTGATCTTCGCCCGCGGCACCAGCGAGCCGGGCGGCATCGGCCGGGTGGGCCAGGCGCTCGCCGACCAGATGCGGCCGCTGCTCGGCGGTCGCACGCTGAGCACCTACGGCGTGAACTATCCCGCCACCTACGACTTCCTCACCACGGCCGACGGCGCCAACGACGTCACCGCGCGGATCGCCTCGGTGTCGGCACAGTGCCCCTCGACCCGGTTCGTGCTGGGGGGCTACTCACAGGGGGCGGCGGTGATGGACATGCTGGCCGGCGTGCCGCCACTGGGCGACCGGATCGGTGCCATCGCCTCGGCGCCGCCGCTGCCGGGCGGCTACAACAGCAAGGTCGCCGCGGTCGCGGTGTTCGGCAACCCGTCGGCCAAGTTCGGCAGCCCCCTGTCGGCGCGGGGCACCTTCGCCGGCAAGAGCATCGACGCGTGCAGCGACGGCGACCCGATCTGCTCGGACGGCCGCAACCCGTTCGCGCACACCCGATACGAGGCTTCGCCCTTCGTCACCCAGGCCGCCACGTTCGCCGCGGGACTGATTTAGCAACTTCGCGCGTTACACTTCGGCGTGAGCTCTGATCTTGTTTCACGCCGGGTGCTGCGCCGGGCGATCATCGTCATCGCCGCCGTCCTCTCGGCCATGGCCGCCGTCCTGGTGAGCGGACCGGCTACCGCAACGGCCCAGGATTGTCCGGACGTCGAGGTGGTGTTCGCCCGCGGCACCGACGAGGCGGCCGGCCTGGGCCGGATCGGCAACGCGTTCGTCGAGTCGCTGCGCGGCCGGGTCGGCGACCGGTCCGTCGGCGCCTACGCGGTGAACTATCCCGCGAGCTACGACTTCCTGGCAGCGGCCGCGGGCGCGAACGACGCCAGCGGCCACATCCAGTACATGGTCGCCAACTGCCCGAACACCCGTCTGGTCCTCGGTGGTTACTCCCAGGGCGCGGCCGTCATCGACGTCATCGCCGCAGTTCCGGTGCCCGCCATCGGCTTCAACTCTCCGCTGCCGGCCAACGTGCCGGATCACGTTGCGGCCGTTGCGGTCTTCGGCAACCCGACGGCGAAGCTGGGTCTTCCGCTCACCCGCAGCCCGGTCTACGGTGCCCGGGCGATCGACCTGTGCAACCCCGGCGATCCCGTCTGCACCGACGGCGAGAGCGTTGCCGCGCACCGCGACTACGCGGGTGCGGCGGCCGACCAGGCGGCGCGCTTCGCCGCCGGACTTCTCTAGCCCGGCCGTGCCGTCAATTTCTTTGGCTACTATCGGCTGGGTGAATGCTGTGAACACCTTGGCCCGCCGGTGCGGCCTGGCCGCCTCCGCTGTCCTCGTCGCCGCCGGTCTGCTGGTCGCGCCTGCCGCCGTCCCCGTCGACGGCGTCGCCGCCACGGCGTCGGCGCAGGCCTGCCCGCAGGTCGAGGTGATCTTCGCCCGCGGCCGGGTCGAGTCCCCTGGTGCAGGCCTCATCGGCAACAACTTCATCAGTGCACTGCGCAACAAGTCCGACAGGGACATCGACCTCTACGCGGTGAACTACCCCGCCGACACCCAGGTCGACATCGGCGCCAACGACATGAGCTCCCGCATCCAAGACATGGCGGGCCGATGCCCCGACACCCGGCTGGTGCTCGGCGGCTATTCATTGGGCGCCGCGGTCACCGATATCGTGCTGGCTGCACCGATCGCCGCTTTCGGGTTCAAGAAGCCACTGCCCCCGGGCATGGACCAGAAGATCGCGGCCGTCGCGCTGTTCGGCAACGGCAGCGCGTGGGCCGGCCCGATCGGCGCGCTCAGCCCGCTCTACCGTGAGCGCACCATCGAGTTGTGTCACGGCGCCGACCCCATCTGCAACCCGGCCGACCCGAACACCTGGGAGAAGAACTGGGGTGACCACGCGGCCAGGGCCTACATCAACGCCGGCATGGTCAATCAGGCCGCCGACTTCGTCGCAGGCCGCATCTGACGTCAGTCGATCACGCGCAGCTCGCGGGTGACCGTGGTGCGGGCCGCCAGTTGGTCGTCGGGCGGGTAGTCCACACCGACCAGCGTGAGGCCGTGCGGCGGCGCGGCGGCGAAGTCGCTCGACCGCCGGGACGCCGTGAGCAGGCCTGCGCACCAGTCGGGGTCGCGCCGGCCCTCGCCCACGGCGAGTAGCGCGCCGACCAGCGAGCGCACCATCGACCAGCAGAAGGCGTCGGCGGTGACGTGCGCGGTGATCAGGTCACCGTCGCGCGACCAGTCCAGCCGCTGCAGATCGCGGATCGTGGTGGCGCCCTCGCGGTGCCGGCAGAAGGCGGCGAAGTCGTGCAGGCCGATCAACGGCCGGGAGGCGACGGCCATCGCGTCGACGTCGAGTGCACGCGGCCAGGCCGTCACGAACCGCGACAGCTGCGGCATCACCCCGTACCGGGCCGTCGACAGCCGATAGGTGTAGTGCCTGCGCAGCGCCGAGAACCGGGCATCGAAACCGGCTGCGGCGCGGGTGATCCCGAGCACCCGGACGTCGTCGGGCAGGAAACGGCCCAGCCGGCGCACCAGCGGGCCGAACTCGGTCTCCCCCGGTGGGCTGCGCCGCGGGTAGGCGTGTGACAGCGCGGCGGCGGGCACGTCGACGTGGCCGACCTGGCCGGTGGCGTGCACCCCGGTGTCGGTGCGGCCGGCGGCCCGCATCACCACCGGCGTGCGGAATACCGTGGACAACGCCTCGTCCAGCACACCGGCCACCGTGCGCTGGCCCGTCTGCGCCGCCCAGCCCGCGAACGCGGTGCCGTCGTAGGCGATCTCGAGCCGAAGACGAACAAGCCCGCCACCGGAGTCGATGGCGGGCATGTTCACAGCGTGACTACTTGGCGTCGTCAGCCTTGTCGGCGGTCGGGTCGTCGGTCTCCGTCGAGCGCGACGCCTCGGCGGCGGTGGTGTCCTCCGCCTCGGGCAGCGCGTCGGTGGCGGCGGTCTCCTCGGCAGAGGAGTCCTCCGCGACCGGGCCCTCGGTGGCCTCCGGCTCGACCGCGGCCTGCGGCGCCGCCGCGGCGGCCACCGGGGCGGCCTTGGAGCCGCCCGAGCGGCGTGCCCGGTTGGCCTCCGAGGTGACCGTGGTCTCCCGCACCAGCTCGATGACGGCCATCGGGGCGTTGTCGCCCTTGCGTGCCTCCACCTTGATGATCCGGGTGTAGCCACCGTTACGGTCGGCGAAGAACGGGCCGATCTCGGCGAACAGCGAGTGCACCACGTCCTTGTCGCGGATCTTCTTCATCACCTCACGCCGGTTGTGCAGCGTGCCCTTCTTGGCGTGGGTGATCAGCTTCTCCGCGTAGGGCCGCAATGCCCTCGCCTTGGGCTCGGTCGTCTTGATGCGGCCGTGCTCGAAGAGCGCGGTGGCCAGGTTGGCCAGCAGCGCCTTCTGGTGCGACGACGACCCGCCGAGGCGAGCGCCCTTCGTGGGCTTGGGCATGGCGACTATCTCCTAAATGGGGCCGGCCCCCGTATCAGGTAGGACCGGGACGGATGGTCTTAGAGCTGTTCGGTCTCGGCGAAGTCCTGGTCGGCGTCCAGGTCGTAACCTGCGTCGCTGTTCCAGGTGCCGGTCGCGGCGTCGTAACCGGCGACCTCGGAGGGATCGAACGTGGCGGGGCTGTCCTTCAGCGAGAGACCCAGCTGGTGCAGCTTGATCTTCACCTCGTCGATGGACTTCTGGCCGAAGTTGCGGATGTCCAGCAGATCGGACTCCGTGCGGGCGACGAGCTCGCCCACCGTGTGCACACCCTCGCGCTTGAGGCAGTTGTAGGACCGCACCGTCAGGTCGAGGTCGTCGATCGGCAGCGCGAAGCTGGCGATGTGGTCGGCCTCGGCCGGCGACGGCCCGATCTCGATGCCCTCGGCTTCGACGTTAAGTTCCCGTGCCAGACCGAACAACTCGACCAGGGTCTTGCCGGCCGAGGCCAGCGCGTCCCGCGGGGTGATCGAGTTCTTCGACTCGACGTCGAGGATCAGCTTGTCGAAGTCGGTGCGCTGCTCGACGCGGGTCGCCTCCACCTTGTAGGTGACCTTGAGCACCGGCGAGTAGATCGAGTCGACCGGGATGCGGCCGATCTCGGCGCCCGACGCCTTGTTCTGCACGGCGGGGACGTAGCCGCGGCCGCGCTCGACGACGAGCTCGACCTCGAGCTTGCCCTTGTCGTTGAGGGTGGCGATGTGCATGTCGGGGTTGTGCACCGTGACACCGGCGGGCGGCACGATGTCACCCGCGGTGACCTCGCCCGGGCCCTGCTTGCGCAGGTACATGGTCACCGGCTCGTCCTCCTCGGACGACACGACCAGGCCCTTGAGGTTCAGGATGATGTCGGTGACGTCTTCCTTGACCCCTGGCACGGTGGTGAACTCGTGCAGCACACCGTCGATGCGGATGCTGGTGACCGCGGCGCCCGGGATGGACGACAGCAGGGTGCGCCGGAGCGAGTTGCCCAGCGTGTAGCCGAAGCCCGGCTCCAGCGGCTCGATGACGAACCGCGACCGGTTCTCGGCAACCGTCTCTTCGGACAGTGTGGGGCGCTGAGAGATCAGCATGGTGTTCTTCTATCTCCTTCTCGGCATCCGCTATTTGATGCCGGTCAGTGAACTGCGACGCCCGGGATCGGACGCGCAGGGTGTTACTTCGAGTAAAACTCGACGATGAGCTGCTCGGCGAGCGGCACGTCGATCTGCGCGCGCTCCGGCAACTGGTGCACCAGGATGCGCTGACGCTCGCCGACGACCTGCAGCCACGACGGGATCGGACGGTCACCCGCGGTCTCCCGCGCGATCACGAACGGATCTGTGTTCAGCGACTTGTCCTTGACGTCGATGATGTCGTACTGCGACACCCGGTAGCTCGGGATGTCGACCTTGACACCGTTGACGGTGAAGTGGCCGTGGCTGACCAGCTGACGCGCCATGCGGCGGGTCCGGGCGAGCCCGGCGCGGTACACGACGTTGTCGAGCCGGCTCTCCAGGATCTGGAGCAGGTTCTCGCCGGTCTTGCCCGCGACGCGGTTGGCCTCTTCGTAGTAACGGCGGAACTGCTTCTCCATCACGCCGTAGGTGAAGCGGGCCTTCTGCTTCTCCTGCAGCTGCTGGCGGTACTCGCTCTCCTTGATCCGCGCGCGGCCGTGCTGGCCGGGCGGGTAGGGGCGCTTCTCGAAGGACTGATCTCCACCGACCAGGTCGACGCCGAGACGGCGGGACTTGCGGGTGGCGGGTCCGGTATAACGAGCCATTGGTCAGATCCCTTCTAGACCCGGCGCCGCTTGGGCGGACGGCAGCCGTTGTGCGGCTGCGGCGTGACATCGGAAATGGCACCGACCTCGAGGCCGGCGGCCTGCAGCGATCGGATGGCGGTCTCGCGGCCCGAACCCGGACCCTTCACGAACACGTCGACCTTCTTCACACCGTGCTCCTGCGCCTTGCGGGCCGCGTTCTCGGCGGCCAGCTGAGCGGCGAACGGCGTCGACTTGCGCGACCCCTTGAAGCCGACGTGACCCGAGGACGCCCAGGCGATGACGTTGCCCTGCGGATCGGTGATCGACACGATGGTGTTGTTGAACGTGCTCTTGATGTGCGCGGCGCCGTGCGGGACGTTCTTCTTTTCCCGGCGACGGGTCTTCTGGCCCTTCTTGGGACCGGCCGCGGCCTTCTTCGCAGGTGGCATCTGGGGTTACCTGGCCTTCTTCTTGCCGGCGATGGTGCGCTTGGGGCCCTTGCGGGTACGCGCGTTGGTCTTGGTCCGCTGGCCGCGCACCGGCAGGCCACGGCGGTGCCGCAGGCCCTGGTAGCAGCCGATCTCGATCTTGCGGCGGATGTCTGCCTGAACCTCGCGGCGCAGGTCACCCTCCACCTTGAGGTTGGCTTCGATGTAGTCGCGCAGCTGGGTGACCTGGTCGTCGGTCAGGTCCTTGGTGCGGTGGTCGCGGTCGATACCAGTGGCCGACAGGATCTCCTGCGACTTGGTACGGCCGATGCCGTAGATGTAAGTGAGTGCGATCTCCATGCGCTTGTCGCGTGGCAGATCGACGCCCATCAATCGGGCCATGGGTGTGCCATTCCTTCTCTTTGCGGAGGTCTTTTCCCAGCCCGTTCCCTGCTACTGCCGATGAATCGACGGTGTAGTCGGGGTCCGGCCTCCGACCGGACGTGATCGAGCGGCGAATCCGCTCGGTGGTGCTGGGAGGTCAGCATTCAGTTGTGAGGTACTGCGGCGCAGCCGCCGGGGCGGATCAGCCCTGGCGCTGCTTGTGTCGCGGATCGGAGCAGATCACCATGACCCGCCCATGCCGGCGGATCACCCTGCACTTATCGCAAATGGGCTTGACGCTCGGGTTCACCTTCACGGCTTATCGATCCTTCTTCTGTCTCGGGCTTACTTGTAGCGGTAAACGATGCGGCCCCGGGACAGGTCGTAGGGAGACAGCTCCACCACGACGCGGTCCTCGGGCAGGATGCGGATGTAGTGCTGCCGCATCTTGCCGCTGATGTGGGCGAGCACCTTGTGTCCGTTCTCCAGCTCAATGCGGAACATCGCATTGGGCAGGGGTTCGACCACGCGGCCCTCGACCTCTATGGCACCGTCTTTCTTGGCCATGAGTTCTCGGAAGTCCTCCGTGTCCTGTCTTGGTATTGGCGCCGTTCGGCGCAGCAATCGAATCGACTACAACGTGAGCCGGTAGTCGGATATTCCAAACCAGGGGCACGCAAGAGTCGGCGCGGCTGCCGCACCGTTGGTCAATACTACCCGCTCGGCCGCCCGCCCCAAAATTGTCCGACCAGCGGCGCAGCCGCACCTCGTGCGGTCGCCGCCGTCGACCGGCCGGTGCGACGACCATGCGTGCGCCGTCGCGACGCGAGCGTACGTGGTTCGCCGTAATTGATGCGCGAGACGCGTCCGCGGGCACCGAGAATGGACCATGATCACCCTGTTGCCGTACCCGTCCGCCCGGAGGATCCCGTGACCGCTGTGTATCTCGCGGCGTTCGTCGTCGGGGCCGTCGCGGTGCTGTCGGCGCTGCTGTTCGCCGAGATGGGCAGCGGCGACGGCATGCCGTTCCTGAGCCTGACCGGGCTGTCGGCGGCGGTGCTCGGCGCCGGCGCGGGCGGGCTGATCGGCGAGTGGGCCGGCCTGCCCGGCTTCGGCTCGGCGCTGGTCGCCGGCGGCGCCGCCATCGTCCTCGTCGCGCTGCTGCAGGGCGTGCTGCTGCCCTACCTCCGCCGCCAGGAGGCCAACTCCCACCGCGGCCGCTCCTCCTACATCGGCCTGCTCGGCACCGTCACCCTCGAGGTGCCGCCCGAAGGCTGGGGCGAGGTGTCATTCGTCGACGCCGACGGAAACCGGGTGCGGTCCAAGGCCCGCAGCGACGAGCCCGCGGCACTGCCCAAGTCCACCCAGGTCTACATCGCCGACGTCGACGCCGACTACGTCCACGTCGTCGCCGTCCCCGATCTCGACCATCCGTCCGAAAGGTTCTGACCCATGTCCGTGCTGATGATCGTGATCGTCGCGGTGGTCGCGGCGCTGCTGCTGTTCGTCGCGCTCCCGCTGATCTACGTGAAGAACTACATCAAGGTGCCGCCCAACGAGGTGGCCGTGTTCACCGGCCGGGGCACCCCGAAGGTGGTCCGCGGTGGCGCCAGATTCCGCGTGCCGGGGATCGAACGCGTCGACATCATGAGCCTCGAACCGTTCAACGTCAGCATCAACCTGCAGAACGCGCTGTCCAACAACGGCGTTCCGGTCAACGTCGAGGCCGTCGGGCTGGTCCGCATCGGCTCGTCGGAGGAGGCCGTGCAGACGGCGGTGCAGCGCTTCCTCACCTCGGACCTCAACGAGCTGCAGCGGCAGATCAACGAGATCCTGGCGGGCAGCCTGCGCGGCATCACCGCCACGATGACCGTCGAGGACCTCAACTCCAACCGCGACACCCTGGCGCGCAGCGTGGTCGACGAGGCAGGCGGTGATCTCGCCCGCATCGGCATGGAGGTCGACGTCCTCAAGATCGCCGGCATCTCCGACCGCAACGCCTACCTGGAATCCCTCGGTCAGCGCCGTATCGCCGAGGTCAAGCGCGACGCCGCCATCGGCACGGCCGAGGCAGAGCGCGACGCCCAGATCCAGTCGGCCAAGGCCCGCCAGGCCGGTTCGGTCGCCCAGGCTGAGGCCGACACCGCGATCGCGTCCGCCAATCAGAAGCGCGACGTCGAACTGGCCCGCCTGCGCGCCCAGACCGAGGCCGAGAACGCCCAGGCCGACATGGCGGGGCCGCTGGCGAACGCACGCGCCCAGAAGGACGTCGGCATCGCCACCGAGCAGGCGGAGGCCGCCCGCGTGGAGGCCCGCATCGAGGTGGAGCAGCGTCGCGCCGAGCAGGCCAAGGCGGCGCTGCAGGCCGACGTCATCGCGCCGGCCGAGGCGCAGCGGGCGGCCGACATCGCCCGCGCCGAAGGCCAGCGCCAGTCGACGATCCTGGGTGCCGAAGCCCAGGCCGAGGCCGCGGTGCGCGCCGGGCAGGCCGAGGCCGACGCCCGCAAGGCGGCGGCCGACGCGCTGCGGGTCGAGCAACTCGCCGAGGCGGCGGGCATCGAGGCCAAGCTGGTGGCCGAGGCGACCGGCAAGAAGGAGATCGCCGCCGCACTGAACGACTACAGCGCCGACGCCGCCCGGCTGCTGATGCTGCCCGACGTGCTCGCGTCGGTCGTCAAGGCCACCGAGGCCGCCGCTCTGCCACTGGCCTCGGTCGACCGGTTGTCGATCATCGGCGGTTCGTCGGACACCCAGGACGCGGTGGGCGGGCTGCTCGGCGTCAGCCCGCTGGCCGTCGCGAAGATCGTCGAGTCGCTCAAGTCGTCGGGGATCGACGTGGCCGCGATGCTGAACCGCGCCGGGTCCACGGACGTGGCCGGCTCCGACGGCCAACCTGCGCAGCCGAACTCACATCCGGTCGCGCCGCCGGCGTCCTGACCTGCTCAGCCCGTCAGCGCGCCGGACGGCTCCGCAGCGCCCGGCGGCAGGGCGGAGACCAGGCCGGACTGCGTGAGCGCGTCGGTGACGAAGCGCTGCACCGGCCGGGACCGGAAGAACCCGGCGTGCCCGCCCCGGTACCACTCGATGTCCGGGCGTCCCCAGTGCTCCCACAGGCGACCGACCTGTTTGCGCGGGTGGACCACCTGATCGGCGAGGCCGGCGTAGATGAACCGGCCTCTCATCGGCACCCGCGGTTCCAGGGCCAGCGGCGAGATCATCCGGCCGAGCGGGGTGGCGAGTTCGATGGTCCGGCGGCGGGGGTCGTCGCGGCGCAAGCCCGAATGGCGGCCCAACAGTTCGACGAGGTCCGCGACGGGCACGCCGAGGACTGCGCACAGGAGGTCGTCGTCGAGGCTGGCGACCAACGCGGAGATGAAGCCACCCAACGACATTCCGTACACACCGATCGGCGCGTCCGGCTGTTCCCGCCGGATCCACGACAGCAGGCTGCGGACGTCGTGGACGGCGTGAGCGGTCGCGTGGATGTCGTCGAGCACGTCCTCGCCCGGGAACACCGCGCCTTTCGGCAGCCCCGCCGCCCGGGGACCGTGCATGGGAAGCACCGGCAACATGACGTTGAGGCCGAGCGTCTCGTGCAGGTACCAGGCCCGAAACAGCGCCAGATCGATTGCGGCACGGCCCATCTCGGTGCCATGGATGCACATCAGCCACGGCCGCGGATCGGGGTGCCGCAGCATCAACCCGTAACCGCGCGACATCGCCCGATAACCCAGCCAGCGATCGCCGCCGGGCTCGCCGGGCAGCGGACGATATGCACTCTGCCAACGCAACCGCGAATAGGAGCGGTTGCGCCGCCGCACCGGGCGGACCTCCACGTCGGTCAGCGGCTCGGGTGCAGCGAAGTACCGCTGCGGCTCGTCGAGAAGCCCACGCTCACCGTAGAACTCGAGTGCCTCCTCGACTTCGCCGTTGATGCGCTCGAATCCGCGCGCACCGCTGACGGGCCGGCGTGCCCGCAGCCCGAGCAGGACCACCTCGTCGCGGAACGCCTCCGCGGCGAGCGCGACGGTCGGACGTGCGATCGGCATCTGGTCCGGCCCGTCACCGAGATAGTCGCGCCAGGACTTCGCGTAGTAGCCGCTCGTGCGGGTCAGCGGCTGCAGCACGGTGCGCAGCGGCCCCGATCCGGGCAGTCGCTCCACGACAGAGCGGCCCGACTCCCGTCCGGCCTCATCGTCGTTGCGTGATCCCATGCGTTAGAAGGTAGCCACGCAGCCCCGAAGTATCCGGGAGGCCTTGCTCACAAGCGCGGCGGACCATGACGTGGCTCTCGATCCTCACTCCTCGGCGGACCGCTTGATCGCGGCCAGCGTCGCGGGAATACCGCTCTTCGCCGCCTCGCTGCGCTTGGCGATCTCCGCCTCCGCCGCCTCGCCGTACCGCTCGTGGAAGCCTGCGATGCCCTTGGGCAGGAAGGCCCACGACTGGGTCAGCCGCGTGCCCGCCGAATCGTCCTCGGCGGTCATCGTGAAGCCCCACCGCACCCAGCCGCCGTTCACCTCCCAGGCGAATTCGCGTCCAGGATCGGCGGCCACCACCTGGCTGCGCGTCTCCCAGGTCCGCTCCGGCGTCTCATTGCGGCCGACGAACCACGCCCCCACCTCCGGCCCGCCACCGTCCTCCCACCAGCACGCCTTGCACACCGGACTCCACTCCCCCATCCGGGTGATGTCGGAGACCAGCGCGTAAACCTGCTCGGGCGGAAGCGCGACGTGGATCGCATCAGAGAATTCGAGATCGGTCACGCTGGTGAGCGTACGACCCGATACCCACTGGACGACCGGCGCATAATTACCGGTGATGACGCGTCCTGATCACCAAACCCGAAAACCTGCGATCCTCACGGTCGACGACGACCCGGCGGTGTCCCGCGCGGTCGCGCGCGACCTGCGCCGCCACTACGGCGAGCGGTACCGCATCCTGCGGGCCGAATCGGGCGCCGACGCCCTCGCCACCCTCAAGGAACTCAAACTGCGCGGCGACACCGTCGCGGTGCTCGTCGCCGACTACCGGATGCCCCAGATGAGCGGCATCGAGTTCCTCGAGAAGGCGATGGAGTTCTTCCCGCTCGCCCGCCGGGTGCTGCTGACGGCCTACGCCGACACCCACGCCGCGATCGACGCGATCAACGTCGTCGACCTGGACCACTACCTGCTCAAGCCGTGGGACCCGCCGGAGGAGAAGCTCTACCCGGTGCTCGACGGCCTGCTCGAGGAGTGGCGCGCCGTGGGCGACCGGGCGATGCCGTACACCAAGGTCATCGGGCACCGGTACAACGAGCGGTCCTGGCAGGTGCGGCAGTTCCTGGCCCGCAACGAGTACTCGTTCCGCGCCGTCAACGCCGAGGACGACAAGGGCAGGCAGCTGCTCGACGCCGCCGGCGTCGACGGCAGCCGGCTGCCGGTCGTGATCACCGAGAAGGGTGAGACGCTCGTCGAGCCGACCGACGCCGAACTGGCCACCCTGCTCGGCCTGTCGACCAGCCCGCAGCTGGACATGTACGACCTCGCGGTGATCGGCGGCGGTCCGGCCGGCCTGGCCGCCGCGGTGTACGGCGCGTCCGAGGGCCTGCGGACGGTGCTGATCGAGAGGTCGTCGACGGGCGGGCAGGCGGGCCGCAGCTCGAAGATCGAGAATTACCTCGGCTTCGAGAACGGCGTCTCGGGCGCCAACCTCACCACGACGGCGCGCAGGCAGGCCGAGCGCTTCGGCGCCGAGGTCATCACCACCCAGGAGGCAGGCAGGCTCGAGGTCAACGGCATCGGCGCCGCCCACTCGATCCGCCTGCCGGACAGCACCATCGGCGCCCGCGCCGTCATCCTCGCCACCGGCGTCGAGTATCGCCAGCTGCAGATCAACGGCTGCTGGGACGATCCCGACGACCCGGACTGCAACTACATCGGCCGCGGCGTCTACTACGGGGCCTCGGTGTCCGACAACAGCGAGTGCCAGGGTGAGGACGTCTACATCGTGGGCGGCGCCAACTCGGCCGGTCAGGCCGCGATGTACATGTCCGAGACCGCCAAGACGGTCACGATGCTGATCCGCGGTCCGTCGCTGGAGGCGGGCATGTCGCAGTACCTCGTCGACCGGATCCTCAAGAAGGAGAACATCCGGGTCCGGACCTGCACCGAGGTCAAGGACACCCTGGCCGAGGACGGTCACCTGTCGGGTCTCGTCCTGATCGACAGACAGTCCGGCGAGACCGAGACGGTGTCCTGCGACCGGATGTGCTGCTTCATCGGCGCGACGCCGCGCACCGACTGGCTGGAGGAAGCGGGAATAGCCCGCGACGATCACGGTTTCATCCTGTCGGGACCAGATGTGACCAAGGTCAGCGGATGGATGCTCGAGCGTCCGCCCCACCACCTGGAAACAAGTGTCCCCGGAGTGTTCGTTGCAGGAGACGTGCGTTCCGAATCCGCCAAGCGCGTGGCGGCGGCCGTCGGCGAGGGTTCGATGGCTGTGATGCTGGTGCACCGGTACCTGGCGGAAGCCTAGGAAGGACGTCCCATGGGCTCGCAGAACGGTGAGGAGTGCGTGCGCGAGGAACTCCGCACGCTGTTCCTCTTCGAGGACCTCTCCGACGCGCAGCTGGACATCCTCTGCGAAGCCGGGCACATCGAGACCTTCCCCGCCGGGCCGATAAGCACCGAGGGCGAACCCGCCACCTGCTTCTACGTGATGATCGACGGCGAGCTGATCATGTCGAAGCGCTCGGGCGGCGTCGACATCCAGACCAACCGGACCTCGCAGCGCGGCGTGTACTTCGGCGCGTGGTCGGCCTACATCCCCGGCGAGGAACAGAGCTACCAGGCCTCGGTGCGGCTGACCAAGCCGTCGCGCTGCTTCGTGCTGGACTCGAACGACTTCGCCAAGTTCATGCAGACGCAGTTCCCGATGGCGGTGCACCTGCTCGAGGGTCACCTCGTCGGTGGCAGGCGGCAGAGCCAGATCATCGGGCAGCGCGAGAAGCTGCTGGCGCTGGGCACCATCACCGCGGGCCTGACGCATCAGCTGAACAATCCGGCGGCCGCCACGGCGCGGGCCGTCTCCGACCTGCGGGAGACGGTCGGCAAGATGCGGCACAAGCTCTCGATGCTCGCCGACGGCAAGTTCTCCCCCGAGGCACTGCGCGTGCTGGTCCGGATCCAGGACGACGTCGCCGAGCAGGTGGCCAAGAACCGGGGCGTCGAACTGTCGGCGCTCGAGGCGTCCGACCGGGAGGACGCGATCGGTGACTGGCTCGAGAGCCACGACATCGTCGGCGCCTGGGACTACGCACCGACCTTCGTCGAGGCCGGTCTCGACACCGACTGGCTGGAGAAGGTGCTCACCTCGGTGGACGAGGTCGACGCCACCGCGTCGCTGCAGGCCGCGGTCGGGTGGCTGAAGTACACCATCGACAACGAACTGCGCATGAACGAGATCGCCGAGGCCAGCAAGCGCATCTCGGCGCTGCTCGCCGGGGCCAAGCAGTACTCCCAGATGGACCGCGGCTCGTATCAGAGCGCCGACGTGCACGAGTTGCTCCGAAGCACGATCATGATGTTCGGCGAGAAGATCGGCCATCAGGGCAAGGGCAGGCCCATCACCATCGTCAAGGAGATGGACAAGACGCTGCCCGAATTGCAGTGCTATCCGGGCGATCTGAACCAGGTGTGGACCAACATCATCGACAACGCGATCCAGGCGATGGACGGGCACGGCACCCTGACCATCCGGACCAGCCGCGAGAGCGAGCAGATGATCCGGGTCGAGATCTGCGACGACGGCCCCGGCATCCCCGAGGACATCGTCGACCGCATCTTCACCCCGTTCTTCACCACGAAACCGTTCGGCGAGGGCACCGGGCTGGGCCTGGACCTGGCGTGGCGCATCGTGGTGGAGAAGCACGCAGGGAACCTCTCGGTGCAGTCCCGCCCCGGCGACACCCGGTTCATCGTGTGCCTGCCGCTGGTGGCGCCGCCGCCGGTGACGCCGACGCCCGGTGAACTGTCCGCCGCCGGCACCGAATGATTTCGCTCGACCTGAGCGGAACGGAACAGCTCTCGACCGGCCGGAGGTTGTCGCCACCATGACCAAACCTGACATGGGCCGTTACGGCGTCATGGGGCTCTACACCCAGTTCGCACAGCTGTCTCCCGCGCAGCTGCGGGAGATCGAGGCGCTCGGCTACGGCGCCATCTGGGCGGGCGGTTCACCGCCTGCCGCACTCGAGTGGATCGACCCCATCCTCGGCGCCACCGAGAAGCTGCAGCTCGCCACCGCCATCGTCAACGTGTGGAGCGCCGAGCCCGGCCCGGTCAGCGACTCGTTCCACCGCATCGAGGCCGCCTATCCGGGCCGGGTCCTGCTCGGCATCGGCGTCGGCCACCCCGAAGCCGACTCGGAGTACAAGAAGCCGCTGGTCGCGCTGAACGACTACCTCGACAAGCTCGACGAGTACGGCGTCCCGAAGGACCGCCGGGTGGTCGCCGCGCTCGGCCCGAAGGTGCTCGAACTGTCGGCGCACCGGTCGGCCGGTGCCCACCCGTATCTGACCACCCCCGAGCACACCGCCACGGCCCGCGAGGTGATCGGCGCCGACGCATTCCTCGCGCCCGAGCACAAGGCGGTGCTGACCACCGATCCGGAACGCGCCCGCGCCGTCGGCCGCAAAGCCCTCGAGATCTACCTCGACCTGCAGAATTACCTGAACAACTGGCGACGTCTCGGGTTCGATGATCAGGATCTGGCAAAACCGGGTAGTGACCGTCTGGTGGACGCCGTCGTCGCCTACGGAACACCGGTGGAGATCGCCGCGCGACTCGCGCAGCACATCGACGCCGGCGCAGACCACGTGCCGGTGCAGGTGCTGACCGGACCTGACAAGCTGGTGCCCGCACTGGCCGACCTGGCTGACCCGCTCGGCCTGCAGTGAACCTGAAGGGACTCGAATCGTATGAGTGAGGCTTCGACCAGCGAGGGCGTGTCGCTCAAGCCCGGACTGGGCCGCTACGGCGTCTGGACCGGCGGGGCGCCGGCACCCGAACAGGCCGCGGAGATCGAGAAGCTCGGCTACGGGGCGCTGTGGGTGGGCGCATCACCCGCGGCCGACCTGTCGTTCGTCGAGCCGATCCTCGAGCAGACCGAGACACTGCAGGTCGCGACTGGCATCGTCAACGTCTGGGCGTCATCCGCCGAGGAGGTCGCGGAGTCCTATCACCGCATCGAGGACGCGTACCCGAACCGGTTCCTGCTCGGCGTCGGCATCGGCCATCCCGAGCACACCGATGAGTACCGCAAGCCCTACGACGTGCTGGTCGAGTACCTCGACAAGCTCGACGCGGCCAAGGTGCCGACGAGCCGCCGGGTGATCGCCGCGCTCGGGCCGAAGGTGCTCGAGCTGTCGGCGCGCCGCAGCGCGGGAGCGCATCCGTATCTGACGACGCCCGAGCACACCGGCCAGGCCCGTAATCTGATCGGCCCGACGGTCTTCCTCGCACCCGAGCACAAGGTGGTGCTGGAGACCGACGCCGAGGAGGCTCGCGACGTCGGCCGTCAGACCGTCGAGTTCTATCTGGACCTGCGCAACTACGTCAACAACTGGAAGCGGCTCGGCTTCACCGACGACGACGTCACCAAACCGGGCAGCGACAAGTTGATCGACGCGGTGGTCGCGTACGGCACGGCGGAGGAGATCGCCGCCCGCCTGAACCAGCATCTCGATGCGGGCGCCGACCATGTGACGATCCAGGTGCTCGGCGGCAAGGACGCGCTCATTCCGACGCTGACCGAGCTCGCAGGCCCCCTCGGCCTCAAGGGCTGACCCGCGCGCGGGGTGAGCGTGCGCCGCGGCGCCCGATAGGGTCGAGCCCATGCGACTGCTGGTCACCGGCGGTGCCGGGTTCATCGGCGCGAATTTCGTCCACCGCGCGGTCGGCGAGAAGGCCGCGTCGATCACCGTGCTCGACGCGTTCACCTATGCCGGCAGCCGTGAGTCGCTCACCCCGGTGCATGGCGCGATAGACCTCGTCGAGGGCGACATCACCGACGGCGCCCTGATGGACCGGCTCGTCGCCGGCGCCGACACCGTCGTGCATTTCGCGGCCGAGACCCATGTCGACAACGCACTCGCCGATCCCGAGCCGTTCCTGCACACCAACGTCATCGGCACCTACACGGTGCTCGAGGCGGTGCGCCGCCACGGTGTCCGGCTGCACCATGTCTCGACCGACGAGGTGTACGGCGACCTGCCGCTGGATCAGCCGCGACGGTTCACCGAGGCGACCCCCTACAACCCGTCGAGCCCGTACTCGTCGACCAAGGCGGCCGCCGACATGCTGGTGCGGGCCTGGGTGCGGTCGTACGGGATCCGCGCGACGATCTCCAACTGCTCCAACAACTACGGGCCGTACCAGCACGTCGAGAAATTCATCCCGCGCCAGATCACCAACATCCTCACCGGGCGGCGCCCCAAGCTCTACGGCAGCGGCGCCAACGTCCGCGACTGGATCCACGTCGACGACCACAACAGCGCGGTGTGGCGCATCCTCGAACGCGGCGAGATCGGCCGCACCTATCTGATCGGCGCCGAGGGTGAGCGCGACAACCTGTCGGTGCTGCGCACACTGCTGGCGATCATGGGTCGCGATCCCGACGACTTCGACCACGTCACCGACCGGGCCGGCCACGACCTCCGCTACGCGATCGACCCCTCCACGCTCTACGACGAACTGGGATGGGCCCCGAAGCACACCGACTTCACCGAGGGCCTGCGCGCCACTGTCGAGTGGTACCGCGACAACGAAGCCTGGTGGCGGCCGCTCAAAGACGCCGTCGAGGCCCGGTACGAGGAGCGCGGCCAGTGACCGTCCGCGAGCTGACGGTGCCGGGCGCCTGGGAGATCACACCGACCGTGCACACGGACAGTCGTGGGGTGTTCTTCGAGTGGTTCACCGACCGCGGCTTCCGGGGGTTCGCCGGACACGGGTTCGACCTCGCCCAGGCCAACTGCTCGGTGTCGGCAGCCGGCGTGGTGCGCGGTGTGCACTTCTCCGAGCTGCCGCCGAGCCAGGCCAAGTACGTCACCTGTCTGCACGGCGCGGTGCTCGACGTCGTCGTCGACATCCGGGTTGGCTCACCGACGTTCGGTCAGTGGGACTCCGTGCTGCTCGATCACCGCGACCGCCGGTCGGTGTACCTGTCGGAGGGCCTCGGCCATGCCTTCCTGTCGCTGCGCGACGGATCGACGGTGATGTACCTGTGTTCGACGGCCTACGCCCCCGACCGGGAGCACACCATCGACGCGCGCGACCCCGAGCTCGGCATCGACTGGGGCTACGACGGCGAGCTGGTGCTGTCGGATCGCGACGCGGCGGCGCCGCCGCTCGCCGAGGTCAAGGCCGCCGGCCTGCTGCCGGCCTGGGCGGACACCGAGGCCTTCGTCGAGGAGCTACGCCGGCGCTGACCGTCAGGCTCGATGGTGGTCTCTCCCGCGGCGCGGGCCTCTTGCATCCCGCCCGGTCGATTTACTAGGATATCCAAGTAATCGGCATCGTCGGCGTAGGGGCATTCCATGAGCACACAGATTCCACACTTCATCAACGGCCGGCGCACCAACGGCCAGTCGACGCGCACCGCGGACGTGCTCAATCCCAGCACCGGTGAGGCGCAGGCCCAGGTGCTGCTCGCCTCGGCCGCCGACGTGGACACCGCGGTCGCCGGCGCCGCGGAGGCGCAGCTGCAGTGGGCGGCGTTCAACCCCCAGCGCCGCGCGCGGGTGATGATGCGCTTCGTCGAACTGGTGAATCAGAACCTCGACGAGTTGGCCGAACTGCTGTCCATCGAGCACGGCAAGACGGTGGCCGACTCCAAGGGCGACATCCAGCGCGGCATCGAGGTCATCGAGTTCGCGATCGGCATCCCGCACCTGCTCAAGGGTGAGTACACCGAGGGTGCGGGCACCGGCATCGACGTGTACTCGCTGCGTCAGCCGCTCGGGGTGGTCGCCGGGATCACGCCGTTCAACTTCCCGGCGATGATCCCGCTGTGGAAGGCCGGCCCGGCACTGGCGTGCGGCAACGCGTTCATCCTCAAGCCCTCCGAGCGTGACCCGTCGGTGCCGTTGCGACTGGCCGAACTGTTCCTCGAAGCGGGCCTGCCGCCGGGGGTGTTCCAGGTGATCCAGGGCGACAAGGAAGCCGTCGACGCCATCCTGCACCACCCGCAGATCCAGGCCGTCGGCTTCGTCGGCAGCTCCGACATCGCGCAGTACATCTACTCCACCGCCGCAGCCAACGGCAAACGCGCGCAATGCTTCGGCGGTGCCAAGAACCACATGATCGTGATGCCCGACGCGGATCTCGACCAGGCCGTCGACGCGCTGATCGGCGCCGGGTACGGCAGTGCCGGCGAACGGTGCATGGCGATCAGCGTCGCGGTGCCCGTCGGCAAGGAGACCGCGGACCGCCTCAGGAACAAGCTCGTCGAGCGCGTCAACCAGTTGCGTGTCGGGCACAGCCTGGACCCCAAGGCCGACTACGGTCCACTGGTCACCGGCGCGGCACTCGAGCGGGTGCGCGACTACATCGGCCAGGGCGTCGATGCCGGCGCCGAAGCCGTCATCGACGGCCGCGAACGCGCCAGTGACGACCTCACCTTCGACGACCAGAACCTGCAGGGCGGCTACTTCATCGGCCCCACCCTGTTCGACCACGTCAGCCCGGACATGTCGATCTACACCGACGAGATCTTCGGCCCGGTGCTGTGCATCGTGCGCGCCTCGAATTACGAAGAGGCACTGGCTCTTCCGTCGGAACACGAATACGGCAACGGGGTGGCGATCTTCACCCGCGACGGCGACACCGCCCGAGACTTCGTGGCCAAGGTCCAGGTCGGCATGGTCGGTGTCAACGTGCCGATCCCGGTACCGGTGGCATACCACACCTTCGGCGGCTGGAAGCGCTCCGGCTTCGGCGACCTGAACCAGCACGGCCCGGCGTCGATCCAGTTCTACACCAAGGTCAAGACCGTCACTCAGCGCTGGCCGTCGGGCATCAAGGATGGCGCCGAGTTCGTCATCCCTACGATGAAATAACGGATCCATGGACCTGTTCGGCCTCGATGACGACGAGCGAGTGATCGCCGAGACGGCGGCCGCGTTCGCCGAGAAGCGCCTGGCGCCACACGCTCTGGAGTGGGACGAGACCCACCACTTCCCCACCGACGTGTTGCGGGAAGCCGCCGAACTCGGCATGGCGGCGATCTACTGCCGCGACGACGTCGGTGGCAGCGGGTTGCGACGCATCGACGCCGTACGCATCTTCGAGGGTTTGGCCACCGCCGACCCGACGATCGCGGCGTTCCTGTCGATCCACAATATGTGCGCGTGGATGGTCGACACGTTCGGCACGGAGGAACAACGCAAGTCCTGGGTGCCGCGGCTGGCCTCCATGGAGGCCATCGCCAGCTACTGCCTGACCGAACCGGGGGCGGGTTCTGACGCGAGCGCGCTGCGCACCAAGGCCGTGCGCGACGGCGACGGCTGGGTGCTGGACGGAGTCAAGCAGTTCATCTCGGGGGCGGGCACTTCCGACGTCTACGTGGTGTTGGCGCGCACCGGAGCCGATGGCCCCCGCGGGATCTCGGCGTTCGTGGTGCCGGCAGACACCGAGGGAGTGAGCTTCGGCGCCGCGGAGCAGAAGATGGGCTGGAACGCCCAGCGCACCGCGCAGGTGATCTTCGACGGCGCCCGGGTGCCTGCCGACGCGATGTTAGGCGGCGCCGAGGGTGAGGGGACAGGTTTCCACATCGCGATGAAGGGCCTCAACGGCGGCCGCATCAACATCGCGGCCTGCTCGCTGGGCGGTGCGCAGGCGGCGTACGACAAGGCGGCCGGGTACCTGGCCGACCGCCAGGCCTTCGGCGGTGCGTTGCTCGACGAGCCGACCATCCGATTCACGCTGGCCGACATGGCCACCGCGCTACAGACGTCGCGGATCCTGCTGTGGCGGGCGGCGGCGGCGCTCGACGACGACCACCCAGATCGGGTCGAGTTGTGCGCAATGGCGAAGCGTTACGTCACCGACGCGTGCTTCGAGGTGGCCGACCAGGCTCTGCAGTTGCACGGCGGGTACGGCTACCTACGGGAGTACGGGTTGGAGAAGATCGTCCGCGATCTGCGGGTGCACCGGATCCTCGAGGGCACCAACGAGATCATGCGCGTGGTGATCGGCCGGGCCGCGGCGGGCCGGGCCCGCGCGTCGTGACCGGAGAACCAGAGATCAGAGCGAAGCGACAGGGGAAATAGACAGATGGCGACGATCGCGTTCCTGGGACTGGGCAACATGGGCGGCCCGATGGCGGCGAATCTGCTCGCCGCCGGTCACGACGTCCGCGGCTTCGATCCGGTCGCCGCGTCCAAGGCGGCCGCACAGGCCAAGGGCGCCACAGTGTTCGACAGCGGCGCAGCCGCCGTCGCCGAAGCCGACGTGGTGATCAGCTCGCTGCCCAACGGCGACATCGTCAAGGCCTGCTACGCGGAGGTGCTGCCCGCGGCCAAGCCGGACACCCTGTTCATCGACACCTCCACGATCTCGGTCGACGACGCACGGGCCATCAACGGTCAGGCCGCTGACCTCGGGTTCGCCCAGATCGACGCGCCGGTGTCCGGCGGCATCAAGGGTGCGTCCGCGGGCACCCTCGCGTTCATGGTCGGCGGTGACGATGCGGCCGTCGAGCGGGCCCGGCCGGTGCTGGACCCCATGGCGGGCAAGATCATTCACTGCGGGGCGTCCGGGGCCGGCCAGGCCGCGAAACTGTGCAACAACATGGTGCTGGCCGTGCAGCAGATCGCCATCGGCGAGGCGTTCGTGCTCGCGGAGAAGCTCGGCCTGCCCGCGCAGTCGCTGTTCGACGTGATCACCGGTGCGACCGGCAACTGCTGGGCCGTCCACACCAATTGCCCGGTGCCGGGGCCGGTTCCGGCCTCACCCGCCAACAACGACTTCAAGCCGGGCTTCGCCACCGCGCTGATGAACAAGGACCTCGGGCTGGCCATGGCGGCGGTGCAGTCCACCGGCTCGGCCGCACCCCTCGGAACCCACGCCGCCGAGATCTACGCGGAGTTCGCCGCCGAACACGCCGACAAGGACTTCAGCGCGGTGATCGAGAAGCTACGCGGCTGACCGCCGCCGGCTGCTCCAGCGCGAGTGCAGGCGCTGACAGTCCGCGATCCGCAGCGCACCACCGGTGCCCGCGCCGATGTAGTCCGCGCGCACCGCGGCGGCGGCCGGGATGTCACATCCGCCGGCGCCATCGATCAGCACGGTCGCCATCCCGACGGAGTTCGCCCGCCGCAGCCCGGCGGGCGACCCCGCGATCGCCAGCACGCTGCGCGCGGGCAGTCCGAGTTCGGCGAGCGCATGCTGGTGCGCCTCGCCATGCGGGTCGTGCGGATGCGCAGGCGTGCTGACGTCGTCGGCGGTGACCAGCACCTCGACCAGGCCTTCTCCGACAAGCTGGCGCACCAGCGGCTCCACCACGGCGCGCCGTCCGCCGGACACCACCGCGACCGGCACGCCGGCGGCAAAGGCGTCCTGCACCAGGTCGACCAGCCCCGGCCTCGGCGCCAGGTCGGCCTCGGCGATCATCTCGTCGAACATCATCGCCTTGGTGGCGCAGATCTCGTCGGCGAGCAGTTCGGTCAGCACGTCGCATTCGGTGCCGACGCAGCGCTTGCGTAGTTCGGCGGTGACGCGCTGCCGCTCGTCGCTCAGGGCCAGCAGCTGCCGATACCGGCTCACCGACCAGCTGAACGGCATCCCATGGGCCGCGAAGGCGGCGTTGAAGACCTTGCGGTGCACCTCGAACTCGACGTCGGCGAGCGCGTCGAGGTCGAAGACGAGTGCCTGCAGCCTGGAGTCGTCGGCATCGGCGGCGTGGCCGCCGTCCCACCAGAATCGACCGGCGCGCCATGTTCTCTGCTCGGTGGAGGGCATGCGACAACAGTGGTCTACGTCACAGGCCCGCGCCTCCCCCATTGGGGGGATTGGCGGCGCGAAGTTGCGCTACCACGCTGGGTGGCGGCCCTAAGGTGATGGCCATGGCCTCCCCGGTGCGCCTCGTGCTGGTCGACGACCACGAGATGGTCATCGAAGGCCTCAAGGCCATGCTCGCCGCGTTCGACGACCGGGTGACCGTGGTCGGACAGGCCGTCGGCGCCGAGCGCGCGGTCGGCGTGATCGACGACCTCAAACCGGACATCGTGCTGTGTGACGTCCGGATGCAGGGCGCCAGCGGCCTGGACCTCTGCCTGCAGCTTCGCGAGCGTGACCCTGCTCAAAAGGTGGTGATGCTGTCGGTCTACGACGACGAGCAGTACCTGTTCCAGGCTTTGCGGGTGGGCGCATCGGGATACCTGCTCAAGAGCATCGGCAGCGACGAACTGGTGCGCCAGCTGGAGTTCGTGCACGGCGGCGAGACCGCCATCGACCCGACGATGGCCGCGCGGGCGGTCGACACCGCGGCCCGCCTGCAGCGCGACGAGTTCTGGCCCGGCGCCCGCCAAGGCCTCACCCAGCGGGAGAGCGAGATCCTGTCCTACGTCGTCAACGGCCTGTCCAACCGCGGCATCGCCGGCAAGCTGGTGATCGGCGACGAGACCGTGAAGAGCCACCTGCGGTCGATCTACCGCAAGCTCGGGGTCAGCGACCGCACCGGCGCGGTGGCCACCGCCCTGCGCGAGGGCATCTACCGGTGAGGCCGCACGCGGTGCGCGACCTCGGTCAGTACGCCCTGGCCGCCGACCGGGAGCTGGCCTTGCTGCGCGAGCTGATCCAGGCCGCCTCCAGCGGTCCCGGCGTCGAACCGCTAGCCGCGGCGGCCGCCAGGATGATCACCGCCGCCACCGCCACCGACGTGTGCTTCGTGCACGTGCTCGACGACACCGAACGGTCGCTGACGCTGGCCGGTGCGACGCCGCCGTTCGACAGCGAGGTCGGCAAGATCCGGCTGCCGCTGGGGCAGGGCATCTCGGGCTGGGTGGCCAGCCATCGCGAACCCGTGATCATCGCCGACGACAAGGAGTCCGACCCGCGCTACATGCCGTTCGAGTCGCTGCGCGGGCGCGACTTCACCTCGATGGTGTCGGTGCCGATGGAGACCGATCCCGGCGGTCTGGTCGGCGTGCTCAACGTGCACACCGTCGCGCGGCGGGAGTTCGCCGCCCGCGACGTCGAACTGCTGCTGGTCATCGGGCGGCTGATCGCCGGTGCGCTGCATCAGGCGCGGCTGCACCGCCAGCTGGTGGCCCGCGAACGCGCCCACGAGAACTTCGTCGAGCAGGTGATCGAGGCGCAGGAGATGGAGCGCCGCCGGCTGGCCGCCGACATCCACGACGGCATCTCCCAGCGGCTGGTGACGCTGTCCTACCGGCTCGACGCTGCCGCCAGGGCGGCGGATCCGGCGAGTGCGGCCGAACAGCTGGGCATGGCCCGCGAACTCGTCGACCTGACACTCGGCGAGGCCCGCGCCGCCATCGGCAACCTGCGGCCGCCGGTGCTCGACGACCTCGGGCTGGCCGGCGGGCTGGCCAGCCTGGCCCGGTCGATCCCCCAGGTGGAGATCCAGGTCGAACTCGCCGAGGTCCGGCTGCCCGACCACATCGAGCTGGCGCTGTACCGCATCGCGCAGGAGTGCCTGCAGAACGTCGTCAAACACGCCAGGGCCGCCACCGCCCGGCTGACCTTCTCCGTGGCCGACGCGCGCGACGTCGCCAAGCTCGAGATCGTGGACGACGGAATCGGTTTCGACACGTTCGAGCACCCGCTGGGCAGCGACGAGATGGGCGGCTACGGCCTGCTGTCCATGGCCGAACGCGCCGAGATCGTCGGTGGCAGGCTCAACATCCGGTCGCGGCCCGGGGCGGGCACCGCGGTGACGGCCACCATCCCGCTGCCGACGACTGCACCCGACTGACGGTCAGAAATCACCGGCATGGCGGCGCAGCGTCTCGATCAACGCGGCCAGCGCCCGGGACTCTTCGACGGTCAGGCCGACGTCGGCGAACACCTCATTGTTGACCGTCACCGTGGCGTCCTCGACCGTGGAGCGGCCGAGATCGGTGATCCGCACCAGCGTGGTGCGTCCGTCGGTCGGATGCGGGATGCGCTCGACCAGGCCGGCGGCCTCCAAGCGCCGGATCGCGTGGGTCACGCTGGTCACGTGGACCTGCAGCCGGTCCGACGCCTTGGTGATCGGCAGGGCGCCGCTGCGGCTGAACGCCAGCAGCCGCAGCAGCTCGAAGCGCGAGAAGCTCAGGTCGTAGGGTCGCAGCGCCGTCTCCACCCGCGCCAGCAGGATCTGGTGGGCCCGCATCACCGACGTCACCGCCACCATCCCGTCGGCGACCTCGCCCCAGCCGGCGTCCTCCCAGTTGGCACGCGCCAGGCCGATCGGGTCGCGGCGGTCGGAGGGTTGGATGGCCACGCCTCTTCATACCGCATGAACTGGCCGGCTCACGGCCGAGCGGGCAGGGTCAGTCGGGGAGCCCGTACTCGCCGAACCAGTGCGCCAGCCGGCCGCGCCGGCTCACCGCGCGCAGCCGGCGTTCGGCGGCCTCCCGCGTCTTGGAGGTGGTCACGATCAGCAGTTCGTCGCCGATCTGGATGCGGGTCTCGGGCTGCGGTACGAACGGCCGCGCCTCGCGGATGATCAGCGTGATGACGCTCGGGTCGGGCAGCCGCAATTCGAGCACGGTGACGTTGCGCAGCGAGGAGCCGGGCGACACGGTCATGGTCAGGAGTTCGGCCTCGAGCACGTCCAGCGGCGCCGACTCGACCATGATCTCGCGGGTGGCGTCGGGCGAGATCAACCCGAGCCGGCCGGCGACCGTCCGCAGACCCGGACCCTGCAGCAGCGTGAACACCACCACGAGGATGAAGACGATGTTGAGCAGCCGCTCGCTACCGGGGACCTTCTCGACGATCGGATAGGTGGCCAACACGATCGGCACCGCGCCGCGCAGCCCCGCCCACGACACGAACGCTTGGTCGCGCCACGGCACCCGGAAGCGCCACAGCGACGTCATCACGGACACCGGACGCCCTACGAGGAGCAGGAACAGCCCGACGACGAGGGCGGGCACCAGGTCGCGCGGCAGCTCGTCCGGCGACACCAGCAGTCCGAGCAGTACGAACAGCCCGATCTGGGCGAGCCAGCCGGCGCCCTCGGCAAAGGATCGGATCGCCGAGCGGTGCGGCAGGCCGGAGTTGGCCAGCACCAGGCCGGCCAGATACGCGGCGATGAAGCCGCTGGCGTGCAACGCTCCAGCCGCGGCGAAGGCCACCATGCCCAACCCGAAGGTGGCCAGCGGATACAAGCCGGAGGCGGGCAACGCGATGCGGCGAAGCGCCAACGCGCCAACGAATCCGCAGCCCAGCCCGATCGCGATGCCCACCCCGAGCTCGTAAACCAGCGTGGTGGCGACCGCACCCGGCGACAGGCTCAGGGGGACCGAGCTGAACAGCAACACGAGGATGAGTGCGGGAGCGTCGTTGAAGCCGGACTCCGCCTCGAGCAGTCCGACGATGCGCCTCGGCAGCGGCACCACCCGCAGGACCGAGAACACCGCGGCCGCGTCGGTGGACGACACGATGGCGCCGAGTAGCAGCGAGAGCTGCCAGTCGAGGCCGAGCAGCAGGTGCGCGCCGACGGCGGTGATCCCGGTGCTGACCGCGACGCCGACGGTGGCCAGCACGCCTGCCGGCGCGATGACGTCGCGGATGTCGGAGAACCGTGTCGTCAGGCCGCCTTCGACCAGGATCGCCCCGAGCGCCGCTGTGCCCCACGCCTGTGCGAGCGCGGCGTCGTCGAACTGCAGCCCGATGGCGTCCTCACCGAGCAACACGCCGACCCCGAGGAACAGCAGCAGACTGGGCAACCCGACGATGGTGGCCACCCGTGTCGCCACGATGCTCGCCAGCAAGACGAGCCCACCGGCGAGCAGCGTCACGTACAGCTGCTGCAGCGTCATCTTGCGGTCAGTATCTCAGTACCGATGCCGCGCCGCGCCCTCCGGTCGGTCACCATGGGTTCAGACGGCGAAGGAGAACACCATGCGTATCGCGATTGCCGGAGCGGGGGCGGTCGGCCGGTCGGTGGCGAACGAGCTCGTCGAGAACGGTCACAAGATCCTGCTGATCGAGCGCAATCCGGCGAAGTATCAGCCGTCGACGGTGCCCGGCGCCGACTGGTTCCTGGCCGACGCGTGCGAGCTGGCGGCGCTCGAGGAGGCTGCGCTGCAGACCTGCGATGTGGTGATCGTCGCGACCGGTGACGACAAGGTGAACCTGGCGGCCGCGCTGCTGGCCAAGACGGAGTTCGGGGTGCCGCGGGTGGTGGCCCGGGTCAACGACATGCGCAACGAGTGGCTGTTCACCGAGTCCTGGGGTGTCGACGTCGCGGTGTCCACCCCGCAGGCCATCGCGGCGATCGTGGAGGGCGCCATCGACGTCGGTCACCTGGTGCCGCTGATGGGACTGCGGGGGCGGGCGGACGTGTCGACGCTTCGGCTGCCCCGCGAGGATCCCGGCGACAACCCGTTCATCGGACGGCGGCTGCGCGACGTGGCGCTGCCGGCGAACAGCGCGCTGGTGGCGATCGTGCGCGACGAGCAGGTGATCCTGCCGCCGCACGCGGACGTGCTGCGCGCCGGTGACGAGTTGTGGTTCGTCGCCGACGCCGACGCCGAGGATGTGATCCGCGCGGCCGTGCACCGGCCCTAGGCTCGCGCGGCCGGATGTGGGCTAGACCCGGTCCGAACCCGCCACCGCCGACAGCACCGCCCTGGTCGACCGCCTGTTCCCGACGGTGATCCGCACTCCGCCGTCGGCGTAGTGGCGCACCCGCGGGCCGGTGCCGTCGAACACGTCGCGCCACGGGCGCTGCGGCGGCAGGTACACGAAGTTGGCGTGGGCATCGGTGCTGTGTACACCCACCGATCGCAGCCGCCTGCGCAGCAGCCGGCGCTCCGCGGTGATGGCCCGGACTCGTTGCTGGAGTTGACATTCGGCGTCATAGGAGGCCGCGACGGCCACCATCGCGGTGCTGCCGATGCCGAACGGCAGCTGCCACGTCCACAGCGTGCGGGCCAGGTGCGCCGCGCAGAACGCGTAGCCGACCCGTACGCCCGCCAACCCGTACGCCTTCGAGAAGGTGCGCACCACAACGGTGTTGGGGTAGCGCCGCACCAGGTCCGCCGCGTCGATGCGGTGGTGTGGGGCGACGAATTCCACGTAGGCCTCGTCGAGGATCACCACGGTGTCCGCGGGCACCCGGCGCAGGAACTCCTCGACCTCGGCGGCGGATTCCACGGTGCCGGTCGGGTTGTGCGGCCGGCACAGCACCACCACCCGTGCGGTGCGGGCCGCCTCGGCCATGGCGTCGAGGTCGTGGTATCCGTAGACGTCGAGCGCGACGGCCACCGAGATCAGTCGCGCCGTCGCGGCGAAGATCGGATATCCGTCGAATGTCGGCGACGCCATCACCATGGTGTCGCCGGGCGCGGTGACGGCCTGCAGCACCTGCATGATGACGCCGGTGGCGCCGACGCCGAGGACCACCTGATCGTCGGCGACCCCGACGCGAGAGGCCACCAGCGCGCGCAGCCGCTCGGGGAGGAACGGCGGATACCGGTTGGCGGCGTCGATCGAGGAGATCATCGCCGCCCGCACCGCGGGCAACGGTGGGAACGGACTCTCGTTCAGGGACAGGGCAAGCGGGTCCGACGCGTCGGGCAGTGCGGCCACCGCATCGTCGAGCGCCCGGCGCGGGCTGCCCATCAGCCCCGCCCACCCCAGCGCACGGCCGCGGCGCCGGCGAAGTCGCCGGCATGGGCGAACGCCGCCATCAGCACGACGTCGCCCGTCTCGAGCCGGCCGTCACTGATTGCCCGGTCCAGGTTCACCGGAATACCCGCGGCGAACAGGTTGCCGCACTCGTCGAACGTGTCGACATGCCGGGATGCGGGTAGTTCAAGCGCTTCCCGCCAGTTGCGCAGGAACACCCGGTTGGGCTGGTTGGTGATCAACAGGCCGATGTCGCTGGGCGGCAGACCGATTCGCTTGCACACCGCCAGCGAGACCTCAGGTACCTGCCGGTTGCCCCTGGCCAGCACCTTGGTGATCCTGCCCTCGGTGAATCCGATGCAGCCTTCGCCCGGGCCCGGCTGCCACCACTTGCGCGGTGGATCCGTCGAGATGGTCATCTCGCCGGCGTACTCGCCGTAGGTGCGGCACACCACGTCCAGGATCGGTGACTCTTCGGACCGGGTGACCAGTCCGACGGCGGCGCCGTCACCGGGCACAGCTGCCTGCGCCCGGCGGCGTACGGTCGGCTGGTCGAACACCTGACCCGCCGAGTTCTGTGCGACGGCCACGAGCGCGCACCGGCCCTCGCCCGACGTCAGCAGTTGACGCGCCAGCTTGAGCCCGAGCACGAAGGCCGCACACCCGCCGTTGTGCAGATCCACCACCCAGTCGGGTTTGACACCGAGGCGGTGTGCCATCGCGGCGCCGCCGCCGTAGAACGGCATGTCGGGAAGCTGGGTGTGGGTGATCAGCACGTCCACCTGGGCGAGCACGTCGGCGCCGTGCCGCTGGAGCAGGCCGGCCGCGGCCCGCTCGACCATGTCCACGGCGGTCTCGTCCTCGGCGACGTGGTGGCGCCACCGCGGCGCCCGGAACATCAGGTTGTCGCGCAGTTCGTCGGATTCGGCGTGCCTGGCGTAGTACTCGGCGCCGATCGGTTCGCCGGGCAGGTACGTCGACACGTCGATCAGGCTCGCGGTCACGAGGCTCACCGCGTCCAGTCCGGCGTCACCGGCAGGCCGTTGCGGTGCCGGTACTCGGCGATCGCCTTCAGGTTGTCAAGTTCCAGCCGGTGGCCTGCGCCGAACATGTCCCAGAAGTCGCCCACCCACACCGGTCGCTGCGGCGGCGCCGCCTCGGGGTAGGGATTGTGGTCGTAGTACGGGTGGCGGCAGTTGGTCCACAGCACCACCGACCCGGGCCGGTCGAACACCACCTGCGCGTCGACGACCCGCATCAGGTAGATCATCCACAGGTGGCGGCCCTGGTCCCACGCGCAGTGGTAGTCCACCGTCCTGGCCGTGCGGTCGGCCACGGTGCGGGTGTAGATCGTGGTCTCGGAGCCCAGCCGATCGTAGGCCAGCCACAGGTCCGGGTCCTCGGTGGGCTTGAAATCGCGCAGACTGTAGGTCCATTCGGCCAGGCATCGGGTGTCGGCCAGGTAGTCGAACAGGTCGTCGGGCGGGCAGTCGACGAAGCCGTTGACGGTGCAGTACTCGCCGAACACCTCGTCGTGCGGGTACACCGACCGCATCATGTCCATGATGAGGGGGGTGGCTTTCTCCCTCGGCGACGTCTCGATGCGGATGAGGCCGTCGATCGGTTCGGTGGTGCCGCGATGAGCGGTGATGTCAGCGAGTGCGGTAATGGACATCGGCACGGGTCTCCGTTCTGGTGGGTGGTTGGCCGGATCGGTCGAGAAAGGCGGCGAACGGCGGGATCTCGTCGGCCGAACATTCGACGGAGACCACCGACGGGCCGTCGACGGCCAGGGCCGTGACCAGCGCGCCGGGCAGCGTGTCGAGGTGGTCGACGTCGACCGCGGGCAGGCCGGGGAACATCGCGGCCAGGCCCGCCCCGAGCCGGCTGGCGCCGAATCTGTTGAAGCTGTAGCGGCCGCCGTAGAACCGCTGCTCGCGGGTGACGCACATGGCGTGGGCGTGGTTGTCGAACAGCACGAAGGTCACCGGCAGCCGGTACTGCAGCGCGGTGTGGATCTCCATGCCGTGCATGAAGAACGAGCCGTCGCCGGCGATCACCACGGTCCGCCGTCGGCGGTGCGACGCGACCCCGATGCCCGCGCCGAAGCTGTATCCCATCCCGCCCATGCCGAGCGCCACAACGAAGCGGCCATCGCGCCGCACGGGCAGGTGGTGGATGGCGGCCGCGCCGATGTTGCCCGCGTCGACGACGATGTCGGCCCCTTCGGGCAGTGCGGCGTCGAGTGCGGCCATCGCGTCGCGGTAGCGGACGCCGGGCCCGTGGTGAGGCGGTGGCCGCAAGTCGGCGCGCGGCGTGTCAGGCGGTACCCGCAACCGCTGCGGGCGACCGGTGCCGGACAGCGCCGCGATCAGCATCGACAGCGATGCACGCAGGTCCTGGGTGTGCACGTGGGTGCACGCCAGATAAGTCGGTGCGGAACCGATCGAATAGGTCGGCACCGTCGCCAGTGCCTTCTCGAGGCCGCTGCGCGCGGTAGCCGCGAACCGGGTACCGACCACCAGGCACAGCGCGCTGCCGGCCACCGCGTCGGCGACCCCGGGGTGGCCCATCACTCCGGTCACCCCGAGTGCCGACGACGACCCATACCCGGGCGTTCCCGCCACGTCCTTGGCGTCTGGCACGCAGGCCACCCGGGCCCGCAGCAGCGAGCGCAGTTGGGCGAGTTCGGCGCGGGCGTCATCGCGCGCCACCTGCTCACCGGCGATGATGGTGACCGGGCCGGCCGCGGCGCGCACCGCCCGCGCGATCGGGTGCGGGTCGCCGGCCCGCCGGTCCTCGGCCACCGCGGGGACGCCGTTCAGATCACTCAGCCATGCCTGCTGAATGTCTTTGGGCAGCAACAACACCGCCGGTCCGCCGGTGCGGGCGGCGGCGATCGCGGCAGGCAGTGCCGTGCGGACGGCCTCCGGTGTGAGCACCCGCCTGCAGAACAACGACACCGTGGAGAACAGCGACTCGGCGTCTAGTGCGCCGTTGCGGCCGCTGGTGTCCTGGAACGCGCCGCGGCCGTCCAGCGCGGTCGACGGCTGCCCCAACAGCGCCAACACCGGCACCCGGCTGGCGAGCGACTCCCCCAGTGCGGGAACGGTGTTCAGGCAGCCGCCGCCCGATGTCGCGGCCACCACGCCGAGTGGCGCACCGGCCCGGCTGTAGCCGTCCGCCATCGTGGCGGCGCCGAATTCGTGTTTGGCCAGCACCGCGGTGATGTCCTCGCGGCGGTGCGCCGCATCGTAGAGATCCTCGATGTTGGCGCCGCCGACACCGAAGAAGTGGGTGACCCCCATCGCCGCGAGGTGGCCGACGATGTGGTCGACCACCCGGTGCGCACTGGCCATGGGTTTCACCTGTCGTCGTCACGTCGCACTCCGGTGCGCTCTCCATAGACACGACGGGCGGCCCGGTGCGGTTCACCCGGTCGGGTGATTCACAGCTTTTTCTCCAGGAGCACAGTGCCGTCGGGCGTCGAGATCATCTGCACGGCCGCGATCTCCTCCGGCTGCATCGGGGTGTTCGCGCTCGGCATGGCGGTCGCACCAGACAGGCCGAGCCAGCTGGCGATCTCCGACCGGCTGCCGTTGCGGCCGATCACCACCATGGCGAGCGTCTGCGGTGCGGCGTCACTATTGCCCCAGTCGCCGTACGTGCACGTCATGTCGATGCGGGTGCCCCAGCCGAATCCGCTCATCGTGATGGACGCGTTGATGGGTGTCGGTGACACCTTCGCCATCTCCAGCGACGGGGGGCCGGCCTGCGTGGTGGTCGTCGGTTGCAGCCCGACGATTTCCGGGCGGATCGCGATGACGGCGCCGGCGGCGAGCAGCGCGGCCGCCAGGCCGACGGCCGCTGTGGTCACCCTGCGGTAGCGGCGGCGCCGCGACCCGACCCTGTCGAGCACCGCCGCGAGCACCTCGGGCCGCAGCGGTGGCGGATCGGCGGGTTGCTCGTCGAGCACGCGCACTTCGTCGGCGTCGAGTGTGGCCAGCAGTGCCGGGATGCCGCTGAGCTCGGCCACCGCGGATCGGCAGCGGCCGCAGCCGGCCAGATGCCCTTCGTACTCGCGGCGCTCGGCCCCGGACAGGGCGCCGAGCACGTAGGCGGCGTCCCAGGTGACGTACCGATCGTCGGGGGGCGCGGCCTCCGCCCCAGCATCACCATGATGGTTCACCGGGTCACCCCCATCTCCTGCAGATTCAGCCGCAGCGCCCGCACCGCGTAGTGCAGCCGGGACTTCACCGTGCCCTCCGGGATCTGCAGCTCCTGCGCGATCTGTCCGGTGGCAGCCCCGTCGTAGTACGCCCGCCGAATGACGGCCAGGTGGTCGTCGGACAGGCCGGCCAGCGCGGCGTGCAGCGTCATCCGGTCCAGGGTGGCACTCACCTCGTCGGGACCCGCCCGGTCGGCGACGTCTTCCACGACCGGCGTGCCGGACTCGTTGCGGTACCGGGCGCTGCGGCGGTCGTCGATGACGAGGTTGCGGGCCACCGTGAACAGCCAGGCCCGCGGCGAGCGCGCGCCGCTGTCGAGATGACTGACCGCCACCCCTTCGGGCTGCCGCCGCCAGGCCCGCAGCAGCGTCTCCTGGACCACGTCCTCGGCGCTGGCCTGGTCACCGGTGAGGCGCAGCGCATAGCGCCACAACGCCGCGGCATGCTCGGCGTAGAGCATCCGCATCATCGCGGCCTCTGGGTCCTCCATGACCAACCTCCGTCTGTGACACGACGGCAACGGTGGCCAGGTTCATTCGCCGTCAGGCGGTGAGGATGCGTGGCCCGTCGTCGGTGACGGCGACGGTGTGTTCCCAGTGCGCCGCCCGCGATCCGTCGGCGGTGACGACCGTCCACTCGTCGGCGAGCACGATGGTCCTGGTCGTCCCCAGCGTCAGCATGGGTTCGATGGCCAGCACCGAGCCGGGCGCAAGCAGCGGCCCGCGGCCGGGTGCGCCCTCGTTGGGCAGGAACGGGTCCATGTGCATCTGCTGGCCGATCCCGTGGCCGCCGTAGCCGGCGACGATGCCGAACGCACGGTCGTGGCGCTGTTCGGCGGCGTGGGTCTCGACCTCGATCGCGTGTGACACGTCGGTGAGCCGGTTGCCGGGCACCATCGCGGCGATCCCGGCCTCCATGGCGGAGCGGGTGGCCTCCGAGAGGTTGTGGTCGGCGTCGATGAGCGCGTCCACCCCGAAGGTGACTGCGGAGTCGCCGTGCCAGCCGTCGAGGATGGCCCCGCAGTCGATCGACACCAGGTCACCGGCCGCCAGCAGCTCGTCACCCGACGGGATGCCGTGCACGACCCGCTCGTTGACCGATGAGCAGATGCTGGCCGGGAAGCCGTGGTAGCCGAGGAACGACGGGATGCCGCCACCGTCGCGGATCACCGATTCTGCGACCCCGTCGAGTTCCTTGGTGGACACTCCGGGGGCGGCGGCGGCCTGCACGGCGCGCAGTGCCGCGGCGACCAGCGCGCCGGCCGCGGCCATCGCGTCGAGTTCACCGGCGCTGCGCTGCGGGACGACCTTGCGGCTGCGCAGTCTCAGGCCGGCCACGTCACTTACCGAGGGCGCGCAGCGCGCGGGCGAAGACCTCGTCGAGCGAGCCGACGGCCTCGACGGTCTTCAGCTCGTCGCGGTAGTACTCCAGCAGCGGCTCGGTCTCGTCGCGGTACACCTTCATCCGGTTGTGGATGACCTCTTCGGTGTCGTCGGCGCGGCCGCGGTCCTTGAGCCGGGACAGCAGCTCGTCCTCGGACACCTGGAACTCCAGCACGGCGTCGAGCTGCAGGCCGTGCGCCTCCAGGATGTCGTGCAGCGCCTTCGCCTGTTCCACCGAGCGCGGGAAGCCGTCGAGGATGAACCCGTCCTTGGCGTCGTCGTCACCGATGCGGTCCTCGACGAGCGCGTTGGTCAGGCTGCTGGGGACCAGGTCGCCGGCGTCGAGGTAGCGCTTGGCCTCCTCACCGAGCGGGGTCTTCTCGCTGATGTTCTTGCGGAAGAGGTCCCCGGTGGAGACGTGCGGGATGCCGAGCTTCTCGGCGAGCTTCTGCGCCTGCGTCCCCTTGCCCGCCCCCGGCGGTCCCAGCAGAACGATCCTCACTTCAGGAACCCTTCGTAGTTGCGTTGCATGAGCTGGCTCTCGATCTGTTTCACGGTGTCGAGGCCCACGCCGATCATGATGAGCACCGCGGTGCCGCCGAACGGCAGGTTCTGGACGGTGCCGGTGTTGCCGATCTGCAGGAACAGGTTCGGCAGGACGGCGATCACACCGAGGTAGATCGAGCCCGGCAGCGTGATCCGGCTCAGCACGTAGCGCAGGTAGTCGGCGGTCGGCTTGCCGGGCCGGATGCCCGGGATGAAGCCGCCGAACTTCTTCATCTCGTCGGCCCGCTCGTCGGGGTTGAACGTGATCGACACGTAGAAGTACGTGAAGAAGATGATCAGCCCGAAGTAGACGGCGATGTAGGCGGGGCTGCTGGGGTCGGTCAGGTACTCGGCGACGATCCGTTCCACCCAGCCGGTGCCCGGGCTGCTGCTGCCGCTCTGGATCAGCTGGGTGATGAGGTGCGGGATGTAGATCAGCGAGGACGCGAAGATCACCGGGATGACGCCGGCCTGGTTGACCTTCAGCGGCAGGTAGGTAGACGTGCCGCCGTACATCTTGCGGCCCACCATGCGCTTGGCGTACTGCACCGGGATCCGGCGCTGGCCCTGCTCGACGAAGACGACGCCGATGATGATGATCAGCGCGGCGATGCAGACCAGCGTGAAGACCATGCCGCCGCGGCTGTCCAGGATCGACTTGCCCTCGCCGGGGATCGCCGCCGCGATGCTGGCGAAGATCAGCAGCGACATGCCGTTGCCGATGCCGCGCTCGGTGACCAGTTCGCCCATCCACATCACCAGCGTGGCGCCCGCGGTCATCACCAGCACGATGATGACCAGCGCGAAGATCGACTGGTCGTTGATGATGTCGAGGGTGCAGCCCTGGAGCAGACCGCCGTTGGCAGCCAGCGCCACGATGCTGGTGGACTGCAGGACCGCCAGCGCGACGGCCAGGTAACGCGTGTACTGCGTCATCTTGGCCTGGCCGGACTGGCCTTCCTTGCGGAGCTGCTCGAAGCGTGGGATCACCACCGTGAGCAGCTGCACGATGATGCTCGCGGTGATGTAGGGCATCACGCCCACCGCGAATATCGACAGCTGCAGCAACGCGCCGCCGGAGAACAGGTTGATCAGTGAATAGATCTGACCGGAGTCACCGCCGCTGACCTGCTCGATGCACTGTTGCACGTTGGGGTAGTCGACACCGGGAGACGGCAGCTGTGCGCCGGCCCGGTAGAGGATCACCACGCCGAGCGTGAACAGGATCTTGCGTCTCAGGTCGGCCGTCCGCAGTGACGAGATGAAAGCCGAGAGCACTCTTCCTCCTGCGCAGCCGACCTCTCAGCGCGGCGTGCCAAATGGGGCTGGATTCGTCCAGCGTATTGGTCAAATGTGCGCGTCAGCCCCGCGGGCGCACAGCCTGCGGAAGTCGCGCGTGAAACAGTCTACGAGAGTAACAGTTGGCCCTCGTCATCCCCGCATCGTTGACCAGGTCGGCCGGGGTATCGGCGCCCGGTCCACCGCGCGTGTCCGATCACGATCCGTCCTGGTGGGCGTCGGCCGACTGGTCGATGAGATCGTTGAGGATCTGCCCTGCCAGAGTCTCGATCGAAGCCTCGATGGACGCCGCGAGCGTCGCCGCCACCTGAGCCACGGCTTGCGTCCGGAACCGCACCAGCATGGTGATCAGCTCGGCGATCTCGGTGTCGGCGGGCAGCCCCTCCCCCGGCCGGATCCGCTCGGTGACGTGCTCGGCGCCGGTCCGCACCAGGATGTTGCTGATCTCGGTGACCGGCCCCAGCGTCTGTTCGTAGACATCGATCAGCTTGTCGATGCCGATGCCGTAGCCGCGGATCTCCTCGAACGCCTCGAGCAGCTTGGGCCGCACGACGGTGACCTTCGGGTCCGAGTCGGCGCTGGTGTCCGGCGCCTCGTCGTCGAGCCTGATCAATCGCAGTGCCACCAGCCGGTCGAACGCCACCGCGTCGCCGACCAGTTCTTCGGCGCGGGCCCTGCTCATGGTCTCCGGCTTCTCGGCGGCCCAGGTGCCCGCCAGCGCGGTCTCCAGGCCCAGCACGTCGCCGATGCTCTTGCCCTGTTCCCAGGCGCTGAGCATCTCGTCGACGTGGGCCAGGGTGTAGCCGCGGTCGAGCATCGAGGTGATCAGCCGCAGCCGGGTCAGGTGGGTGTCGTTGAACACCGCGATGCGGCCGACCCGCAGCGGCGGGTGCAGCAGCCCGCGGTCGCGGTACACCCGCACGTTGCGTGTGGTGGTGCCGGCCAGCCGGGCCAGGTCGTCGATGCGGTACTCACCGTCGGTCCCGGTGTCGAGGGCCTGGCGCACGGCCGCGTCGAAGAGCTGCGAGACGGCCGTCTCGATGAGGTCGCGGGACTGTCGACGGACCCGTCCCGGCGCCTTGCGCAGGGTGGCCAGGATGGCGGTGACCGCGCCTGCCTGGTCGCGCGGTGTCCGCTCGCGGGCCACGGCTCAGGCGCTGGACCGGGCGACCGCGCGGCCGTCGGCCACCGCGTGGTAGTCGCCGATCCGGAAGTCGCGCATCTGTCGAAGATACTGCGTCGCGAATCCCGGGTACATCGACGCGTTGAACCCGTCCTCGGTGAGGTACCAGCTGGTGCACCCCGACATCCACGTGGTGGCGCCGAGCCGCTTCTGCATCCGCTCGTTGTAGCGGCGCTGGACGTCGCGGCGGACGTCGAGGTAGCGCCAGCCGCCGTCGAGGATGGTGGTGATGGCGCGAACCGCGTAGTCGATCTGGCCCTCGACGTACACCAGCAGCGAGTTGTGACCCGGCCCGGAGTTCGGGCCGGTCATGAAGAACAGGTTCGGGTAGCCGTGCGCGCTGGCGCTCTTGTAGGCCTGCGCGCCGCGCTTCCACTCGTCCTGCAGCGACCTGCCGCCGAGTCCGGTCACCGGATAGGGCGGTCCGGTCAGGTGCACGTCGTAGCCGGTGGCGAAGACGATGCAGTCGAGGTGGTGTTCGATCCCGTCGCTGGTGCGGATGCCGACGGGGCTCACCGTCGCGATCGGCCAGTCGATGAGCTTGCAGTTGTCGGCCTGCAGCGCCGGGTAGTAGTCGCTGGACATCAGCATCCGCTTGCAGCCCGGTGTGAAGTCGGGGGTGAGCTGGCGGCGCATCCACGGGTCCTTGACCTGGCGGTGCAGGTGGGCCTTGCCGAGCCGGGCCACCAGGGACGTCAGCGGCGAGTTCCACACCAGTGCCGTCGCGGTGGCCTCGTGCCCCCAGAACAGTGCCTGCCGCGCGAGTTGTTGGGTGGCAGGCACTTTGGCGAAGAGTTCCTGCACCACCGGCGGCACCGCGACGTCGAGCCGGGGCAGGACCCAGCCGGGGGTGCGCTGGAACACCTTGACGAAGGCGGCGCGTTTGACCAGTTCGGGCACGATCTGTACGGCACTCGCGCCGGTGCCGATCACCGCGACCCGCTTGCCGGTGAAGTCGTAGTCGTGGTCCCAGCGGGCGCTGTGGATGGTGTGGCCGCGGTAGGTGTCGAGGCCCCGGATGTCCGGCGGTTTGTGGTCGGGCAGCGGGCCCGATGCCAGCACGACGGTGCGGGCGCGGTACCTCTTGCGGCCCGCCATCACCGTCCACTCCCCTGCGGCCTCGTCGAAGTGCAGGCCGGTGACCTCGACGCCGAACCGGATGCGGCTGCGCAACCCCGAGTTGTCGACGAGTTCCTCGATGTGGCGGCAGATCTCGTCGGCCGGCGAGTAAGCCCGTGACCAGGCCGGGTTTGGGACGAACGAGAACGAGTAGAGCAGCGACGGGATGTCGCATGCCGCACCGGGATAGGTGTTGTCACGCCAGGTGCCGCCGACCCGGTCGCTGCGCTCGAGGATGACGAAGTCGGTGACGCCGGCCTCGCGGAGCTTGATGGCCGACCCGATGCCGGTGAAGCCGGCGCCGACGATCAGCGTGTCGTGAACCGTGGTGCGCGCCATGTCAGGCCGCCGGCTCGTAGGTCAGTTCCTTGAACCAGCTGGGGATCGGACGCAGCAGCTTGCGCGGGTACAGGTCGGACGCCCGCACCATCGGGTTGGCCAGCCAGTGGTACGGGTGGCGCGGATTGACCACCATCCGGCCGTGCAGTTTCAGGATCTGGTAGGTCGGCACCCGCCAGGTGAACTCGGCACGGCCACCGAGTTCCTTGAAGCGCTTCATCGCCTTGTACAGCCGCTCCGGTTCCAGCCCCATGTCGACGATGTTGTTGCGCATGCGGTTGAGCAGCGGGACGTACATGATCATGCCGATGACCAGTCCGGGGGTGGCGAAGCTGCCGACGAAGTCGACGGCCAGCTTGCGCGCCTTGGCATGGCCGATCATGTTGAGCACCTCGAAGTCCACCGCGATGTGCCGGGACTCGTCGTTGTTGATCTTCTCGAAGACCTTGTGACACACCGGGTCCTCGACCTCGTCGAGCAGGAACTTGAGCAGTGCGCCGTCGAGGGCCACCTCGAGCATCGGGATGACGGTGCCCAGCACCGACAGCGACATGTCGTCGGAATACTTGTCGAGCCACTCGATGACGAGCCTGATGTTCACGTTCGGCTCGGGCATCTCGCCGTCCTCGAGCATCCCCCACCGCTTCATCAGCGCGAGTTCGGCGTTGGCGTGCCGCTGCTCCTCGGCATGGAAGTACCGGTAGATCTCGGCGAGGGTGGGGGTGGGCGCCTTCTTGGCCAGTGCGGCGAAGCCGCGGGCGCCGACGTTCTCGATCCAGCACAGGTCGGCCATGAACGCCTTGAGCTTCGGCCGGAACTCGTCGCTGATGGTCTCGGCGCCGGGCGCGTCCCAGTCGATGTCGGCCAGCGCCCACTGCCGGTCCTTGATCTTGGCCAGCATCGCGTCCATGTCCATGCTCATCGGATGATCTCCTTGCTCTGCGTGGGGAGGTTGATGCGCGACACCAGGCCGACCGCGCGGGTGTAGACGCCCGGTGTCAGTCGTTTGACCGCCCAGCCCATCCGGGCGTCGAGCTGGGGCATGCAGTACAGACCGCCGCGGTCGTGGGTGTCGAGGCACTGCCGGGCCACCCGGGTCGCGGACATCCCGGTCCACCGCATCAGGGTCTCGGCGAGTCGTGTCGACTCGTCGGAGATCCGTCCCGCGGCGACGATGTTGGTCTTGACGAACGTCGGGCACAGCACGGTGACTTCGACACCGGTGCCGGACAATTCGGCGGCCAGTGTCTCCGACAGCGACAGCACCCCTGCCTTGCTGACGTTGTAGGCCGCCATCCCCGGCGCGGCGCCGAACGCGGCGGCGGATGCGACGTTGATGATGCCGCCGTAGCCGGCCTCGCGCAGCACCGGCGCGAAGACGTGGGAGCCGTGGATCGGCCCCCACAGGTTGATGCCGAGCGTCCACGACCAGTCCTCGAGTGACACCTCGCCGATCGGCGCGCCGCCCGCCCCGACACCGGCGTTGTTCACCACCAGCGTGGGTGGCGCGCCGAACCATGACTGTGCCTGCGCTGCAAGCTGTTCGACGTCGCCGACCGCCGACACGTCACAGCGCACGGCGATCGCGTCACCGCCCTGGTCGGTGATCGCGTCGACGGTGCGCTGCGCGGCGATCTCGTCGATGTCGGAGCACACCACCCGCCCACCGCGGTCGGCCAGCTCGACGGCGAACGCAGCGCCGATGCCGCTGCCCGCGCCGGTGATCACCGCCCGCGAGTCCCGGCTGCGCCTGTCGCCGAATCCGAACATCGTCATCCCACCTTCTCCGTATCCGTGTCGGCGTCGATCTGCGTGCTGCGCAACGCCGAGCCGATGAACCCGGCCGCGTACCGCATGGCGTGCACCGCCTCCGGAGACAGCAGGGTCACCGCGCTCATCGCGGCCGCCGCGCGTGACCGGCGGGACCCGCGCCGACGAATGCTGGAGTCGGCGGCCACTGTGGTGGCGGACATCGTTGTCACCCGACCGAGTCAACACCCAATGGTGACATTGGTCAATGACAACATTCTGCGTTGTCGACGTTGGTCGCACTTTCAGGAGCCGTTCAGGTTCGGCGGGTACTGTCGATTACATCAGCTAAGTAACCGTCCGACGTGCAGAGAGGGAGACATGGCGCGCACCGACAACGACACCTGGGACCTGGCTTCGAGCGTGGGGGCCACGGCAACCATGGTGGCCGCCGCCCGCGCCGTCGCGACCAGGGCCGACGATCCGGTTATCGACGATCCGTTCGCCGAGCCCCTGGTGCGTGCGGTCGGCGTCGAGTTCTTCACGAAGCTGGCCAGCGGTGAGCTGCAGCCCAGCGAACTCGACCCCGAGGCGACCGGCGGCGTCGGCAACATGGACCGGTTCGCCGACGGGATGGCCGCGCGTACGCGGTTCTTCGACGAGTTCTTCCTCGACGCCGCCCGCGCCGGCGTCCGGCAGGCCGTGATCCTGGCGGCGGGTCTGGACGCCCGCGCCTACCGGCTGCCGTGGCCGGCGGGCACCGTGGTGTTCGAGATCGACCAGCCCGAGGTCGTCGAGTTCAAGACCCGCACGATGGCCGACCTCGGGGCCGCCCCGAGCGCCGACCGGCGCACCGTGCCGGTGGACCTGCGCGACGACTGGGTCGGCGCACTGACCGCCGCGGGCTTCGACCGCACCGCGCCGACGGCCTGGATCGCCGAAGGACTGTTCGGCTACCTGCCGCCCGAGGCGCAGGACCGGCTGCTCGACCAGATCACCGAGTTGAGCCCCGCGGGCAGCCGCATCGCCGCCGAGGGTGTCGTCCACCAGGAGGACATCGACGAGGACGAGCTGCGGTCGAAGATGAAGGCCGTCTCCGACCAGTGGAGCAGGCACGGCTTCGATCTCGACTTCTCCGAGTTGGTGTACACCGGCGAGCGCGCCGAGGTGGCGGCCTACCTCGAGGGCAGCGGCTGGAGCGCCGAGAGCATCACCGCCACCGACCTTCTTGTGCGGGTCGGCCTGCCACCGGCCGACGGCGACAGCGCCAACTTCGCCGACATCCGTTACGTCTCCGCCGTCAGGTAGGGCCTCCGATGGCACGAACCGACTCCGACAGTTGGGATCTGGCGTCCAGTGTCGGCGCGACGGCGACCATGGTGGCCGCGGCACGCGCACTCGCCAGCCGCGAACCCGGCGCGCTGATCGACGACCCGTTCGCGGCGCCGCTGGTGCGCGCGGTCGGCGTCGACTTCTTCACCCGGCTGGTCGACGGCGACCTGGAACTGCCCGACGACACCGTCGAAGCCCGGGCCGCGTCGCAGGTGCTGACCGAGATCATGGCGGTGCGGACCAAGTTCTTCGACGACTTCTTCGTCGATTCGGCCGCGGCGGGGGTCCGTCAGGCGGTGATCCTGGCGTCCGGCCTGGATTCGCGGGCCTACCGGCTGGCGTGGCCCGACGGCACCGTCGTCTACGAGATCGACCAGCCGGAGGTGATCGCCTTCAAGACGCAGACATTGGCGGGTATCGGTGCGGAACCGGCCGCCCGCCACCGCCCCGTCGCCGTCGACCTCCGAGAGGACTGGCCTGCGGCCTTGCGCGCCGCGGGTTTCGACGACAGTGCACCGGCGGCCTGGAGCGCAGAGGGGCTGTTGCGCTATCTGCCACCCGACGCCCAGGACCGGCTGTTCGACGACATCACCGCCCTCAGCGCGCCCGGCAGCCGGCTGGCCACCGAGGACCACGCCGACGCGGGCGCCGGGATCGGCGAGAAGGCCGACCGGTTGGGCCGCCAGTGGCGAGACCACGGGTTCGACGTGAACCTGTCCCAGCTGTTCTATCCCGGTGAGCGGACACCGGTCGCCGACTATCTGCGCGAGCGCGGCTGGGACGTCGCTTCGCGCTCGCGGCCCGAGGTGTTCGCCGGGTACGGCCGCGAGTTCCCCGACAACGACGAACTGGCATCCCTACGGGAGTCGCTGGCCGTCACCGCAATCCGAGAAGAGGAGACAGCATGACCCGAACCGACGGTGACACCTGGGACCTCGCGTCCAGTGTCGGCGCCACGGCCACGTCGGTGGCCGCGTCACGCGCCCTGGCGTCGAAGGGCCCCGATGCCCTGATCGACGATCCCTACGCCGACGCGTTGGTCAAGGCCGTCGGACTCGAGGCGTTCGTCAAGGTGGCCGAGGGACAGGTGCACGTGCCCGGTGACCCGATCCTCGACCGCAGGCGCATGAGCGAGCAGATCGCTGTGCGCACACGGTTTTTCGACGACTTCTTCACCGACGCGTGCGCTTCGGGCGTGCGGCAGGCGGTGATCCTGGCGTCCGGTCTGGACACCCGCGCCTACCGGCTGGAGTGGCCGTCGGGCGCCGTGGTGTTCGAGATCGACCAGCCGCAGGTGATCGAGTTCAAGACCCGCGTGCTCGCCGACGCCGGCGCCACCCCGGCCGCCGACCGCCGCACCGTCGCCGTCGACCTCCGCGACGACTGGGCGCAGGCGTTGCGCGACAGCGGTTTCGACCCGCAGGTGCCGACGGCCTGGATCGCCGAGGGACTGCTGGTGTACCTGCCGCCCGACGCGCAGGACCGGTTGTTCGACCACATCACCGCACTCAGCGCGCCGGGCAGCCGGCTGGCCACCGAGCACATGGACACCACCGCACTGCCCGAGAACTGGGCCGCCGAGCTCACCGAGCGCGCGAAGCGGGTCGGCTCCGACATCGACCTTGCCGCGCTGTTCTACACCGGGGAGCGCACCCCCGCCGGTGTGTACCTCGCCGATCACGGCTGGCAGGTCAGCACGGTGTCGAGCACAGAGGCCTACGCCGCCAACGGGTTCGCGTTCCCCGAGGACGACCTGCTCAGGGTGTTCGGCGACTCGGGCTATCTGTCGGCCACCCTCACGACGTAGCGTGATCCACGTGGCACGTGCAGATGACGACAGCTGGGACCTGGCGTCCAGCGTGGGCGCGACGGCGACGATGGTGGCCGCAGGCCGGGCCGTCGCCAGCCGCGACCCGCGCGGACTGATCAACGACCCGTTCGCGGCTCCCCTGGTGCGGGCGGTGGGCATCGAGTTCTTCGCCAAGATCGCCGACGGCGAGTTGGACATGTCCGACCTCGACCCTGAGTCCGCGCCGCGGGTGCAGGCCAACATCGACGAGATGGCGGTGCGCACGAAGTTCTTCGACGACTTCTTCGAGGCGGCCACCGCCGGTGGGATCCGTCAGGCGGTGATCCTGGCGTCCGGCCTGGATTCGCGGGCCTACCGGCTGGCGTGGCCGGACGGCACCGTGGTCTACGAGATCGACCAGCCCGAGGTGATCGAGTTCAAGACCCGCACGCTGGAGGACATCGGTGCGGCGCCGACGGCGCAGCGCCGCACGGTCCCGATCGATCTGCGTGAGGACTGGCCGGCCGCGTTGCGGGCCGCCGGATTCGACGCCGGTGCGCCGACCGCGTGGTGCGCCGAGGGACTGCTGATCTATCTGCCGCCCGAGGCGCAGGACCGGTTGTTCGACGACATCGATGCACTGTCGGAGCCGGGCAGCGCCGTCGCCACCGAATTCGTCCCGGGGATGCGGGATTTCGACCCGGAGAAGGCGCGCGCGGCCACGGCGGAGTTCCGCAGGCAGGGTCTGGACATCGACATGCCGTCGCTGATCTACCACGGCGAACGGCAGAGCGCGGCGGAGTACCTGACGGCCAAGGGCTGGCGGATGGACAGCACGCCGCGGTCAGAGTTGTTCGCGCGCTACGGCCTTGTGGTTCCCGACCTCGGCGAGGACGACCCCATGGGCGAGATCGTCTACGTCAGCGGCCGCCGCTAGAAGCGGTGGTCCCCCAGCCACAACGCGTTCACCCCGGTCAACGACCGTTCGGCCTGGCCGAGCATCCCGACGACCGAACGGCCCACCAGCGCGCCGAGCGCGTCGGGCAGTGAGGCCGCGGCGGGCTGCGAGGACTGCCTCGGCCGCAGCATGTCCATCAGCGAGGACCCCGGATAGCCCACCAGGCGCACGTCGGCGTCGGCGTCAAGACCGGCGAGCACCTTGGCCCGGTTGATCGCGGTGCGCAGGCCGCCCAGTTCGTCGACCAGGCCGTGCTCCTTGGCGTCGGCGCCCGTCCACACCCGACCGCGGGCCACCGCCTCCACCGCCTCCTCCGACAGCTTGCGGCCCGCCGCGACGCGTTCGACGAAGTCGGTGTAGGACATGTCGGCCTCGGCGACGACCTGCGCGTGCTGCTCGTCGGTGAACGGGGCGTTCGGCGACCATGCATCGGCGTTGGCGTTGGTGCGCACCGAATCCGAGCCGACACCGAGGCGGTCCTTGAGTTCGCGCGCCACCAGCTTGCCGGTGATGACGCCGATCGACCCGGTGATGGTGCCGGGGTTCGCGACGATCGCGTCGGCGTCCATCGAGACGTAGTAGCCGCCGGACGCGGCCACCGCGCCCATCGAGGCGACCACCGGCGTGCCGCCGCGGCGCACCCGGACCACCTCGCGCCAGATCGTCTCCGACGCCGTCACCGATCCGCCGGGGCTGTCCACGCGCAGCACGATCGCCGACACCGAGTCGTCGGCGGCGGCCTCGCGCAACGCCGCGGCGATGGTGTCGCCGCCTGCGCTCGAGTTCCCCAGCGGTAGCAGCCCGGGGCCGCCACGCCCGCTGACGATCGGGCCGTCCAGCGTCACCACCGCGATGGTCGGCTTGGCCTTGCGGCCGGGGAGCGACGGGGTGGGGCGGGGCGCGGTGGCCCGCGCGTAGCGGGACAGGAACAGCCGCGGTGGGGCGTCAGGCCCGTCGGGATCGCCGGCCTCGGGCGAGATGTCTTCTGCGCCGGACAGTTCGGCGATCCGGGCGTAGGCCTTGTCGCGGAATCCGATCCGGTCCACCAGGCCGGCGGTGACGGCGGTGTCGCGCAGCAGTGGTGCCTTGTCGGCCAACGCGTCGATGCCCGCACGGTCGATGTGGCGCGACTCGGCGATCGCATCCCACACCTGCGACTTGATGCTCTCGATCAGCCGGCTGTCGGCCTCGCGGTGGGCGTCGGTGTAGCAGTCTTCGGTGAACACGTTGGCCGCCGACTTGTACTCGCCGAGCGCGATGAACTGCGCCTCGATGCCCGCCTTGTCCAGCGCGTCGCGCAGGAACATCGCGTTGGTCGCGAAACCGATCAGCCCGACGGTGCCCGACGGCTGCATCCACACCTCGCGGAACGCCGAGGCCAGGTAGTACGACAGTGTGGCGGGGTACGCCTCGGCCCAGGCCAGTGTCGGCTTGACGTCGCTGAACGCCGAGATCGCCTCGCGCAGCTCCTGCACCGGGCCCGCGGCCCAGACCGGGAACTGCACCCGCGCGATCAACCCGGCCACCCGGTCGTCCTCGGCCGCGCGGTGGATGGCGGCGACGACCTGGCGCAGTACCGGTGGACGCCCGCCGCCGGCGAGCATCGCGAGCGGATCGAATCCGTTGCTCTCCTTCGGCACCGACTGCAGATCGAGTTCGAGGATGCATCCGTCGGGAACGCCGTGGTGACGTGCGGTGTCGACGCGGCGGACGAGTCCGCGTAGGTCGTCGGGGCCGGGAATACCCGGGAGGAAAGCGGCCATATTGCGAGCGTACCGATTGCCCGGGACCGCCCGGTCGGCCTCGTACGGTGGTCGGGTGCGGTTCTCCATCGCGATACCTCAACTGGACCCCGACGGCTTCGACGCCGAGGGGGTGAGGGCCTTCCTGGCACGGGCGGAGGAATTGGGTTTCGAGGGCGGCTGGGTGCTGGAGCAGGCGGTCGGGCCGACACCGGTGCTGGCGCCGCTCGAGCTGCTCGCGTATGCCGCCGCCTGCACCACCCGGCTGCGGCTCGGGGTCGGGGTGATGCTCACGGCGCTGCATGATCCGCTGCAGTTGGCCGCTGCGGTGACGACCGTCGACCGGCTCAGTCACGGTCGGCTGGATCTCGGTGTGGCGGCGGGCGGCAAGCGACGCAGGTTCGAGGCGTTCGGCGTGGAGCGCGCCACCTTCGTCAGCAGCTTCACCGAAGGGCTCGAACTCATGAAGGCGGCCTGGTCCGACGAGCCGCGGGTGACGTTCCACGGCCGCTTCCGCGACGTCGACGACCTACCGATCCAGCCCAAGCCGGTGCAGCGGCCGCATCCGCCGATCTGGTTCGGCGCCAATGCCCCGAAGGCGCTCGCCCGGGCGGTGCGGCTCGGCGACGCCTTCCTGGGTGCCGGCTCGTCGACGACCGCGGCTTTCGCCGACGCCGTCCGCGTGGTGCGCCGCGAACTCGACGAACAACGTAGAGACGCCGGGCAGTTCACGATCGGCAAGCGGGTGTACCTCGCGGTCGACGACGACGCGGAGCGGGCGCGGGAACGCGTGCTGACCGGACTGCGCCGGATCTACGGCGGGATGGCGGGCATCGAGGACGTCCCGGTCGCGGGCACGCCGGACGACGTGGCGCGCGGCCTGTGTGAGGTGATCGACGCGGGGGCGCAGATGGTTCTGCTCAATCCCTTGGGCGCCGGCGTCGCCGAGGACCGTGAGCAGATGGAACGGCTTGCCGCTGAGGTTCTTCCACAGTTGCGCTGAATTCGGCGCGCGGTTGTCCACATCCTGCATTTACCGGTTCCGCGTGTCGTACCCCTCTGCCATAATCGAAAGTATGTTCGATCCGGCGCAGGCAAGCTTCGACCAAGTGCTGGCCGTCGCGCGTCCGGAGTCGGTCGAGGCGCGCGAACTGATCTCCGCTGTGGTGGCGGCGGCGCGCCGGGAGAACCAGCACGCCGCGGCCCGGTTGACCGCGATCGGTGAGCTGTACGCACTGCGGATGTCTGAGCGGGACGAGGTCAGCGACCAGTGGGCCGTAGACACCGAATCCGCCGTGGCGGTCGACGTCGCCGCCGCACTCAACATCGTCCACGACTGGGCCAAGAAACAGGTCAGCCTCGCCCGCGGCCTCCGGGAACGCCTACCGCTGGTCGCAGCGACCTTCCGCGCCGGTGATCTGAGTCTGCCCATCGTCGACACCCTGCTGCACCGCACCGATCTGATCACCGACCCCGCTATCCTGACCCACGTCGACGCCAAGCTCGCCGGCGCGGCGGCCCGGTTGGCGACACTGAGCTACGGACAGCTCTGCGGGCATGTCGACCGGATCATCGCCCGCGAGGACAGCGACGCGGTGCGGCGGCGCAAGAAGGCCGCAGATGAACGCGAGCTCTGGTTCCACGACGGCCTGGACGGCATGAGCACATTCGGTGGCGCCATGCCCATCACCGACGCCGAGATCTTCGAGCGAAGCGTCGACGCGATGGCCGACACGGTCTGCACCGACGACCCCCGCACCAGAAGGCAGCGCCGCGTCGATGCGATCGCCGCACTGTGCAGCGGCGCCGAGCGCCTGCCATGCCAGTGCGCCAATTCCGACTGCCCCAAGAAAAACGCGATCGCCGCCCCCTTCGTCATCCATGTCGTGAACGGCCCCGACGACCACGCCGACACCGAAGCCCAGCCCGCCGCCCAACCGGCCGAGAGCGCGGATTCCGGGCCCGCCGAGCCTGCCGAGCCCGCCGCCCAACCGGCCGAGCCTGCCGAGACCGATGCCGGCTCAGCCACTGCCGATGACTCGGTGGCGTCCCTGGTGCGCAACGGTGCGATCCTGCCGCCCGAACTGATCGCCGGCCTCGCCGAGCACGCCACGGTCCGGCCGCTCGTCCATCCCGGCGACGGCCCGCCCGAACCCCGCTACACCCCGTCCCGGAATCTGGCGGAGTTCGTGCGGTGCCGCGACATGGGCTGCCGATTCCCGGGTTGCGACGTGCCGGCCTGGGAGGCCGACATCGACCACACCGTCCCCTACAGCCAAGGCGGGCCGACCCAGGCGTCGAACCTCAAATGCCTCTGCCGCCTACATCATCTGATCAAAACGTTCTGGGGCTGGCGCGATCAACAACACCGCGACGGGACGGTCATCTGGACCAGTCCGGCGGGTCAGACCTACACCACCACACCCGGAGCGGCGCTGCTGTTTCCCTACCTATGCACTCCGACGGCCGCCGCCGTCCGACGCGTCACCCAAGACGACCAACGGGGTGAGCGCACCGCGATGATGCCCAAACGCCAACGCACCCGAGCCCAGAACAAAGCCGCCCGCATCGCCGCGGAACGCCAACAGAACCGCGAACACCGCGAAGCCCGCCGCCGCGCCCGCCGACAAGCACTCGACGCACTGTTCGCCGCCAAGCCACCACCACAACCCGGCGACGAACCACCACCCTTCTAGCGACACCGCGGCAGCGCACCGCCGACGCCATCACACGTCGGTGGTATCCGCATGCGCGGAGCTGCCGGAATCCCGCTCCGCCGCGCATGCGGTGCCATATTCTGCCGTCAAGGCGGGAGGTCAACATGGTGCTCAAGGTCGCGGTATCACCGGACGACATTCACGGCGACGCCGACGAGGGCTACGGCAAGGTGGCCGACGCCTTCCGCGCCAACTTCGCCGCCCGAGAAGAGATCGGCGCCGCCGTCGCCGTCTACCGCGACGGCGTCAAAGTGGTCGACATGTGGGGCGGCTACCGCAACGGCCTCACGAAGCAGCCGTGGCAGCGCGACACCATCGTCAACATGTTCTCCACGACCAAAGGCATTGCGGCGCTGACGACTGCGGCCGCAGTGTCGAAGGGCCTGTTCTCCTACGACGACCGGGTCGCCGACCTCTGGCCCGAATTCGCGCAGGCCGGCAAGGCCGACATCACGGTGCGTCAACTCCTCGCCCACCAGGCCGGTCTCTGCGCCCTGACCCCGGCACCCACACTCGCCGATGTCGCCGACACCCAGCGCCTCTCGGCGATGCTAGCGGCCCAGAAGCCCGCCTGGGTTCCGGGGACCCGGCACGGCTATCACGCCATCACCCTGGGGTGGTACCAGTCCGAGTTGATCCGCCGCACCGACCCGGCCGGCCGCACGCTCGGCCGGTTCCTCGCCGACGAGATCGCCACACCGATGGGCCTCGACCTTCACATCGGACTTCCGGACACCGTCAGCGCCGACCGGATCGCCCTCGTGCACTACTGGAAACGATGGGAGACGCTGCTGCACATGAACGTGATGCCGCCGGGGTTCCTCGCGACGTCGCTCAACCCGGTCGGCCTGACGGCGCGAACGGTCGGTGTCCCCAGGGACATCAACCCCTTCGACGGCGCGTACAACCGCCCGGACGTGCGGGCCGTCGAGATCCCGTCCGTCAACGGCCACGGCACCGCCGATTCCATTGCCCGGCTCTACGGTGACGCGGCCACCGGCGGCGCCGAGCTCGGCTTCGACACCGACACATTCGACGCACTGCAGGCGGACGCCGTACCGCCGAGCAAGGGAATGAGCGACAGGGTAATCCACGTCGACGCGTCCTACTCACTCGGATTCTGCAAGCCGATCCCACCGCATCTCGCCTTCGGCTCGTCAGAGAAGGCCTTCGGCACGCCCGGATTCGGCGGCTCCTTCGGTTTCGCCGATCCCGACACCGCTACCGGATTCGCATACGTGATGAACCGGCAGGGGTTCCATCTCTACAGCGACCCGCGGGAACTCGCGATCCGCCAGGCGCTCTTCCGTGACGTACTGAAGACGCGTCCGCAGACCTAGCGGCCCGTGATGCGGCGATGCTGGGGGCAGTAGACAGCCACCGACGCCCGCATGAAGCCGACCGCCTCCTCACGGGTCATGTTGCTGTTCTCCAGTGTGGACACCACGCCGCGCACCACCGGCGCCGGGTTCGGATTGGCGGCCAGCTGCTGGGTGATCGCGTCGCAGACGGCGCGCCCCATCGCCGGGATGTCGGTTCCCGGTGCGGCCTTCAGGCCCATCTCGGTGATCACCTTCTGGAACCGCTCGTCGTTGGTGTCGGCGTGGGCGGTCGCTGCACCACCGCACATGGCGATGCCGGCGACGGCTACCGCTACGGCGGCAGAACGGAAGTACCGGATCATGGCCTGCTCCTCGGTTCGCAGTCGCTGTGTGATCGCGCCGGCGTCGTGCAACGTTACGTCAACGACAAAGGCCCCGCACGCGGGAAGCGTGCGGGGCCTCTGTTCGATGCTTAAAGCTCGGTCGCCGATCCGCCTGCGGCGGTGATCTTCTCGCGAGCGCTACCGCTGAACTTGTGGGCGCTGATATTGACGCTGACTGACACCTTGCCGTCGCCCAGCACCTTCACCAGCGTGTTCTTGCGCACCGCACCGGCCGCCACGAGCTCGTCGAGGCCGATGTCGCCGCCCTTGGGGAACAGCCGGTCGAGATCGCCGACGTTCACCACCTCATACGAAGTGCGGAAGCGGTTCTTGAAGCCCTTGAGCTTCGGCAGCCGCATGTGGATCGGCATCTGGCCGCCCTCGAACGTCGCCGGGACGTTCTTGCGGGCCTTGGTGCCCTTGGTGCCACGGCCTGCGGTCTTGCCCTTGGAGCCCTCGCCGCGACCGACGCGCTGCTTGGCCTTCTTCTCGCCGGGTGCCGGCCTCAGGTCATGGAGCTTGATCGGTGTCATTCTCAGACCTCCTCTACGTCAACGAGGTGGTGCACGGTCTTGATGAGTCCGCGGGTCTGCTCGTTGTCCTCACGGACCACCGACTGGCGGATCTTCCGCAAGCCGAGTGTGCGCAGACTCTCCCGCTGGTTCCAGCGCGCACCGATGGTGCCGCGCACCTGGGTGATCTTCAGTTCAGCCATGTCATGACGACCCTTCACGTGCAGCCGACGCGGCCAGCGCGTCAGCCTCACGACGGTGCCGCAACATGCTGGCCGGGGCGACATCCTCGATGGGCAGCCCGCGTCGGGCGGCCACCTCTTCCGGACGCTGCAGCATCTTCAGCGCGGCAACGGTGGCGTGCACCACGTTGATCGCGTTGTCGCTGCCCAGCGACTTGGCCAGGATGTCGTGCACGCCGGCGCATTCCAGCACCGCACGGCACGCACCACCGGCGATCACACCGGTACCGGGGCTGGCCGGACGCAGCATCACCACGCCTGCGGCCGCCTCACCCTGCACCGGATGCGTGACGGTGCCACCGATCAGCGGCACGCGGAAGAAGCCCTTGCGAGCCTCCTCGACGCCCTTGGCGATCGCGGCGGGCACCTCTTTGGCCTTGCCGTAACCGACGCCGACCATGCCCTTGCCGTCACCGACGATGACCAGGGCGGTGAAGCTGAAACGCCGACCACCCTTGACCACCTTGGAAACCCGGTTGATCGCGACGACGCGCTCCAGGTAGTTGCTCTTGTCGCCACCGTCGCGTCCGCCGCGTCCACCGCGGTCGTCACGACGACCCCGGTTGTCGCCGCGATTGTCGCGGGAGCCTCGCTGGTCGGACGTCGCCGGCCCGGCCGCTCCTGCTGCCTGCTCGGCCATCATGCAGTCCTTCCGTTGCTAACAATCATCAGAACGTGAGCCCGCCTTCGCGAGCCGCATCGGCGAGCGATGCGATCCGTCCGCCGTAGGTGTATCCGCCGCGGTCGAACACGACCTTGTCGATACCCGCGGCCTTGGCGCGCTCCGCGATCAGCTGACCGACGCGAACGCTGTGGGCCTTCTTGTCGCCGTCCACCGCCCGCACGTCGGCCTCGATGGACGAGGCCGCCGCCAGGGTGGTGCCGGTGAGGTCGTCGACCAGCTGCACGTGGATGTGCCGCGAGGAGCGGTGCACGACCAGGCGCGGCACGTCGGCGGTGCCGGCGACCTTCTTCCGCAGCCGCGCGTGCCGACGCAGTCGCGACGTCCGGCGGGTCTGGGAGATGTTCTGCCCCACGGGCTTGCGCGTGGTGGGGGCTTCTGTCTTCGCAGTAGCCATCTCTACTTACCTGTCTTTCCGACCTTGCGGCGGATCTGCTCACCTTCGTAGCGGATCCCCTTGCCCTTATAGGGATCGCTCTTGCGCAGGCGGCGGATGTTGGCCGCGATCTGGCCGACCTTCTGCTTGTCGATGCCCGAGATCGAGAACTTCGTCGGCGTCTCCACCGCGAAGGTCACACCCTCGGGCGCGTTGATGATGACGGGGTGGCTGTATCCCAGCGCGAACTCCAGCGTGTTGCCCTTGAGCACCACGCGGTAGCCGACGCCGAAGATCTCCATCTTGGTGGTGTACCCCTCGGTGACACCGGTGACCAGGTTGGCCACCAACGTCCGCGAGAGCCCGTGCAGCGAGCGGTTGCGCCGCTCGTCGTTGGGGCGGGTCACCACGATGGCGCCGTCGTCCTGTGAAACCTTGATCGGCTCGGCCAGGGCCACGGCCAGGGTGCCCTTGGGCCCCTTCACCGAGACGTTCTGACCGTCGATGGTCACATCGACCCCGTTGGGGATGGTGACCGGTTGCTTACCAATGCGCGACATGATTCAGTTCCCCCTCACCACACGTAGGCGAGGACTTCGCCGCCCACGCCGCTTCGCGCTGCCTGGCGGTCGGTGAGCAGGCCCGACGACGTGGAGATGATCGCCACGCCCAGGCCGCCGAGCACCCGGGGCAGGTTGGTTGACTTCGCGTACACCCGCAGGCCGGGCTTGGACACCCGGCGCAGACCCGCGATGCTCCGCTCGCGGCTCGGGCCGTACTTGAGCTGCACCACAAGGGATTTGCCGACGCGGGCATCCTCGGTGCGGAAATCGGAGATGTAACCCTGCTCCTTGAGGATCTCGGCGATGTTGGCCTTGATCTTCGAGTGGGGCAGTGTCACCTCGTCGTGGTACGCCGAATTGGCGTTGCGCAGACGTGTCAAGAAGTCTGCGATCGGGTCCGTCATTGTCATGACAGCCGGTTCACCTTCCTCGCGGCGGTTCCCACTGTGGTCAGTTCCATCGGGGGCCTACCGCAACCTGTTTGGATTGGTCTGATTTGAAAGCCGGCTTACCAGCTGGACTTCTGCACACCGGGCAGCTCACCCGCGTGCGCCATTTCGCGCAGGCAGATGCGGCACAGCCCGAACTTGCGGAACACCGCGTGGGGACGGCCGCACCGCTGGCAGCGGGTGTAACCCCGCACCTTGAACTTGGGCTTCTTGTTGGCCTTGTTGACCAGCGCCTTCTTTGCCATCTGCTCAGTTCTCCTTGAACGGAAAGCCCAGCGCCCGCAGCAGCGCTCGTCCTTCGTCGTCGTTCGTCGCCGTGGTGACGACGGTGATGTCCATGCCACGGGGCCGGTCGATGTCGTCGATGTTGATCTCGTGGAACATCGACTGCTCGTTCAGGCCGAAGGTGTAGTTGCCCGTGCCGTCGAACTGCTTGGGGCTCAGGCCGCGGAAGTCGCGGATACGCGGCAGCGCGATCGAGGTCAGCCGGTCCAGGAACTCCCACATCCGGTCGCCGCGCAGCGTCACGCGCGCACCGATCGGCATGCCCTCGCGGAGCTTGAACTGTGCGATCGACTTGCGGGCGCGGCGGATCTCCGGCTTCTGGCCGGTGATCAGCGCCAGGTCGTTGACCGCGCCGTTGATCAGCTTGGCGTCGCGGGCGGCGTCGCCGACACCCATGTTGACGACGACCTTGACCACGCCGGGAATCTGCATGACGTTGGCGTAGCCGAACTCCTTGTTCAGCGCGTCCTTGATCTCGTCGCGGTAGCGCTGCTTCAGGCGGGGGAGGGTCTTCTCTGAGTTCTCAACAGTGGTCATTTACTAGATGTCCTTGCCGTTGCGCTTCGAGACGCGGACCTTCTTGCCCGTTTCGTCGTCGAAGCGGTAGCCGATGCGGGTCGGGTTACCGTCGGAGTCGATCACCATCACGTTGCTCACGTGGATCGCCGCCTCCTGCGTGACGATGCCGCCTGAGGACGCGCCCCGCTCGTTCGCCGACTGCGCGGTGTGCTTCTTGATCCGGTTGACGCCCTCGACGAGGACCTTCTCGCGGGTCGGGTAGGCCTCGATGACCTTGCCCTTGGCGCCCTTGTCCTTGCCGGAGATGACCAGCACCGTGTCGCCCTTGTGGACCTTCATCTACAACACCTCCGGGGCAAGCGAGACGATCTTCATGAAGCGCTTCTCACGCAGTTCGCGGCCGACCGGGCCGAAGATGCGGGTGCCGCGCGGGTCGTTGTCGGGCTTGATGATGACGGCGGCGTTCTCGTCGAACTTGATGTAGCTGCCGTCGGCGCGCCTGCGCTCCTTGACGGTGCGGACGATGACGGCCTTGACGACGTCGCCACGCTTGACGTTGCCGCCGGGGATGGCGTCCTTGACGGTCGCCACGATCACATCGCCGATGCCGGCGTATCGCCGACCCGAGCCACCGAGCACACGGATGCACAAGATCTCCTTGGCACCCGTGTTGTCGGCGACCTTCAGCCGCGATTCCTGCTGAATCACTCGATCTCCTGACCTGGGTTATGTCTGCACGCCAGATACCGACCTGGTCGTACGCGGTCTTGCGTCACCGAAGAGCACGCAGGGCCCATCCGAATGGATCGGCCGAGGTCTGCCCAAGGCAACCCGTTGATTCTAGGTGAGGACCTGCGGAGAACCAAATCGTCGCTGGTCAGCGATCACGGCCCCGGCCGCGGAACCCGCTGTGGCCGGTGGCGCTGCGCTCGCGGGCGCGGGTTTCAGGGTAGTGCGACGGCGAAGTCCCCGGTGAACACCTCGGCCGCGGCCTCGAAGCCCGCGGCCGCCATCGGCGCCGTGACGTGCACGGCTGCCAGGTACATGCCGCCGTCGGGGGTCCAGATGTGCACGATGCGGTCCCGGTACTCGATGGCGTCCTGTTCGGTGTTGGACAGCGTGCCCATCAGTTCCTGGCCGCTGTAGTCGCAGAGCTCACCGGGCAGCACGCTCACTGCGCTGATCGACGAGTCGGCGACGAGCCGGTCGGAGTACGTCTCGAACGCGTAGGCCGGCTCCTCGTCGGTCGGGGTCACGGTCACCAGGGCCTTGATGTCCTCGGGGCCCGCGATGAGCACCCCGTCGCCGCTGGGCTGCGGCGGTCCGAAGCCGTCCGGGACGGCCACGGTGATCACGGGTGCGGTGGGGCCGGGTCCGGGCACCGTGGCCTCGGCGGCAGGCCGGGCCTCCGGTGAGCAGGTCACGGTTCCCGGCGGCACCGGCACCCGGTCGGTCGGGACGACCCCGAAGTCGATCGGCCCGGACGGCGGTGTCACGGGCGGGCTGCTCGACGACGGCTGCGACGACTCCTCGGATCCCGGCGGCTGCGACGCCGCCACCGCTGTGCCGTCGTCAGTTCGCGCGCATGCCGTCGCCAGGCACAGCACGGCCAGCACCGGCACGAGAGCTCTGTTCATCGTCAGTCCCTTGCGAACGCCCGCGCGAACTCGCGGTCCAGGTCGGCATACGGGGTGCCCGAGACGTCGACGTTCACCTGCGCGATGGTGCCGCCGGTGAAGGGGAACGGCGCGGTGTAGCTGCGCGACACCGGTGAGCCGGTGTTGCGTCCGACCGACAGGCTCGCGCCCGCCAGCCCGAATGTGCCGGGGTGCACCTGCATTCCCGGCAGCGTTGCGACGGCTTCGTCGTCGACGTAGAGCGTCGCCTCGCCGAGTGGGGTGTGGCTGCCCTCGACCGTGCCGGTGCGGACGAATCCGGCGCCCAGCGTGTGCCGGCCGGGTCCGACGGCCGTCGGCGAGGACAGCGTCTGTTCCTTCTCGCCGAGGAAGTTGTACACGTAGTGGAGGCGGCCGTCGGTGAAGAACAGCACGTGTCCGCCATGTGCGCCACCGTGTTTGAACACCACGCCTTCGGTGTCCGCGTCGTCGAGCAGGACGTCGGCGCGCACCGCGAACGACCGGCCCTGGATCTCGACCGCGGCGCCGACACCGACGTCGGCGGTGCCCGGGTAGTAGGAGTATGAGTCGCGTGCGCCGGCCAGGTAGGGCCGGTGACGCGACAACGTCTCGAGGATGTTCAGGTCCGCCAGCGGCAGGCCGTTGTACTTCTCGGCCTCGCGCAACCACAGCGCCTTGAGTTCCTCGAGCCTGTCGGGGTGTTCGGCGGCGAGATCCCGGCACTGGCTGCGGTCGCCGGCAATGTGGAACAGCTCCCAGCGGTCGCGGTCGAAGTGCGACCAGCCGGCCGGCGACGCGGCGTGCACCGTGTTGGCGAACCAGCCTCGATGCCAGATGCCGCGGGTGCCGAGCATCGTGTAGAACTGGGTGTCCTTGCCGGTGTCGGCGGCCGGGTCGTCCAGTGCCGCGCGGAAGCTGATGCCGTCCAACGGTTTCTGTGCCACGCCCTTCACCGTGTCGGGTGGTGTGATGCCGAGCAGGTCGTACACCGTGGGGGTGACGTCGCAGACGTTGACGTAGTGGTCGCGCACCTCGCCGTGCGCGGCGATGCCCGCCGGCCACGAGACGATGGCGGTGTCGGCGATGCCGCCCTCGTGTGACGCGTAGCGCTTGAACAGCTTGTAGGGCGTGTTGAAGGCCATCGCCCAGCCGATCGGATAGTGGTTGTAGGTCTGCGGGCCGCCCAGCCGGTCGAGGAATCGCATGCCCTCCTCGGCGGTGTCGATGTAGCCGTTGAAGAACTTGACCTCGTTGACCGAACCGTTGGGTCCCCCTTCGCCGCTGGCTCCGTTGTCGGAGATGACGACGACGATCGTGTTGTCGAGCTGGCCGGACTCCTCGAGGTAGTCGAGCACCCGGCCGATCTGGGCGTCGGTGTAGCTCAGGAACCCGGCGAACACCTCGGCCATCCGGCTGAACAACCGCTGCTCGTCCCCGCTCAGCGAGTCCCAGGGCCGCACGGTGTCCTGCTCCGGCCACGGCTGCCCGTCCGGACCGGTGACGCCGCGGTAGGGGTTCATCGGCGACAGCTCGGTGTCGGCCGGGACGATGCCCAGCTTCTTCTGGTTCTCCAGCACGATCTCGCGGTAGCGCTCGTAGCCCATGTCGAAGCGTCCGGCGTAGCGGTCCGCCCACTCCGGGGCGACGTGGTGCGGTGCGTGGCCGGCGCCGGGACACAGGTAGGTGAACCACGGCTTGTCCGGGGCGATCACCTTGGCGTCGCGGATGAACTCGATCGTCTTGTCGGCCAGGTCTTTCGACAGGTGGTAGCCGTCCTCGGGGGTGGCGGGCGGCGCGACGGGGTGGTTGTCGTAGACGAGTTCGGGATACCACTGGTCGGTCTCGCCGCCCATGAAGCCGTAGAAGCGCTCGAACCCGCGCGAGAGCGGCCAGTGCCTGCGGGTGGCCGCCACGTTGGACTCCTCGAGCGGCGTGAGGTGCCACTTGCCGACGCAGTAGGTGTTGTATCCCCGCTCGGCGAGCACCTCGGACAGCAACGCGGTGTCGAAGGGGATGCGGCCGTTGCAGTTCGGGAATCCGTCGGTGAACTCCTCGATGGTGGCCATGCCGACCGTGGTCGCGTTGCGCCCGGTGAGCATCGATGCCCGGGTGGGCGAACACAGTGCGGTGGTGTGGAATTGGCTCATCCGCACACCGTGGTCGGCGATCCGGCTCATGGCGGGCATGTCCACCAGGCCTCCGAAGCAGTCCCACGTCGCGATGCCGGTGTCGTCCCACACCAGGTACAGCACGTTGGGCGCGCCGGAAGGCGCGGTCGGCGCGGCGTAGGGCCCCCAGTCCGGCTCCGAATCCCGGATGTCGAGGTCGATCCTGCCCGCGAATTCCGGCGCCATGGCCGGGACGCTACACCCGCGAGACGCGCCATTCCGTCCATATCGGTCACCTCGGGCACCACTGTGAGGTATTCCTAAGCGGAAGAGTTAGAGAGGTGCCGACATGCCCGCTCCGCTGCTGCCACCCGGCTTCGACTTCACCGACCCCGACATCTACGTCCACCGGTTGCCCGTGGAGGAACTGGCCGAGCTGCGACGCTCGGCGCCGCTGTGGTGGAATGCCCAGCCACCCGACGTCGGCGGCTTCGGCGACGGCGGCTACTGGGTGGTGACCAAGCACCGCGACGTGCGCGAGGTCTCGGTGCGCAGCGACGTGTTCTCCTCGTCCGAGAAGTCGGTGGTGCCCCGGTACAAGGTCACCGGCGGCGGCGGTCAGATCGAGGCCGGCCGCGCGTCGATGATCATGATGGACGATCCGGAGCACACGCGGCTGCGCAAGATCATCTCCCGCGGCTTCACCCCGAGGGCCGTCGAGCGGTTGCGCGCCGAACTCGATCAGCGCGCTCAGCGCATCGCGGCCGCGGCGGCGGGACTGTCCACCGGCGACTTCGTGCTCGACGTCGCCCGCGAACTACCGCTGCAGGCCATCGCCGGTCTGCTCGGCGTACCGCAGGAGGACCGGGAGAAGCTGTTCGACTGGAGCAACCAGATGATCGGTGACGAGGACCCCGAGTTCGCCGGATACGACTCGCTGGGCTCAGCGGCCGAGTTGATGTGGTACGCCATGCAATTGGCGCAGCGCAAGGCCGGTCAGCGCAGCGAGGACATCGTCAGTGCGTTGATGGACGCCGACGACGAGGGCCAGCTGACGGAGGCCGAGTTCGGGATGTTCGTCGTCACGTTGACCATCGCGGGCAACGAGACGACGCGCCAGTCCATCACGCAGGGGATGATGGCCTTCACCGAGCACCCCGAGCAGTGGGAGCTGTTCAAGGCCCGCCGCCCGAAGACCGCAGCTGACGAGATCATCCGCTGGGCCTCCCCGATCAACGCGTTCCAGCGCACCGCGTTGCAGGACACCGAACTCGGCGGCGTCCGCATCCGCAAGGGGCAGCGGCTGGTGCTGTTCTACCGGTCGGCGAACTTCGACGAGGACGTCTTCGACGAGCCGTCCCGATTCGACATCCTGCGACACCCCAACCCCCACCTCGGATTCGGTGGCACCGGCGCGCACTACTGTGTCGGCGCCAACCTCGCGAGGATGACGATCGACCTGATGTTCAATGCCATCGCCGATCACCTCCCCGACCTGAAGCCGCTCGGAGATCCCGAGCGCCTGCGGTCGAGCATGATCAACGGCATCAAGCACTGGGAGGTCGACTACACCGGCGGCCGTCGGACAGATCAGTCCGCACCGGCGTAGCGGACGGGCCGATACGTGCGGGACCGGACCGGCCGCTCCCACAGCGCTCCCCCACCGGCGGTCACGCCGTACTTGATCAGTTCGCGCTTGAGGATCTTGTTGGTGGCCGTCTGCGGCAGTGCGTCGTTGATGCGGACGAACCGGGGCCACGCCTTGGGGGACAGATCCTGTTGTGCGGCGAGGAAGGCCTCGAGCTGAGCGGGGGTGAGTTCGGCACCGTCGTTCAGGACGACCGCGGCCATCACCTGGTCGCCGACCTGCGGGTCGGGCACCGCGTAGACCGCGACCTGGTTGAGCTCCGGCAGCCTCAGCAGGATTCGTTCGATCGGTGCGGCGGCGAGGTTCTCGCCGTCGACCCGCATCCAGTCGGCGGTGCGTCCCGCCAGGTAGATCCATCCTTCGGCGTCACGGTAGGCGAGGTCTCCGGACCAGTACATGCCGTGGCGCATGCGCTCGTCGGTGGCGCCGGGATCGTTGTAGTACCCGCCGAACGCACCGCCGCCGGTGGTGTTGACCAGTTCACCCACCGCATCGTCGAAATTGGCCAGCGCACCGGTCTGGTCGAACACCGCTGTCGCGCATTCGGTCACGGTGTCGGGGTGGTAGACGGCGACGCCCTCCCAGCCCTTGCCGATGGATCCGGGCGGGGTCCCGTCCTCGCGGACCACGATGACGGCGAACTCGCTGGAGCCGAACCCGTCCATCACCCGGCAGCCGAACCGCCGTGCGAATGCCTCGATGTCACGGTCGGCGGCCTCGTTGCCGAACGCGACCCGCAGCGGGTTGTCGGCGTCGTCCGGTCGCTCCGGGGTACCGAGCACCAGTGCGAGCGGCTTGCCGACGTAGTTCATGTACGTGGCGCCGTAGCGCCGGATGTCGTCGAGGAAGCGTGAGGCCGAGAACTTGGCGGGCACCATCGCCGCGCCGCTGCAGACGGCCACCGACCAACCGCCCGCCACGCCGTTCGAGTGGAACAGCGGCATCGACAGATAGCAGACGTCGTCGGGGGTGATGTCGTGTTGCAGCACCAGGCTACTGCCGCTCAGCACCGCCATCACGTGAGCGAACGGCACCGCCTTCGGGTTGCCGCTGGTGCCCGAGGTGAAGATCAGCATCATCGGGTCGGTGGCCTCGACCTCGCGGTGCGGCACTAGCGCTCCCGCGGCGCCGACCGCCTTCAAATAGGCCGGTGATGTCACGTCGATGACTGTCACGCCGGTCAGATCCAGCTCGTCGAGCAGCGCCAGGTGGTCGGGATCGACCAGCAGCAGTTGACAATCCGATCGGCGGATGTCGTCGAGCAGACCCGCGCCGCGGCGGGTGGTGTTGATGCCGCACAGCACGTAGCCGCCCAGTGCGGCGGCGGCCATGGATCGCAACATCGGCGGGGTGTTGCCGAGCAGCACCCCGACATGCAGCGGCCGGGCCGGATCGGCCGAGTCGATCATCGCCGACGCCTCGGCGGCGGCCTCGGCGAGATGCTCGCGCCAGGACCACGTCCGGTCCCCGTGCATGACCGCGATGCCGTCGTCGTCCATGCGGTCGCGAAGGACCTGCTGAATGGTCTCATGCATGGGGCGTCCTCATCGTGACGTGAACACCAGTCCGGCGTAGTCGTTCTCGGCGACGTCGTCGCACTGCCTGCGGTAGTTGCCGAATCCCCCGACGTACGGCATGAACACCCGCTTCTTGCCCTCGATGTTCGCGCCGAGATACCACGACGAGGCGGCGTGGACGAACAGAGTGCCCTCGGCCACCTCGGTGACGTGCCGGGTCCACGCGTCGGCGGCGTCGGCACGGGGTTCCACCTGGGTGACACCCAGCGCGCGGGCCTCGGTGATCAACGCCATCACCCAGTCGACCTGGACCTCGGCGTGCAGGACCATGTTGGCCAGCACCGACGGGCTGCCCGGTCCGCTGAAGCTGAACAGGTTCGGCAGCTTCGGGATCATCATCCCGAGGAACGTGACCGGTCCGTCGGCCCACAGGTCACCCAGCCGGGCACTGCCCCCGCCGACCGGGTCGATGCGGCTCAGCGCGCCGGTCATCGCGTCGAAACCGGTGGCGAACACCAGTACGTCACAGGGGTATTCGGACGTGGTTGTCTGCACGGCACCGGCCGTGACGGCGGTGATGGGCTCGCGGCGCAGGTTGACCAGGCTGACGTGGTCGAGATTGAACGTCTCGTAGTACCCCGTGTCGGTGCAGATGCGCTTGGTGCCGATCGGATGGTCGGCCGGGACGAGGTCGTCGGCGACCGCCGGATCGGCGACGAGCTCCCTGATGCGTGCCTCGGCGAACTCGCGCGCGATGTCGTTGGCGGCCAGGTCGGTCAACTGGTCGGCGAACGTCTTGCTGAACAGCACGCCACCCTCGGTCCATCGCTGCCGCAGCGCCTCTTCGCGTTCCTCGGGACTGGTGGCGGCGGCGGCTCCGGCCGGGCTGGTGTGCGGCGTCCCCGCGGGCGCGTACGCCGACCGGCGGCGCCGCTCGGCGTACTCCGCCCGGATGCGGTGCATGTCGTCGTCGGTCCATGGGTGATTCGGCATCGGCACGCTGTAGTTCGGCGACCGCTGGAAGACGGTCAGTGACGCGGCCGACGCCGCGATGAGAGGTGCGGCCTGGATGCCCGAGGACCCGGTGCCGACCAGCCCGACGTGCTTGCCGGTGAAGTCGGGGTCGCGCTGGGGCCAGGCGGCCGTGTGGTAGACCTCGCCGGCGAAGTCTCCGACGCCCGGCAGGTCCGGCCGGTTGACCGCGGACAGGCAGCCGGTGGCGCACAGCAGGAACGAGGCACGGTGGTGGGCGCCGGTCGACGCGCGCACCTCCCACGTCCCGGTCAGCTCGTCGAAGGCGGCGCCCGTCACGGCCGTGCCGAACACGTAGTGGCGGGTCAGATCGAACCGGTCGGCGACGTGCTCCAGGTAGGCCAGGATCTCCGGCTGGCCGGCGAACCGCTCGGTCCACGTCCACGACTGCTGCAGGTCCTCGTCGAAGGAGTACGAGTAGTCGACGCTCTCCACGTCGCAGCGCGCGCCCGGGTAGCGGTTCCAATACCAGGTTCCGCCAACGCCGTCGGCGGCGTCGATACCCATCACGCTCAGACCGGCCGCGGCGGCGCGATGTACCGCGTACAACCCCGCGAAGCCAGCACCGATCACGATCACGTCGTGGTGCCCGCCGGTCACGACACCGCCTCCGCGACACGGGCGGCGAGCAGGTGGCGCATGTCCGACCACAGCAGTTCGCGGGCGGCGACCGCGGGCGGGAAGGCCATCATGGTGAGGAAGCCGTGGAAGAGACCGCGGAAGTCGCGGTGCAGCACCGCGGTACCGTCGTCGCGCAGTCGCCGGGCGTATGCCGCGCCCTCGCTGTGCAGCGGGTCGAGGGTGGCGGTGACCACGATCGCCGCGGGCAGCGCCGCCAGCGAGTCAGCGCGTGCGGGCGCGACGAGGTGGGCCGGCTCGGGCAGCGCCGTTCCACCGAGGTACTGCCGCCAATACCATTGCAGGGCAGCACGGGTGGTGGCATATCCGTTGGCGCGCAGGCGCTGGCTGACGCTGTCGCATGACGGGTCGATCACCGGATAGAGCAGGATCTGCGCGAGCGGCGGGACCGTGCCCCGTTCCCGGCACAGGATCGACGCGACGGCGGCGAGATTGCCGCCGGCACTGTCTCCCGCCACCGCGATGCGCCGGGGGTCGACGCCGAGTTCCGCGGCGTTGCGGGTTACCCAGTCGAAGGCCGCGAAGGCGTCCTCCGCGGCGGCGGGCGCCGGGTGCTCGGGTGCGAGCCGGTAGCCGACCGAGACCACCACCGATCCGGTGTGGCGGGACATCTCCCGGCAGAATCCATCGTGGCTTTCGATGTCGCACAACACGAATCCGCCGCCGTGGTAGAACACCACGCCGGGAAGTGGCGTGTCGCCGTGACCGTGCGGCCGGTAGATTCGCACGCCGATGGATCCGGCCGCGGTGTCGATGACGCGGTCACGGGCGGCGGCGTCGTCGACGTTGGTCACCGCCTGGCGCCTGGCCGCCACCGCCGCGCGCGCCGCTTCGGCGGACATCTGCTCGACCGCCGGAAAGGCGTCGTCGAGCGTCCGCAGCATCGCGGCTACTCCGTCGTCCATGGGCTCCTCGTGGGTGGTGACCTGTTTCTATCAGAAATAGAGATGGGGCCGGGCCGGATTGTCGGCATCCCCGGCCGGCCGCTCATCTAGGGTGTCGCCATGGCCGACGACCACCCGGAGCCGGGTCCGCGACTGCGGGCGACGAGCTACGCGGTGCTGGGCCTGCTGTCCTTCGGTCAGGAGCTGTCGGGTTTCGACATGAAGCGCTGGGCCGACTGGAGCCTGAAGTTCTTCTACTGGGCGCCGTCCTACAGCCAGATCTACGGCGAGCTGCACAAGCTCGAGGAGCTGGGTCTGGTCGCGTCACGCCTGGACGACAACAAGAACGTCGCGCGCAAGCGCGGTGAGCGCGAGAAGCGGGTCTACCGCATCACCCCCGAGGGCGAACGGGCCGTGTCCGCGTGGACGGCCGAGGCGGCACCGGAGCCCGCGGTGCTCAAACACGGCATCATGTTGCGGGCGTGGTTGGGCCATACCGCCGATCCGGCGAAGCTGCGTGAGATGGTGCTGGCGCATCGCGCGCAGTCCGAACGCATGAGGGTGCTCGCCCAGGACCACGCCGAGGGTGCGGCGCCGGTGCCCGAATGGGAGTACCCCGTCGCGGTGCTCAACTGGTCGGCGCAGTACTACGCCGACGAGTGCGCCCGCGCCGACACCCTGCTCGCCGAACTGGACCGGCTCGCCGCCAAGCGCAGGCGCAAGGCCCGACGCAAGTCCTGACGTCTCACGCCGGCCGGTACCGCAGCAGCGTCACGCCGGTGCCTGGCACGTCGTGGAACACCGGGGTGACCCGCATCCCCACCCGGATCTGCTCCGGATCGACGTCGACCAGTTCGGTGCTGACACGCGGTCCCTCGTCCCACTGGACGACGGCGAGCAGTTGCGGCAGCGCATCTGCCCATGGCGGACCGGTGGGCCGTCGCGCCACGGTGTAGGTGAACAGCTCACCGGCGCCGGAGATCTCGCGCCACTCCAGGTCGTCGGCCAGCGTCCCCGGCGCCAGGGTTCGGGGATAGAACACGTGACGTCCCAGCGACGGGCTGTACTGGATCACGATGCGGTGTTCGGTCAGCGCGTGCCAGTACGGTGCGGACACCGGAGTCGGCTCGGGCAGCGGCACAGCAGGCCGCGATTCGGGGGTCATGCCGGTCACCTGTCAGTCACCTCCCAGCACCAGGGCCACCTGCTCACTCATGATGCCGCCGGTGCCGGTGACGAAGGCGACGTCGCAGCCGGCCACCTGGGCGTCCGCGCTGCGGCCCATCACCTGGCGCGCGGCGTCGACCACGTGGTGCATGCCACCCGCCATGCCGGCCTGCCCGAAGGACAGCTGGCCACCGGCGGTGTTGAGCGGGAAGTCGCCCCGATAGGTCAGATCGGTTTCGTTGATCCACTGTGCGCCTAGGCCTTTAGGGCAGAAGCCGGCGTCCTCCAGGCTCATCAGGACGGTGATGGTGTAGCAGTCGTAGACCGACGCGACATCCACGTCGGCCTGGGTCAGGCCGGCCATCGCGAACGCCTTCGCCGACGACCGGGCGACGGGGGTCACCATCAAGTCGTCGGCGTAGGTCGGCGTCTTGAAGGCGATGTGTTCCCCGAAGCCCTTGATCCACACCGGCCGGTGCCGGGAACGCGCCGCGAGGTCGGCGTTGGCGATCAGCACGCCCGCGCCGCCCTGGACGCGCATCACGGTCTCCAGCATGTGGATGGGGTCGGCGATCATCGGGCTGTCCAGCACGTCCTCGACGGTGAGCGGCTTGCCGTGGAACACCGCGCCGGGATGAGCGCACGCATTTGTGCGCTGGTCGACGGCGATCTTGGCCAGCGCGACGGGATCGTATCCGTACAGCGCCGCGTACCGCCGGGCGATCTGGGCGTAGGGCGCGTTCTGGCCGACGTTGCCGTACGGGATCTCGTACTCGGCCTGCGGCGAACCGAACTCGTTGCTCGACGCGCCGTACCAGGCGGGCTGCTGCGGGGGTCGGCGCTGTGACCGCGGGAGCATCGTCGACCCGGGGACGACGGCGAGCACGGCATCGCAGAGGCCCAATTCGACGGCGACGGCCGCGCGCCACACCATGCCTGCCGACGTGGCGCCGCCCAGGTCGACCCGCTCGCCGAAATCGATGGGCAACCCCAGGTATTCGCTGAGGGTGGCCGGGGCGAACATGGCCGATTCGGCGATGCCGTGGCAGACGATGCCGTTGATCACGGCGGCGTCCAGGCCGGCGTCCCGGCTCACCATCGCGGCCAGCGCGGCGTACTGGTCGATGGTGAAGAGCTCGGGACGGGTCTGCTTGCGCTGGGCGGGCAGTTCCGCGATCCCGACGATCGCCGCTTCGCCACGCAGTCCCGTCATCCGCCGTCCCGCCTCGGCAGGGCCACCGTCGCCGTTCCCGGCATGAGCACCGTGTCTCCCCGTCGGCCCGTGATGTCGACGTCGACGAGGCCGACCCCGTCGTCCATCCGCTTGGCCGTCACCGTCCCTGCGAACGTCAGCTCCTCACCGGGGTAGGCCACGGCGCGGTTCTGCACCGAGTACCGGAGCAGCCGGCCGCGGCCGCCGATCCAGTCGGTGAGGGCGCGTGCCAGCAGGGCGGACTGCAACGGGCCCTGCACCAGTACGTCGTCGTATCCCTCGACGGTCGTCGCCCAGTCCCTGTCGTAGTGGATGCGATGACCGTTGTAGGTGGCGGCGCTGAAGAAGAACATCTGCGTCCGGTCCACGGTCACCGCGAGCGGGGTGATCGCGTCGCCGGGTTCGACGTCCTCGTAGCACAACTGCTCGGTCACTCGGGTCTCCTATGGCCGGGCGATCATCGACGTGGTGGCCTCGGCCAGCAGCGCACCGTGCTGATTGTGGTAGCCGGTGTGCCATGTCACCAGCACGAAACGGCCTGACCTGCCCTGCTTCTCGACGATCGACTCGATGGTGCGGACCATCTCGACCTCGTCGCCGTGATAGGCGGGCAGATGGAACGTGGTGGTTTCGCCGCCGGCCATCCGGCGCGGCGCGCGGGGGAAGGCCAGCCCGCCGGACACCGCTCCCGACGAACCGTCGGGGCGCAGGTCGGCCAGCGCCGCGACACCGAGCACCGCGTACTGCAGGTACAGCGGCGGACAGATCACGTCGTCGTACCCGTTGGCGCGGGCGTACTCCGGGTCGAACCACAGCGGGTTGTGGTCACCCACCGCCGCCGCCCAGCGCTGCCACTGCAACCGGTGCACGTCCCCGGTGGCACGGGCGGCGACGGTGCCCACCCGGGCCGCGGATTCGGCGTCGATCAGGCTGTCCTGGTTCACGAGTCGGCTCCCTCCAGCCAGGTCGCGGCCACGTCGGCGCCGCCGCCGAGCGTGGAGAGCACCCGCGCCCGTTCGGAATACCGGTGCAGGTCGGTGTCGACGACGTATCCCATGCCGCCGTGCAGCTGGTGCGCGTCGAGGGTGGCGAGCTTGGCGGCACCTGCGGCGTGCATGCGGGCGACGGCGGTCCGGCGGGTGGCGTCATGACCGTCGTCGAGGAGTGACACCGCCGCCCAGCAGGACAGCCGTGCCGCCGCAAGGGCGATGTGCATGTCGGCCACCAGATGCTGTGCGGCCTGGAACGACGCGATGGGCCTGCCGAACTGGTGGCGCAGCACGGTGTGGTCGACGGTGCGCTGCAGGGCAGCCTCGCCGACCCCGACGAGGTCGAGGGATATCAGGGCGGTGGCGACCGTGGCGAGCCGGTGCAGCTGGTCGTCGATCACTCCCCCGGTGGCGCCGAGCACCATGCGGCGGTCGTCGACCCTGACGCCGTCGAAGTGCAGCCGCGCCGCGGTCTGCCCGCCCATCATCGTCAGCGGTTCGGCGCGCAGCGACGGGGACAGGGTGGACACCACGAACACCAGCGATCGTGTGTCGGCGGTGTCTGTGCCGGAGACGATGACGAGGTCGGCGTGTGCCGCGTCGAGCACGAAGTCGGCGCAGCCGTTGAGCAGCCAGCCCTCGCCGTCGGGTGCGGCGAGCAGCGTGGGCGTGACGAGGCGCGCGTTGACGGCCGACCACAGAGCCGTTGCGTACCGGCGTGTTCCGGCGGCGATGCCGGGCAGCAGCGCGGCACGCTGTTCGGCCGTGCCGATGGCGTTCACGGCAAGGCCGGCGATGATGGTGCTGTGCACGATCGTCGGGCACAGGCCGCGGCCCGCCTCCACCGAGAAGGCACCGAGGTCCTTCAGCGATCCGCCGGACCCGCCGTAAGTTTCGGGTAGGGCGAGTCCGAGGATGCCCGCATCGGCGAGAAGTCCCCACACGCCGGGTGACTCGGAGTTCGCCGCGAAGAGTCGCCGCAGCATCGCGGTGAACTCGAGTTCGTCCTCGTCGGGCAGCAGGCGCACGTCGGGTCCCCGGTCAGCGTCCGTAGGACGGCATGCCGTGGCCGCGCTGTGCGATGACGTCGCGCAGCACCTCGTTGGTGCCGCCGCCGAACCGCATCAACGGCGCGGCTCGGTACAGCCGCTCGAAGACGCCGTCGGCGGGGGCGCCGGGCGTCCGGTGCGCCAGCAGGCCGTCCGGTCCGAGCAGGTCGATGGCGAGGTCGGCGATCCGTTGGCGCAGCTCGCTGGTGAAGACCTTCTCGACACTCACCTCGACGGTCGGGATGACACCTGTGTCGAGCATCGATGCGGCCTCCAGTCCCATCAGCATCGCCACGTCGACGTCGGCCTCGGCCTGCAGGAGACGCCGCACGAAGAACGGATTGCCTGCGGGCACCGAACCGTCGCGCCGCGGGAGCCGGGCGTGGCGCTGCAGTTCGTCGAGTGCACGCCGCAGGTCACCGGCGTTCGTGAGCGCGCCGCGCTCGAGATCCAGGGCGCCGGTGATGTAGGTCCACCCGTGGTTCTCCTCACCGATCAGATTCGTTGCGGGAACCCGGACGTCGCGGAAGAACACCTCATTTGTGCGGTAGCCGGACCACGCGGTCAGCGGCCGGATCTCGATCCCGGGGCGGTCGAGCGGCACGATGAGCACCGAGATGCCGCGGTGCCGCCGGGCATCGGGATCGGTGCGCACACAGAGCCACTCGTGGGTGCTGCGCTGTGCGCCGCTGTTCCAGATCTTCGATCCGTTGATCACCCACTCGTCACCGTCACGGACGGCGCGGGTGCGCAGGGCGGCGAGATCGGTGCCTGCGTCCGGTTCGGAATAGCCGACGGCACAGGTCAGCTCGCCCCTGGCGATCGGAGGGAGGAATTCGCGCCTGTTCTGGTCGGTGCCGTGACGCATGATCATCGGCGCCACCGAGGTCACCGTCAGATCCGGCCCCGGGACGCCCCAGTACTCGAACTCCCGCATCAGCAGGTGCTGATGCATGGCGCCGAGCCCGAGTCCGCCGTACTCCTTCGGCCAGGTGACGCCGAACCAGCCCTTCTCGCCGACCTTGCGCCGGAATGCCGACACTTCGCCGCCGATGCGTTCGAGACCGTGTTCGGCCAGTTCGGCTACGAGCGCCGGTGTCACCGAGTCGCGCAGGAACGCCCGAACTTCGCCGACCCAGGCCTGGTGCGCCGGATCGAGGCCGTCATCCACGAGCGGCAGCCTAGCCGCAGGCGTGTCTCTCCGGACTATTTCGAAAAGAAAGAGTTTCGGGATCCGCCCTGCGCCGTCACCACATCGTGCCGCGGAGGTGATCGGCAGGCCTCAGGTCGTGTGCGGCCAGGATGCCCGCCGGGGCGTCGCAGACGGCGCCGACGGCGTTGACCGCGCGCGCGGCGGTGGCGATGACCCCGCCCTGGTTGTGGTCGATCCCGATCCCGACGTGGACGTTGATCTCCACACCGGGGTCGCCCTGCACCACGACGCGGTGCACGCCGGGCCTGCCTTCCGGCGGGTAGATCCAGTCCGGTGCGGCCGCCTTGGTGAGCCGGTTGACGTGCTCCATGGTGATCACCGCCCGCCCGTCGGCGACGCCCTCGACCCCGAACCGCACCGCCGCGACCCGGCCGGGTTCGACCGTCATCATCGTGCAGTCGATGGGCTGCGGCGTCACCCACTTCTCGTGCCGCTCGCGCACGTCGTCGAGCTCGACACCCAGGCCCTCGGCGAGGGTGCGCACCTGTCCGCCCCACAGGGACGTCAGAACTCCGGGCGAGAACATGATCGGCGTGTGGTCCGGCGTGGTGCCGAATCCGAAGCTGGCGCCGGTGAATTCAGCGTCGTCGTAGGAGCCGTAGTCGAAGACCTCCTGCACGGTCACCGCAGTCGCCCTGGTGGAGAGGCTGAGCGCCGCGTGCACCAGGGTGTCCCCGGAGAAGCCCGGGTCGATGCCGTTGACGTACAGGGTGGCGCCTCCGGTGCGGCATGCCCGCTCCAGCGGTTCGCGCAACCAGGCGTCGGCATGTTGCGGGGCGACCAGCCAGACCAGCGACGTGCCGACGACGTTGACCCCCGCTTCGAGGAATCCGGCGATCTCCTCGATCGCCGCCCGGGGCCGCGTCTCGGCCTGTGAGGTGTAGACGACGCAGTCGGCGTTCAGTGCCAGCAGCGCGTCGATGTCGTCGGTGGCGGTGACGCCGGTCGGCTCGGCCAGGCCGCACAACTCGGCCGCGTCGCGTCCGATCTTGGCCGCGCCGTTGGCGTGCACACCCACCAGTTCGATGTCGGGCCTGCCGATCAGCGCCCGCAGCGCATGGACGCCGACGTTCCCGGTGGAGAACTGGATCACCCGACGTTTCCCGCGCATGGTCGCCTCCCGCCCGCTCACAGCAGGTCGGTGATGGTCTTGAGGCCTGCGTCGTAGAGCACGCCGGGCATCATGCCGCCGTCGACTTCGATCGTGGTGCCGTTGACGTAATCGGCGCCGCCACCGGCGAGGAACACGCAGAGCCGTCCGACCTCGTCGAGCTCGCCGCCGCGCCGCAGCGGGATCTTGGCGAAGTATTCCGCGCCGTCCGGATCGTCGGCGGGAAGGACGAACGACCGGAGGTTGTCGGTCAGGTGCGGGCCGAGGGCGAGTGCGTTGACCCGCGCGTGCGGTCCCCACTCCTCGGCGAGCGAACGGGTCATCTGGTTGAGTCCGGCCTTCGCCGCGCCGTAGGACACCAGCGTCGGCGAACCGGCCGGATGCGATGCCCCGCTGGAGATGTTGATGATGCAGCCGGTGCCGTCCTGGTGCCGCATCTGACGAAAAACCCTGACCGCGAACCACAGTGGGCTGATGAGGTTCATCTGGATGGCGAACGCGTGGAACATCACGGTCCGCTCGTAGTCGTCGTCGCTGCGGGGTGCGCCCTGGATCTTCTGCACCAGTTCGGGGATGTCCTCCGCGTGCGGCGCCGGAACCGTGCCGCCGGCGTTGTTGACCAGGATGTCAATGCGGCCGTGGGTGTCGGCGACCTGCTGCACGAATGCGTCGATGGCGCGGTGATCGCCCTGGTCGCACACCGACTGTTGCGACCGCTCCGCCCAGCCGGGATGCTCACCGACTCCCGGGATGGCCGGCAGCGGTGTACGCGAACAGCCGATGACGGTGGCCCCGGCGCGCAGCAACTCGTGGGCAATGCCGACGCCGACACCACGGCTGGTTCCGGTGACTATCGCGATCTTGCCGTCCAGGGAACCCATCGGTGTCATTCCTCTCGCGGTCACATCGCGCGGATGGCGCCGCGGGCTTCGCCCTCCACATGCGGGCCTCGACCGCCGTGGAACCATAAAGCGCTCAATCTTTTGATGTCAATCCCCCACGTGTGGTCCCCTTGTCCGCATGGCTCCCCGAGTCGCGCCGCGCCGGCCCGCGCACGGCAATCAGGCGCGCGCCGAGCGCACCCGGGCCACGGCGATCGCCGAGACGGTGCGGTGTGTCCTCGACGAGGGGATCGGCGCGGCCAGCGCCAAACACATCGCCGAGCGGGCAGGCATGACATGGGGAGTCATCCAGTACCACTTCGGCGATCGGGACGGCCTGCTCATGGCGGTCGTCGACGAGGGCTTCGCCGAACTGCTTGCGGCACTGCGGCAGTTGCCGCCCGCCGACGCCACGACCGACACCCGCGAGCGGGTGGAACAGGTGGTGAGCGCGGCCTGGGCGGCGATGTCGAGTCCGACGTCGCGGGCCGCGATCGAGATCCTGGTGGGCACCCGCGCCACGAGAGGCGCGGCCGCCGGCGAACACCTCGGCCAGCTCGCCAGGACCTTCGCCGGACTCGGCATCGGTGTTGGAGCGGATCTCGACGCCGCCCGCACCGCCGCGCTGAGCCACCTCCTGCTCTCGACCCTGCGTGGCCTGGTCACCACTCAGCTGATCATGGCTCGGCCGGTCGACACGGCGCGTGACCGGCAGATGCTCGTCGAGGTGATCTGCGCATACCTCGATCGGCGTCCATGACCGTCGGCGGCTCCGGCTTGCGGGTCAGCCACCACTGCAGCGCCACCATGGGCACGGTCCAGCCCAGCCACGCGCCGAGGCCGGCCACCAGCCACAGGTACCGCTCGTCGTCTCCTGCGAACACGCCGTCCCGCAACGGCTCCAGCGCGATGAACAGGATGGGCGTCCAAATCCGGTTGGTGATGGTCGACAGGGCCAGCACACCGCTGCGCAGCATGTGCCGACGGTGTGCGGCGAAGTGTCTTTGCCGTCCGGCCCGCCAGCCGGCGATCGTCAGCCACAGCCACAGGGTGGCCAGCACCACGTTGCTCGCCGCGAGTACCGGACCGAAGGGCGTCATCGCGCCGATCACCAACGCGGACAGGGCCGCCGGAATCGCGGCGCAGACGTAGACCCGGCCGACGCGGCGGTGCAGTCCGGGATGGCGTCGCCGCAGCCAGGGCGACATCTGGGCGACCGCGCACACCATCGCCACCGCGCCGAGCATCACGTGGCAGACCAGCACCGGGTAGTGCAGCGCGAAGGTCGCGGGCACCCGGGTGCCGCCGCTGAAGTAGGGCGGCAGCGAGAACGCGAGGAAGGCGGCCACGACGACGACGAGGAGGACGGCGGGCACAAGCCGTCGCCGTGTCGCGGGCAGCCTGAATGCGTATGACATACGCATTAGCGTAGGCCATACGCACAGGCTGTGCGCAAGCTCTATCGTGGAGAAGATGACCGGCGACGACGACCACCAGACGGCACTGCCCCGCCCCTTCACGGTGCTCTGGCAGGACGAGGCACGCGGCGGCGTGCCGCCCCGGACCCGCGGCCTGCACCGGGAGCGGATCGTCTCCGCCGCCGTCGAGATCGCCGACGCCGACGGTCTGGCGGCGGTGTCCATGGCCCGGCTGGCCGAACGCCTGGGCTGCGGCACCATGTCGCTGTACCGTCACGTCGCGAACAAGGACGAGCTGGTCGCCTTCATGCTGGCGATGGCTCCGGGCGCCCCGTCACCCCCGCGGCCGCAGGCGAATTGGCGTGACGCCGTCACGGACTGGGTGCACGGGCTGTGGGCCGTCTACCACCGGCACCCGTGGGTGCTTCAGGCGTCGGCGGCGGGCCCACCCGCCGATCCCGGCCAGGTCGCCTGGCTCGAGGCGGGCCTGGCCACCGTCTCGGGCACCGGGCTGGCCGAGACCGAGAAGCTGTCCGCGGTGCTGGCCCTCCTGCACTTCGTCCGGGGATCGGCGGCGCTGCACATCGAGGCCGCGGGCGGACAGCTAACGGATTACCCCGCGATGCTGCGCCCGGTGCTCGACCCGCAACGCTTCCCGGCGCTGACGGCCGCACTGGCGGCCGGGGCGTTCGACGGCGACGACGACGCCCTCGCCGGTTTCGACACGGGCCTGCGGTGGCTGCTCGACGGCATCGACGCGCGGGTGGACGACACCGCGCGGTGACCGCCGGGACGCAGGTGTGCGGGCCTAGGCTTCCGGCACCGCTTCGTTGACCCGATACAACCGCCAATCGGGTTGGCTGTCACCGTCGTTGGGGATCGAGAGTTCCAGCGTCGCCACGTCGGCGCCGGTGTCGTACAGCGTCGGATAGCGCAGGTTCAGCGCGTCGGCGGCGCCGCGGCCCTCCGGCGGCACCGCCAGCAGATACCGGACGCCGTTCTCGGCGGGCGCGTTCAGCAGCGCGGTGAAGTCCGGATCCGACGGCACCACGAACGTCTTCGGCCGGTCCGACGCCGCCAGGACGGCGAACCCGTAGACGGTGTCGGTGATCACCGAGCTCTCCGGAAGACCGAGATCGTCGAGATAGTGCGCGATCTCGCGTTCGGTGGAGAATGAGGCGGCGATGCGGTGCTCGATCTTCTTGCGGTCGCTGACGCTGTCGGGGTCCGGCGCCAGCACGGCGCCCAGCGCGTACTCCTGCGGTGCGTACTTCGGCAAACTCATCCCCCACGCCGTCACCGGGAGCCCGAGCGCGAAGACCAGAGCCACCGCCGCGTAGACCGGCCACGGCCGGCGAGGGCCCGGTTCGACGGCGGGCGGTGCATACCTGCCACGCCGTTTGGCAGGCAGCAGCGCGCCGTCGGGCACCGCGAGCATCGCCAGGCAGGCGGTCAGCGGCACTGCGATGACGTAGAACCGCAGGAACGGGAATGTCGACCCGGCGGCGTAGCCCAGCGTCTGGAACGCCAGCGCGGCGCCGTACACGGCCAGCGGCGGCAGCAGCACCTGCCAGTTCGGCCCGCGCGCCCGGCGAACCGCGGCCCACAGGGTGACCGGCAATAGTGCGGGGGCGACCAGCAGGATGCACACGCCGGCGAACACCAGCCCCGATCCGACGGTCGGCATCGTCTGCCCCGACTGCTGCAGGATCGCGGTGTTGCCGTACTGGGAAGTGAACTGTGCGAACGCTTCTCCGGTGATCAGCCAACTGATCACCGCCCAGCCGAGGAACGCCGCGGTGCCGGGTCCGCTGACCATCAGCAGGTCGAGCAGTGCCCGGCGGAACCGCGGCGCGGGGGTGGCACGCAGGTAGGTGGTGACACCCACGAGGAGTCCGGCCGCCGCGATGCATGCCACCGCGTCGTAGCGGGTGAGGTACGCCAGCCCCATCGCGATCCCGCCCGCGGTGACGAGGTGGTGCACGTCGTCGTCGACCATCCACAGGATCAGGCGACGCACCGCCCACGACATGAAGAAGACGAACGGCGCCTCGCTCATCCCGTTCGAGCCGTAGAACACGATCATCGGGTTCAGCGCGAACACGGCGGCGATCGTCAGCGCATAGCCGCGCGGCAGTCCGCGGTCGGTGCCCATCGACAGGATCTGCACCGCGGCGCCGGCCATGAAGATCGCCGACATGATGCTGCCGGAGAACGCCCGCTCAGTCATCTCCGGCCACAGCGGGCTCATCAGAACGAAAGGAATCTGCACCATCGCCGTCAACGGCGTGAAGATGAAGCCGATCGCCGCGAGGTGCGGGTCGCGGCTGAACAGCACCGACTGGGCCGCCGAGACCCGCGACAGCGCGTCGCCGAGGATGAACCCGTTGTGCACCTGCAGCCAGTATCCGACGCCGAGGTAGACCAGCAGGGTGACCGCGAACAGTGCGGCCTTGAGCCGGCGATCGGTCACGACGGCCCGGCCTGCTGCGCCTCGATGTCGTCAGGCCGTGCGGACAGGCCGTGAAATGTCTTCTCCCAGTATGACGGGTTGCGGATCAGCTGGTAGCACCCCTTGGCCGCGGCCACGCTCATCATCACCCAGAAAGCGGGCACGGTCAGCGCCGCCACCAGCAGGTCGGAGCGGTCGTCCTCGCGCAGCGCGATCAGATTCATGTAGAGCGTGGCGGCGTTGCCCAGGATCAGCGCGATGAGCGCCGGGAAGTAGATGTACATCGGGAAGATGTCCTCGACCACCGCGGGCTGGCCGAGGAACCAGACCAGGGTGATCAACCAGAACGCCAGGTTGAGCACCGCGATGATCGGTGTGCCCGCGAGCACCAGGTTGAAGCGGACGAAGCTGCGGAAGCCGATGGTGCGATACAGCCGCACCGGTCTGCGGATCTGCACCAGCCAGGTCTGCAGATAACCCTTGTACCAACGAGATCGCTGCCTGATCCAGTTGATCGGATCGCTGTTGGCCTCCTCGAGCGTGCGGGAGTCGATCACCGCGGTGTGATAGCCGTTGGACGCGATGCGCAGTCCGAGATCGGCGTCCTCGGTGACGTTGAAGGGATCCCACGCGCCGATCCGTTCGAGCACGTCACGGCGGAGGTGATTCGACGTGCCGCCGAGCGGGATCGGTGACGTCGAACCCATCATCCCGGGCAGCAGGTAGCCGAACCACAACGCGTACTCGGCGGTGAACCATGCGGTGAGCAGATTCTGGTGGCCGTTGTGATAGACGAGTTTGGCCTGCACGCAGGCAATGTCGTCGGGCAGCCGGCCGAATGCGGTCACCACCCGGCGCAGCTGCAGCGGCTCCGGCAGGTCCTCGGCGTCGAAGATCGTGACGATCTCACCGGTCGCGAAGTACAGACCGTAGTTGCACGCCTTCGGTTTCGTGCGCGGGTCCGCGGGTGGCACCAGCACGATCGTGATGGCATCGGACTCAGCGCAGGCGCGGGCCGCCGCGATGGTGACGTCGTCGTCGGCCTCCAGCAGCAGCAGCACCTGCAACTTGTCGGACGGGTACTCCAGCGCCGCCATCGCGCCGATCAGGTCGCCCACCACTTCGGGCTCGTTGTAGGCGGGCACCAGGATCGTGTACGGCGGGAGGTCGGCGTCCGGGGTGGCGCGGGCCTCCTCGTCGGTGATGACGATCGCCCGTGACGCCAGGCCCTGACGGAAGATGAGCAACCGGTCGGCCATCGTGAGCAGGTAGCCCAGCGTGCACAGCCCGATCAGGGCCACCGCCGTCGGCATCGGTTTCCAGATCGCGCACACCACGAGGAGCGCCAGCAGCGACCAGACCACCGCCTTCTGCCACCCGACGACCGCGATCGAGGCAGACCGCAGCGGATCGTCCTCGCGCAGACCGTTGATCGCCCGGTGCAGCGCGTACTGCTGCTCCTCCTCGGTGGCGTCCTCGGGTGACGGACGGTCGGCGAACGTGGTCATGGCTGTGCTCCCGTGTCCGTGAACTGCGCGCCGACCAGTGCCCGCCCGAACACGGTGAGCAGTTCGCCGTCCTTGAACGTCGGCGTGCGCTGGTCGAGCACCGCGTTGCCGCGGAACAGCAGGGTCAACAGGGTCCGCAGGGTCGGGAACAAGTTGCCCGACGGCACCGGGAACGGAGCGTCCGGTTCGTGGTTGTCGACGGCGAAGATCGTCACCCGCTGCGCGATGTCGTCGCTGCCCCAGGCGAACTGCAGGGAGTTCCACGTCACCAGCAGGTCGTCGTCGACGACGGAGAGCAACTGGCCGGTGACGCCCATCCCCAGGTCGACAGGACGCAGTGTGCTCAGCCGGGCCGCGGTCAACCCGTACAGGACCCGTCCCGGGTACACCCCGAATGCGAACGGCCGCTCGCTGACGATGCTGTCCACCACGAGCGTGCGCGGTCGGGACAACTTGTCCCACCGCACATTTCCCACATCGGCGGTCATGGTCTGACGCACCAGCACCGCGTCGTCACCGTACAGCCGCTGCACCTGCTCGTAGGTCTGGACGGCGGTGGTCGACCACCCCGTCGGCGCCGCCAGCGGCCGGCCCGGCTCCAGGAAGCCGGGAGTGGACCTGCTGATCGGGGCGGTGGTGGTCACGGCGGGCAGCGGGAAGAACGACAGCACCAGCGCGACGACGATCACCAGTGGCACACCGGACCACACCTGCTTGGCGGCCAGCGGTTCGACGGAGCGTTCCAGGATCCGTTTGGGGGCGCCGCGGCGGGACCGCAGGTACATCACCGTGCCGACCACACAGATCGCCGTCAGCGCAGGCACCTGCTGGTAGACCTGGATGGGCGCGTTCGGGAAGAAGACGCCGACCACGAGCAGCACACCGAACCCGACGATCCATGCCGCGGCCGACCCGATCGCGCCGCGCCGTTGGGTGCGTCCGGTGGCGATGCCGGTGCCGAGGCCCGCGATCAGCAGCGTCACCGCGCCCGCCGCGAACTTCCCCCCGCCGAACAGGATCACCGCGAGGTAGTAGGGCAGCGAGAATGCGAGCAGCAACATGAACCACACCCAGGCGAACCGGATCACCGGGCGCAGTCCGAACAGCACGATGCAGCAGCTGACGATGAACAACCACATCGCCACGAAGTCCAGCCGCAGCAGGTGGAAGAACAGTGCATACCGCTGCAGCAGCACCCCCTGCAGCAGCAGTGCGAGCACCAGTCCCATCGTCCCGACGATGATGTCGGTCTGCCGGTCGTGGATGGGCAGTTCGGTGCGGTTGCGGCGGGCCACTCCGATCGCCACCAGGATCGCCGCCGCGGGCACGGTCCACACGTAGGCGCCGATGCCGCCGGCCCGGCTGGTCTCCGCGAGGCTCGCCAGGCTGTCCCAGAACGCCACAACGGTGAGCGCCGCGATGAACGTCCACCTGATGATCAGCCGGTAGACCGGGTGGATGTTCTCGTACCTGGCGAGCAGCGCCGCCGGCCCGCGCGGGCCGGATTCGGTCTCGACAGGTGCCGTCGCGGTCATGGTTGTCGGCGGGACCGCTTGCGCAGCAGCCAGATCAGCCCGACCCCGAGCACGGCTACCGCGACGACCGCGGCGCCGATCACCCAGCGTGAGCCCGGCCCGCCCTCGTCGGCCGGTGCGGCCGCGACGTCTTGTGCGCCGTCGCCGGCCGCCACCGTCACCGGTGGCTCCCCGGGCACCGCGATCAGCGCGCTGCCGGTCAGCCGCGACCAGCGGTCCACGTCGGCCGACAGCCAGTCCAGCAGCCGGTCGAGCTCGCCGGGCGCGTTGTCCGACGTCGCCACCAGCACGGTGCGGTTGCCGGCGTAGGTGGTCTGCAGTGAACCGTAGGCCGGTGCCGGGGTCATGGTCAGGGTGCCGGATTCCCCGGCGCCGCCGGGATTTTGGATGTTCAGCTCGCCGTCGGCATCGGCTGCGACCGGCAGTGCGATCCGGTCGTCGGTCCATCCGCCTGCGTCGATCAGCACCGCGGGATTCGGCGAGGCGGCGGCCTCGGCCACCGAGGACACCGCGGTGTCGACCGGCAAGCCGCTCAGCCGCTGCAAGCCGACGAGGATCGCGACCGCGCGCCGGGTGTCGGCGAAGTCCTCACCGATGCCGACCTCGACGCGCGGCATCAGCGCCTGCGGCAGCGCCTGGAAACCGCCGGGCAGCGGTGGCGCGGCGCGCTCACTGCGGATCTCGCTGTCGCCGTCGATGGTCAGCGTGATCGGCTGGAACTCGCCGCAGCGGCCCACGTTCCCGCTGATGTCCAGCGCCACACCCAGGTTCGTGTAGCGCTCGAGAAGCTGGTCGGGCACGTCGATCCACCGGTCGATGCGGCCCGTGCTGTCGGCGGGCCAGCTGTCCAGCGTCTCCGCACCGATCGCGACGACGAGCTGGCCGCCGATCTGCGACGGCAGTGGGGTGTAGGACCCCTGCAGGTGGACGCGCACGTTGCGTGCGGAGCGGCCGAGCCTGGTCTGGTCGAGGCCGAGCGACACCTGCGGCGACAGTCCGGTGGCGTTGACGCCCGGCTGCCCGAGGCGGCGCAGCGTCGTGCTGTCCGACGCCAGTACGGGGCTCGACTGCACCGGTCCGACAACGGCTTTGGAGCTCAGCGCCAGCCGGTTGACGTCGCTGGACAGCAGCCGGGCCTGGTTGGTCAGCTCCCCGGCCTGTCCGCTGATCAGCAGCGACGGCACGCCGACGGTGCCGAGCAGCGAAACCCCCGCGTCGGCGCCCTCGCGGATGACGACCTGGCGCTGCAGCGGCTGCGACGGCCCCGGCGGCGCATCCTGGCCGTCGGCCAGCGCGGTGACCGACACCTCGGTGTCCTGCTTCCCGTACCGGGCGACCACTGCGGTCGCGATGCGGATGGCGGCGTCGGACTCGACACGCGACGGCGTCTCCGGAATGAACAGGTCGAGGCGGCGCAGGATCGGCGGCAGGAAGTCGGCCACCGTGCGCGGCGGCGCCTCGGTGCCCTCGTACCGGACGGCCGCATCGACCAGGCGCAGCGGATTGGACGGGTCGAGGCAGTAGTCGCCGGTGGGGGTCAGGTAGCTGCGCAGGGTGACCGTCACCGCGTTGTCGACGACGGCGGCGCCGGCGAGCGGGATCGAGATCGGCGCCCGGTCGACCATCGGCAGCCCGACCCGTGACAGCGTCCGGTTCTCCTGGGTGGCCGTGAGCGTTCCGGCGGCGACGTTGACCGGGATCTCCACCGTCACGTCCATCGACGCGGGCACCAGGCCGGGCGGCACCGGGATGGTGAGCGACGAGATGCCCTGGGTGCCGTAGAACGCGACCACCGGATCGGCGCCGACGTCGGCAAGGCGCAGGGTCGGCGCAGTGGCGACCTGGCCCCCGTCTCCCGGCGCTGCCGTCGCTGGAAATGCGAAGGCCGTCGGCATGGTTAACAAGACAAGACTTGCGCCGACGGCCATCTTCGCCCGAAATGCAGGCCAGATACCAACCCTCACAAGGCCGATCGTAGACAATCGGAGCGTCCGGCAAACCCGTAATCGTTGATTCCGTGAAAGACCCCGGTAGCCAATGGCACTCGCGCGTCGAGCATGGAAAAGCCCCGCACGCTGGGCGTGCGGGGCTTTTTCGCCGTTGTACTTGCCGGTCGGCCTACTTGGCCTTCTCGAGCACGTCGACGAGACGCCACCGCTTGGTGGCCGACAGCGGACGGGTCTCCATCAGGGAGACGCGGTCGCCGACGCCGGCATCGCCGTTCTCGTCATGCGCCTTGACCTTGGTGGTGGTCCGGATGATCTTGCCGTAGAGCGGGTGACTCTTACGCGATTCCAGCTCGACCACGATGGTCTTCTGCATCTTGTCGCTCACCACGTAGCCGATGGCCGTCTTGCGACGTCCGCGCGGCTTCTCGGTGCGCGGGGTGCGCGCCGCACCCTTTTCGGTGGCGTCAGATTTTGCGTCTGCCATTACGATTCCTCACCTGCGGGCCCGGAAGCCAAGCCCAGTTCACGTTCGCGCAGCACGGTGTACACGCGCGCGATCTCCTGCCGCACGACACGAAGCCGGCGGTTGTTGGCGAGCTGGCCGGTGGCCATCTGGAAGCGCAGATTGAACAGCTCTTCCTTGGATTCACGCAGCCGGTCGGTCAGCTCGTCATCGGTCAGTTCACGCAGTTCACCAGTGGAAACTCCAACGGCCATCAGAAGTTCTCCTCTCTGGTCACGATGCGCGCCTTGATCGGCAACTTGTGGATCGCGCGGGTCAGCGCGTCGCGCGCGATCTTCTCGTCCGGGTAGCTCAGCTCGAACAGCACGCGGCCCGGCTTGACGTTGGCGATCCACCACTCCGGCGAACCCTTACCGGAACCCATGCGGGTCTCGGCGGGCTTCTTGGTCAGCGGGCGGTCGGGGAAGATGTTGATCCACACCTTGCCGCCACGCTTGATGTGCCGGTTGATGGCGATACGGGCGGACTCGATCTGCCGGTTGGTGATGTAGGCGTGCTCGAGTGCCTGGATGCCGTAGTCGCCGAAGCTCACCGTGGTGCCGCCACTGGCGACGCCACGCTGGCGCGGGTGGTGCTGCTTGCGGTGCTTGACCTTGCGCGGGATAAGCATGTCAGCTCTCCGTATTCTGGGTCGTCTCGGCGGCGGCGCCGGCAGCGGCCTCGGTGCCCACTGTAGCCTCGGCCGCAGCCGGAGCCTCTTCGGTGCCCGTCGCCGCACGACCCGCGTCGGTGCTCGTGGCGGTGGTGCCCGACGCACCGCTGCGGCGCGGACGGGTGCCCGACGGACGCTCGCGGCGCGGCCGGTCTGCGGCCGGTGCGGCGGCGGCCAGCTCACGCTTGCCACCGACGATGTCGCCCTTGTAGATCCACACCTTCACGCCGATCCGGCCGAAGGTGGTCTTGGCCTCGTAGAGGCCGTAGTCGATGTCGGCGCGCAGCGTGTGCAGCGGCACCCGGCCCTCGCGGTAGAACTCCGAGCGGCTCATCTCCGCACCGCCGAGGCGGCCGGAGCACTGCACGCGGATGCCCTTGACGTTGGGCTGACGCATGGCCGACTGGATGGCCTTGCGCATCGCCCGGCGGAACGCCACGCGGTTGGACAGCTGCTCGGCGACACCCTGTGCCACCAGCTGAGCCACCGACTCCGGGTTCTTGACCTCGAGGATGTTGAGCTGGACCTGCTTCTTGGTCAGCTTCTCCAGGTCGGTGCGGATGCGGTCGGCCTCCGTGCCGCGACGCCCGATCACGATGCCGGGACGCGCGGTGTGGATGTCGACGCGGACCCGGTCGCGGGTGCGTTCGATCTCCACGTCGGCGATGCCGGCACGCTCGAGGCCAGTGGCAAGAAGTCGCCGGATCGCGACGTCTTCCTTCACGTAGTCCTTGTACTGCTTGTCGGCATACCACCGGGACTTCCAGTCGGTGGTGATACCGAGCCGGAAGCCGTGGGGATTGATCTTCTGGCCCACTACTCTGAGCCCTCCTTCGCTTCGTCAGAAGCTTCTGTCTTCTTCGCGGCAGCCTTCTTGGCCGGCGCCTTCTCAGCAGTCGCCTTGGCGGGAACCGTCTTGGCGGCGGCGGCCTTGCTGCCCTGCGCGCGTCGCGAGCGGGTGCTCGCCGACGCCTCGCCTGCGGCCTTGCCACGGCCGCTGTCGCGACGCGGCCGGCTCTCGACGATCACCGTGATGTGGCTGGTGCGCTTGCGGATCCGGAACGCACGCCCCTGGGCGCGCGGACGGATGCGCTTGGCGGTCGGGCCCTCGTCGGCGTGGATCGTCGCAACCACGAGCGTGGACGGGTCGAGGCCGTCGTTGTTCTGCGCGTTGGCCGCCGCACTGGCGATCACCTTGGCGACCGGCTCGCTGGCGTCCTGCGGTGCCCACCGCAGGATGTCGAGCGCCTCGGCGACGGACTTGCCGCGCACCAGGTCGATGACCCGGCGCGCCTTGCTCGCCGAGACGCGCACAAAGCGCGCCTTCGCGACGGCGGACGGATATTCAATCGTCGTAGTCATTACCGGCGCTTCGCCTTCCGGTCATCCTTGATGTGACCCTTGAACGTGCGGGTGGGGGCGAACTCGCCCAGCTTGTGCCCGACCATCGACTCGGTGACGAACACCGGGACATGCTTGCGGCCGTCGTGCACCGCGAACGTGTGGCCGATGAAGTCCGGGATGATGGTGGACCGGCGCGACCAGGTCTTGATGACCTGCTTGGTGTTCTTGTCGTTCTGGACGTCGACCTTCTTCAAAAGATGGTCGTCGACGAACGGGCCCTTCTTCAGGCTGCGTGGCATCGTTGGATCCTTCCCGGCCTAGCGCTTGTTCTTGCCGGTGCGCCGGCGTCGGACGATGAGCTTGTCGCTCGGCTTGTTCTTGCGGGTGCGGCCTTCCGGCTTGCCCCACGGGCTCACCGGGTGCCGACCACCGGAGGTCTTGCCCTCGCCACCACCGTGCGGGTGGTCGACCGGGTTCATCACGACACCACGGACGGTCGGGCGCTTGCCCTTCCAGCGCATCCGGCCGGCCTTGCCCCAGTTGATGTTGGCCTGCTCGGCGTTGCCGACCTCGCCGACCGTTGCGCGGCAGCGCACGTCGACGCGGCGGATCTCACCGGACGGCATACGCAGGGTCGCGTAGGGACCCTCCTTGCCCAGCAGCTGGATGCTCACACCGGCCGAGCGGCCCAGCTTGGCGCCGCCGCCCGGACGCAGCTCGACGGCGTGGATCACGGTGCCGGACGGGATGTTGCGCAGCGGCAGGTTGTTGCCGGGCTTGATGTCGGCGTTGGCGCCGGCCTCGACGATCGCACCCTGCTTGAGTCCCTGCGGCGCGATGATGTAGCGCTTCTCGCCGTCCAGGTAGTGCAGCAGTGCGATGTTCGCGGTGCGGTTCGGGTCGTACTCGATGTGCGCGACCTTGGCGTCGACGCCGTCCTTGTCGTGGCGACGGAAGTCGATGAGGCGGTAGGCCCGCTTGTGGCCGCCACCCTTGTGCCGGGTGGTGATGCGGCCGTGGGCGTTACGACCACCCTTGCCGTGCAGCGGGCGGATCAGCGACTTCTCCGGAGTCGAGCGGGTGATCTCGGCGAAATCGGAGACGCTGGCACCGCGACGACCGGGGGTCGTCGGCTTGTACTTGCGAATAGCCATGTCTACAAAGCTCTCTCTAGTCTCTCAGTCCCTGCCCCGGCTAGGCCGGCGCTCCGAACAGATCGATCGGCTTGCTGCCCGCAGCCAGCGTGACGATGGCGCGCTTGGTGCTCTTGCGCTGGCCATAGCCCGCACGGGTGCGCTTGCGCTTGCCCTGACGATTGGCGGTGTTCACCGAGTCGACCTTGACCTTGAAGATCTTCTCGATCGCGATCTTGATCTGGGTCTTGTTCGAGTCCGGGTGCACCACGAACGTGTACACGTTGTCCTCGATCAGCCCGTAGCTCTTCTCGGAGATGACCGGGGCCAGGATGATGTCGCGGGGGTCAGTCACGGTCGCCATCAGGCCGACACCTCCTCGTCCTTGGCCGCCGCGCTGCGGGTGGCCGTTGTGATGTAGGTGTTCAGCGCCTCGACGCTGAAGATCACGTCGTCGGCCTTCAACACGTCGTAGGTGTTGAGCTGGTCCGGCGAGATCACGTGCACGCCAGGCAGGTTCCGCACGCTGAGCGTGCCGGTCACGTCGGTCCGACCGACGACCAGCAGCACCTGCGGGCGATCGGTCAGCGTAGCCAGGAACGTCTTGGCGCTCTTCGTCGACGGGGCCTGGCCCTCGACGAACTCGGTGACGGCGTGGATACGGCCGTTGCGGGCCCGGTCCGAGAGCGCCCCGCGCAGTGCGGCGGCGATCATCTTCTTCGGGGTGCGCTGGCTGTAGTCACGCGGCTGCGGGCCGTGCACGACGCCACCGCCGGTGAACTGCGGCGCGCGTGTCGAACCCTGGCGGGCACGACCGGTGCCCTTCTGCCGGTACGGCTTCTTGCCGCCGCCGCGCACCTCGCCGCGCGTCTTGGTGGAGTGCGTGCCCTGCCGCTTCGCGGCCAGCTGCGCGTTCACCACCTGATGCATCAGCGCGATGTTGGGCTCCACGTCGAACAGCTCGGCGGGCAGCTCCACGGAGCCGTCCTTCGAGCCGCCCGGGGTGAGGACGTCGATCGTCAGTGTCTGCGTCTTGTCGGCCATTACTTCTCGCCTCGCTTGATTGCGCTGCGGACCATCACGAGGCCACCGTTGCGGCCCGGGATGGCGCCCTTGATCAGCAGGACGCCGTTCTCGGCGTCGACTTTGTGCACCTTCAGGTTCTGGGTGGTGATGCGGTCGTGGCCCATCCGGCCCGACATGCGCGTGCCCTTGAACACCCGGCCGGGGGTGGCGCAGCCACCGATGGAACCGGGACGACGGTGCACCGCCTGGGCGCCGTGCGCTGCGCCCTGGCCCTTGAAGCCGTGCCGCTTCATGGTGCCTGCGAAGCCCTTGCCCTTGCTGGTGCCCGTCACGTCGACGAAGGCGCCGTCGGCGAAGATCTCCGCCGTCAGCTCCTGGCCGACCTCGTACTCGGCGGCAGCGGTCTCGTCGTCGAGCCGGAACTCGGCGATGTGACGGCGCGGGTTCACGCCCGCCGCGGCGTACTGGCCGGACACCGGCTTGTTCACCTTGCGGGGGCTGATCTCGCCGTAGGCGAGCTGCACCGCGCTGTAGCCGTCGCGCTCCGGAGTACGGATCATCGTCACGACGTTCGGGCCGGCCTTGACGACCGTCACCGGCACGACCTTGTTGTTCTCGTCGAACACCTGCGTCATGCCCAGCTTGGTGCCCAGAATGCTCTTTCTAGCCATTTCTCTTGGGTCTCCTACTGGATGTTGACGTCGACGCTGGCCGGCAGATCGATGCGCATGAGGGCGTCAACGGTCTTCGGCGTCGGGTCGAGGATGTCGATCAGCCGCTTGTGTGTACGCATCTCGAAGTGCTCCCGCGAGTCTTTGTACTTGTGCGGGGACCGGATGACGCAGTACACGTTCTTCTCGGTCGGCAGCGGCACTGGGCCCACCACGCTGGCACCGGTACGGGTGACCGTCTCCACGATCTTGCGCGCCGAGGCGTCGATCGCCTCGTGGTCGTAGGCCTTGAGCCTGATGCGGATCTTTTGTCCCGCCACGCTTTTCCTACCTCACTCCTGCTTGTGTTCCGACTGGGGGACCCAATCGGACCTGGTGTTGCTGCGCTCCGCCCGAAGGCGTCGCGCTGGCTGTTGCCGCCGCTGTGTATCTGTCTCTGGTTCACCGACCCCCGCGCTCGGGTGTGTCGCCCTCGCGCACACTCGCCCGCGCCGGAAAACCGCCACGATCGAGAGTTGGGACCGGATGCACCCCTTCGGGTGCCAGTCGCATGCCCGGCCAGGTGTGAACCCGGCTCAAGGCAACCCGAACAGTATGCCTCAAGAGCGGGCGTCATCCAAATTGCTGGCCGGCCGCCCGACAGCGCACCGGGCACGGGTCGTTTGCACGGGAAACGGCGTCGTCACCCAGCTGAACACCGCCGTCGGCGACCGGTCAACTTACTCGCGAGTAAGGTAGCGCGGATGAGTGAGACGACCAGCACATACCGGGCCTGGCAGCGACTGGCCGGCGTGCCTGCGGGCAGCCGCCTGTTCTCGGCCGCGGCGATCGCGCGGGTGCCGTACTTCGCCTCGATCGCGCCGCACGTGGTGCGCATGGAGCCGGGCCTGGCGGAGGTCGCGGTGCCGAAGTGGTTCTTCGTCCACAACCACCTGCACACGGTGCACGCGATCGCGTCGTGCAACGCCGCCGAGATGGCGATGGGCATGTTGATGGAGGCCACGGTGCCGACCACGCACCGGTGGATCCCCAAGGCGATGACGGTGCAGTACCTGCAGAAGGCGACGACGTCGCTGCGGGCGACGGCCCGGCTCGACCCGCCGGACTTCGCGTCCATCGCCGAGGGCGCCGATCTCGTGGTGCCCGTCACGGTCACCGACCGTGGCGGCGCGGAGGTGGTGCACGCCGAGATCACCACCTGGGTAACGCCGGCCTGATCCGCCCGCGGGCTACTCGAGCCCGGCCCAGAACGGGCAGCGGTGTTCGGCGTCGAAGGTGTCGACGATGCGGCTGCCGCCCGGCTGCAACGACATCCGCGCCGGGTCGGCGATGCCGTCGAGCGCGGGCCAGTCGGGCTGGCCCACCGCGTCCGGCTTCCCGGTGGTCACGAAGCGGCTCCAGTAGTCGATCATCTGGTCGGAGAGCCGGTGCTGGTCCTCCGACAGCGCAGGCGCGCCGCCCACGTCGAACAGGTAGCGCAGCTCGAGTGAGTGGCTGGCGCCCACCTTGAACGGCAGCGTCCGCAACGGCTCGGGCGCGGGCGCGTCGCGGTCGTTGAACTCGTAGGCGTACACCGGTCCGCTGCGGGTCAGGCCGTCGGCCATCCGGTCGGTGACGCAGGCGAACGCCCCGTCGGTGACGGCCGCCGAGTAGGCCAGTGCCGCGTCGGGATAGTCGGCGAGCGGATAGCGCGCGGCCACCGCCGCAGCGTCGTCACCGAACGTGTCGCGCAGCAGCGCAGGGTATTCGGTGTCGGGATAGCGCACGCCGCGCAGATACTGCAGCGCGACGAACAGGGTGAACTCGTCGCGGGTGGTGCCGATCAGCACGGGCACCTCGAGCGCCCGGCCGTCGGCCATGGTCCGCACCGGGTCGACCGGCAGAGTCCGTGTCCCGGTCACCGGACCGGTCAGGCGGTCCTCGCCGATGCCGGTGTACCAGACCGGCTCGCGGAGCTTGTCGACGGGCAGGTCGCGCAGACACTCGGCCGCCGTCCCTGGATCGGTGCAACCGGCACCGGCGGCGTAGTCCACGCTGGCGCGTTCGGCGGTTGGCAGGTCGGCCTGCACCTGGCACGGGGCGCTCATCACGACCGCCGCCCGGAACAGGTCCGCGGAGCCGGGCGCGACCAGGTGGTCACAGACCGACATCCCGCCGGCCGACTCGCCGGCCACAGTGACCCTGCCGGGATCGCCGCCGAACCGGCTGATGTTGTCGCGCACCCAGCGCAGCGCGGCCTGCTGGTCGGCGAGCCCGTAGTTGCCCACGTCGCCGGCCGGCCCCAGCGCCGGGTGGGCCAGGAAGCCCAGGGTGCCGAGCCGGTAGTTCACCGTCACCACGACGATGTCGCCCCGCGACGCCAGCCAGCTGCCGTTGTAGACACCGCCGCTGCCGTTGACGAACGCGCCGCCGTGTATCCACACCATCACCGGCTTGGGCTCGGCCGACACCGGCGGCGTCCACACGTTCAGCGTCAGGCAGTCCTCGTCGGTCTGCCTGCCGAATTCCAGGTCGGCAGTGGGGTCCTGGATGCAGCGGGGACCCGGGTGGGTGGCGTCGCGCACCTCGGCCCACGGCTGCGCCGGCGCCGGCGGGCGGAAGCGCAGCGGGCCGGTCGGCGGTGCCGCGTAAGGGATCCCCGAGAACTCCCGGTGACCGGCCGACACCTCGCCGCGGACCCGTCCGGTGACGGTCTCCACCTCGGCGGGCTCGCCCGCCGGGGCGGCACCGGCGGAGGCCGAGGGCGCAGCAGTGTCGTCCTGACGGCCGCAGCCCGCGAGCGTCAGCGCCGGCACCAGCAACAGGCAGGCGGCCCGCACCAGCGCCCGCCGCGACAGGCGTAGCGATGGGGGCACGGTTGCGGAGCCTACCGAGAAGCACGCGAAGACCCCCGCGCATCGACCCGTGCCGCATTCCTTCCCAGCGTGGCCCGCGTCACATAAGCTCGGTTATGGACACCCGTCAAGAAGTAGAGGAGCCCGGATGAGCACGCCGACGATGGACGACGCCGCGAAGGTGCTGGCCGATCCGACCGCATACGCCGACGATGCTCGGCTGCACGCGGCGCTGACACACCTGCGGGCGGACAACCCGGTCGCATGGGTCGACAACGCCCCGTACCGGCCGTTCTGGGCAATCACGAAGCACGCCGACATCATGGACGTGGAGCGCGCCAACGACCTGTTCCTGTCCGAACCACGTCCGCTGCTGTCCACCGCGGCCGCCGACGACTACGCCAAGGCGCAGCTCGAGGCGGGGATGGGGCTCCGCACCCTGATCCACATGGACGATCCGCACCACCGCAAGGTCCGGTCGATCGGCGCCGACTGGTTCCGTCCCAAGGCGATGCGCGCGCTGAAGATCCGCGTCGACGAACTGGCCAGGCGCTACGTCGACCAGATGCGCGACATCGGGCCTGAGTGCGACTTCGTCACCGACATCGCCGTGCAGTTCCCGCTCTACGTGATCATGTCGCTGCTCGGCCTGCCCGAGGAGGACTTCGGCCGCATGCACACGCTGACGCAGGAGATGTTCGGCGGCGACGACGACGAATACAAGCGCGGCACCACACCCGAAGAGCAGATGGCGGTGCTGCTCGACTTCTTCAACTACTTCTCGACGCTGACCGCATCACGCCGGGAGCAGCCGACAGACGATCTCGCATCGGCGATCGCCAACGGCCGCATCGACGGTGAGCCGCTCAATGACATGGACACCGCCTCCTACTACGTCATCGTCGCCAGTGCGGGACACGACACCACCAAGGACGCCATCTCTGGCGGGCTGCACGCGCTGATCGAGAATCCGGGCGAACTGGACCGGTTGCGCCGGCACCCTGAGCTGATGCCGACGGCGGTCGAGGAGATGATCCGCTGGTCGACGCCGGTCAAGGAGTTCATGCGCACCGCCGCGGAGGACACCGAGGTGCGCGGCGTGCCGATCGCCAAGGGTGAATCAGTCTATCTCGCATACGTTTCCGGCAACCGCGACGAGGAGATCTTCGACGAGCCGTTCCGGTTCGACGTCGGCCGCGACCCCAACAAGCACCTGGCGTTCGGTTACGGTGTGCACTTCTGTCTCGGCGCCGCGCTGGCCCGGATGGAGATGAACAGTCTGTTCACCGAACTGATCCCGCGGCTCGAGTCGATCGAGCCGGCCGGTCCTGCGGAACTGACGGCGACGACGTTCGTCGGCGGCCTCAAGCACCTGCCGATCCGGTACGCGTTGCGCTGACTCCCCCGTCGGCCTTCCTGGCGTGGGTGGCCAGGAAGCCGTCGACGGCCGCCTCCGCGCAGCCGCGGAAGTCGAAGTCGGCCAGCGTGCTCAGCCGGCCGAGGATGAGCGGTCCGATGAGCAGGGCGATCGCCCCGATCCGGTCGACCTCCACGAGTTCTTCGCGCGCCTGCGGGCTGTCGAAGATCGCGTCGAACGGCACCGTGTAGAGCGCCATGATGCGCTCGCGCAGGGTGGCGACGGCCGTCCCGTCGCTGTCGACCGCACCCGATTCGCGGACCTCGGCCCACGGCCCGAGGTCGGGACCCGACGCCAGCCACGTCATCGCGGCCAGCGTCGTGGGCACCTCGGCAATCGAGTCGGCCCAGCCGACGACCACGGCCATCAGCTTGTCGCGCAGCTCGCCCTCAGGGGGCGGCATCGGCGCAGGCTGCAGCAGGCTCACGAAGGCCGCGGCGAGAAGGTCGTTGGCACTGGAGAAGTGGCGGTAGAGGGTGGCGCGCGCGACGTTGGCGGTGCGGGTGACCGCGTCGATCGTCACCGCACTCGGGCCGCCCGAACGCAGCAGCGTGGTCGCGGCTTCCAGCAATGCGGCACGGGAGCGCGCCGGTCGCGGATCGGTACTACCGCCGGCCATTGTTTACACCACCTTCCGCGGGGGAACAAGACTATCGGTCTCGCTACGAGACGGTTAGTCTCAAAAATCACTCCTCCGGAAGGAGAGGTCCATGGTCGACACTCTCGCCCGGCCCGGTCAGCCTACCGATTCCCGGCTCGGCGACGTGTCGGCGCGCACCAGGACCTGGCTGCTCGCGGTGGCATGCCTGGACGTGCTGCTGGTGATCTCGTCGATGGTGGCGCTGAACGCGGCCATGCCCGACATCGCCGTCAACACCGCCGCGACCCAGACCGAGCTCACCTGGGTGGTCGACGGCTACACGCTGGTGCTGGCCTGCCTGTTGCTGCCCGCCGGTGCTGTCGGTGACCGCTACGGCCGCCGCGGCGCCCTGCTGGCCGGGCTGGCGGTGTTCGCCGCCGCCTCGGTCGCTCCGGTGTTCTTCGACGCCCCACTGCAGATCATCATCGCGCGTGCGGTCGCGGGAGCGGGCGCCGCTCTGATCATGCCCGCGACCCTCTCGCTGCTCACCGCGGGCTTCCCGAAAGCCGAGCGCAACAAGGCCGTCGGCATCTGGGCCGGTGTCTGCGGGTCCGGCGCCATCATCGGTTTCCTCGGCACCGGTGTGCTGCTGCACTTCTTCTCGTGGCAGTCCATCTTCTGGGCGTTCGCGATCGTCGCCGTCGTACTCTTCGGGCTGACGATGACCATCACATCCTCCCGTGACGAGTCGGGCGCTCCCGTCGACTGGGCCGGCGGAGTCCTCGTCGCCGCGGCAGTGGCGGTCTTCGTCTTCGGTGTGATCGAGGCGCCCGCCCGTGGCTGGTCCAGTCCGGTGGTGTGGGGATGTGTGGGCGCCGGCCTGGCGCTCACCGCGGCATTCGCCGCACTTCAGCTCCGGCTGACGCATCCGCTCCTCGACGTGCGGCTGTTCCGGCGGCCGGACTTCGCGACCGGCTCACTCGGGGTCACCTTCCTGTTCTTCGCGAACTTCGGCTTCTTCTTCCTCGTGATGCAGTACATGCAACTGGTACTCGGGTACAACCCGTTGCAGACCGCCTTCGCGCTCACGCCGCTGGCGGTCCCGGTGCTGATCCTCAGCGCGCTGACACCGCTGTACCTGCCCCGCATCGGCTTGCGGCTCTCGGTCACCGTGGGCCTGCTCCTCCTCGCGGCGGGACTTGCGTGCATGCGCATACTCGACGTCGAGTCGTCCTACTGGGATCTGGCCTGGCCGTTGATGATCGTCAGCGCCGGCATCGGGCTGTGCACGGCGCCGACGACGTCGGCGATCATGGGCGCGGCGCCCGACGAGAAACAGGGGGTGGCCTCAGCGGTCAACGACACCACGCGCGAGGTCGGCGCGGCCCTCGGCATCGCCGCTGCCGGCTCGGTGCTCGCCGCCCAGTACGGCAACCTGCTCTCCCCCGCCGTCGCCGCGCTGCCGGAACCCGTTCGCGGGCCGGCGCTGGACTCGCTGGCCCAGGCGCTGGAGGTCGCCGAACGCCTCGGCCCGCAGGGCGCCAAGTTGGCCGCCGACGCCAACCACGCCTTCCTGCAGGCGATGGACGGCTCACTGCTCGTGCTGGCGGTGGCGGTGACCGTCGCGGCGGTGTTCGTGGCGGTGTGGTCGCCGGGGCGCGACGGCAGGCAGTCGCGCCACCTTCGCCGGCTCGCCGCGGTTCCGCGCGCCCGCCGCATCGCCGGCCTCCGGGCTGTGCCGCCGGCCCGGCGCGGCTAACCTGGCGGCGTGCGCCTGCTGCTGGCCAATCCGAACACGACCGCGTCGATGACCCGGGCCATCGCCGCGGGCGCCGCGGCGGTCGCGCGAGCGGACACCGTCGTCGAGGCGGTGAACCCGCAGGCCGGCCCCGCCAGCATCGAGAACGACGACGACGAACGCCGTTGCGTCCCCGGCCTTCTCGAGTTGCTCGCCGAGGCCGCCCGCCGCCCCGCCGAATACCGCCCGGACGCGTACGTGGTCGCCTGCTTCGGCGATCCCGGACTGGACGAGGCCCGCCGGACACTCGACGTTCCCGTGCTGGGAATCGCCCAGGCCGCCATGCACGCGGCCGCCCTTGCGGCGGGCAGCTTCTCGGTGGTGACGTCGATGTCGGCGACCGTGCCGAGGGCCTGGCAACTCGCGAAGAGCTACACCCCTTCGGCGTGCGTCGGCGTCCACGCGTGCGACATCCCGGTGCTGCGCATCGATTCCGATCCTTCGACGATCGAACCCATCGGTGATCTGTGCGCCGCAGCGCTGACCGGTGACGGCAGCCGGTCGATCGTGCTGGGCTGCGCGGCGATGGCCCGCTTCGCCGAACCGTTGCGGCGCCGTCTCGGTGTCCCGGTTGTCGACGGCGTCGCCGCGGCGACCCTGCTGGCCGAGGCGATCGTGCCCCTCGTCACCCGCTGACGAACTCCGCCGCCCGGTGCCCGATCATCGCGATCGTGGCGTGCGGACCCCGGCCGGTGATCACCGGCATGATCGAGCCGTCAGCCACCCACAGATTGTCGACGCCGTGCACGCGGCAGCGCGGGTCGACGACCGCGGCGTCGTCGTCTTCGGAGCCCATCCGGGCCGATCCGCACAGGTGCTGCGAGGTCGACCACGCGGCAGCCGCCAGGCCCGACGGGCCGCCGATGATGTCGGCGGCGAGCTCGGCTCCGGCCGCGAGCGCGGCGACGTCGGCCGGCTCGCTGTCGTAGCGGTGCTCGATCACCGGGGCCGCCGACGGGTCGTCGGAGGCCAACCTGATCCGCCCGCGCGACCGCGGCTTCATCAGCGCGATCCCCAGGTGCGGCCGGTCCGACGGGTCGTGACCCGGGCCGTGCACCATCGCGGCGAAACCGGCTGTGTAGGGCCGAATCTCGACTTCGTCCGTGGTCAGCACGGCCTCCAGCGGGGGAAGATCGTGGGTCGGAGTCCAGTCCACCGGGAGCACCCACTCCGGGTGGTCCGCCGTCGCGACGCCGACCGGGAGGTCGGCGACCACCGCAATGCCCAGTGGCTCGAGCACCTCCGGCGGACCAACTCCGGAGAGCATCAGCAGCTGCGCCGTGCCGATGGCGCCCGTGCACAGCACCACCCGGTCGGCGGTGAGTAGGTCGTCACCGGCAGGTCCTCGGCACTGCACGCCGACCACCCGCCCCGCCGCGAGATCGAGACGCAGTACCCGCGTGTCCGCCATCAGCGTGAGGTTGGCCCGGTCGAGTGCGGGTTGCAGGAAGGCGCCGCCCGGGCCCACCCGGGTTCCGCCATGGATGTTCAGCGGAACGGCTCCCACCCCCAGCGGCGACGGCGCCTCCGGTGTCGCGCCGTTCAGGTCGTGCACCCAGCGGTAGCCGGCGTCGAGGGCCGCCTCGACGAAGGATGCTGTGCAGCCGTCGAATTCGCGGACCCTGCGCACCACGATGGGGCCCGACGATCCGTGCAGCGGGCCGGTGACGTCGATGTCGTTCTCGATCGCCACGAAGTGTGGGAGCACGTCCTGCCAGCTCCACCCCGGCTGCGCCCAATCGGCGAAATCGCCCGGCAGCCCCCGGCAGAAGTAGCCGCCGTTCACCGCGCCGGACCCGCCGACCACCGCGCCGCGCATGATCGACGCCGGTCGCGCCGGCCGGTCGGTGAGGGTGGTCGGAAAGTGCCGGACCACCGAGCTCGCCGCGCCGATCGGCAGCCGCAGTCCGTCGCTGATCTGCGCGCGCACCCGCGGGTCGGTGGGTCCCGGGCCGGCCTCCACCACCGTGACCAGGCGCCCGCGGTCGGAGGAAAGGCGCTCGGCAAGAACGGATCCGGCGCTGCCGGCGCCGACGATCAAGACGTCGCTGTGCAAGGCGGCGGTCAGGTCCGGATCTGCGGCTTCAGTGCGCCTGCATGCCGCTCGCGGACCACCCCGGTCCACAACCCCAGTCCGTAGGCGATGTCGTCGAGCCGCTTGAGCAGCAGGTACGTCAGCAATCCCACCGGTCTGGTGTCGTCATCGGCGTTGCCCTTGCGGGCCAGCCAGTCCGCCACCCCGTCGACTATCGCCGCCACGAGCACCGCCTGCCTGCATCGCTGCGACAGCAGCGCCGCGACCAGCGCCACCGGCCAGTAGTGCCGGCAGATCGCCGACGCGAGCTGCAGGGCGGCGGCCCACAGCCCGTGCGCCGCCACCGCGGCGACTTCGCCCGGCTCGGTGTGGACGGGGCGCAGCGAGTTCGCGATCCGGCGGCCGGTGACACCGGCGACCAGCAGCGACGCCAGGAAACCCGCGTACGAGCCCATCGCCAGCAGCAGCCAGGCCGCCAGACTCCATCCGGAGATCACCAGCGGAGCGGTCTTACCGGGATGGCGCACTGACAGCGGCGCCGCCGACTCGCCGTAGAATGCCTTGCGCGAGAACCAGTCCCGGATGTGTGTCCGATGGTCGTGGCCCACCAGCGCGATCGGCTCGTAGCGCAGCCGGGCGCCGGCCTCGACCAGCCGCCAGCACAGATCGACGTCCTCGCCCGAGCGCATCGTCTCGTCGAAGCCACCGAGCTCGGTCAGCACCGCCCTGCGGCAGATGATCGCGGCACTGGGAACGTAGGACACCGCTCCGAACGGCACCACCGGCGCCTCGCGCAGCCCGAGGTCGAGCGACGAACGCACCGCCTCGTACCGGGCGACCACGTTGTCGGGCTGGCGGAGGCCGACGATGCGCGGGGCGACCAGGGCCACCGCCGGATCGCAGAAGTGGCCGAGCAACGCCTCAAGCCAACCGCGGCGCGGCACCACGTCGGAGTCCAGGAACGCCACGTAGTCGGTGTTGCTGGCCACCAGTCCGGTGTTCCGTGCGGCCGACGGCCCCCGGCATTCGGGATGCCGGATCACCTGCACGTCGCAGTGCATGCCGGCGAAGTCGGACTGCTGTACCGGCACGGCCGACCCGTCGTCGACGACGACCACCCGCAGGCCACGCAGCGCAGCGACCAGTCGGTGCACCCCAGATGGGTTGTCACGCACCGGGACGACGACGGTGACGTCGCGATGCGACGGTCCGCTGGCCGGTCTCGGATGGGCGACGGTCGCGTCGAGGAGGGTGCGGGCCAGCTGCGCGCTGATCGCGTCGTGCACCTCGAGGCGGCCGCCGGTGAGCATCGTCTGCGCCGTCGGGGCCAGCCGGAGCAGCCTGGTCGGCGAGCCGCCGAGCAGCGCCGAGCCCTCGCCGAGCACCTTGACGCGCCGATCCACCTGGACCGCGAAGCCGTCGGGAAGCCGGGGACCGGTCACCTCAGCCGTCCGTCCCGGTCGGGTTGCCACCGCGCGACCCGCCCGGCGCAGCCCGCGACCATCTCGGCGAAGATCCTGGCGCCCTCGGCGGCGGTGGCCGTCGTCGGGTCGCCGAGCACCCCGACCTCGCTGACGGCCGCGACGCCACCGGTGCGCATTGCTGGCATCAGTTCGGCGAGCGGTGCGGTGTTGCCGGGAACCAGATCGTCGATGCGCACGTCGCTCGGCGAAAGATGGAGCAGTATCGACGTTTCGGTGTGACCGGCGTGTGCATCGGCATTCTCGGCGCTGCACGGGCACCAGGCGACGTCGCGCCCCTCGTAGCGGAGCAAAGCGACCGCGGCCGAAAGCGCCTCGGTGTTTCCGCCGTGCCCGTTGACGAAGACCAGTTGCGATGCCCATCTCGCCGCCGACCGGCCGAACTCCACCAGCAGCAGACGCAGGGCAGAAGTGCCGATCGACACCGTGCCGGCAAACCCCTCGTGCTCCCCGCTCGCGCCGTAGCTCAACGCCGGACCCAGCAGCCACTCACCGCCCGGGGCCACCCGGAGTTGCTCGGCAACGCCTGCGGCCACCGCGGTGGCGATCCGGGTGTCGGTGTCCAGCGGCAAATGGGGTCCGTGCTGCTCGATCGAACCGATCGGGACGATCAACGCCGAGGACGTGTACTGCAGCCGCCTCGACGTTGAGTTCCCAAGCTCGCTGGGGGAAGCCACCCGCCGATGGTAGGCCGAATTAACCTGGTGTGCGCCGATTGTTGGCGTATGCGCAGCAATTGATTTCACAACTAGATTGCCCAGCGCCGAAGGTCCCACCCCGTGAGCCTCTCAGGCCACCCCTGTCACAGCGGCGGGCAGGTGCGGGACGGGCCGGCCTCAGGTGTCGGTACCAGCGGAGACGCCGAGAGCACGGGTGAAGCCGTCGGGTATCAGGATGTCCTCGGGCGTCAGATCGTGAATCGAGGATTTGCCCAGTGCCATCAGCGCCGAGTCGATGCCCCCGCGAAGAATGTCGAGCACGTTCTCCACACCCGCCTGGCCGTTGGCCGCCAGACCCCACAGATAGGCCCGGCCGATCATGACCGCCCTGGCCCCGAGGGCGACGGCCTTCACGACGTCGCTGCCGCGCCGGATCCCGCCGTCCAGCAAAACCTCGACCTGGTCGCCGACGGCGTCGGCGATGGCGGGCAGGCACCGGATCGCCGCCGGGGTGCCGTCCAGGTTGTTGCCGCCGTGGTTGGACACGGTGATCGCCGAAACACCCGCGTCCACCGCGCGTTTGGCGTCGTCGACCCGCACCATGCCCTTGAGCAGGAACGGGCCGCCCCACTGCTCGCGCAGCCAGGCGATGTCGTCCCAGGTGGGCGGGGGTGTGCCCATCCACTGCCCGTAGGCCTCGAAGAACGTGGGCCCCGGCTCGCCGCGCCTGCCCTGATTGGGTACCCGCAGGTCCGGCGGCCGCAGCGTCTTGGCGAAGCTGTAGAACCAGCGCGGCTTGGTGATCACCTCGGGCGACATCCGCAGCATGGTGCGCAGGTCCATCCGCTCCGGGATCTTGGGGCTGCCCCAGTCGCGGCCGTGGCTGAAGCTCCAGTCGGTGGTGGCGATCATGCCGACCGCGCCGGCGTCCTTGGCGCGCTGTACCCGCTCGGCGATCTCGTCGCGGCTGCCCAGCCAGTAGATCTGGAAGAAGATCTTGTCGTTGACGGCGACGACCTCCTCCATCGGCTTGCTGGCGAAGGAGGACAGCCCCATCGCCGTGCCCCGCGCCGCTGCGGCGCGTGCGACGGCGACCTCGCCGTCGGGGTCGATGGCCTGGACACCGGTCGGCGAGATGACGACGGGCATCGAGATGTCTTGTCCCATCACCGTTGTCGCCATGTCGCGCTTCTCGGTGGCGCCGATCACGTGCGGTGCGAAGCCGAGTTCGGAGAAGGCCTCGACGTTGTCGGATACCGAAACGCCCTTCTCGCTCGCCGAGATCAGCGACGAATACGCGGACTTCGGCAGGCGCTTCTTCGCGCGCTGCTGGGCGATGGCGACGGTCTCGAACCAGGTGTCGCGGGCCATGGGTTACACCGGACTTTCGTTACACAGCCGGGCGGGCGGCTTGGTCAGCAGTTTGAGCGGTATCGGGCCCGGACCGGACACCTGACGGGTGCCCCGGGAGTGGTCGCCGCTGGGCCGCGGCTTGGCCCTACCCTGGGCGAGCGCGGGCGCACCGAAGCCCTGGACGCACTCCGGGTCGGGGCCGTCGAGCGGCAGGCCGGTGAAGAACTTGGCGGCCATGCAGCCGCCTCGGCAGCCGTCGTAGTGCGCACAGCCCGAGCAGGCGCCCGCCGATTGCGGCTCGCGCAGTTCGCGGAACAGCGGCGCGTTCTTCCATACAGCGGAGAAGCCTGTGCCGAATCCGCGGTCCTCCAGGATGTTTCCGGCCAGGAACTTGTCGTGGATCGCGAACGGGCACGCGTAGACGTCGCCGACGGGATCGATCAGGCACACCACCCGGCCGGCGCCGCACAGGTTGAGCCCCGCGAGTGCGCCCGGCTCACCGAGACCGGACAGGTGGAAGAAGGAGTCACCGGTGAGCACCCGCTCACCCTTGGCGACCAGCCAGTCGTAGAGCTGCACCTGCTGTTCGGCGGTGGGGTGGAGCTCGTCCCAGACGTCGGCCCCGCGGCCGGACGGACGCAGCCGGGTGATGCGCAGGGTGGCGCCGTAGCGGTCGGCCAGCGCCTTGAAGTCGTCGAGCTGGTCGACGTTGTGGCGGGTCACCACCACCGAGATCTTGGCGTCGGAGAAACCGGCGGCCTCGAGGTTCTCCAGCGCGCGCACCGCCATCGCGAAGGATCCCTTGCCGCGCACCGCGTCGTTGACCTCCGCGGTGGCGCCGTCGAGGGAGATCTGCACGTCGACGTAGTCGCTGGCGGCCAGCTTCGCGGCCACCTCCGGGGTGATGCGCACCCCGTTGGTGGAGAACTTCACCCCGACGTGGTGGGCGGTCGCATAGTCGACCAGTTCCCAGAAGTCCGGGCGCACAGTGGGTTCGCCGCCACCGATGTTGACGTAGAACACCTGCATGCGTTCGAGCTCGTCGATGATGTCCATGCACTGCCGGGTCGACAACTCGCGCGGATCGCGCTTGCCCGACGAGGACAGGCAGTGCACGCACGCGAGGTTGCAGGCGTAGGTGAGTTCCCATGTCAGGCAGATCGGCGCGTCCAGGCCGTGCTCGAACTGCTCGATGAGGCGCGGAACGGGGACTGTGGATGTCACGGTGTCTGGCCCTCCCGGGTCACGAGCATCTTGGACTGGGCCAGCACGCCCAGTGCGTGCAGGTAAGGCGCCTGCTGCGCATCGTCGATTCCGGCTGCGCGGCAGGCGGATCGGATATCGGGGTGGTCGTCGAGCGAAGTGACCACCTCGACGATGGTCCGGTTCTTCAGGAACGACAGCTTGCGGGTGCCGAAGTGATAGAGCAGCGCGCCGAACGATTCCGGCCGCACCGCCACCTGGTGGTGCAGCCGCCACGCCACGTCCGGATCGAACCCCGCGTCGGGCCTCGGATCGGAACGCGGGCCCGGCCGGGCACCCGCAGCCGTCGTCATGGTCAGTAGACCCCGCACATCCCGTCGATCGAGACCTCTTCGACGAGGGTCTCGGTGACGAGCTCGGTGTCGGCTTCGACGTTCTGATTCGGTTCCATAACCGCCGCCTTTCGTGTGGACTGGTTCTCGACAGGTGTGACCGAGATCGCAAGAATATGGCATCGGGTGCCGAAATGGAAGGGTGGGTCGGATGCGGGACGATGCGGCACCCCGTCCACAGGCCGGCGATGTCAAGCGTGGCGTGGGCCGGCGCCGCTCCACCACGGGTGAGCACATCACCGACGTCGCTCTCGATCTGTTCACCGCCCGGGGGTTCGACGAGGTCAGCGTCGACGACGTCGCCGCCGCGGCGGGCATCGCCCGGCGCACCCTGTTCCGCTACTACCCGTCCAAGAACGCCATCCCGTGGGGCGACTTCGACGCCCACCTGGACCGGATGCGGGCCCTGCTGGACGCCGCCGACCCGCAGGTGCCGATCGGCGACTCGCTGCGCGCGGCGCTGCTGGCGTTCAACCGGTTCGACGAGGCCGAGACGCCACGACACCGGCAGCGCATGCGCGTCATCCTGCAGACCGATGCGCTGCAGGCACATTCGATGACGATGTACGGCGGTTGGCGTGCGGTGGTGGCGGAGTTCGTGTCCCGCAGGCTGGGGACCAAGCCCGCCGACCTGGTTCCGCAGACCGTGGCGTGGACGATGCTCGGCACCGCACTTTCGGCGTACGAGCACTGGCTGGCCGACGAGTCGGTGTCACTCGCCGACGCCCTCGACGCCGCATTCGACACGGTCAGCGACGGCCTGCGGGCGCTCGACCGGGATCCTTTGAGGCCGGAGAGAAGAAAAACGTGATCGGGGCGTCGGAGTCCGGGTTCCGGTGGCGACGTTGAGGGTGTGAGCGTCCCATCCGGGCGGGCCGATCCCGCTCAAGCGCCGCAGCGTCTGATAGCGCTGTACGACGAGGCGTTGCCGTCCGTGTACGGCTACTTCGTCCGGCGCTGCGGCGACCGCGGCACCGCCGAGGACCTGACGTCGGAGACCTTTCTGGCCGCCATGGACGCGGCCCGCAAGGACGTTCCACCGGCGATCTCGGTGCCGTGGTTGATCGGGGTGGCGCGGCACAAGCTCGCCGATCACTATCGCCGCCGGCATGACCGGTTCAGCGTTCCGGTCGCCGAGCTGCCCGAACCCGTGGACCCGATCGACCACTGGGATGCCGAATTGGACCGCATCGTCGCCGAGAGCGTGCTCGCCAGGCTGCCCGAACACCATCGGACCGTACTGGCGCTGCGCTACATGGACGACTGCTCGGTACCCGAGTGCGCCGAACTGATCGGCCGCACGGTGCACGCCACCGAGGCGCTGCTGGTGCGGGCCCGCCGCGCATTCCGCACGCACTACCCGGAAGGAGGGACCCCGTCATGAAGGGTGTGAACAACAACCACGATCCGTTGGACGCACTGCAGGGCGACGACCTTCCGGTACAACCCGATCCGGCGTTCGCGGCACGGCTGCGGTCGCGCCTGGAATCGGCGCTCACCCTTCCCCGTCAAACCTCAGGAGTTGTCATGAGTGGCACCGACACCGCAATCGCCGAACTGAACGAGACCACCGCCGCACCGGCGGCCGCGTCGACCGTCCCCCGCTCCGCCGCACTGCCCTACCTCGCGGTCGCCGACGGCCGGGCCGCCATCGACTGGTACGTCGACGCCCTGGGCGCGACGTTGGTCGGTGAACCGATCGTGATGGACGACGGCCGCGTCGGCCACGCCGAGTTGGCTTTGTCCGGCGGGGTGTTCTACCTGGCCGACGAGTATCCGGAACTCGGACTGAGAGCGCCGGATCCGCAAGCGGTTTCGGTCAGTCTGATGATCGCCGTACCCGATACCGACGCCGCCCTGCGCCGGGCCCGCGACCGCGGCGCCCGGGTGCAGAGCGAGGCCTATGAGCAGCACGGCTCGCGGGGCGCATCGATCACCGACCCGTTCGGCCATCGGTGGATGCTGTCCGGGCCGCTCACCGGCGCCGCCACCCCGATCCAACACGGTGACGTCGGCTACGTCTCGTTGTGGACGCCCGACGCCGATCGCGCGGCCGCCTTCTACGGCCACGTGCTGGGCTGGGCCTACGACCCGGCGACACACCGGGTCACCAACACCGGCCAGCGCATCGGCATCTTCTCCGTCGGCGACCGCAGCACGCTGTTCTGCTGCTACGCCGTCACCGACCTCGCGGGCGCGCGGCAGTCGATCCTCGACGGCGGCGGAAGCGTCGACGAGGTGCAGCAGTTCGACTTCGGCGCGGTGCTCGGCGCCACCGACGCCTCGGGTATGGAGTTCGCGGTGTACCAGCCCGCGCCCGGTGAGCCGCGGCCCGAGCTCAATGGCGGTGGACCGGGCGAACTCTCGTACATCACCTACGAGGTCGAGGACTCGGCGGCGTTCAAGTCGTTCTACAGCCGGGTGCTGTTCTGGACGTTCGAACGGGGCCGTGTCGACGACGGCTGGGGCGTCACGGGCCCGCACCCGATGTCGGGGATGGCCGGCGGTAGCGCCACCCCCACCACCGTGCCGATGTGGACGGTCGCGGACATCGACGCGGCCGTGCGGCGGGTCGTCGAGGCCGGCGGCACCGTGATCGAGCAGCCGGCACGGCAGCCCTACGGCGTCACCGCCCAGTGCACCGACGACCAGGGCGGCCGCTTCTACCTCGGCGAGTTCTAGGGATTTCGGCGCGGAAACGTTCGCTGAGCGACGGTTTCCGCGCCGAACTCGCTCAGGGCTTGGGCAGGACGTCGGCGATCGGGGCGCCGTTGGCGATCTTGGCCCTGGTCTTCATGACCTTGCCCGGCATGCCGCCGCCGACCACACCCGCGACCACACCGTCGCGCTCGTAGAACGCCAGGAACTTGCGGCCGTCGTCCTCGACGACGTGCACGATGTCGTCGGCCTCCGGCTCGCCGAGGCACTGGATCTTCACGTCGTACTGGTCGCTCCAGAAGTACGGCACGCTGACCACCTGGGGCACGTCCTGCCCGAGCATCGCCGGCACGAGAACCCGGGCCTGGTCGGCCACGTTGCTCCAATGTTCAACGCGCACTTGCTGACCCACGGTATCGCGCCAGGACGCCACGTCACCGATGGCCCACACGTTCGGGGCGCTGCTGCGGCCCTGCGCATCGCAGACCACGCCGTTGTCCAGTGCGATGCCGCTGCCCTCGAGCCAGCCGACCGCGGGGGTGGACCCGATGCCGACGACCACCAGGTCCGCCTCGACCTCGGCGCCGTCTGCGAGCACGACCTTCTCGACCTTGTCGGTGCCGACCACTTCCGACACCCCGACCCCGCACCGCACGTCGACGCCCTCGGCGCGGTGCACGCGGGCGACCAGCTCGCCGATCTGCTGACCCAGCACGTTGGCCAGCGGCGCGGGCTGCGGCTCGACCAGCGTCACCTCCACCCCCATGCTGCGCAGGCTGGCCGCGACCTCGCAGCCGATGAAGCCGGCGCCGACCACCACCGCGCGCCGTGCCGATCCGGCCTCCCGGCGCAGGGCGAGGCTCTCGTTGAAGTTCCGCAGCACGTGGATGCCCGCGAGATCGGGGAACGACGGGATGCGTTTGGGCACCAGACCGGTGGCGATCACCAGCTCGTCGTAGCCGATCTCGCGGCCGTCGGACAGCGTCAGCGTCCTGGCGGCGGTGTCGACGGACTTCGCCCCGGCGCCGAGCAGCATGGTGATGTCGTTCTCGTCGTAGAACTCGGCCGGCTTGAGCGTGACGTCGTCGGTCTCGCTGCGCAGTACTTCCTTCGACAGCGGCGGCCGGTCGTACGGCAGATGGTCCTCGTCGCTGACGATGGTCACCGCCCCGCTGAACTGCGAACGCCGCAGCTGCTCGGCGGTGCGAGCGGCCGCCAGGCCGCCGCCGACGATGACGATGCCCCCTGAAGTGCTCACGTGGGAGTTCTACACGATGACGCCCGCCACATGCACGTCACCCTGTGCCTTCGGACACCTCCGGAGCGGCGCGGTCGATGAGGTTCGACAGCACCACGATGCTCTCGCTGCGCTCGATGTCCGCACTCGCCCGGATGCGTTCCAGTGCCTGTTCGAGGTGCCGCATGTCGCGCGCGAGCACGTGCAGGATGGCGTCGGCGGTGCCGGTGACGGTGGCCGCGCTGACCACCTCGGGGATGTCGACCCACGCCGCCCGCAGTTCGTCGGGCGCAATTGTGCCGTGGCAGAACACCTGTACGAAGGCCTCGGTGTTCCAGCCGAGCGCGCTGCGGTCCACGACGGTGGTGAACCCGCGGATCACCCCGTCGTCGATCATCCGGTCGACCCGCCGCTTCACCGCGGGCGCCGACAGGCTGACCCGCTGGCCGATCTCGGCGAACGTCGCCCTGGCGTGCTCGGCCAATTCGGCCAGGATCCGCTCGTCGGTGCTGTCCAGACGGTCCATGATCACCTCCGCGCAATAGATTGCTGACATAGTAGCCGCAGCGCAATAGATCGTCGGTATACAAGCAATAGGCAGCGATTGATTGCACAACCGCGCCCTTCTATCGTCGATCCATGACGTTGTCCGCTGCCGACGCCCCAGTCGGCGCCCTGCCCGACGCACGAGTCGCCCGAACCCGCCGCTACGCCATGACGGCGCCCACCCACTTCGCCGTCGAGTACGCGATCAACCCCTGGATGGACACGACCGTTCCGGTCGACACCGCCCTCGCCGTCGCCCAGTGGGACGTCCTGCGCCGCACCTACGAAAGTCTCGGGCACACGGTCGAACTCGTCGACGCCCGCGCCGGTCTGCCCGACATGGTGTACGCCGCCAACGGCGCGGTGGTGGTCGGGGACAACGCGATCCTGGCCCGGTTCGCCTACCCGCAGCGGGCCGCCGAGTCCGCCGCCTACGCCGCCTGGCTCCAGCGGTGCGGCTTCGCGCCGGTGCACACCCGCCACCTCAACGAGGGCCAGGGCGATCTGTTGATGATCGGCCCGATGATGTTGGCCGGGTACGGCTTTCGCACCGACCGTCGCGCCCACGACGAGATCGCGGACATCCTCGACGTGCCGGTGCTGAGCCTCGAACTCATCGACCCGCGGTTCTACCACCTCGACACCGCACTCGCGGTGCTCGACGACACCACGGTGGCGTTCTACCCGCCGGCATTCGCCGAAGCCTCGCGGACCCACCTGCTCGAGGTCTTCCCCGATGCGATCGAGGTGGCCAGCGCCGACGCCTTCGCCCTCGGCCTCAACGCGGTGTCCGACGGGCTCAACGTGGTGCTGCCCGCCGCCGCCACCGGCTTCGCCGGGCAACTCCGCGACGCCGGCTTCCGTCCCGTCGGCGTCGACCTCTCCGAGCTGCTCAAGGGCGGCGGCTCCGTCAAATGCTGCACATTGGAGGTACACCCGTGACGATCGTGGACTTCGAGACGGAGACCGAGCGCGCCATCGCCCTCGACGACCGCCATGTCACCCACAACTACTCACCGCTGCCGGTGGTCGCCGCGCACGCGGAGGGGGTGTGGATCACCGACGTCGAAGGCCGTCGCCACCTCGACTGCCTGGCGGCCTACTCGGCGGTGAACTTCGGGCATCGCCATCCCGAGGTGATCGCCACCGCGCACGCGCAGCTCGACGCGGTGACCCTGGTCAGCCGCGCGTTCCACTCCGACCGGCTCGGCCCGTTCTGCGCCGCGCTGGCCGCGATGTGCGGGAAGGACATGGTGCTGCCGATGAACAGCGGCGCCGAGGCCGTCGAGAGTGCGCTCAAGGTGGCCCGCAAGTGGGGCACCGACGTCAAGGGCGTCCCCGCCGGCCTCGGCAACATCGTGGTGGCCGCCAACAACTTCCACGGCCGCACCACGACGATCATCAGCTTCTCCGACGACGAGACCGCCCGCCGCGGATTCGGCCCGTACACACCGGGATTCCGCTCGGTGCCGTTCGGTGACGCCGACGCACTGGCCGCCGTGATCGACGAGCACACCGTCGCGGTGCTGCTCGAGCCGATCCAGGGCGAAGCCGGCATCATCGTCCCGCCCGCGGACTACCTGCCGCGGGTCCGGCGCCTGTGCACCGACCGCGGCGTGCTGATGATCGCCGACGAGATCCAGTCCGGACTGGCCCGCACTGGCCGCACGTTCGCCTGTGACCACTGGGATGTGCGGCCCGACGTCTACCTGCTCGGCAAGGCGCTCGGGGGCGGGGTGGTGCCGCTGTCGGCGGTGGTCGCCGACCGCGACGTGCTCGGGGTGCTGCACCCCGGCGAGCACGGTTCCACGTTCGGCGGCAATCCACTGGCTGCCGCCATCGGCAGCACGGTCGTGGCGATGCTCGAGCGCGGCGAGTACCAGCAACGTTCGGCGCAGCTGGGCCGCGTCCTGCACGAGCGGCTGCGCGGGCTCATCGGCCACGGCGTGGTCGAGGTGCGCGGGCTGGGCCTGTGGGCCGGCGTCGACATCGATCCGGCGCTCGGCAGCGGGAAGCAGATCAGCCTGCGGCTCGCCGAGCGCGGCGTCCTGGTCAAGGACACGCACGGCTCGACGCTGCGATTCGCTCCCCCACTGGTGATCACCGAAGACGAGATCGCCTGGGCGGTGGATCAGTTCAGCGCCGTGCTGACGGGCTGAGCGGCAGGTCAGTACTTCATCACACCGCGGTCGACGGCGATCTGGCTGCCCGACAGCGTCGCCGATCCGTCGCCTGCGAGCCAGGCCACCACGTCGGCCACCTCGTCGGGTGACATGAACTCCTGCAGACCCTTCTTGCCATCGTGGTTGACGGGGTGCAGCGGCATCGGGGCGAAGCTGTGCAGGAAGCTCGGGTGCTTGCCGAACACCTCCATCATGGCGTCGCGCTCGACCATGGGCGTGTCGATCGAGTAGGGGTGGATCGAGTTGACCCGGATGCCGAATTCGCCCGCCTCGAGCGCGAGGCCGTTGGTCAGCGCGGTGAGTCCGTGCTTTGACGCGGAGTAGTGGCCGTTGCCGGGCGTGGCCTTCAGACCGGCCGACGAGCTGACGATGATGACCGAGCCGCCGTTACCGGCCTCGATCATCGCAGGCAGCGCTGCCCGGATCGTCTTCCACGTCCCGTTGAGGTTGACGTCGATGACGGTGTGCCACTGCTCTTCCGACATCTCCCAGAGCCGGCCCCAGCTGAGCACACCGGCGTTGGCCACCAGGATGTCGAGCCGGCCGAACTGCTCGACACCGTCGGCCACCACCTGCTGCAGCGCGGACAGATCGCGGATGTCGACCTCCCGGGCGAGCACCTTGCGGCCGGTCGACTCGACCGCACGCACCGTCTCGGCCAGTTCCTCGGAGGTGGCAGGCGGGTAGGTGATCGTGTCGGAGACCGGGGCGCAGATGTCGATCGCGATGATGTCGGCGCCGTCGGCGGCCAGCCGGACCGCGTGCGCCCGGCCCTGTCCCCGGGCGGCCCCGGTGATGAATGCCACTCGCCCGTCCAGGGGTCCACCCGATGCAGTCACCGCTGCTCCTTTCGCGATTACGCGATCAGGCTAACAGCCGAACTGGAACGTGTTCTAGATACCGCCGAGTCAGAGGTCGGCGATGATGGCCTGGCGCTTGGCGGCGTACTCCTCCTCGGAGACCGAGCCCATGGCCCGCAGCGTCTCGAGTTCCTGCAACCGGGCCGCGGTCGACTGTTGCGGCGGGGCGACCGCCGCGGCCGGCGACGGTGATGCCGACGGCGGGACTGCGGCGGGCATGGTGGCCGCTGCGGGCGGTGCGGCCGGCGCCTGCCGGGCCGCCGCCCGCCGGACGATGTCCTGCACCTGTTGCCGGGCGGCCGGATTGGAGCGCAGGTCGATCATGTTGTTCATGCCGATGTTGTGGGCCTTGAGGATCTGCAGGATCTCCATCAGCGGTTCCGCCTGACCGGTGAGGTCGTAGGTGCGGTTGTCCTCGGCCACCGTGAACGTCGCCGGCATCAGCCCGCCGATCAGACTGCTTCTGTCCCAGTCGATCTGGTACTCGTTGGTGGCCGGATCGACCAGCACGGCCAGCCTCCGGTTGGTGATCATCGGCAACCGGCCGATCGACGCGACCACCCGGTCCTGGCTGGCGAACGGCGCCAGTCCCGGACCCGAGATGTTCAGGTCCAGCTTGACCAGCGGCTGGTCGTTGATCCGCGTGCTGGTGTCGTGGATACCGGTGATCTGGGCCAGGGCGAGCACGCCGCCCGCCTCGAGCGCCTGCGTCTTCGCCGCGCGTTGCGCGTTCCACGACGCCAGCGCCAGCGCGACCAGGACGTCGACGACAGTGATCAGCAGGCCGGCCCAGAACATCCAGGCGACGTACTCACTTCGGCCCATCGCGAAGTAGACAACGAGAAAGATCGGCCCGACCAGGCCGCCGCACAGCAGGACCATCACCTGAGCTTTGATGTACCGCCACAACATCTGCCACACCCCTCGTCTGACACGTCGCGTGTCAGACTAACGCTCACCGGCGCTTTTCGAGTGGTGTCTTCCAGGGTGCCTCAGGACGGCAGCGAGACGTCCTGCACGGGGTTCTGCGGGGACGGAAGCGTCGACGACACCAGCTGGTACAGCGGCGAGGTCCAGACGTAGTCGCCGGCCGTCGACGTGGCGTAGCTGGTGTGAACAGCCACCGCGAGCGGGTTCATGGTGTCCTCGGCCTCGGGGTCGTAGTCGCACACCGCGTCGCCGAGGTCGCACACGCTGATCGTCCGGCTGCCGACAGCGGGAGACAGCGGTGCGGGCGCATGCGCCAGGATCGGCCAGTCCTGCGCGACGCCCTTGCCGGCGCCGGGCACGGACGATACCGAGCCGAGGTTGCGCGTCGGGTCGGCGGGCAGCCGGTCGCCGTCGGCGATCAGCAGCGACGCGGCGAGGTTCGGGCTGGCGGCCAGCGCGTGCAGGTTGCGGTGCACCACCATCGCGCCCTGCGAGTAGCCGGCGAGCACCACCTTGGTGGTCGGGCACTGCTGCACGAACGCCGCGTATTGGCTGCCCAGCGCCGCGGAGCCCTCGTCGACACTGTCGATGAAGCCGGACCAGTCCAGGATCCCGCCGTCCTCGGGGACCTCCGTCGCCGGGTACACGACGGCCTCGGCCGTCATGGTGCGGCCGTCCTGCTGTAGCTGGCGATCCAGGTCGAGCATGGACCGGTAGACCACACGTCCCATGCCCTCGTTCATGGTGACCTCGGCACCGCGCTCACCGGAGCCGGCGGCACCCATCCAGTGCACATCCGGGCATGCGGGTTGCGCCTGGGCCGCACCGGCCATGCCGATCACGGCGGCGCCCCCGAGAGCGGTGGCACCGACCAGCGAAGCTAAACGACGAAACACGAGACCCCGACCCTTTCCGGCCGTCGCGCGGCCACTGCGAGATATATCGCCGGACGGCCGGACGTGTTACAGGTGGGACGGCACCACTCGGAGTGTCAGAACGGGAAGCGTGGCGGCGGGATGCTGCGCAGGAAGTCGAGGTTCGGCGGCGGCGGCATCTGCGGCGGCGGAATGCTCTGCAGGAAGTCCAGGTTCGGCGGGGGGATCTTCGTCACGTCGAGGTTCGGCGGCGGGATGTTCCGCAGGAAGTCGAGGTTGGGCGGCGGGACGTTGCGCATGAAGTCCAGATTCGGCGGCGGCAGCGTGGAGAGGTCGAGGGCTGGCAGGGAATTCGGCATGCCAGGCCCCGTGGTGAGGGCCGGGAGCAGGAGTGCGCCGAGGGCGGCCTCCGGCGTCTGGGGACCGCCGGGCCAATTGCCGTTGCCGTTGGCGATGATCATGGCGCTCAGGATGTCGACCACGCCGTTGCCGACCCAGCCCGCAGTGCCGGTGACCGCGCCGACGACGGTGTCGACCGTGCGCTGCGCGTCGACTCCCGCCGGTACCTGCGCCGGCGACCAGAAGTTCTCCGGCCGGACGGGCGTGAAGTCGAAATTCGGACGCGGGGCCGGCTCGGGACGCGGGGCGGCGGCGGGGCGCGGGGCGGCCGAGGTGGGCTTCGTCGCGGGCCGGATGGGCGAGAACATCGGGTTGCGCGCAGCGGCAGTGGAATTCGCGGCCGGTGCGAGGGCGCTCGAGGGTTCGGGAGCCGGAACCGCCTGAGGCGCGGCTGGGGCGGGAGTGGCGGCAACCGGACGCGCGGCCACCGGTTGAGCGGTCACCCGGGGTGCCGACGCGACCGAAGCGGGACCCGGATCCTTCGCCGCCGCGCTGTCGGCAGGCTGCTGGTCGACCACCCAGATCAGCGCGCCGACCGCCGCGACGGCGATCGCCGTCGAGACGCCCGCGACGATCCGCGACGGGGTCAACTGCTGCCGGACCCGGCCGGTGAGCGGCGTCGCCTGCCGGATCGGCTCGGTTGCCTCGTCGTCCATCTGCTACCTCGACTCGTTGCGATCGGTCGTGCCCTGGGGTCGCGTGGGACGACACCGCACTCGGCAACGTATCACCGCCGAGGTCCGGGTGGACACCTCCATTTCCTTGAATCTGCAAATTCCTCGGCGCGTCCGCACCTCACTTGACCCGCACCGGCGAATACAGCAAAAGCAAAGCGGCTTCCGATCGTCAGTAGGCGAACTACTTGATGATCTTGGTGACCCGGCCGGCGCCGACGGTGCGGCCACCCTCACGGATCGCGAAGCGCAGGCCGTCGTCCATGGCGACCGGCTGGATCAGCTTGACGCTGATGTCGGTGTTGTCACCGGGCATCACCATCTCAGTGCCCTCGGGCAGGGTCACCACACCGGTCACGTCCGTGGTCCGGAAGTAGAACTGCGGACGGTAGTTGTTGAAGAACGGCGTGTGCCGGCCGCCCTCGTCCTTGGACAGGATGTAGACCTGGCCCTCGAAGTCGGTGTGCGGCGTGGTGGTGCCGGGCTTCACGACGACCTGGCCGCGCTCGACGTCCTCGCGCTTGATGCCACGCAGCAGCAGGCCGACGTTGTCACCGGCCTGACCCTGGTCGAGCAGCTTGCGGAACATCTCCACACCGGTGACCGTGGTCTTGGTGGTGGTCGTCTTGATGCCGACGATCTCCACTTCCTCGTTCACGTTGACCACGCCGCGCTCCACACGACCGGTGACCACGGTGCCGCGGCCGGTGATCGTGAAGACGTCCTCGACGGGCATCAGGAACGGCTTCTCGGTCTCGCGGACCGGGTCCGGGATGGACTCGTCGACGGCCGCCATCAGCTCGACGATCGACTCGACCCACTTCTCGTCGCCCTCGAGCGCCTTGAGCGCCGAGACGCGCACGACCGGGGCGTCCTCGTCGAAGTCCTGTGCGGCCAGCAGCTCGCGGACCTCCATCTCGACGAGCTCGATGAGCTCCTCGTCGTCGACGGCGTCGGCCTTGTTCAGGGCGACCAGGATGTAGGGCACGCCGACCTGGCGGGCCAGCAGCACGTGCTCACGCGTCTGCGGCATCGGACCGTCGGTCGCGGCGACCACGAGGATCGCGCCGTCCATCTGGGCGGCACCGGTGATCATGTTCTTGATGTAGTCCGCGTGGCCGGGAGCGTCCACGTGCGCGTAGTGGCGCTTCTCGGTCTGGTACTCCACGTGGGAGATGTTGATCGTGATACCGCGCTGCCGCTCTTCAGGCGCATTGTCGATCTGGTCGAATGCGCGCGACTCGTTCAAATCGGGATACTTGTCGTGCAGAACCTTGGTGATTGCTGCAGTAAGCGTCGTCTTGCCGTGGTCAACGTGACCGATGGTCCCGATGTTGACGTGCGGCTTCGTCCGCTCGAACTTCGCCTTCGCCACTTCTGTGTCCTCCTGGACTTGTTGGTGCTTTGGTTAAAGCAGGTTGGTTTCTTCAGTTGTGATCCGCGAAGACCGACAGGTCAGACTACTGACCCGTCGCCTTCGCGATGATCTCCTTCGACACGTTCGCCGGAACCTCGGCGTACGAGTCGAACACCATGGAGTAGTTCGCCCGGCCCTGGGTCTTCGACCGCAGGTCGCCGACATAGCCGAACATCTCCGACAGCGGTACTTGCGCCTTCACGACGCGCGCACCGGAGCGCTCCTCCATGGCCTGGATCTGACCACGGCGGGAGTTCAGGTCGCCGATCACCTCACCCATGTAGTCCTCGGGTGTGGTCACCTCGACCGCCATGATCGGCTCGAGAATCGTCGGCTGTGCAGCCTGGGCCGCCTTCTTGAGCACCTGCGAGCCGGCGACCTTGAAGGCCATTTCCGACGAGTCGACCTCGTGGTAGGCGCCGTCGAGCAGCGTCACCTTCAGGTTGACCAGCGGGTAGCCGGCCAGCACGCCGTACTGCATGGCGTCCTGGGCGCCCGCGTCCACCGACGGGATGTACTCGCGGGGGATGCGGCCGCCGGTGACCTTGTTCTCGAACTCGTAGGTGGCACCGTCCTCGCCGGTGAACGGTTCGATGGAGATGAGCACCTTCGCGAACTGGCCGGAGCCACCCGTCTGCTTCTTGTGGGTGAACTCGACCTTGTCGACCGCGCGCTTGATGGTCTCCTTGTAGGCGACCTGCGGCTTGCCGACGTTCGCCTCGACCTTGAACTCGCGCTTCATGCGGTCGACCAGGATGTCGAGGTGCAGCTCGCCCATGCCGCCGATGACGGTCTGGCCGGTCTCCTGATCCAGGTGCACCTTGAAGGTCGGATCCTCCTCGGCCAGCTTCTGGATCGCGGTGCCCAGCTTCTCCTGGTCGCTCTTGGTCTTGGGCTCGATGGCCACCTCGATCACCGGATCGGGGAAGGTCATCGACTCGAGCACGACCTGGTGATTCGCATCGCTCAGGGTGTCACCGGTGGTGGTGTCCTTGAGTCCGATCACGGCGTAGATGTGACCGGCAGACGCCGTCTCGACCGGGTTCTCCTTGTTGGAGTGCATCTGGAACAGCTTGCCCAGCCGCTCCTTTTTGCCCTTGGTCGCGTTGATGACCTGCGAACCGGAGTCGACCTTGCCCGAGTACACCCGGACGTAGGTCAGCTTGCCGAAGAACGGGTGCGTGGCGACCTTGAAGGCCAGCCCGGAGAACGGCTCCTCGGTGGACGGCTTGCGGACGATCTCCTCGTCCTCCTTGCCGGGCGCGTGGCCGACGGCAGGCGGGACGTCCAGCGGCGACGGCAGGTAATCGATCACCGCGTCGAGCATGGGCTGCACACCCTTGTTCTTGAACGCGCTGCCGCACAGCACCAGGTAGGCCTGCGAGCTGATGGTCAGCTTGCGCAGTGCACCCTTGACCTCGTCGATGGACAGTTCCTCGCCACCGAAGTACTTCTCGAGCAGCGCCTCGTCGGTCTCGGCGACGGCCTCGAGCAGCTTGGTGCGGTACTCGTCGGCCCGCTCCTGGAGTTCGGCCGGGATGTCGATGGTCTCGTAGGTCTCACCGAGCTTGGTCTCGCCCCGCCACACCTTGGCGTTCATCTCGACCAGGTCGACGACGCCCTCGAAGTCACCCTCGGAGCCGATCGGGATCTGGATCGGGATCACGTTGGCGCCGAGGCGGTCCTCCATGGTCTTGACGGAGAAGTAGAAGTCCGCGCCGATCTTGTCCATCTTGTTGACGAAGCAGATGCGGGGAACGTCGTACTTGTCGGCCTGGCGCCAGACCTGCTCGGACTGGGGCTCCACGCCCTCCTTGCCGTCGAACACGGCCACGGCACCGTCGAGCACACGCAGGCTGCGCTCCACCTCGACGGTGAAGTCGACGTGCCCGGGGGTGTCGATGATGTTGATCTGGTTGTCTTTCCAGAAGCAGGTGGTGGCCGCGGAGGTGATGGTGATCCCCCGCTCCTGCTCCTGCTCCATCCAGTCCATGGTGGCGGCGCCGTCGTGCACCTCACCGATCTTGTAGCTGATACCGGTGTAGTAGAGGATGCGCTCGGTCGTCGTCGTCTTACCGGCGTCGATGTGCGCCATGATGCCGATGTTGCGGACCTTGGTCAGGTCGGTCAACACGTCCTTCTGTGCCACAGAAGTCTTCTCTTTCGCTTGCGTGGTGGGTGTCTGTTCAGTGCGCCGGACCGCATCGCTGCCGCCCGGGGGCGGCTCCGGAGTGCCGCCGGCGCGTTAGGTCACCAGCGGTAGTGCGCGAAGGCCCGGTTCGCCTCGGCCATCTTGTGGGTGTCTTCCCGTCGCTTGACGGCGGCACCCAGGCCGTTGCTGGCGTCGAGGATCTCGTTCGCCAGGCGCTCGACCATCGTCTTCTCACGACGCTGCTTGGAGAAGCTGACCAGCCAGCGCAGCGCCAGCGTGACCGACCGCTCCGGCCGGACCTCGACGGGCACCTGGTAGGTGGCGCCACCGACGCGACGGCTGCGGACCTCGAGTGCGGGCTTGACGTTGTCCATCGCCCGCTTGAGGGTGACCACTGGATCGGTGCCGGTCTTGTCGCGGGCCTGTTCGAGCGCACCATAAACAATGCGTTCTGCCAGCGATTTCTTCCCGTCCAGCAGCACCTTGTTGACCAACTGGGTGACCAGCTGCGACCCGTAGACCGGGTCGTTGACCAACGGACGCTTGGGCGCGGGTCCCTTGCGTGGCATCAGCTCTTCTCCTTCTTGGCGCCGTAACGGCTGCGGGCCTGCTTGCGGTTCTTCACGCCCTGGGTGTCGAGCGAGCCGCGGATGATCTTGTAACGCACACCCGGAAGGTCCTTCACACGACCGCCGCGCACCAGCACCATCGAGTGCTCCTGCAGGTTGTGGCCCTCGCCGGGGATGTAGGCGGTGACCTCGACCGCGCTGGTCAGCTTGACGCGCGCGACCTTCCGAAGCGCCGAGTTCGGCTTCTTCGGGGTGGTCGTGTACACGCGGGTGCACACGCCGCGGCGCTGCGGGCTGCCTTTGAGGGCCGCGGTCTTGACCTTGGCGATCTTGTCGCGGCGACCCTTGCGGACCAGCTGGTTGATGGTTGGCATGTACCGGCTTCCTGTGTTCGTTCTCGGTTCGATCTCAGTGCTTCGTTTTCAAGTCTCTGTACTGCAGTTTCGCCACGTTCGCCTACCCCGCGACCGGGCGTGTCGCACGCGCTCGCACCGGAGGGATTCCGATGCGTGTTAGACATGCGAATTGGCCCGGCGTGCGGGCATGCGAACACCGCATGCGCCTCTATGGGCCAGGCACGGTCTCCCACGATACCAGGGTGGCCCGCGCCGAACCAAAACGTGTCCGGAGCCCCCGCATCAGGCGGATCTCCGCGAACGCCGCGGCCTTACCGCAGGTCAGCGCCCACCCCGGAGCGGAGCTCCATTCCGGAGGCCAGCCGCAGCACCATGTCGGTGAACACGGTGTCGGTGTCGATGCCGCGCATGACGCCCGTCATCTCCAACAGTACGAAGCCGTGCATCGCCGACCAGAACTCCAGTGCGGCGTAGAACGCGTCCTCGCCTTCGAGGCCGTAGGACGCCAGCACCTCGATCACCGGGGCGGCGGCCGCCCTGGTCGCCTCGGTGAACTCCGGGTCGTCGCCGCCGAGCGGCATCCGGGTGAAGGCGGAGTACCGACCGGGGTGGTGGTGGGCGTAGCTGCGGTAGGCGCTCGCCATCGCCATCACGGCGTCGTCGCGGGTGCGGCCCTGACCGACGGTGTTGAGCATGTCGATGATGTCGCCGACCACCCGCATCCGGACCGTGCGCCGCAGGTCGTCGAGGCTGTGCACGTGGTTGTACAGCGACGGCCCCTTGGTGCCGAGCTGGTTAGCGAGGGCGTTGATGGTCAGTGAGTCCCAGCCGTCGCGGTCCAGGAATGTCAGCGCCGCGTTGACGATGGCGTCGCGGCTCAGCCGCGCGGCGCGGGCCGGCGGGCGCGATCGGCCGCCCGCCGATTGCGGTTCCGGCCGACCTGCCATCTGTTTCAATCCCCTCCGACTCGCATGCGGCCCCGCAAAAGGGGGCAGCGCGAAACTAACACCTCTAGTTCGACTGGTCAGTTGACTCGCTGCTGGCTGAGCTCGGCGAGTCGCTCGGTGATCTCGCACAGGTCGGGCAGCGTGGCCGGGTTCATGGTCTGGATCGACCAGGTGATGACGTCCCTGCCCTTGGCCACGTAGATGCTGCAGGCGTTGTCGTCGGCGGCCCGGAAGCCCTTGTTGCCGTCGAGCGTCAACTCGGTCAGGGTGCGGCCGGCGCGCTGTTCGAGGGTGCGCTCGGTGTCCATGTCGCTGCCCCGGTACCACCAGGTGGAGATGCCCATCCCGACGCCGAAGGTGCCGATCACCGAGTTCTCCTGCCAGAAGCAGCCGGCATCGCCCTCGACCACCTTGGTGAACAGCGACGCCCCGGTCGCCTCGGTGACGTCGGCGTCGGTGATGCCGTTGCACGCACCGCCGCGGAAGCCGCCGTCGGTGGAGGTCGGCGACGCGGCGGGCGGGTCGGCCTGCTCGGCGTCACCGCAGCCGGTCAGTACCGCGGCGGCCAGCACCGCGACCGCGGCCGGCGCGGCCCACACCTTAAAGATCGTGTTCATGATCGGCGTCTCACATGTCCGACGACAGCGTGGCGGTGAGGAGTTTCTGGGCGTCCGCGCAGGGATCGCCGTCGGCCTGGTCTCGAAGCTGCACCCACCAGCTCAGCACACCGGTGCCCGCGGCCGCGGTCGCCGAACAGGCCGCGCCGGTGGTGTCGCGTCGCGCGAGGAAGGCCTGGTGCCGCTCCACCAGTACGTCGGTGATGTCGGCATCGCGCTGTTCGGCCACCTGGCGCTCGCGGTCCAGCGTGCCGGTCTCGAACCACGAGTACGTGACGTCGAGCATCGCCGAGCCGCGGGACAGTACGTACTGGCACACCGCGCCGCTGTAGGGCCGCGTCACGTTCTCGGCGCCGAGCGTCTCCTGGATCGAGGTGTCCAACAGCAGCCCACAGCGGTCCTCGACGTAGCCGTAGCTGCGGTCGGGGTCCGGGACGCCGGGCATGGCCCGCTCGGCGCTGCCGGTCACGGTCTGCGCGCAGCCGGCGGCAACGGTCATCGCGGTGACCGCCGCAGCCGTCGCCGCCACAACAGGATTGACACGCCGTCGCATCGCACCAACACGCTACCCAGCGTGGTCGCCGTACGCGACCCGGGCGAGCGGCGCTGCACTCCGCGGCGCCGCCCCGAAGCGGCGAAGCACTGCCGCGAACCACAGCGGGCGACGTACGCTTCCCCCATCGGGGTTCGGACAGCGGTGGGTGAAGCGAAGGGGACGGGCGTGGGAGCAGTCGCGGTGGGCCGGGTTCTGGCGTCATGCCTCGTCGTGATCCCGCTCGCGGTCGCGGCCGGTGGCGGCGTCGCACAGGCCAAGAACGGCGACACCCATATCAACGGGATAGGCGTCGAACGGACACTGGACTGCAACGACTCGACGCTGCACGTGATGGGCAGCGGCCACAAGATCACCGCGCTGGGCAGCTGCTGGGCGGTGACCGTGCAGGGTTCGGGCAACATCGTCGTCGCCGACAACGTCGTCAACGACATCACCGTCTACGGCTGGGACCAGACCGTCTTCTTCAAGAATGGCGAGCCCGTGCTGTGGGACCGCGGGCGCGAGCTGGGGATGACCAACCGCCTCAGCCGCGTGCCGGCCTGATAATTCTCATCACCTCTCGACGGGAGAAGCGAGGAATCATGCGCGCGTATTTCACCGGGCCCGCGGTGGCCACCGTCGCCGTGGCGGCAGCACTCGGACTGGCCGGCTGCGGTTCGGAGAGCTCGGACACCACCACACCGACGGCGACGGCAGGCAGTTCGGGCGCACAGGTCGAGATCGGCAACACCATCAACTACGGCTCGATCGGCAACACCGCCGACGTCGACTGCGCTGACGGGAAGTCACTCAACGTCGGCGGCTCGAACAACACGCTGACGGTGAAGGGCACCTGCTCGAACGTCAACATCGGCGGCACCGACAACACGATCAACTTCGAGCGGGTCGATAAGGAGATCAGCGTCGTCGGGCTGAACAACACGATCACCTACAAGGACGGCGAGCCGAAGATCAACGACACCGGGTCGAACAACAAGATCGACAAGGGCTGACCTCGCGGCGGTCGCTCAGGCGCCTGCGCCGTGGCGGCCGGCGCCGGCGGCGAACCGGCCCGCGCCCTCGAGCGCCTCGTGCTTCACCCGGGAGATGCTGGCGAATTCGTAATCCATTGCGGCGGTTTCTGATTCGCCCCACTGGTGCAGCGCCGAAAGCCGGTCCGAGCGCATGCACTGCTGTGGCAGCGCGGCCAGTTCGGCGGCCAGTTCCTCAGCCCGCCTGCGCCCCTCGCCCTTCGGCACCACCCGGTTGGCGAGGCCGATCGCGTACGCCTCGTCGGCGGTCACGGCACGCCCCGTCAGGATGAGGTCCATCGCCCGGCTGTGGCCGATAAGCCGGGGCAACCGGACGGTGCCGCCGTCGATCAGGGGCACTCCCCAGCGTCGGCAGAAGACGCCCATCACGGCGTCCTGCTCCACCACCCGCAGGTCGCACCACAGCGCGAGTTCGAGCCCACCCGCGACGGCGTGACCGCTGATCGCCGCGATCACCGGCTTGCTCAACTCCATCCGCGTCGGCCCCATCGGCCCTGGTCCGGTGCGGTGCACGGGGTTGGCGTCCGGGGTGCCGAAGGCCTTGAGATCCGCTCCCGCGCAGAACGTTCCGTTGTCGCCACACAGCACTGCCACAGAGGCCGACTCGTCGCGGTCGAATTCGTCGAAGGCCGTGAACAGCGCCTCGGCGGTGGGCCTGTTGACCGCGTTGCGCGCCGCGGGCCGGTCGATGATGACGGTGGTGACCGGGCCGTCGCGCTCCACCCGTACCGGTGCTGTCATGGCTTCTCCTCAGTTCGGCGTTGCTTCGGTCACTGCGACGTCACCCCGGCGTCGTCACGGCGCGCGGCGAGTTCGGCGGCGAATTCTCGGTAGGCCACCCGCAGCGCGGCCCCCGGCCATCCGGCGGGCAGCAGTTCCGCGGGCAGCACCGGATCGGTGAGCAGATGCCGCACGATCGCGGCGGCCGCCAGGAAGCGCGCGGGAACATCTGCGGCCGCGCCGATCTCGTCGACCAGCCGGCGCCCGGTCGCCGACCAGGCGGGCAGGTCCCACAGCAGCGCGGCCAGGGCGCCGGGGTCGTCGTCGTGGGCACGCAGCACGCGGGTGCGTTCCCCGACCTCGGCGGGCAGGTCCACGTCGAGGTTGTCGGGACGCAGCCACACGCCTTCGCGTAGTTCGCCGAACCGGTTGTCGTGCAGGGTGCTGCGCAGCGCGGCGCGGGTCCGCGCGTCGGTGCCGACGCTCGTCACCACCAAGGTGGTCCACGCGCCGTCCCAGGGTCGCAACCGCGGATCGATCGCGGCGTCCTGGCGGCGCTGGCGGGCCAGCAGCCGGTCCGACAGCCGGTAGCCGTCCTCGGATCGCACCAGGTCGCCCGCGGTGACCATCCGGGTGAGCGCGACCCGCACGGTGGGCTCGCGGATGTCGAAATCGCCGGTCAGCCAGACGAGTTCGGCCGCGGTCGCCCAGGCCGGGTGGGCGCCCAGCAGCACGCTGAGCACCACGGACCGGGCAGTCATCCGTGACAGGCCGTCCGGCACGGTCACACCCCGGAGGCCTTGCGGCCGTGATCGCCGAACGGTTCGTCGCGGTGCCGGACCGCCTCGCGGAATCCGTTGTCGCGGGCGTCGGCGACGAACGCGTGCCCCTCGGGAGTGTGCCGGGCGATCCCGTCGAACACCGTGCTGACCATCCTGCTGGTGGCGATCCCCTGCTGCAGCAGGGCGCTGTTCATCGCGAGCTTGACCATGATGAGCTGGTTGACCGGCACCGCGGCGATCCGCTCGACGAGCCGTTCGGTGCGCTCGTCGAGATCCTGCGGGTCGGGCGCCTCCACGGCGAGGCCCCACTCGGCCGCCTGCGCGCCGGTGATGCAGTCCCCGGTCAGCAGAAGGCGTTTGGCGCGCTGGTCGCCGAGGCGATGGGCCCACATCCCGGCGGCGGGTACACCCCACACCCGGGTGGGCGGGTAGCCGATCTTCGCGTCGGATGCGGCGATCACCTGATCGGCGTGCAGCGCGATGTCGGTGCCGCCCGCCACGCAGTAGCCGTGGATCTTCACCACGGTCGGCTTGTCGCAGTGCAGCAGGCTGGCGAAGCCACGGACGAAGCGGCTCATCATCTGGTAGTCGACCATCGGGTCCCACGGCTGGTCCGGCAGGTGGTTGACGGCCTGCGTCCTGCCCGAGAGCACCGTGTCGCGGTACGGGCTGCCGCCGCCGGCCGACGACGAGCCCTCGGCGTAGGCGCTGAGATCGAAACCGGCGCAGAACCCTTCGCCGCGACCGGACACCAGGATCACGTGCACCGCGGGGTCGAGGTCAGCTCGCTCGACGAGGGCGGAGAGTTCGAGCGGGGTGTCCGCGACGATCGCGTTGCCCTTCTCCGGCCGGTTGAAGGTGATGCGTGCGACGCGTCCGGTCACCTCGTAGGTCATGGTCTTGAGGTCGTCGAAGTCGACGGGCCTGATCGCGTGCGTCATGCCTTGACCATCGCACGCTCGAGGATCGGCGCGAGATCCAGTCCGGTGGGCAACGTGCCGAAGGCGCCACCCCACTGCCCGCCGAGCCTGCTGGCCAGGAACGCCTCCGCCACGGCCGGATGGCCGTGACGCACCAGCAGTGCGCCCTGCAGCGCCAGCGCGATGTCCTCGGTGACCTTGCGGCCGCGGTACTGGATGCTCTCGAGATCGCCCAGGTCACGCTGCAGCGCGGCGACGTGCCGGTCCAGGCGTGGGTCGTGGCCGGCGGTGCGGGCGAGCTCGTCGAGCAGCACCTCGACGCTTTCGGGCCGGGTTGCCATGGCGCGCAACGTGTCCAGCGCGCTGACGTTGCCCGAGCCCTCCCAGATGCCCATCAGGGGAGCCTCACGGTAGAGCCGCGGCATACCGGATTCCTCGACGTAGCCGTTGCCGCCGAGGCACTCCATCGCCTCCGCGGCGTGCGGCGTCGCGCGCTTGCACACCCAGTACTTGGCGGCGGCCAGACCGATGCGCCGCAGCAGCGTCTCGCGTTGGTCACCGCGCACCGCGTGATCGGTGGCACCGGCCATGCGCATGGCCAGCATGGTGGCGGCCTCGGCCTCGACGGCCAGGTCGGCGAGCACGTTGCGCATCAGCGGCTGGTCGATCAGGTACGCGCCGAACGCCTTCCGGTGCTGGGCGTGGTGGATGGCGCGGGTCAGGCCGGTGCGCATGCTGGTGGCGCTGCCCAGGGTGCAGTCCAGCCGCGTCAGGTTGACCATCTCGATGATGGTCGGCACGCCGCGGCCTTCCTCGCCGACCAGCCAGGCGGTCGCACCGTCGTATTCGACCTCGCTCGACGCATTGGCGTGGTTGCCGAGCTTGTCCTTGAGCCGCTGCAGGAACATCCGGTTGCGCGTGCCGTCGGGCAGGATCCGCGGCAGGAAGAAGCACGACAATCCGTTGGGAGCCTGCGCGAGCACCAGAAACACGTCGCACATCGGCGCCGAGGTGAACCACTTGTGGCCGCGCAGCGAGTAGGTGCCGTCACCGTTGGGCGTCGCCTCGGTGGTGCCGGCACGCACGTCGGAGCCGCCCTGCTTCTCGGTCATCGACATGCCGGCGGTGATGCCGGCCTTGGCGGTCGGCAGTGTCAGCTCGGGGTCGTAGACCCTGCTGGTCAGCAGCGGCTCGTAGATAGCGGCCAGTTCGGGGTTGAACCGCAGTGCGGGCACCACCGCGTAGGTCATCGAGATCGGGCAGATGTGGCCGGGTTCGGGCGTCCACACCGAGGTCTTCGCCGCACGCACGACGTGCGCGCCGGGGCGGTCGTCGGCCCAGGGCGCGGCGTGCAGGCCGTGGCCCACCGCGACGGTCATCAACTCGTGGTACGCCGGGTCGTACTCGACCTCGTCGACACGGTGGCCGTACCGGTCGTGGGTGTGCAGCACCGGACGGTTCCGGTCGGCCAGTTCGCCCCAGCGCTGCGCCCGGGCGGTGCCCGAGAGCGCGCCGAGTTCGTTCACCTCGTCGACGCCCCACTCCCCGCCCTCGCGGATCAAGGCCTCCTGGAGCACCGGCGCGCCCGCGGGATTGTGGTCGAGCAGTGGTGGCACCTGATTGGTGACGACGTGCGTATCTGCCATGCCCCGATATTACAGTTTCACGACAGTCGCACAAGCATGTGTAATAGTTGGCAATTCGAGATACTCAGCGCGAGTCGAGTTCGGCCACGGCGGTCCGGTGCTCAGGCACGGACCGAACCGCGGTTTCCACAGCGCTGACGTCGGGATGGGCCGGATCGTCACGGATGTGCTCCCCGGCCTCCGGTCGGGTGCTCCTGCAGGCGCGGCGTCGTCGCCATGTGTCAAAGCGGTTGAGGGCGAAGATCACCAGCGCGGCGAACGCCCAGCCGAGCAGGATGTCGACGACGTAATGCTCAGCGGTGTAGACGAGGGTGAATGCCATGACCAGCACGTAGGCGACCAGCAGTGGCCGCCAGCCGCGGTGCACCCGGTGCCATAGGAACGCCGCGATGGCGGCCGTCATGCCGGCGTGCAGCGACGGGATGGCCGCAACCAGGTTCACGCTGGCTTGGCCGGCGTCAAGCAGGGCGGTGGCCGAGTGCAGGTCCAGCGCGCCCCACCCGCGTCCGACGATTCGTTCCACCCAGGGGTGGGCGCCGTCCTGGCTGGACTGCATCGCTCCGAGCACGCCGCCGTCGGGCACACCCCGCGCCGACCGGAACATGCACCTCGGGTCGGACGGCCCGCCGGAGACGTCGGCGGGCGTGCAGCGCGCCGCGGCCCATGGCGGCGCAGCGGGGACGAGGACGTAGACGATCAGCGCGGCGAAGTTCAGGCCGACGAACATCCGCACGAACGCCTTCCATTCGTCCCGGTTGCGCAGCCACAGCACTGCCGCCACGACGTAGGGAAGGATGAAGAACGACATGTAGACCGAGCTGAGGATCACTTCCCACCACGGCGGCGTCGGCTGCTTGAGCTGTTCCTGTAGCCACACGGTCGGCATGGTTCCGAAGAACATCCACCGGTCCGCGTCGGCCGGCCAGTGCCACAGGGTGGGCCGGCCGACCAGCGTGGCCGCTCCCCTGCTCAGGTCGTAGGCCAGCAGCACCACCGCGAACGGCAACCAGTCGCGCAGGACGTAGAGCATCCGCCTGCCCCGGCCGATGCTCGCCGCCAGCAGGCCGGTGGCGATGTAGAGCAGCAGCAGTTCCCGGTTGAAGGCGAAGCCGTCGGTCACCGTCCGGTACACCACGACGGCCGCCCAGACGCCGACCGCCACCCAGCGCATGATCCGGAGTCTCCGCGCACGCAGATCGGGAGTGTCGTCGTCGACGTGCGTCAGCGCAATCGACGACTGGTCGGTTGCGGTCACATAGGCCTTTCTGACGCCGGTCGGATTCCCGGCGACAGCCTAGTTAACCTTCGCGCCACCCGGCGTTCGAGGCGGGTTCGCTTACCGAAGTGTGATTCAGAACTAGATTGCGCACACGCGGAAGTACACCCCGCCGTAGGTGTCCATGCCCGCCAGAGGCGACGTGACCCGGTCCAGCGCGTAGTCGATGGCATAGCCCGAAACGCCCGACTCGTCGGCGTCGGGAATGTAGCTGCGGATCCGCTGCTCCCATTCCGATTGATTCTCGTTGTACGGCGGCGGAGTCTGCAGCGCACTGCACGCGGCCTTCTTGACCAGCTTCTCCTCGGTGGTTCCGTTGGCGAGTTTGGTGATCGCCGCGTCAAGAGACTTCTCCCACATCGATGGCTGCGGCGGCAAAGGCGGACGGGGCACTTGAGGCGGTTCAGGCCATGGAACCGGCTTGGGCGGCCACGGCGGCTTGGGCGGGCGAGGGATCGGCGGCCAGAGCGGCAGATCCAGGGATTGCACGTGGGCCGTCGCCCGTGGCGCAGCCCCCGCGACCGGCGGCACCGATTCCGCACGTGCGCACCCGGAGAAGAGGGCCGTCACCGCCGCAGCGACTGCGATGGACCGTGTTGTGCCCGGACTCGTCATGGCTGCCTCCAGCAGGTCGTCGCGCCGTCATGACAACGATCGACCTCTCGGAGCGGTCACGCCTGCGTAGCCGACTACGCCAGACCCGGGTGCTTCAGCCGACGTGTTCGCGCAGGAACGCGATGTCGTCCTTGCGGCCCTCGTCGGCGGTCTCGCAGATCACCGGCGCGTCGGCGGCCTTGACGACCGCGGCGAGCAGCTGCGGGTCGATCTGGCCGGCGCCGAAGTTGGCGTGCCGGTCGGCGCCCGAGCCCGCGGCGTCCCGTGAGTCGTTGCAGTGCACCAGGTCGATGTGGCCGGTGATGGCCTTGATCCGGTCGACGGCGTCGATCAGCGCCTCACCCGCGGCCCACGCGTGGCAGGTGTCGAGGCAGAAGCCGATGCCCTTGTCGCCGATCCGGTCCCACAGCCGGGCGATGGTGTCGAAGTGGCGGGCCATCGCGTGGTCGCCGCCGGCGGTGTTCTCCAGGTAGACCGCGACGTCGATCTCGAGGTAGTCCAGCGCCTTGGCCCAGCGCTCGAAGCCCGCCTCCATGTCGTTGTCGTCGGCGTGGCCGCCGTGCACGATGACCGCGGTCGCGTTGATCTCCGCAGCCGCGTCGCAGGTGTCCTGCAGGATCTTTCGCGACGGGATCCGCACCCGGTTGTTCGCCGATGCCACATTGATCAGGTACGGCGCGTGCACGTACAGCGGGATGGTCGACGCCTTGAGCACGTCGGCGTCCTCGCGCGGCTTCGGTTTCTTCCAGCTCTGCGGGTTGCCGAGGAAGAACTGCACCGCGTCGGCGCCGTCGGCCTGGGCGTCTGCGAGCGGATCATCACCGTGAACATGGGAACCGATAAGCACGGAGGCCAGTCTAGGCGCGGGGTCCGACGCCGCCGCGGCGGCGGGATCGCGTCCGGTGCTAGGACCCGTATCCCTCGACAACCATCCGGTCGTCGCCGAGTCTGCGCACAGCCAGGGTGACACCTGGCGCAGGAACGACGTAGATGAACTCGCCGTCTTCCTCCGGACGCTCCGCACGCCGCGCGCAGTCTGTCCGCGCGAAGGCGGCGAGCCCTCCGTCGTCCTGCACGACGAACGTCTCGCCCAGCCATGCCACTGCGCCGATGGGGAAGTCGGCGGGGACCTCGCACCGCACCGCCAGATCAGCGCCACTTCGCAGGTTGAAGACTTTCCGTTGTGGTTCGTACGTCAGGACGTCGCCGCGCGGATCGCCGTCGAAGGACTGGGGCAGCGGCGTGTTCGCCACCGCGCCGGTGCGGACGTCCACCTTGTGGTAGCGAATCGGCACGCCCCGGGCCCCTGACGTCAGCACGACGACCTCGTCGCTGGCTGGAAACAGTTGCGGGTCCAGCGCGTAGACCCGCTCAGTCTCGTCAGACCGGAAAGGGAACCGGTCGATCTCCTTGGTCAGCGCCGGCTTCCCGGTAGCGGCGTCGATCGAGACAAGCGTGTACACCGCGTCCGCGCCGTCGAGGCAGGTCGCGACGTAGACCAGCCGTTCACCCGCGACCGCCGCCGGACGCTGGCAGTCCCGGGGCAGATCGATGGACCACATCGATTCGCCGGTTCGGGTGTCGATGCGCGTCCACCGGTCCTCACCGTCTTCGGCCAGCAGGAACGGGATGCGTTCGCGGAACTCGAAGATGCCGTCGAACGAGTACTTCCCGCGAGCGTCGTCGGCCTGCCAGAGCACCTCTCCACTGACGGCGTCAAAGGCCACGACGTAGTTGACGTCCTCGGGCGACCGTCCCACGAACCGCACCATCACGGTCCGGCCGCCGTCGTACACCCGCATCGCCGACGACGTGATCTCGGGCGAACCGGTCCGTAGGTAGTGCCAGCGTTCGTTCGCCTCGCTGTCATAGGCACGCACACCGCGGGCCTCAAGGATGACGAAGCCGGTGCCGCCGGCGGCGAGCGCTTCAGGCGGGTCGTCGAAGTCGAGTTCCAGAGTCGCGGACGTCTCCACGGTGAACCGTCGCTCACCGAGTGTCGCGGGCACCGCAGGGACGGCCGCGTCGCCGGCGACGGTCGCGTCGATGTTGCGGCCGTCATCGCCCGAGCGCACCGCCGCCACGCCGCACACCAGCACCGCCACCAGACCGATCACCGCACCCGAGCCCAGCAGCGGACGCCGCGGCCGGACACCACCCGGAGTGAGCAGCGACGCGAGCAACGCCGCTACGCAGCCCGCCACCGCGAGCCCCCAGGCCGACAGCACCACCGGCGCTTGCAACGTCGCGCGCCATGTCGAGCGGATGTCGTCGACCTCGCCGAAAAGCGACACCAAGCCCACCACGATCAGCGAGATGATCGCCATCGCGGTGAGGAACGTGGTCAGGCCCCCGCTCGACGGCTCGTCAGCGGTTCTGACCAGATCGTCGTAGACGGCCACGACAAGCCCCACCGCGACGACCAAGACAGTGAAGACGGGGATCAACAGGAGCGACGGGCCCGGCGCCTTCGGAGCCAGCAGCGCCCAGACACAGAACAGCACCGCACCCACCAACGCGACCACCGCGACACCGGTCGCGACGGCCGCGCACCCGAGACGAATCCTGCGCGCAACCGGTTCCACGAACAATGACCTTAAGCGGGTTCGCACCCCCTCCGGTGCGGCAGATCGCGCGGTTGACCTTCGCAGATCACGCCGACGCGCTACCCGCGCTCAGACAGTCGGGCCGTCACCGCCGCCAGCACCTGCTCCGCCGCGCCGTAGAACGTGCCGAGGTGCGTCTGCCCGGGGATCTCGTCGAGCGTCGCACCCGCCGCGGCGACGTCGGCGCGCACGTGCGGCACGATCCAGTCCCGCGAGCCGACGTAGTAGATCGCCGGACAGGTGACCGACGCGGGGTCGACGTAGCGGGTGGGGGTCATCGATCCGGCGACGGCCGCCGCGACCGCCTGCGCGTCGTTGTCGGCCTCCATCATCGCCATGAACGCGGCGTCGGTCACCCCGAAAGCCCGCCACGCCGCGGCCCAGTCACCCGCGCGCAGATGCTCCGCCAGCGGCGTCAGCGTGCGGGTGACTTCGTCGCGGTAGGCATGCATGGCAAAGCCGCCGACCACCAGCCCCTCCACCCGCCCGGGGTGGCGGCTCGCCATGCTGCAGGCCAGCCACCCGCCTCTCGAGTATCCCCAGACCGTCGCCCGGTCGACGCCTTCGGCGTCGAGCACCGCGACCAGGTCGGCGGCCACGCCGTCCGCTCGATAGTCGTCGGGATCGTGGGGCCGGTCGCTTCTACCGTGACCGAGCGGGTCGACGTTGATCACCCGCCGGCTGTCGGCCAGGGCGTCGACGTAGCCGGCGTCCGCCCAGTGCCGGGCCGCCATCATCGTCCCCGCCACGAGCATCAACGGCGGGCCGTCGCCGGTCACGGTGTAGTGGATCCCGAATCCGCGCGACGTCGTCCGCATGGCATCGAGTGTCGCCGCGTCGCACCCGATCCGAAGCCGGACACGCACACGAAAAAGCCCCCGCTGATGAGCGGGGGCTTCTCCGTTGTGGAACTACCGGTAGTCCTACCGGTAGTCGCTGTATCCGTAATCGTCCAGCGGCACCGCGGCACCGGTGGCCTGGCCGAAGTCCGGGCTGTAGTACTGATCCTCGTAGGACGGGATCGTGTACGCGGCAGCCCGCGCCTCCTCGGTCGGCTGAACCTGGATGTTGCGGTACCGGTTGATGCCGGTACCTGCCGGGATCAGCTTGCCGATGATCACGTTCTCCTTCAGACCCTGCAGCTTGTCGCTGCGGCAGTTGATCGCCGCATCGGTCAGCACGCGGGTGGTCTCCTGGAACGACGCCGCCGACAGCCACGAATCCGTGGCCAGCGATGCCTTCGTGATACCCATCAGCACCGGACGGCCGGCCGCGGGCTCAGCACCCTCGGCCACCACCCGACGGTTCGCCGACTCGAACTCGGCACGCTCGGTGAGCGAACCTGGCAGGAACTCCGTGGCTCCCGAGTCGATGATGGTCACGCGACGCAGCATCTGGCGGACGATCACCTCGATGTGCTTGTCGTGGATCGACACACCCTGTGCGCGGTACACCTCCTGCACCTCGTTGACGAGGTGGACCTGCACCGCACGCGGGCCTTCGACACGAAGCACCTCGTGCGGATCGGCCGAACCCTCCATCAGCTGCTGGCCGACCTCGACGTGGTCGCCGTCGGACAGCGGACGCTCGGAGCCGTCCTCGTGCTTGAACACCCGCAGGCGCTGGCGACGCGGCAACTTCTCGTAGACCACTTCCTCGCTGCCGTCATCCGGCACGACTGTGATCTTGTAGAACTTGTCGGTCTCCTCGAGCTGCACCCGGCCGGTGACGTCCGCGATCGGCGCCTTGTTGCGCGGCACGCGGGCCTCGAACAGCTCCTGGACACGCGGCAGACCACCGGTGATGTCGCCACCGACACCACCCTGGTGGAACGTGCGCATCGTCAGCTGCGTGCCGGGCTCACCGATGGACTGCGCGGCCACGATGCCAACGGCCTCGCCGATGTCCACCAGCTTGCCGGTGGCCATGGAGCGGCCGTAGCAGGTCGCACACACGCCGGTGCCGGTGCCACAGGTCAGCACGGAGCGGACCTTGACGTCGGTGATGCCCGCTGCGAGCAGCGCGTCGATCGCCGGATCGCCCAGATCGTGCCCACGCTCGACGACCACGTTGCCGTTCTCGTCGACCGCGTCGGTGGCCAGGGTCCGTGCGAACGCACTGGTCTCGACGTGCGCGTCACGCACCAGCGATCCGTCGGCCAGCCGCTCGGCGATCGTGACGTTGATGCCACGCTCCGTGCCGCAGTCCTCCTCACGCACGATGACGTCCTGGCTGACGTCCACCAGACGACGGGTCAGGTAACCCGAGTCGGCGGTACGAAGAGCGGTGTCCGCCAGACCCTTACGGGCGCCGTGGGTGTTGATGAAGTACTCCAGCACCGTCAGGCCCTCGCGGAACGAGGACTTGATCGGCCGCGGGATGAACTCACCCTTCGGGTTGGTCACCAGACCCTTCATGCCGGCCAGGTTGCGCACCTGCGTCATGTTGCCGGTCGCACCCGACTTGGGCAGCAGCGTGATGGGGTTGTCGTCTGGATAGTGCTCCTCCAGCGCCTTACCCACCTCGTCGGTGGCCTCCTGCCAGATGCGCACCAGCGACTCGCGGCGTTCCTCGGGGTTCAGCGCGCCACGCTGGTACTTCTTCTCGATGCCGTCGGCTTCCCGCTCATACCGGTCGAGGATCTCGGCCTTCTGCGGCGGAACGAGCACGTCGGCCATCGACACGGTGACACCCGAGCGGGTGGCCCAGTAGAAGCCGGCGTCCTTGAGCTTGTCGACGGTCTGCGCGACCACGATCATCGGGTAGCGCTCGGCCAGATCGTTGACGATGCGGGCCTGGACCTTCTTGTGCATCTGCTCGTTGACGAACGGATAGCCCAGCGGCAGCAGCTCGTTGAACAGCACCCGGCCCAGCGTGGTCTCGGCCGTCCAGGCGTCACCGGGCTTCCACCCGGCGTCACCGAACAGCTCGGCCTCGGCCTCGGCCGACGGACGCTGCTGCGTCAGCCGGACGCGGATCTTGGCCCGCACGCTCAGCGCACCCCGGTCGAGCGCCATGATGGCCTCGGCCGGCGAGCTGTACACACCGAACTCCGGCCGATCCTTGGCGGCCGCGACGTATTCGCCGGTGTCGCCGGGGATCTCCGTGGTCAGGAAGTACAGACCGGTCACCATGTCCAGACGCGGCATGGCCAGCGGCCGTCCCGACGCAGGCGACAGGATGTTGTTCGAGGACAGCATCAGGATGCGCGCCTCGGCCTGCGCCTCCGCCGACAGCGGAAGGTGCACGGCCATCTGGTCACCGTCGAAGTCGGCGTTGAACGCCTCACAGACCAGCGGGTGCAGCTGGATGGCCTTGCCCTCCACCAGCTGCGGCTCGAAGGCCTGGATACCGAGGCGGTGCAGCGTCGGTGCGCGGTTCAGGAGCACCGGGTGCTCGCCGATGACCTCTTCGAGGACATCCCACACCTGGGGACGCTGACGCTCGACCATGCGCTTGGCGCTCTTGATGTTCTGCGCGTGGTTCAGGTCGACCAGACGCTTCATCACGAACGGCTTGAACAGCTCGAGCGCCATCAGCTTCGGCAGACCGCACTGGTGCAGCTTGAGCTGCGGGCCGACCACGATGACCGAACGGCCCGAGTAGTCGACGCGCTTGCCGAGCAGGTTCTGACGGAACCGGCCCTGCTTGCCCTTGAGCAGATCGGACAGCGACTTGAGCGGACGGTTGCCCGGTCCGGTGACCGGACGGCCGCGCCGGCCGTTGTCGAACAGCGCGTCCACCGACTCCTGGAGCATCCGCTTCTCGTTGTTGACGATGATCTCGGGCGCGCCGAGGTCGATCAGTCGCTTCAACCGGTTGTTGCGGTTGATCACGCGGCGGTACAGGTCGTTGAGGTCCGAGGTGGCGAAGCGGCCACCGTCGAGCTGCACCATCGGGCGCAGCTCCGGCGGGATCACCGGAACGGCGTCGAGCACCATGCCCAGCGGCGAGTTCCGGTTGGACTGGAACGCCGCGACCACCTTGAGCCGCTTCAGGGCGCGAAGCTTCTTCTGCCCCTTGCCGTTCTTGATGGTGTCGCGCAGCGAGTCGGCCTCGGCGTCGATGTCGAAGTTCTCGATGAGCTTCTTGATCGACTCCGCACCCATGGCGCCCTGGAAGTACTCGCCGTAGCGGTCGACGATCTCGCGGTAGAGGTTCTCGTCGACGATCAGCTGCTTGGGCGCCAGCTTGGTGAAGGTGGTCCAGATCTCGTCGAGCCGGTCCAGCTCACGCTGGGCCCGGTCACGCAGCTGGCGCATCTCGCGCTCGCCGCCGTCGCGCACCTTGCGGCGCACGTCGGACTTGGCACCTTCCTTCTCCAGCTCGGCCAGGTCGGCCTCGAGCTTCTGGGCCCGGGCCTCCAGGTCCGCGTCACGCTGATCCTCGACGGACTTCTTCTCGACGACCATCTCGGCCTCGAGCGTCGAGAGCTCGTTGTGGCGCATCTCGGTGTCCACCGCGGTGATGACGTAGGCGGCGAAGTAGATGATCTTTTCGAGATCCTTCGGCGCCAGGTCCAGCAGGTAACCCAAGCGCGACGGAACGCCCTTGAAGTACCAGATGTGCGTGACCGGTGCGGCCAGCTCGATGTGGCCCATCCGCTCGCGGCGCACCTTGGCACGGGTCACCTCGACACCGCACCGCTCACAGATGATGCCCTTGAAGCGGACGCGCTTGTACTTACCGCAGTAGCACTCCCAGTCGCGAGTAGGTCCGAAGATCTTCTCGCAGAACAGGCCGTCCTTCTCAGGCTTCAGCGTGCGGTAGTTGATGGTCTCCGGCTTCTTGACCTCGCCGTAGGACCACTGACGGATGTCGTCGGCGGTGGCAAGGCCGATGCGGAGCTCATCGAAGAAGTTGACGTCTAGCACGTAACTCCCTTTCCCCTTTCGGGACTAGAAAAATGACCAGCTGTTAAGCGAGATCCTCGACGGATGCGGATTCGTTGCGCGACAGGTTGATTCCCAGATTCGCCGCAGCGCGCTCCAGATCCTCGTCGTCGCTGTCGCGCATCTCGATCGCAGTGCCCTCACTGGAGAGCACCTCGACGTTGAGGCACAGCGACTGCAGTTCCTTGAGAAGCACCTTGAACGACTCCGGAATGCCCGGCTCGGGGATGTTCTCGCCCTTGACGATCGCCTCGTAGACCTTGACCCGGCCGACGGTGTCGTCGGACTTGATGGTCAAGAGCTCCTGCAGCGTGTACGCCGCGCCGTAGGCCTGCATGGCCCAGCACTCCATCTCGCCGAACCGCTGCCCACCGAACTGCGCCTTACCGCCCAGCGGCTGCTGGGTGATCATCGAGTACGGACCGGTGGAACGGGCGTGGATCTTGTCGTCCACGAGGTGGTGCAGCTTCAGGATGTACATGTAGCCGACCGTGACCGGATACGGGAACGGCTCGCCGCTGCGGCCGTCGTACAGCACGGCCTTGCCCTGTCCGTCGACCATCACGTCGCCGTCCCGGTTGGGCAGCGTCGAGGCCAGCAGACCCTCGAGCTCGTTCTCGCGGGCACCGTCGAACACCGGAGTGGCGACGATGCTGTCCGCGGGAGCCGAGTGCAGCTCCTCGGGCAGCTTGTCCGCCCAGTCCGGCACGGCGGCGCCGGAGCCGTCGGCGACCTGGATGTTCCAGCCCGCCTTGGCGACCCAGCCCAGGTGCGTCTCGAGGATCTGGCCGATGTTCATCCGTCGCGGCACACCGTGCGTGTTCAGGATGATGTCGACCGGCGTGCCGTCCGGGAGGAACGGCATGTCCTCGATCGGCAGGATCTTGCCGATGACGCCCTTGTTGCCGTGGCGTCCGGCGAGCTTGTCGCCGTCGGAGATCTTGCGCTTCTGGGCCACGTAGACGCGGACCAGCTCGTTGACGCCGGCGGGCAGCTCGTCATCGTCCTCGCGCGAGAACACGCGGATACCGATGACCTTGCCGGACTCGCCGTGCGGCACCTTGAGCGACGTGTCGCGGACCTCGCGCGCCTTCTCACCGAAGATCGCGCGGAGCAGCCGCTCCTCCGGGGTCAGCTCGGTCTCACCCTTGGGCGTGACCTTGCCGACCAGGATGTCGCCGTCGCGGACCTCGGCGCCGATGCGGACGATGCCGCGCTCGTCGAGATCGGCCAGCACCTCGTCGGAGACGTTCGGGATGTCCCGGGTGATCTCCTCGGCGCCCAGCTTGGTGTCGCGGGCATCGATCTCGTGCTCTTCGATGTGAATCGAGGTGAGCACGTCCTCTTCGACCAGACGGTTGCTGAGGATGATCGCGTCCTCGTAGTTGTGACCCTCCCACGGCATGATCGCGACGAGCAGGTTCTTGCCCAGCGCCATCTCACCGTTCTGGGTGCACGGACCGTCGGCGACCACCTGGCCGGACTCGACCCGTTGCCCGGCGTCCACGATCGGGCGCTGGTTGGCGCACGTGCCGTGGTTGGACCGCGCGAACTTGCGCATCCGGTAGGTCTTGCGGCTGCCGTCGTCGGCCATCACGGTGATGTAGTCGGCCGATACCTCCTCGACCACGCCCGCCTTCTCGCTGACGACGACGTCGCCGGCATCGATGGCGGCACGCAACTCCATACCGGTACCCACCAGCGGTGCCTCGCTGCGCACCAGCGGAACCGCCTGGCGCTGCATGTTGGCACCCATCAGGGCACGGTTGGCGTCGTCGTGCTCGAGGAACGGGATCATGGCCGTGGCCACCGACACCATCTGGCGCGGCGAGACGTCCATGTAGTCGACCTCGGTCGCCGAGACGAACTCGACCTCGCCGCCCTTCCGGCGGACCAGGACGCGCTCCTCGGAGAAGCGGCCGCTGTCGTCGGTCGGCGAGTTGGCCTGCGCCACGACGTGGCGATCCTCCTCGTCAGCGGTGAGGTAGTCGATCTGGTCGGTGACCACACCGTCGGAGACCTTGCGGTACGGCGTCTCGATGAAGCCGAACGGGTTGACGCGCGCGTACACCGACAGCGAACCGATCAGGCCGATGTTCGGACCTTCAGGCGTCTCGATCGGGCACATCCGGCCGTAGTGGCTGGAGTGCACGTCGCGGACCTCGAGGCCGGCGCGCTCACGGGACAGACCACCCGGGCCCAGCGCCGACAGGCGACGCTTGTGGGTCAGACCCGACAGCGGGTTGTTCTGGTCCATGAACTGCGACAGCTGCGACGTGCCGAAGAACTCCTTGATCGCCGCCACGACCGGGCGGATGTTGATCAGGGTCTGCGGCGTGATCGCCTCGACGTCCTGCGTGGTCATCCGCTCGCGGACGACACGCTCCATGCGGGACAGGCCGACCCGGATCTGGTTCTGGATCAGCTCACCCACGGTGCGCAGCCGGCGGTTGCCGAAGTGGTCGATGTCGTCGACCTCGACGGGCACCTCGACGCCACCGGGCACCGTCATCGTGGTCTGGCCTTCGTGCAGCCGGACCAGGTACTCGATGGTGGCGACGACGTCTTCCTCGGTCAGCGTCGTCGAGGACGGCGCACTCGGATTGGCCGTGATGCCGAGCTTCTTGTTGACCTTGTAGCGGCCGACGCGGGCCAGGTCGTAGCGCTTCTCCTTGAAGAACAGGTTCTCCAGCAGGGTCTGCGCGGACTCCTTGGTGGGCGGCTCGCCCGGGCGCAGCTTCCGGTAGATGTCGAGCAGCGCCTCGTCGGTGCCTGCGGTGTTGTCCTTCTCCAGCGTGCTCATCATGATCTCGCTGAAGCCGAACCGCTCGGTGATCTGCTCGTTGGTCCAGCCCAGCGCCTTGAGCAGCACGGTGACGGGCTGACGGCGCTTGCGGTCGATGCGGACGCCGACGGTGTCGCGCTTGTCGACGTCGAACTCCAGCCACGCGCCGCGGCCGGGGATCACCTTGACGCTGTGCAGCGTCTTCTCGGTGGACTTGTCGATCGTCGAGTCGAAGTACACGCCCGGCGAGCGGACCAGCTGGCTGACCACGACACGCTCGGTGCCGTTGATGATGAAGGTGCCCTTCTCCGTCATCATCGGGAAGTCACCCATGAACACCGTCTGGCTCTTGATCTCGCCGGTGTTGTTGTTGATGAACTCGGCCGTGACGAACAGCGGGGCCGCGTACGTCATGTCCTTGTCTTTGCACTCGTCGACCGGCGCCTTGACCTCGTCGAAACGCGGGTCGGAGAACGACAGCGACATGGAGCCGGAGAAGTCCTCGATCGGTGAGAGTTCGGTCAGCACCTCTTCGAGGCCGCCGCTGGGGTTGACGTCGCCGCGTGCTTTCGCGGTCTCGCGCCACCGGTCGGACCCGATGAGCCATTCGAAGGAGTCCGTCTGCACGTCGAGCAGCCCCGGAACCTCGAGAGGCTCGCGGAGCTTGGCGAAGGAAATGCGGTTTGGGGCTCCGGGAACGGAGTTATTGGTGATAGCTTCTGCTGACTTGCTCTGGCTAGAGACTGCCAAGATGCATTCCTTCCAGCACCTCATGCGACTGCCCGAGAGCCGGTGTGCCGGTTCCGTTTGGCCGCGATATCTGCGTCGGTTCGGCTGACTTCAGCCTGTCCGTGCCCCTGAAGGGGACTCTCCGACGCACGGCACGCGACTAGATCACTGAGCGAAACGGGGCTCAGGCCAGGCGGGTGTCAGGTGCAGGTGAGGTGGGCAGGATGCAGCCAGCGCAACGTCCAACAATAGCGCACGTCCGCCTATTCCGGCAATCAGCATTCCTCAACAAGCCCGTATCCGTCGCACGCTGGGGCTGGCTGGGCGCTGGCTGGCGTCCTCGACCCGTACAACATGCTGCCCAACACATTGGCCCGTCGGGGCCGTTCCGTCAAGGGTTCACACGCCGTTTCTCGCGTCGAATCCGGTGGTGAGCACCTACCGGCGGGCGGCGGTGGCGCAGCGGGGTGGCGAGGGGTCCACACATGCAATCGCCGCGCGGTCCGACGGACCGCGCGGCGACTGCGTGAAACAGGTCTAGCGCTCCCGGGCGACCGGGATGGAGGCGGTCGGGGCGTCGTCCTCGTGGCTCCGGTGATGACGCGACGTCGGTTCGTCGCCGAATTCGCTGCGGCCCTGGTTCGTGCCCTCGAGGTCCTCGCGGATGGCCTCCTGGGCGGCCTCGGGCAGCGACCCCATGATCTCGCGCACC